>NZ_JBITUI010000002.1:0-1005239 GCF_044542375.1 Pseudomonas sp. NPDC078700
GAGTAGCTTGCTACTCTGCTGACGAGCGGCGGACGGGTGAGTAATGCCTAGGAATCTGCCTAGTAGTGGGGGATAACGTTCGGAAACGGACGCTAATACCGCATACGTCCTACGGGAGAAAGTGGGGGATCTTCGGACCTCACGCTATTAGATGAGCCTAGGTCGGATTAGCTAGTTGGTGAGGTAATGGCTCACCAAGGCGACGATCCGTAACTGGTCTGAGAGGATGATCAGTCACACTGGAACTGAGACACGGTCCAGACTCCTACGGGAGGCAGCAGTGGGGAATATTGGACAATGGGCGAAAGCCTGATCCAGCCATGCCGCGTGTGTGAAGAAGGTCTTCGGATTGTAAAGCACTTTAAGTTGGGAGGAAGGGCAGTAAATTAATACTTTGCTGTTTTGACGTTACCGACAGAATAAGCACCGGCTAACTCTGTGCCAGCAGCCGCGGTAATACAGAGGGTGCAAGCGTTAATCGGAATTACTGGGCGTAAAGCGCGCGTAGGCGGTTTGTTAAGTTGGATGTGAAAGCCCCGGGCTCAACCTGGGAACTGCATCCAAAACTGGCAAGCTAGAGTACAGTAGAGGGTGGTGGAATTTCCTGTGTAGCGGTGAAATGCGTAGATATAGGAAGGAACACCAGTGGCGAAGGCGACCACCTGGACTGATACTGACGCTGAGGTGCGAAAGCGTGGGGAGCAAACAGGATTAGATACCCTGGTAGTCCACGCCGTAAACGATGTCAACTAGCCGTTGGATTCCTTGAGAATTTAGTGGCGCAGCTAACGCATTAAGTTGACCGCCTGGGGAGTACGGCCGCAAGGTTAAAACTCAAATGAATTGACGGGGGCCCGCACAAGCGGTGGAGCATGTGGTTTAATTCGAAGCAACGCGAAGAACCTTACCTGGCCTTGACATGCTGAGAACTTTCTAGAGATAGATTGGTGCCTTCGGGAACTCAGACACAGGTGCTGCATGGCTGTCGTCAGCTCGTGTCGTGAGATGTTGGGTTAAGTCCCGTAACGAGCGCAACCCTTGTCCTTAGTTACCAGCACGTTATGGTGGGAACTCTAAGGAGACTGCCGGTGACAAACCGGAGGAAGGTGGGGATGACGTCAAGTCATCATGGCCCTTACGGCCAGGGCTACACACGTGCTACAATGGTCGGTACAAAGGGTTGCCAAGCCGCGAGGTGGAGCTAATCCCATAAAACCGATCGTAGTCCGGATCGCAGTCTGCAACTCGACTGCGTGAAGTCGGAATCGCTAGTAATCGTGAATCAGAATGTCACGGTGAATACGTTCCCGGGCCTTGTACACACCGCCCGTCACACCATGGGAGTGGGTTGCACCAGAAGTAGCTAGTCTAACCTTCGGGAGGACGGTTACCACGGTGTGATTCATGACTGGGGTGAAGTCGTAACAAGGTAGCCGTAGGGGAACCTGCGGCTGGATCACCTCCTTAATCGACGACATCAGCTTCCTTATAAGCTCCCACACGAATTGCTTGATTCATTGAAGAAGACGATTAAAAGCAGCTTTATGCTTTGGAAGCCCGATTTGGGTCTGTAGCTCAGTTGGTTAGAGCGCACCCCTGATAAGGGTGAGGTCGGCAGTTCGAATCTGCCCAGACCCACCAATTTCCTTCAGCCTTGTTCTGAATGAAATAGCGGTCATCAAATCAGCGCTTAAGTGTGAAGGTTTGATGTCGGTAAAATGGGGCCATAGCTCAGCTGGGAGAGCGCCTGCCTTGCACGCAGGAGGTCAGCGGTTCGATCCCGCTTGGCTCCACCACTTTACAGCTGTAAGCATTGCTTGATTGATTTGTTAGTGTTCAGAAATGAGCATTCCTACCGCTGGTAGCTGAATGTTGATTTCTGGTCTTTGACTAGAAAGAAAATCGTTCTTTAAAAATTTGGGTATGTGATAGAAGTGACTAATTGATTACTTTCACTGGTAATTAATTTGGTCAAGGTAAAATTTGTAGTTCTCAATTGCAAATTTTCGGCGAATGTCTACTTCACGTTATAGACAATAACCAGATTGCTTGGGGTTATATGGTCAAGTGAAGAAGCGCATACGGTGGATGCCTTGGCAGTCAGAGGCGATGAAAGACGTGATAGCCTGCGAAAAGCTTCGGGGAGGTGGCAAATAACCTTTGATCCGGAGATGTCTGAATGGGGGAACCCACCTAACATAAGTTAGGTATCTTGCACTGAATACATAGGTGTAAGAGGCGAACCAGGGGAACTGAAACATCTAAGTACCCTGAGGAATAGAAATCAACCGAGATTCCCTTAGTAGTGGCGAGCGAACGGGGACTAGCCCTTAAGTTGATTTGAGATTAGCGGAACGCTCTGGAAAGTGCGGCCATAGTGGGTGATAGCCCTGTACGCGAAAATCTCTTATCAATGAAATCGAGTAGGACGGAGCACGAGAAACTTTGTCTGAATATGGGGGGACCATCCTCCAAGGCTAAATACTACTGACTGACCGATAGTGAACTAGTACCGTGAGGGAAAGGCGAAAAGAACCCCGGAGAGGGGAGTGAAATAGATCCTGAAACCGTATGCGTACAAGCAGTGGGAGCAGACTTTGTTCTGTGACTGCGTACCTTTTGTATAATGGGTCAGCGACTTATTTTCAGTGGCAAGCTTAACCGAATAGGGGAGGCGTAGCGAAAGCGAGTCTTAATAGGGCGTTTAGTCGCTGGGAATAGACCCGAAACCGGGCGATCTATCCATGGGCAGGTTGAAGGTTGGGTAACACTAACTGGAGGACCGAACCGACTACCGTTGAAAAGTTAGCGGATGACCTGTGGATCGGAGTGAAAGGCTAATCAAGCTCGGAGATAGCTGGTTCTCCTCGAAAGCTATTTAGGTAGCGCCTCGTGTATCACTGCTGGGGGTAGAGCACTGTTTCGGCTAGGGGGTCATCCCGACTTACCAAACCGATGCAAACTCCGAATACCAGCAAGTGTCAGCACGGGAGACACACGGCGGGTGCTAACGTCCGTCGTGAAAAGGGAAACAACCCAGACCGTCAGCTAAGGTCCCAAAGTTATGGTTAAGTGGGAAACGATGTGGGAAGGCTTAGACAGCTAGGAGGTTGGCTTAGAAGCAGCCACCCTTTAAAGAAAGCGTAATAGCTCACTAGTCGAGTCGGCCTGCGCGGAAGATGTAACGGGGCTCAAACCATACACCGAAGCTACGGGTTCATCCTTTGGATGAGCGGTAGAGGAGCGTTCTGTAAGCCTGTGAAGGTGAGTTGAGAAGCTTGCTGGAGGTATCAGAAGTGCGAATGCTGACATGAGTAACGACAATGCGAGTGAAAAACTCGCACGCCGAAAGACCAAGGTTTCCTGCGCAACGTTAATCGACGCAGGGTGAGTCGGCCCCTAAGGTGAGGCAGAAATGCGTAATCGATGGGAAACGGGTTAATATTCCCGTACTTCTAATTACTGCGATGGAGGGACGGAGAAGGCTAGGCCAGCACGGCGTTGGTTGTCCGTGTTTAAGGTGGTAGGCTGAGATCTTAGGTAAATCCGGGATCTTAAGGCCGAGAACTGATGACGAGTTGTCTTTTAGACGATGAAGTGGTTGATGCCATGCTTCCAGGAAAAGCTTCTAAGCTTCAGGTAATTAGGAACCGTACCCCAAACCGACACAGGTGGTTAGGTAGAGAATACCAAGGCGCTTGAGAGAACTCGGGTGAAGGAACTAGGCAAAATGGCACCGTAACTTCGGGAGAAGGTGCGCCGGTGAGTGTGAAGGGTTTACCCCGTAAGCACATGCCGGTCGAAGATACCAGGCCGCTGCGACTGTTTATTAAAAACACAGCACTCTGCAAACACGAAAGTGGACGTATAGGGTGTGACGCCTGCCCGGTGCCGGAAGGTTAATTGATGGGGTTAGCTAACGCGAAGCTCTTGATCGAAGCCCCGGTAAACGGCGGCCGTAACTATAACGGTCCTAAGGTAGCGAAATTCCTTGTCGGGTAAGTTCCGACCTGCACGAATGGCGTAACGATGGCGGCGCTGTCTCCACCCGAGACTCAGTGAAATTGAAATCGCTGTGAAGATGCAGTGTATCCGCGGCTAGACGGAAAGACCCCGTGAACCTTTACTATAGCTTTGCACTGGACTTTGAGTTTACTTGTGTAGGATAGGTGGGAGGCTTTGAAGCGTGGACGCCAGTTCGCGTGGAGCCAACCTTGAAATACCACCCTGGTAACCTTGAGGTTCTAACTCTGGTCCGTCATCCGGATCGAGGACAGTGTATGGTGGGTAGTTTGACTGGGGCGGTCTCCTCCTAAAGAGTAACGGAGGAGTACGAAGGTGCGCTCAGACCGGTCGGAAATCGGTCGTAGAGTATAAAGGCAAAAGCGCGCTTGACTGCGAGACAGACACGTCGAGCAGGTACGAAAGTAGGTCTTAGTGATCCGGTGGTTCTGTATGGAAGGGCCATCGCTCAACGGATAAAAGGTACTCCGGGGATAACAGGCTGATACCGCCCAAGAGTTCATATCGACGGCGGTGTTTGGCACCTCGATGTCGGCTCATCACATCCTGGGGCTGAAGCCGGTCCCAAGGGTATGGCTGTTCGCCATTTAAAGTGGTACGCGAGCTGGGTTTAGAACGTCGTGAGACAGTTCGGTCCCTATCTGCCGTGGACGTTTGAGATTTGAGAGGGGCTGCTCCTAGTACGAGAGGACCGGAGTGGACGAACCTCTGGTGTTCCGGTTGTCACGCCAGTGGCATTGCCGGGTAGCTATGTTCGGAAAAGATAACCGCTGAAAGCATCTAAGCGGGAAACTTGCCTTAAGATGAGATCTCACTGGAACCTTGAGTTCCCTAAAGGGCCGTCGAAGACTACGACGTTGATAGGTGGGGTGTGTAAGCGCTGTGAGGCGTTGAGCTAACCCATACTAATTGCCCGTGAGGCTTGACCATATAACACCCAAACAATTTGCTGTTTGTGTGTCATAACAGAAGTTGATGAAACCGAAAGTTTGCAAGACTACAAACATCACATACCCGATTCGAAGCAGCGTCCCTGACGAGGCTTCAAACAAATTGCTTGACGACCATAGAGCATTGGAACCACCTGATCCCATCCCGAACTCAGTAGTGAAACGATGCATCGCCGATGGTAGTGTGGGGTTTCCCCATGTGAGAGTAGGTCATCGTCAAGCGCCTATACCAAAACCCCAGATCATGTAAATGATCTGGGGTTTTACTTTGGGCCACGGAAAAGTTCAGCTTTAACGGGGTTCACGCAAATAGTCTGAATATTCACGCGCGCGAGGGGGAAGCGTCACCCACCCAAGCAACTCGCATGTAACCTCAGGCGCAGGGGCCCACAGCGGCTATGAGCTGGTCGAGAACCTGCGTTTCACCCCGTCCCTCATCACCACCCTTAGCAAAAACAGAGCACGTCGCCTGGTTACTGCCATTTGAGCAGTGGTAAACCGCGATGACCCCTTCAGGGCCTACACCGGTATGTCCAACGAGGCGGTGTCCGCTGTGAGTTTTGCCAATCATCAAGCCCAGTCCGTAGCCAGGTATGGCCCAAGGTCTGCCGGATAGGGGGCCACCAAGGACAATTGAGTCCTGCATCTCTTGCACTAATGAATCAGGGAGCAAGTCCTTAGTCAAAAGCCCATCGAGCAGAAGTGTTGCTTGCGAAAGCGGGCCGACCAATAAACCGTGGTAGACCCAGCCAGGGTCATATGATGCGAGAGTTGGCGGATATACCCCGGCAAGATCCGCCTGCTTCTTTGCAAGCCGCACATGGGAAACACCTAAGGGCGTAAATACACGCTGGGTCAGTGCATCATCAATGCACAATCCTGTGACTCGCTCGATCAGTTGGGCAACGAACATGTAGCCCACATTGGAGTATCTCCAGCCCGCCCCTGGTGTGTAGCGCAATCTCGAACCGTCTAGACGACGCATCATTTCGTCTGCAGACCAAGGTAATTGGCTATCGGCAACCGCTGCGTGATACGCCGTTAGCTCTGAGTAGTCCGCAAGCCCAGCTTGGTGTTTGAGTAGCTGTCGCAAGCTGAACTGAGTATCAGGGATAGTCTCATCAAGCTGGATGAGTCCATCGCGAACGAGTGTGAGCGCTGCGCCAGCCAGTACTGGTTTGGTGAAGCTCCACCAGGGGACGACTTCATGGGATTGCGCTGCTGGAAATGGCTGACTGTTCAATATTATCGAGCAAAGCATTTGCAGACCTTTTCCAGAGCACGCAGTTACAGGTAGGACAAAACCCTGAATATCGTGGGCGGAAGGCAGCATATCTGCCTTTATGGGTGTAAGCGAATAACCCCATATGGCAAAGCTAATCTAAAACAACAAAGGCAGACCCATGGGTCTGCCTTTGTTGTTTGGTTGTGGCGTAGAGATTAACTGCGAGGGCCTAAACTACTGATAATGCCGGCGACTTGGCGTGGCTTACAGTTGAAATAGGCGGACTGTTGCGCCCAGCGCGCTTTGGGATGCCAGGCAAATAAGAACTGGCCGCCACTTAACTTGTTAACCACCATACGCGCCACTTCGGGGCGCACTGCAGGGCAACCTAAGCTACGGCCAATACGGCCTTGGCTACGGATCAAATTAGGGTCAACGTAGCTCGCACCATGAATAACAATGGCACGCTCACGGGCTAAGTCATTCAGCCCCGGCTCTAGGCCATCCATGCGCAGTGAAAGCCCGTGTTTGCCGCTGTAGCTTTCAGCCGTTCGAAACAGCCCTAAACTGCTTTGAAAGCTGCCTAGGCGATTGGAGAACTGACTGGCGATGTTCTCACCTGACATGCGCCCGTGAGCGACATAGTCACGCAAGATTAATTTCTGACGTTTAAGGTCGAATATCCATAGGCGCTTGGCGGATGAAGGTTGTGAATAATCGATAACTGCCAAGCTTTTTGCGCTGGCGGCGCCGTTATTGACTGCACATTGCATCGCGGCAACGGCATGACGTAAAGCTTGTTGATCGATGCCCGGAGCGACTTTAGTGAGCTGAGCAACCAGCGGGTTTTTTACCGGTTGAGTGGAGGCCGCCAAAACGGGGCCACAGAAAGATATTAGCCCTGCTAAACAGAGCCGACGAACCCATACAGACATACACGCTTCCCCTCTAGAACTGTTACTTCTGTGCATCCTGGCGTCGACCTTGCGATGACTCGCTTATACTTATTATTCGGCCACATAAGAGGTGGCGGATCTGTATAGCTAAGGATGGAGCAGTATCTTGATCAAAAAACGAGCAGTTTACATGGTCTTTGCGCTTTCTCTGGTGCCATTTGTCGGTCACGCAGTGAGCTTGCCGCCACTCGAGTCAGAGCCGGCGGATGGCATGAGCGTGCTTATAGATACGCTTTCTACGAGCTGTGCACCGCTGCCGACAAGACTAGACGATTTTTCAAGAAAGCAACTGCACGCGTTCTATAAACCACTTGCAGGGCAATTGGCTTGGCCAAATGAAGCCACACGGGTGATGCTGTTAGAACAGATCAATCAATTAGCTGATGACGGATTATCGCCCACTGATTATCCCATTCCGAGCATGCCACTGGATGCCAGCCCTAAGCTGCGTGCTTGTATTGATATCCTGACGACTCGTAGCTATCTCCAGGCGCTGCACGATCTGCACTATGGTCGGTTCTCGCAGAATAAGCTGGAAAGCGTGTGGCGTTCAGACGATATGCCGAAAAGGCCAGAGGCAGATGTCACCATCATGCCTGCTGCCATCGCCAATCTGAGCGACCCTTCGTTGGCGTTTAAAACTGCGCGGCCACAACTCATGCAGTACCTGCAACTGCGTGCGGCCTATGCGGCGCTGCGTGATAGGCCTTTAGCAAGCTGGCAGGTTGTTGCCGACGGGCCAACCTTGCACCCCGGTCAGACAGACCCTCGTGTTCCTGCCATACGTGCCCGGCTCAATGCCGAAGGCTATAACACTGTAACGAGCACGGGCAGCGTCCCATCAGGCAATCGGTTCGATGACGGCACCGTTGATGCACTTAAAGCCTTCCAGCTGCGCCACGGTATTAACGATGATGGTGTGCTCGGCGCTGCGACCTTAACCGAATTGAATGTTTCGCCTCTGAAGCGACGTGAGCAGTTGCCCGTTAACCTCGAACGCTTGCGCTGGCTTGCCGATGATCTAGGTCAGGCGCAGGTTGCAGTCAATGTGGCTGGGGCAGAGGTTTTGCTTATGAGTGACGGTACCGAAGTATGGCGTAGGCGCACTCAGGTTGGCCGCGCTGAGCGCAAGACACCGCTGCTGGTCTCACGCATAAATCGGATAACGCTGAATCCGACTTGGACAGTACCGCCAACTATTTTACGTGAAGATAAAATCCCTGCGATTCGCAATGACATCGGATATCTGGATAAGCACCAGATGAATGTGTACAACTACCAAGGCCAGCGTCTCAATCCCCATGACATCGACTGGTCTAAACCCGGTGCAATCATGCTTCGCCAAGAGGCTGGGGTGAATAACCCACTCGGAAGAGTGGTGTTGCGCTTCGATAACCCGTACTCCGTCTACCTGCATGACACGCCCAGCCAGCGTTTATTTGACCGTTCACCGCGGGTGTTCAGTTCAGGTTGTGTGCGTGTTGAGTCAATCGAAACCTTGTTGACCAAGATACTCAGTGAGGAGGAGTTGCACACCGTTCAAGCCCGGCTTGATTCAGGAAAGACCAGCCAGTACCGCCTCGATCAGCAGCTCAACTTAGTTATGGCGTACTGGACAGTTGAAGTCGGTGCTGATGGCGTTGTCCATTACTTCCCGGATATGTACAGCAACGACGAGAAAATCATCGCCGCACAACTGCTCGATAAGTAAGCCCGGCTTGCTGGTTCTCTAGTGTTGTTCAGGGCGCTGGCAGTGGGTTTCATCAGCCGCAGTCTCAAATGTTTGGGCAATGTTTCTGAGCTGCGACAGTACGCTTTTAGCAGATGGCGATAGCAGGTGCTCATGCTTTGTGATGATTCCATAGGCCATCAGACTGCGGTTGAGATCGTCCTCAATTCCTGGCTCAACTTCGACCACCGCAAGCATGTTGTAGCGTGCGTAATGTGCGACCACCTCGCGTGGCAGCACGGTCAGCATGTCATTATGTTCGAGTAAGGTGGTGACCATCAGCAGGTTCTCGGCGTTCACCACTTTGCTAGGCGGCAACATACCTTTCTGTTGGAACAAAGCATCGAACTCATAGCGCAATACACTGCCAGATGGCGGCAGTACCCAGTCGGCCTTGTGCAATGCCTCACGGGATAGTTGCTGATTGATCAAGCCTGCGCGGGCACAGACGCACAGCGGTTCTTTATGCAGCGGCTCGAAGTGCATGCCACTGAGGCCAACATCTGCAAAGAAGCGGGCGACCAGAAAATCCAGTTCACCATCATTAAGAATGGTCATTAAGTCGCGGCTGGAACCGGTGCGAATACTCACCTCTAAATTGGGGTGCAGCTGTTTTACCTGCCGTATCAACTCCGGCAGCAGGTCGGCGCAGGGCGTAAGAATGGTGCCGATGCGCACATGACCGTGGTGCCCGGCGCGTAAGGCAGTCACTTCATCGAATGCACTGTCGAGACTGGTTTGCACACGTCTTGCGTAACGAATCACGGCCTCACCGTAGACGGTTGGAATCACACCGCGGGCATGGCGTTCGAACAATGGCACTTCAAGCCCGTCTTCTAATTCTTTGACCAGTTTGGAGATGGCTGGTTGAGAAATACCTAATCCTTCAGCGGCGCGATTAAGGTTGCAGGTATCACCAAGGGCAACCAGCACCGGAATATGCCGGCTCTTAAGGCGGGCGCGCACGAACCAGTTGTTATTAAGGGGTTTCATACGGGCGAGGTATATCCATTTGTATATGTATTTGGCGTAATTCCATATTTGTTGATTATCCGTGATCTGTCTACTCTCTGGCCTTGGAATTCGTGTGCCAGCCTGCCTATTGACTTGGTACACCTGCGTACGAGTAGCGCCCTAGACGGTGTTGCCGCCAAATGCCTGATAAAAATAAATGGAGAGGCACTATGCAACCGAGTAAATTTTCCCACCGCCTGACCCTGAGCGCCGTTGCTGTAGCTGTGCTCATGAGTTCCACCGCTGCTTTCGCCAAACAAGAGTGGAAATTTCAGATCAACGTCAACGCTGGCGATGATGAATACCGAATCGCTCAAGATTGGGCGAAAGGTGTAGCCGCAAAAACCAACGGTGAGATCGCTATCGAAGTGATGCCCACCGGCACCATTGTCGGCAACAACGAAACGCTGGACGCTGTTGGCGCAGGCATTATTCAAGGCCAGATCACAGACCCTGGTTACTTCTCGGGCAAGAACCCAGCCTTTGCTGTGTACGGCAATATGGTGGGGGCTTGGAGTGATACCTCAACCTTCCTCGACTACATGCGCAATGGCGGTGGCGAGACGGGTTACAACAAGCTAGTCGAACCCTACAACGTCCATTTAATCCGCGCTGGCGCGGTTGGCGTTGAGGCGTTGATCAGCAAAAAACGCATCAACACCTTGGATGACCTCAAGGGCATGAAGATCCGTGCACCTGAAGGCATGGTATCGAATATCTTCAAGTTGGTCGGTGCCGCGCCGGTAAACCTGCCGACATCCGAGGTCTACACCGCGCTGGAAAAGGGCGTAATCGATGCCGCTGATTACACCGTATTTGCCACTAACTATGAGCAGGGTTACTACAAGTACGCGCCGTTCGCCGTGCATCCTGGTTTTCACTCGATGCCGATGAAAGACATCTCGATCAACAAGACCATCTGGGATGGCTTGAGCGCTGAACAACAGAAAATCCTAGAGGACTCAGTTGATCAATTCACCGCGACGCTGATCAGCGACCTGCACAAGAAAGACCAAGAGCAAGTCGAAATCGCGACAAAACGAGGCGATGTGACCTTGACCACGCTGTCACCCGAAGAGCTGAAGAAATTCCGTGGAATTGCCCGCACTGAGTGGGACACCTGGCGCAACAGCAGCCCTGAAGCCAAAGAGGCTGTGGATTCAATCAAGTCCTATCTGCAGAGCAAAGACCTGCTCTGATCCCCCGCACGGCTTGTGCACTCTGGCACAAGCCGCTCTGCACATCAGGAGTCACCTGTGAAAGCGAACCCGCCTTCGAGCGAAGATCCGCTCGTTTTTGCTGAGCCGGAATCGGTGCCCAGCAATTCTCTTGACCGGCTTATCCAGCGCATCGGCCAGGCCATTGCCTGGTTGGTGTTCCTCGCGATGTTGGTCAGCGTTTACGAAGTGATCATGCGTTATGCATTCAACGCGCCGACCGATTGGGCTCATGAAACCACAACATTTCTGGTGGCCTCGATCTTTGCCTTGGGCGGCCCCTATGCGCTGGCGACCAATCGGCATATTCAGATTCGTATCCTGCTTGATCGGTTGTCACCGCGTAAGCGCAATTGGCTGGAGATATTCAATCTGGTGCTCGGCGTAGTGTTCTGCTTGGCAATTGGCTACGCCGCATGGGTGTTGGCTTTTAATGCCACGCACTCGCCAACCGGTGCTTGGCGTCTGGAAACCTCTGGCTCGGCCTGGAACCCTCCTCTTCCTGCTTTTACCAAGATCGTCATCTTGATTGCGATTGCCATTATGGCGGTGCAGCAGGTGGTGCGTATCGGTCGCCAATGGCGCAACAAGCAATAATAAGAGATTAGCGCCATGAGTATTGAAATCGCTACGTATCTAATGATTTTTGCCATCTTTGGCCTGCTGATTTTGGGGCTGCCGTTGGCGTTTGTGACCGGCCTGGTTGCGGCGGGTTTTACCCTCGGCTGGTTTGGTCCGATGGCCACGCCGCTGGTCGCCAGCCGCATGTATGGCTTTATCACCGAGTATTCGTTGGTTGCCGTGCCCATGTTTGTGTTTATGGCGGGGTTACTCGACAGGTCCGGTTTAGCCAGAGACTTATTTAATTCGATGCGCTTCTTCGCTGGCAGAATGCCCGGTGGGGTTGCTGTACAGACCTTGGTGGTTGCGTTCTTTCTCGCGGCGATCTCCGGCATCATCGGCGGCGAGATCGTTCTGCTTGGCTTGCTGGCGCTACCTCAGATGTTGCGTCTGGGTTATGACAAACGCATCGCTATCGGCGTGGTATGTGCCGGTGGTTCGCTCGGCACTATGGTTCCGCCGTCCATTGTTTTGATCATTTATGGTCTGATCGCCAGCGTGTCGATTGCCGATTTGTTTAAAGCGGCAGTGATTCCTGCCGTACTGCTGATGGGCTGCTACATGCTTTATGTGGTGGTGATGTGCATTCGCTATCCACAAATGGGCGGCGCACACATCAAACAAGAGGACGATGGCCTGCCGCGCCTGACAGTGAGTGAAGCGGTCAAGGGCATGTTTTATCCCGTGGCGATTGCTGGCTTGGTGCTTGGCAGCATCTACGGCGGTATCGCATCGGTCACAGAAGCGGCTGCGATGGGCGCTCTGGGCGTTCTGTTGGCTATCGTGTTGCGTCGTGAGTTCAGCCTGAAACTATTGCAGACCAGCCTGACCCAAACCTTGGAAACTTGCGGCATGATCGTTTGGATCGGGATTGGTGCCGCGTGTTTAGTCGGCGTCTACAACCTGATGGGCGGCAACCGCTTTGTGTCCTCGGCCATCACCGGGCTCGACGTTGCACCTATCGTCATCATCATGGTGATGATGCTGATCTTCTTGGTGCTGGGCATGATTCTCGACTGGATCGGCATTGCCATGCTGTGCCTGCCGATCTTTGTACCGATTGTTGTTCAACTGGGCTACAACCCGGTGTGGTTCGGGATTCTGTTCGCCGTGAGCATGCAAGTTTCCTATATCTCGCCACCCTTCGGACCCGCCGCTTTCTACCTAAAAAGTGTGGCGCCCCCGGACATAACCCTCACCGATATTTTCAAATCGATGGTGCCGTTCATCATCATTCAGCTGTGCGTACTCAGCCTGCTGTTGTTCTTCCCAGTCCTCTCGACGGGTCTGCTTTAAACCGAATTTCCGATTACCCAGGGAAGCTCCAAGCGGGCTTCCCCTTGCCTGATAGGTAGCAATCATGACTGAGAAACGCACGCTTCGTTCGGCCCAATGGTTCGGCACTGCCGACAAAAATGGCTTTATGTACCGCAGCTGGATGAAGAACCAAGGCATCCCTGATCACGAGTTTCAGGGCAAGCCGATTATCGGCATCTGCAACACCTGGTCGGAGCTGACGCCGTGTAATGCGCATTTTCGTAAGATCGCCGAACACGTGAAAAAGGGTGTGCTTGAGGCGGGCGGCTTCCCCGTGGAATTTCCGGTGTTCTCCAGTGGAGAATCCAACCTGCGACCCACCGCCATGCTCACCCGCAACTTGGCCAGTATGGATGTTGAAGAGTCGATTCGCGGAAATCCCGTCGATGCGGTGGTCCTGCTCACCGGCTGTGACAAGACCACTCCGGCACTGCTGATGGGGGCTGCCAGCTGTGATGTACCGGCAATTGTGGTCACTGGCGGGCCGATGCTCAATGGTAAGCACAAGGGCAAGGACATTGGCTCGGGTACCGTGGTTTGGCAGCTCAGCGAAGAAGTTAAAGCCGGTAAGATTTCGATTCACGACTTCATGGCTGCTGAAGCCGGCATGTCGCGCTCGGCAGGCACCTGCAACACCATGGGCACGGCTTCTACCATGGCTTGCATGGCAGAGGCGCTAGGCACATCACTGCCACATAACGCCGCCATTCCGGCGGTGGACGCACGCCGCTATGTGCTCGCGCATATGTCGGGCATGCGCATTGTTGAGATGGTGCGTGAAGACCTGCGCTTGTCGAAGGTGCTTACCCGTGAAGCGTTCGAGAATGCCATTCGGGTCAATGCTGCCATCGGCGGTTCGACTAATGCGGTGATCCATCTCAAGGCGATTGCCGGGCGCATGAGTGTCGACCTTGAGCTGGATGACTGGACTCGCGTTGGCCGCGGCACGCCGACAATTGTTGATTTACAGCCATCGGGGCGTTTTCTGATGGAAGAGTTCTATTACGCGGGCGGCTTGCCAGCGGTGATACGTCGTCTCGGTGAAAAGGGCCTGCTGCCTAATCCTGATGCGTTGACGGTCAACGGCAGCAGCCTGTGGGATAATTGCATCGATGCGCCTATCTATGGCGAAGACGAAGTGATTCGTCAGCTGGATAACCCACTGCGTCGCGATGGCGGGATCAGCATTTTGCGCGGCAACCTTGCGCCTAAAGGTGCGGTACTTAAACCTTCTGCGGCTTCGCCAGAGTTGATGCAGCACCGTGGCCGTGCCGTGGTCTTCGAAGACTTTGATGATTACAAAGCGCGCATCAATGACCCCGATTTAGATGTCGATGAGACCTGTGTATTGGTGCTGAAAAATGCCGGTCCCAAAGGCTATCCGGGCATGGCTGAGGTCGGCAATATGGGCTTGCCGCCCAAGGTCTTGGCCAAAGGCATTACCGACATGGTGCGCATTTCTGATGCACGCATGAGCGGCACAGCCTATGGCACAGTGGTGCTTCATGTGGCTCCGGAAGCGGCAGCCGGTGGCCCGTTGGCCGTGGTGCAAAATGGTGACTTTATTGAACTCGACTGTGATGCTGGTCGCCTGCATCTGGATATTCCAGACGCGGAACTGCAAGCACGCCTTGCGGCATGGCAAGCGCCACAGGGCTTAATCTGGAATGGCGGTTATCGCCGTCTGTATGTTGAGCATGTACTGCAAGCCGATGAAGGCTGTGACTTTGACTTCTTGGTTGGCTGCCGAGGTTCCGACGTACCGCGCCACTCGCACTAATCAAAGCTTGCCCAGCGTGCGCAGAGTGCGTTGGGTTTAATGCTTCGAGTTGATGTGGCTGATGATCATGTTTACAGCCTGTTCGGGCGTGATCAGGGCTGTATCGATAGTAAATGGTGCGCTGTCCCAGGCTTGGTAATCATGTTGCATGACGGATTGCCACGTCGGGGGCGTCAGCCCAGCAATACTTGAGCTTCGGGATTCGACCCGTCGCTGATGTTCTGATTTGTTGGAGCAAATCACCTCAATATTGACGAGCTGTGCCTCAGCGCTCGCCGCCGTGTTAGCCCACTCCATTCTGTTTTCGGCCACAGGATTAACACAGTCAGCGATGACGGTTGTGCCAAAGCGCAGGTTACTCTGCGCCAACTCATTGGCGACCTTGTAACCACTGGCCCCAACCTCACCTGCCAGAACACCTGAATTGCGCAGAGTTTGCTCAATGGTGTCGATTCGCAGATACAGCGCCCCTGTTTGCTGAGCCAGCATACTGGCGATCGTTGTCTTTCCGGTGCCGGGAAGGCCGCTAAAGACTATAAGCATCATCTGCCCTCTAGTTTTTTACTGACTCTTGTAAAAACAATGCCCGGCACTTTGGCCGGGCATTGTGTATTGCACTAGCACTATCGCTACAGGTTAAACCAGAGCGTTGGTGCTTGGCTTGCCGTCCACAAGGCGCTGAAGGCCTAATGGATTGGCGTTTTGCAGCGCAGGTGGCAGCAGGGCATCCGGGCAGTTCTGGTAGCAAACCGGACGCAAGAAGCGGTCGATTGCCAAGGTGCCCACCGAGGTGCCGCGCGAATCGGACGTCGCTGGGTACGGGCCGCCGTGAACCATGGAATCACAGACCTCAACACCGGTTGGGTAGCCGTTGAGCAGCACGCGTCCGGCTTTCTGTTCAAGCACTGCCAACAGATCGGCGGCATTGCTCAGGTCTGCATCTTCGGCGATCAAGGTGGCAGTCAGCTGACCATGCAGGCTGTGCAGCGCACGCAACAGTTCAGCGCGATCTGCCACTTCAACAACGATAGTGGTTGGGCCGAAGACTTCTTCCTGCAGCAACTCATCACCCTCAAGCAGCAGGCTTACATCGGCCTTGAATAGCTGCGGTTGGGCTTGCTTGCCGGTTTGTTCGCTACCGGCCAAGTGGCTGATGCCAGCATGGGCGTGCAGGCGTTCAAGACCACTGACATAGCTCTTGAGGGTGCCAGCATTGAGCATGGTCTGGGCAGGTTGATCACCCATATGCTGGGACAGGGTTTTGATAAACGCGCTGTATTCAGGCGAGCTAACACCGATAACCAAGCCAGGGCTGGTGCAGAACTGACCGCAACCCATTACAACCGAGGCGCTGAGGTCAGCTGCGATTTTGTCGCCACGTACTTTCAAGGCTTCAGGCAACATCAGCACAGGGTTGATGCTCGACATTTCGGCAAATACCGGGATTGGCTGTGGGCGCGCAGCGGCCATGTCGCACAGGGCGCGACCGCCTTTGAGCGAGCCGGTAAAGCCAACGGCTTGAATGGCTGGGTGTTTGACCAGCAGTTCGCCGACGCCTGAGCCGTAGATCATATTGAAGACGCCTTCAGGCATCCCCGTTTTCTGTGCGGCGCGAGTAATTGCACCTGCTACGCAATCAGCCGTGGCCATGTGGCCGCTGTGCGCTTTGAAAACTACCGGGCAACCGGCTGCTAAGGCAGCAGCGGTGTCGCCACCGGCAGTGGAGAACGCCAATGGGAAGTTGCTGGCGCCGAATACCGCAACCGGGCCAACACCGATACGGTACTGACGCAGGTCCACACGTGGCATTGGCTGGCGATCTGGCAATGCTTGATCGATTCGAGCGCCGTAGAAATCGCCACGACGCAGCACTTGTGCGAACAGACGCATTTGCCCGCTTGTGCGGCCGCGCTCACCCTGAATACGTGCAGCTGGCAACGCCGTCTCACTGCATACCAATGCCACAAAATCATCGCCTAAGGCATCAATCTCAGCAGCGCAGGCATCGAGGAACTCAGCGCGCTTGGCGGCAGGTAAGCTGCGGTAAACCGGGTAGGCAGTGGCCGTAGCTTCGGCGGCCGCATTGACTTCATCGGCAGTGGCCTGGTGAAACGCATAGGGCAGTGCTTCGCCGCTTTGGGCGTCATAGCTTTTCAGGGTTGTGCTGCCAGTGGCGCTACGGCCGCCAGCAATGTAGTTTTGACCGAGAATATCGGGCATGTTCGACTCCTTAACCGGGTGGGTTCAGAGGCCCCGAAATGACTCGAGGCGATGGGCATAAGCCCGCGAATAGTGGAGTGCTCGGGGCGCGGTATTTTGAAAGCGCGCCGAGTCGCCAGTTCCATTGCTAACAAAGCATCATCCTGATGCCCATGAATAGCTGTATCAGAGTGCCTTGACTGTGCCTGCGACACACACTGTTGGTTTTACTTCAATGCCATTGCGCAGTGGCTCACCAAAGGCATCCAGGCTAATTTCGAAGTGATCGCCGGGTTGTGCTTTGACGCCATCGGCGAATGACAGTGTAGCGGTGCCAAAGAAATGCACATGGACATCGCCCGGACGCAAGAACTGCGCATACTTGAAATGATGATATTCTAAGTTCTCCAAGCTGTGGCACATGTTCTCTTCGCCGGACAGAAACTCCTTCTCCCAGAGCACCGAGTCGCCTCGACGAATACGGCTCATGCCTGCCAAATGACGGGGCAATTCACCTAAACGAACCTCCGGGCCGAAGGCGCAGAAGCGCAACTTCGAATGGGCCAGATAGAGGTAATTCTTGCGTTCAACCACGTGGTCAGAAAACTCGTTACCCAGCGCATAACCCACTCGATACGGAAGGCCGTCATCGCCGATTACGTAGAGTCCGGTCAGCTCCGGCTCTTCACCAAAGTCTTCAGCGAAATCCGGTGCTGGGAAGTTTGCGCCAGGACGCACCACAATGCTGCCATCGCCTTTGTAAAACCACTCAGGTTGAGCCCCAGGCGTACCCGACTCCGGCCGCCCGCCCTGCATGCCCCAGCGGAACATCTGCATGGTGTCGGTCAGCTTGGTTTCGGTTTGTTCGGTCTGCTGGTGCATTTTGTCACGGGTCGAGGCGCTACCCAGATGGGTCAGCCCGGTGCCGCTGACGAGACAATGCGCCGGGTCCTCATGATCGAGTGGGGGCAGTACGCGCTGTGCATCGAGCAATTGACGATACAGCGGGCCGGCATCACACCCTTGAACTTCGACCTGCGCTTGAAGTGTGCGTTCGTTACGAATGGCTGTAAGGGCCAACTCACGGGTGCTGCGTGTATCCCGGACGATTTCAACACGCTCGCCGTTGACCACCCCGACGTGGCGTTGGCCCTGTTCGTTTTCGAATTGAATCAAGCGCATGATTCTGGCTCCTGGTGTTGTAATAAGGCGCTACTTTAAAAATCCTTGGAGATGCTGCCTAATGAAAGCTTCTGATTGAGTGATAACTTTTAGTCATCCCCATGATCTCGTCCTTGCCTTCCATTGTTTCGCGCCTGCGGCTTAAACAGCTGCGATTGCTTATTGCCCTTGATGAACAAGGCTCGCTACATCGTGCCGCTGAGTTGGTGGCAATAAGTCAGCCCGGTGCCACCAAGGCGCTGCATGAGATCGAAACAACCTTCGGCGCGAGCCTGTTTACACGGACCAGCCAGGGGTTGGCAGCCAATGATTTAGGGCGCTGCGTAATCCGCTATGCGCGACTTATCCACAGCGACTTGGCGCACCTGCGCGAAGAGATGATCGGCATCATTCAAGGTCACGGCGGGCGCTTGTCTGTTGGGGTGATCATGGGCGCAGTGCCGCAATTAATGCGTGCCGTGACCCGTCTGCGTGACAAACAACCCGAGTTGTCAGTGGAAATCGTCGAGGACACCAGCGAGCGTTTGCTCAGCCTGCTTGATCAAGGCCGTTTGGACTTGGCAATCTGCCGCACCAGCGTCAGCCGTCGACCAGATGCCTACGATTGTTTGAGCCTGTATGAGGAGCAATTAGTGCTGGTGGCTCATCCTGAGCACCCATTGGTCGCTGTGGATAACGTACAGCTGGCGCAACTCAGCGAGTGTCGCTGGGTTATTTACCCGGCCAATATGCCCATGCGGCTATTGCTTGAGCACGAGTTCAGTGAGGCAGGGCTGGAGTTTCCGCGCTATCCACTGGAGACCGCCTCCACCTTCACCATGCTCAGTCTGTTGCAGCAAGACCCTCTGTCGGTGGCTTTAATGCCACGGGAAGTAGCTGAGTTCAGTGAAGGTTTCAGCATGATTCGCCGTTTGAATCTGCACATTCAATCAAGGCGAGAGCCCTACGGCGTCATCGTCCGTCATGCCAGCCCACTGTCATTCCCCGCGCAATTGTTGCTGGAAGAGTTGCAGTATGAGGTTGCACCTCAGTACTGCTAATGATTGACCGCGTTGTCAGCTGGTGGGGCTGCATCGAGCGGGTGATTGATTACGCCTTTCACCTGATCGTGACCGATCCGACCCCAGAAGTTTTGCGTGATGAGTTGCCCGCCCTGATCGCTGAAGGCTATACCTCTTTCAAAATCTACATGACCTATGACGCCCTTAAACTGGGCGATCGCGAGATTCTCGAAACCTTGTCGGTGGCGCGGCGCGAAGGTGCGATGGTCATGCTCCATGCGGAAAACAGTGATTGCATCGCATGGCTTACAGAACGTTTGTTGGCCGCTGGATTAAGCGCGCCCAAGTATCACGCCACATCCCGGCCCATGTTGGTCGAACGTGAAGCGACTCACCGCGCTATCGCCCTTGCTGAGTTGGTTGATGTGCCGATTCTTATTGTGCACGTCTCCGGACGTGAAGCGGTCGAACAAATCCGCTGGGCGCAGAGCCAAGGGCTGAAGGTCTACGCCGAAACCTGCCCACAGTATTTGTTTCTGACGGCCGACTCACTGGGTTGTGACGACAGTTTTGAGGGGGCCAAGTGTATCTGCAGCCCACCGCCTCGGGATGCGGCAAATCAACAGGTGATTTGGGATGGCCTAGAGAATGGTTCGTTTGAAATATTCTCCTCAGACCATGCGCCGTTCCGTTTTGATGGCCCTGACGGTAAAAAAGCCCATGGGGAAGATACCTCATTCGACAAAGTCGCCAATGGTATTCCTGGAGTGGAAACACGTATGGCGTTGCTTTGGTCTGAAGGGGTTCGCACTGGGCGCATAACCGCGCAAAGCTTCGTTGCGCTGACTTCAACCAACGCAGCAAAAATGTATGGTTTGTATCCGCGCAAAGGCAGCATTGCGATTGGCGCCGATGCCGACTTGGTGATTTGGGATGAAGGCCAGATTATTAATCTGAGCAATGAGCTGCTGCATCACAACGTCGATTACACTCCCTACGCTGGCATGCAGCTGAGTGCATGGCCAGCCATGACCTTGTCCCGTGGCGAGGTGGTTTGGGATGGCAAGCCGCAGGGAGCAGCAGGGCGTGGCCAGTTTCTGGTCTGTGATCGACCGACCCCCGCGCAGTCGCGGCGGCGTAAGACGGAGTTACCCTTATGAGTCATGTTGAACAAGTAGCTGACGCGTTAATTCGCGCGTGGCGTACCGGGCAGCGTCAAGCGCATGAAGGCTTGACCCTAGATAACCAAGCCCAAGCTTACGAGGTGCAAGAGCGAGTCTCGCAAGCGCTTGGCTGGTTTACTCAGGCACCCGCGCGGGCATGGAAACTGGGCGGCGCGCCCAGCAGCTTCATTAGCACGGCGGGCGTACCGGCTGCGGCTATTCATGCTTCGGGCTGGCAGGCTCCAGCGGATTATTGCCACGGCTTTGGTGTTGAAGGTGAGTTGATTGTGCGCCTTGGCCGCGACCTTGATTCAGAGACCGATTTGGCAGCGGCCTATGCCGCAATTGATGCATGGCTACCCGGAATCGAGTTGTGCGATACACGCTGGCTGGAGGCTGAAAAAGCACCGGCGTTAGTACGCCTTGCTGATCAACAATCAAACCGCGCACTGATTCTCGGTGAGCCGCTAACCCTGACTGAGTTACCTGATTGGTCGCAACTTACCGCGCAGGTGCGAGTTAATGGCGACTCACAAATCCTCAATACGGGAGGTCACCCATTTGCCGAGCCTCTGCATGGCCTGCCTTGGTTGGCCCAGCACCTTGCTGCACTGGGTAATCCACTGCGAGCGGGTGATTTAATTGCGACTGGCAGTTGGACAGGCATCTATTGGGCACCGCTCGGTTCGCAGGTAGAAGTTGAGTTCGCCGGGCTGGGTTCGGTCACTTTTATGACATGAGCTAAATGCATGCCTGTTTATTGACCAAAAGCCCGTAGGCTGTGGCTTGCGGGTGATGACTTCGTGACTTAACCTATTTGTAACTATTTAGTACATAAGTCAAGGAGTGAGCTCAATGAGCCAAAGACAGGCATCCATTCCGGCAGTCATGAACTGCTGGTTTTATTTAATTGGCTTGGTGTTGCTGGCGAGCGGGGCTTTTTTTACGTTCACCGGCGGCAAGCTTATTGCTCTGGGCGGTAGCTGGTATTTCCTGTGCGCTGGGGTCTTGATGTTGATCTCGGGCCTGTTGTTTTTTATGCGCCGAACGGCTGGCGCGTGGCTCTATGTGCTGGTGTTTATCGGCACGCTGATTTGGGCCTTGATGGATGCCGGGCTGGAATTCTGGCCGCTGGTTTCAAGGCTGATGTTCAACGGCGTGCTGTTGTTTGCGGTGGTGGTGTCCATTCCGATGCTGCGCAGGCTGCAAGGTCGATCTGAGCTGCGTGGGCCTGCTTACGGTTTATCTGTGGTTATCCTTGGCTGCTTGGCAGCAACTGTCGCCATGATGTTTCAGCCGCATATGCCCTACGAGGCATCTGCTCAACTGCCGCTTCAGGCAGTCAAGCCAGAGCAAGAGCAAAAGAACTGGGACAACTACGGTAATACCCCCGGCGGCAGCCGGTTTGTGGCGCTGGATCAGATCACTCGCGATAACGTCAAAGACCTGAAAGTTGCCTGGACTTACCACACGGGCGATATTCCACAAAGCGATGGCAATGGCGCAGAAGACCAGCAGACGCCACTGCAAGTTGACGACAAAGTCTTCCTCTGCACGCCGCATAACAATGTGATTGCGGTGAATGCCGACACCGGCAAAGAGCTTTGGAAGAATGAAATCAATGCCAAGTCATCGGTGTGGATGCGTTGCCGTGGCCTCGCCTATTTCGATGCCAGCAAGCCTTTGGTGCAACCCGATGCAAGCAATGCATCACCAGTGCCTGCCGCCCAAGTCGCCAGCGGCGGCGCATGCATGCGCCGAATACTGATGAACACCATTGATGCTCGACTGATTGCACTGGATGCCGATACCGGCGAGTTTTGTCCTGACTTTGGCAATAATGGGCAAGTCAATTTGCTTGCAGGTTTGGGTGACGCCAAGGACCCTAGCTATGTACTGACATCAGCGCCGACCATGGCTGGGACCACAGTGGTAGTAGGTGGACGCGTGGCTGATAACGTCAGCACCGATATGCCCGGCGGAGTGATTCGTGGCTTTGATGTCATCACCGGTGCGATGCGTTGGGCTTTTGATCCGGGTGCAGAAAACCCGAATAAAACCCTCGGTCCTGATGAGTCCTATGCGCGCAGCAGCCCTAATTCGTGGGCGGCTATGTCATACGATCCGCAGTCAAATACGGTGTTTATGCCGATGGGCAGCCCATCCGTTGACTTATGGGGCGCTAATCGCACAGAACTTGACCACAAATATGCCACCTCAGTTTTAGCGGTGGACGCCACCACAGGCAAAGAAAAATGGACCTACAAAACCGTTCACAACGACCTGTGGGATTTCGATTTGCCGATGCAGCCGACGCTGATCGACTTCACCGGCAAAGACGGTAAATCCATCCCTGCGCTGGTTATCGGCACTAAGGCTGGGCAGATTTATGTGCTTGATCGCGCAACGGGTAAGCCACTGACTGAGGTTAAAGAGGTTCCGGTCAAGCGCGGCAATATCCCTAATGAGCAATATTCCGCTACCCAGCCACGCTCGGTTGGCATGCCGCAAATTGGCGCTCAAACCCTGACCGAATCTGACATGTGGGGCGCAACACCGTTTGACCAAGTCATGTGCCGGATTGCCTTTAAATCCATGCGCTATGACGGCTTGTATACGGTGCCTGGCACCGACCTGTCGTTGAGTTTCCCCGGCTCTTTGGGCGGCATGAACTGGGGCAGTATTTCCACTGATCCAGTTAACGGTTACATCTTCGTCAATGACATGCGCCTAGGCTTGTGGATTCAGATGGTCAAGGCTGACCCACAAAGCACAGCAGTGAATACGGGTGGGGAAAGCGTCAACACCGGCATGGGCGTTGTGCCCATGAAAGGCACGCCTTATGCGGTGAACAAAAACCGCTTTATGTCAGTGCTGGGTGTTCCATGCCAGAAGCCGCCGTTCGGCACGCTCACCGCCATTGATATGAAAACCCAGAAAATCGTTTGGCAGGCCCCGGTTGGCACTGTTGAAGATACTGGGCCAATGGGTATTCGCATGCACTTGCCAATCCCGGTGGGATTGCCAACCTTAGGCGGCACCCTGACCACTCAAGGTGGCTTGGTATTTATCGCCGGCACTCAGGATTACTACCTGCGTGCGTTTGACAGTTCAACCGGTAAAGAGGTGTGGAAAGCGCGTTTGCCGGTCGGTAGCCAAGGCGGTCCGATCAGCTACAAGTCGCCGAAAACCGGTAAGCAATATGTGGTTATCTCAGCAGGTGGTGCGCGTCAGTCGCCAGATCGTGGTGACTACGTGATTGCCTATTCGTTGGATGACTAAGGCCTAAGTGGGTGTGAAAAACCGCTCAATTAAATGAGCGGTTTTTTTCTGCCTGGCGTAGTGGCACTGATTCTGGCTCGTATACATGCGCGCAAATAGGCGGTGAAGGAGACTCTTCAGCTTGAGAAAGCAGTCTCACAGACCATCGAAAGCGAAAGACGCTTAAGGATTGAAGCTTTACTCGGCCGCGCCCAGGGCGGTTAACTGGTCGCGTCTGAATTGTCCGGGGGGTTGGCCGTGCACCTGTTTGAACCGTCTGGAAAAGTAGGCCTCATCGGCGAAGCCGCATAGCCGTGCGACTTCACCCACTGGCATCGAACCATTGAGCAGTTGGGTTCTGGCCATTTGCATTCGTCGTTCAAGCACGTACTCGCTGAAGGACTTGCCTATCTCCTTGCGCAACCAGTGAGTCAGGTAGGTCGGCGAGAGGAATGTCGCAGCGGCAGCCTGCTTTAGATTCAGGTCTGGGTCGGCAAGGTGCTTGCGTACATATTCAGACATTCTCGCCAAGGCATCGCGCCGACTGGCTTGCGCTGCATTATTTTCGGCAAGCTGGGTCAGCGGCGCTGCGTATAAATTGCAGACAGTGCCGATTAACTGCAACAACAAGCCTTTAAGCACTTCGCGGCTGCCGAATTGACGCTCGTAATCATGCGCCATCATTTGTTCAAGCAGGTTGCACACGTTTTCGAAGTCGCTGTCTTCGAGAATAAAGTCGAGGTGCTCCTGAAAGCGAAAGGGCGAAAGCTCCGGGGCTGACTGGATCGAAACATCCTCCAACTCAAGCGGGTCGCAATCGAGGTGCGGCAGCAAAAAGTCTTGGGCGAAATTGATCACCCTGAAGTTGCCATCGGTCGGATGGGTAATCATGTGCATGCGGTGCGGCAAGACAAAGGCCAGCGCGTTGCGCGGGAAAGGGCGCTGCACATTACCAATATGCTGGACCGTATCTCCGCCCAGGTTAATCTGGATCTGGAAATACTCATGGCGATGCACGCCCGATTCGCCGTTACTGGCAAGCTGGTCGCGAATATAAAAATCAGCTCGCGGGCTGCGCTGCTGCATGCCGTACGTAGGCACGCGGGAGGAAGACATGAGTGACTACTCCATCATGGCGCTAGCCAGGCAACGCTCTAGCACAAAGAAATCTCTCTTGGCGGCTGCTGGATTTGCAGCGTAGGTGCAATGCCCCCGTTTCCTCCAAGAAAAAACTTTTATCGTCCAACTTTAGGCGTTTAGCCCGGCGTAGGCTGAGTGTTCTTCAGCGGACATTGAACGACGATAACAATGAACAACTACGTTTTTGCACCGATGCCCATTTCAACGCTTCCCGTTGCTGGATGCAATGAACTCTTTCCTGTCAGCCGAGTTTTTTGTCTGGGTCGCAATTATCCCTGGGGCGACGCTCAGGATTTAGTTCGCCAAGCGCCGGTGTTTTTTATGAAGCCTGCAAGCTCGGTGATTGAAGCCCGTTCTGAACTCAGTTATCCGCCCATGACTGACGAATTCTGCCACGAGGTTGAGCTGGTCATCGCTATCGGTAAAGGCGGCCGCGATATCAGCCAAGAGCAGGCCCTTGAATACGTTTGGGGCTATGCGTTGGGGCTGGACATGACCCGACGAGATTTGCAGAAAGCCGCTAAAGCCAACGGCATGCCGTGGGATGGGGCGAAGGCGTTTGATGAGTCCGCACCCATGACTGCAATTTTGCCCGTTAGCCAGTGCGGTCATCCGAATACAGGCGCAATTTGGCTCAGTGTGAATGGCGTCGAACGCCAGCGCTCAAGCTTGGAGGCGCAGATATGGTCAGTCAGCGAGGTGATCAGCAGGCTTTCCCAGTCCCTAACGTTACGTCCCGGTGATTTGATCATGACCGGGACTCCACCGGGTGTTGCCGCGTTGCAACCGGGCGATGTAATCAATGCCGGAATCGATGGTGTCGGTCAGCTGGAACTGCGCATAGGCGCACGTCCTTAATTGTTAGAGCAATCACGTTCTGCAGCAAAGCAAACAGGAGAAAAATAATGTCGAATAATCCTTCTCAGAAAATCGCCTTGGTCACCGGTGCAGGCAGTGGTATCGGCCGCGCCGTGGCATTGGCTCTGCTCGCTGATGGTTTCAAAGTGGTAGCGGCAGGACGCCGCGCTGAGCCGTTGCAAGAACTGGTAGAAACGGCACGTGAACAGGGCTTTGAAGCCCTTGCTGTGCCCACCGATGTGCGTGATCCAGCGAGCGTCGATGCCTTATTTGCCACCGTTGAGGAGGTCTATGGTCGCCTCGATGTGATTTTCAATAACGCCGGCATTAATGCCCCGGCGGTGCCCATGGATGAGTTGTCGGTCGAGCAGTGGCTGAATGTGGTTAACACCAATGTCACCGGGGTATTTCTGTGCTGCCGTGGGGCGTTCTCGCTGATGCGTCGTCAACAGCCACAGGGTGGCCGGATCATCAACAATGGCTCGATCTCGGCCCATACTCCGCGCCCGTTTACCGCACCTTATACGTCCAGTAAACATGCAGTACTGGGGCTGACTAAAAGCCTGGCGCTGGATGGCCGCGAGTTCAACATCGCCTGCAGCCAGATTGACATTGGCAACGCCTTGACCGAGCTGTCGGTTCGCATGACTAAAGGCGTGCGGCAGGCCAATGGTGAGACCGCCGTTGAACCCATGGTTGATGTTAAGCATATCGCCGAAGCGGTGCAGTACATGGCCAGCCTGCCGCTGAGTGCCAACGTACTCAACATGACGGTGATGGCGACCAATATGCCATTTGTGGGCCGTGGTTAAACGATAGCGCCATTATCAATCTTAAGAGGTCAACATGAAGCCAGAAATTCTCCAACTCAGCCCGATCTTGATCCCGCAAATTCGTCATCAGCTCGAAGAGTTGTTCACCGTGCATCACTATTACAAGCAGGCTGACAAAGCGGCGTATTTGCGTGAGGTGGGTAGCAACATTAGAGGCGTTATTACGGGCGGCCACACGGGCATCACCCAAGAGGTGATGGCGCAATTGCCTAAGTTAGAGATCATTACCGTCAATGGTGTTGGCACTGATGCGGTGGATCTTGCCTATGCCCGTGATCGCAATATTAAGGTCTCGGCCACCCTTGGCGCCTTGACTGAAGATGTCGCCGACTTGGCCATTGGCCTGTTGATTGCTGCATGCCGAGGCCTCTGCACCAGCGACCGTTATGTTCGGTCTGGTGAGTGGCCAAACAGCCCTGCGCCATTGGCACCTTTGCCGCTGGCGCGCCAAGTTAGCGGTATGCGCATTGGTATTGTTGGCCTTGGCCGAGTAGGCCGAGCTGTGGCGACGCGCGCGGCAGCATTTGGTTGCCCGATCAGCTACACCGACCTGCAGCCAATCAGTGATGTGCCCTACACCTTTGTTGAGGATTTAGTCGCGCTGGCGCAAGACAGTGATGCGCTGATTCTGGCAGCGGCTGCCGATAAAGCTGAGGGCATCATCAACGCCAAGGTGCTAGAGGCACTCGGCAACGAAGGTTATTTAGTCAACGTGGCGCGCGGCAAATTGGTTAATGAGAGCGATCTTGTCGCTGCGCTACAGGCTGGCAATATTGCTGGAGCTGCGCTCGACGTCTTTGTCGACGAACCCAATGTGCCGTCAGCCTTGTTTGAACTTGAAAGCACCGTGCTGCAACCCCATCGCGCCAGCGCAACGGTACAGACGCGCACGCGCATGGGGGAAATGGTGATCGCCAGCTTGGTTGATAGCTTCGCCGGAAAAATCCCAAAGGGCTGCGTTAGCCATTGAGTTGAAGGCAAATTTAGGGTGGTTGATGTTCTTTTCATCCACCCTTTGATGGAACAGGGCATTTGCATTGCCTCGCGAAGCTATTGCCTGTTGCGCCACGGTGGACAAGCTTCGCGTCGCCTCCTACGAGTAGAATACAAAACGCCCGATGCAATGCACCGGGCGTTTGGGTGAAGATCTATTTCAGGCCAGAAAGTCTTACGCTGGGGCAGGCGTTTTGACTTGGCCTTCTGAGAAGTAGGCTTGCAGATTTTCTAGAAGCAGGTCTTCCATGGCTTGGCGGGTTTCCACTGTACCGCTGGCAACATGGGGTGTCAGCACCACATTCGACAATTTAATGAGCGCTTCAGGTACCTTGGGTTCTTCTGCGAAAACATCGAGCCCTGCGCCGGCCAAACGACCGTTTTCGAGCGCGCTGATCAACGCCGCCTCGTCTACTACTGTGCCCCGTGCAACGTTGATCAAGTAGCCTTTCGGGCCTAGAGCTTCGATGATTTCCTGATCAATCAGCGCCTGCGTTTCACTGCCGCCTGAGACGCACACAACCAGAAAGTCTGCCCATTCGGCCAACGCCTTGAGTGATGGTTGGTGCTGGTAAGGCACGTCACTCACTGGGCGGCGATTGTTGTATGCCACTTGCATATTAAAGCCGCTGGCGCGCTTGGCGACCTCGCGACCAATCTGGCCCAAGCCGACAATCCCCAAGCGCTTGCCGCTAACCCGGGTAGTGAGTGGGTAACGCGCCTGCAGCCATTGCCCCTGACGCAAATACTGATCTGACTGGCTCACCTGGCGCGCAACATCGAGCAGCAGCGCGAAGGCTAAATCGGCGACGCAGTCCGACAAGGTTCCGAAGCTTCCCGCGACCTGAATGTCGCGACTTTTGGCCAGATTCAGGTCGATCTTATCAAGGCCCACACCACGGCAAGAGATAACCCGCAGAGCGGGTAAGACTTCGATCAAGCTGCTTGGCACACCTGTTGGCGCTGCAGTCGCAATGCCTGCTATGTCGGCGCCATGTTCAGCCAGCAGTGCCTCGGTATTCTTGCTCTGCCACCAAGGGATGACTTGGTAATGCTCCGCCAGCGCTGCATCGAGCTCAGGCGAAAGGGCACACATCTGCAGGATTTTAGGCTTCATAACGACAGTCCTTATGGCCCGCGAATTGTCGCGGGCTTAATGGGGATCAATCAGCTTCCGGTGACCGGCTGCTGAAGGGTTTTTAGCGGAGTAGGTTTACGCAAGGCCCGATAGGTTGTGACCAGCACCACGATGACAGTGGCGACAAGGATGACACCCGAGATCGGCTCGGTAATAAACGGCATAAAGTCACCACGGCTGCTCATCAGGCCGCGGCGCAGATTGACCTCAATAATGGGGCCAAGGATAAAACCGAGCAGCAATGGCGTGGTTGGGATCGAGGCCTTTTTCATCAACCAACCGAGTACGCCGAAGGCCAGCATGCAGCCAACATCGAATAGGCGGTTGTTGATGCCATACGCACCAATCACGCAGATCATCATGATCAGCGGCAGCAGAATGTGCTTGGGTACGGAGAGGATGCGCACGAAGCCGCGCATAAAGGTGAACAAGCCCAGCACCATGACAATATTGGCAATTACCAGCGCAGTGAAGATCCCGTAGACCAATAGCCCCTGAGTCTCGAACAGCATAGGTCCCGGGGTAATGCCGTGGATCATAAAGCCTGCCAACAGAATGGCTGCCGTGTTATCGCCAGGAATACCCAGCGTCATCAGAGGCACCAAAGCACCGCCAGTAGACGCATTGTTTGAGGACTCGCTGGCCACCAAGCCGTCCGTTACGCCGGTGCCGAACTTCTCCGGGTACTTGGAGTATTTCTTCGCGGCACCATAGGCCAGAATATTCGACACCGAGCCGCCCAGCCCCGGCAAAATGCCGATGACGGTGCCAATCACCGATGAGCGCAGCCAGTTACCGAAATGGCCCAGGCCCGCACTCAGCGAGAATCCCATGTCCTTTAGGCTGTATTTGGCAACTTTAGGTGTGCTGGCGCATTCGCGTGATTCGGCTTCTTCCAGCACTTGCGACACGGCAAATAGGCCGATCAATGCAGGTAGCAGGGCGATGCCGCCGTCGAGTTCTGCCCAGTCAAATGTGAAGCGTGGGAATGCGGTAATGGGTGCCATGCCGACAAAGGCAATGACCAGCCCAATTGCCGCCGCGCCCAGACCCCGTGCGAGCGAACCGCCGCTTAGCCCTGCAACCAGGGTTAATGAAAAGAGCGCAATGGCGAAGTATTCATAGGGGCCAAATTGCAGTGCGACTTCAGCCAGCCGTGGGGCGATGAAAAACAATACGCCAAGGCTGAACATGCCGCCTAGAAACGACGCCAGAATGGATACTGACAAGGCTTTTCCCGCCTCGCCGCGAGCGGCCATGGGATGACCGTCAAATGTTGTGGCAATCGAAGAGGGCGTGCCGGGGATTTTCAACAGCACTGCTGAAATCAGACCGCCTGAGGTCCCGCCGATATACAGGCCCATCAGCAGTGATAGACCGTCTACCGGAGACATGACGAAGGTCACGGGTAAAAATAAGGCAACACCCATGGTGACAGTCAAACCGGGAATCGCGCCAATGATAATGCCGAGTAAGGTGCCGCCGGTAATCAGCAGCAATGTCTGCAGATTAAGAACCGAAAGAATGCCATCTATAAGCATGTGAATCGCTCCTCAGCCCAGAACTCCCGAAGGCAGGCTGATCTCGAAGAGTTGGACGAACAGGTAGTAAAACGCCGCTGCCGAGCAGACCGCGAGTACCGCGAACATCATGTAGTTACGCTTCGCGTCCTTGGTGAGCACCAGTATTTGCAGGAAGCCATAAAGCATGGAAGCAAACAGGTAACCGAGCGGCTCGAGCAGAGCCAAATAGCCGGCCATCAGCAAAATGCTCACGCCCACGGCGGGAACACCTGCGAAAACTCGCGAATTCTCTTCGGCGACATCGGCCTTTTTCGGCTCAGAGCGCTTCGCCCAGCCATTACACATCAGCACTAGGCTGATCACCAGCAACAGGCTCGCAGTCAGGCGTGGCACAAACGCTGAGCCGACACCCACTGCGCCGAAATCTTTAATGCCGGTGCAGGCCCAAAACAGAACCCCTGACAAGCACAGCAACAATGTGCCCGTAATCAGGTCTGGGCTTGGCAGTCTTATGGATACAGACATGGAATACCCCCGTGAGCGACGCGCCCCGGTTCAGGGGCGCATGGCTGCTATCACTTATTGGTAAACAGTTGTTGGAACTGTTTGAAGTACTCGTTCTGTTTGGCCGCGTAAGCACTGGCTTGCTCAGGGCCCATGTAGGTAGGCGTCAGGAAGAACTTTTTGGCTTCAGCCTGATATTCAGGGTTATCCACAACGCGCTTAACGGCCGCCGAGAATTTCTCAACGATTGGTTGTGGTGTGCCCTTAGGCATGGCGAAGAAGAAAAACTTGTTGAACTCCAGTGGGTAGCCAACTTCAGCAGTGGTCGGTACATCTGGAATCAGCGGATTGCGCTCAGGCGAAAGTAAACCAAGATTTACGAAGTCGCCCGATGTCATGTAATCCTTGACCAGCCCATATTGGACATTGATCAAGTTGATCTTGTGGCCACGCAGGGCCACGATTTTCGCCGCATTGCCGCCGACATCGACCAGATTCATCTCAACATCAAGCTGCTTTTGCAGGGCAACACCAACCAAGTGTGGGTAGCCGCCAGTGAGCATGCCGAAGTCAACTTTCCCCGGATTGGCTTTGGCGTATTCAACCAACTCTTTCATGGTCTTGAACGGCGCATCCTTGTGGGTGGCCAGAACAGTGGTGTTGTCTGTCAGGGCAATAGCCACCATCTGCAATGAGTCGATGCCGATATCCACAAGCCCGGCGAGTTTCGGCACCATGGCTTCGCCGTGAAAGAACATCGCGGTGTAGCCATCGGGCTTGGCTGACAACACCCGGCGCATACCAATGGTGCCGCCACCGCCATCAATGTTGACTGAAACCAGTGACTGACCGAGTTCCTTTTCGAGGAAACGGTTAAACAATCTTGCGTTGGTGTCGGTATCTCCACCTGGGGCGACCGGCACCACAACTTGAATAGGTTTCTTCGGATAATTATCGTCGGCGTGGCCGAGCAACGGGGCGAAGGCGAGGCTGAGTGCAGCTAATGTGCCGAAAATTCGGCGCACGGATGAAGATGCCATTGGTGATTCTCCATATATTATTTTTCGACTGGAATATCGTTTCTGGTCTGTTTGTTTGCATGCCAGGGGCGGCAATTTTGACGCGAGCTTATGTGCCGGTTCGATAACCATTAACAGCGCGGATTCAGAGAAAACTGAGAACAACTACAAGGAGAGGGCGTACAGCCAATTCGAGAAAGGCGGAACGGCATAAAGCGAAGAGGCTTAAGCATCTTTGTCACCTGTTTCGGTGTGTTTTTGTTGTTGTGCGTCATCGTATGACTGTCTCGATTATGCATCCATCCGATAGCTTGTCAATAGTTATGCTGCATCGTTTTTACTACGATGCACCCCTCTAAAATGCCTTTAACGCGGATTAATTATCAGTCAATGAACGTTGTTTCTGCCTCTGCATTTTTCCTATGTCATACGATGACTTAAGTTTTTTGAGTTGGTATGACTGAAAGCAGTACTGCAGGACGCTGGCAGTGATGGCGGGGCTGGGGGCCTGAAATTCCTATGTTCAATTACTGAAAATCCTGGGGTATTACCAGCAAACAAAGACTGATTGACCAGCAATTGGCACGGCTAAAAGCCTCGTCTCCATCAGCCGTGTACGTGCCTTGCGCTTGTGAGCATCGGAGCGTGTTGATGATCGATCAATCGACCCTATTTCAGGCCGCCCGGCCTGAATTCACCTGATGCATCGGAGCAGGCTGACAATGCCCGGTGATCTTATACCCTTGATGAGCAGCCACATCCTAACTCCCTCAGGAGACGTAAAAGGCATTATCAAAGCGCATAGGGACGAGCGATTTTTCCATTGATCCAGAGGAGTTAAAGATGGACCTGAAGCCAGTTACGACTGTATGTCTTTTCACCAGTTTGAGTCTGTTCACGTTATCGGCGATGGCTCAATCTGAGTTGCCTGAGTCAGTCTATATGTATTCCGACCATCTCGATGTTGCGAAAGTGTTGTCTTTGACGGAGGAGCCATCCGAGACTTGCGTCGTCGTTCAAGCGAAGATGACCTACCTAGATTCGCAAGACCAAAAGCAGGTGCTCGATTACGAGAAACTCGCAAAAGTCTGCGAGGAGAGCGATTAAGCCATCGACTACTGAATCGGTTAAAAGCCTCTCATCAACAGTGCTTGTGTCTTGCAAGGTATCGTCCCGTTATCTGCAGTAGCGCGATCGATCCATGCTGCGATGCGAGTATCCGGTTGACGTACTGAGGCATTGGTTGGGCTCTCGTATCGGTAAAATCAAACGCACATTTTTACAGAGGTTAAAGACGCTGAGGGTTGCCAGTTGCAGTCATTAAAGAGGGGCGGTTTCGGCTCGTGCAACTTGCACGGCTGCAACCCGTAAACCATGCACAATGCAAGCTGTAAGTTGATGAAAATTTACATAACTATCTGATTAAAAAGGGTATTTATGTTTTGCAAATTAATGGCATAGGCTTTGCTGAGTCGTATACGTGCGCGGCCATAAAGTTAAGTCGGACCTGTTAAGTACTTCGCTTGAGTTGTGTTAACTCACAATTTAAGCACCTTGTTAGTGAGCACTTTTCCGACTTCTTTATGCGCCGTAGTACACCAATCTCGTGTCAGCTAACCCATCGCTTTTTTCCGGTCCGCTCAGTTCGTGATGAATTGGCGACAAATCAAGCTTTAGATTCGATAGCGACAGGGCATCTAGCGGTAGTAATCGTATCGGCGTTGAATGCGATCTATCGCTCCCGTGTTACGTAAGTGCTCCAGAGCTCGGGCCCAAGCGGCAACAAGATCGTCGTCACAATCGAGGCTGAATGCGATATAGAGTGACGCACGGTAAAGCTCAACCGGGACCTTACGCAGCCTGCCGGCGGCAATATTCAAATGGCGGCTGTAATAGGCCACACCCGCATCAGTATCGCCAATGATGATATCGGTTCGACCAGCAAGCAGCATGCGGTAGAGCTGCAGAGTCGTCGATGCGCTTCTATCTAGATTATTGAACCCCCGCGACTTCAGCACTTGCGGTACAAGGCCTGCATGACGTGTGGTGATCTGTGGGGCACGCATTAGTTGCGCGAGTGAATTCACCGGCTGCGCAGTATTACTCAACTGGTAGGCGTGGATGGACTCTTGCGCGATCGGCCCGACCCACTTATACAGTGGGTCGCGTTCTTCCGTGCGGAACATGGAGTACATGATCGTCTTAGGCCGGTGCCTTAATTCGTAAGTGGCCCGCATGCTGGGCAGCACCACCATCTTAAAGTCATCCCCTGTGACCGCCATTATGGCTTGAACGATCTCCGTGGCTATGCCGGCGAGCTGATTGTCCTCTTGGTAGTTATACGGTGCCCATTCTTCGGTAACGATCTGATACTCCTCTGCCCTGACAAGCGTGCTTAGCATCAGGCAGAACAGGACTGCTGTGAGTTTCGAAGGTTTCAAATGTCTGGCCTGAAGAGGTGCGCAGCTTTGAGCGGGGAGGCTTAACGCAAGCATAAAACAAGCATAGCGTTGATATCTGGCTAGCGCTTCAAGCTGTCATGCAAGGTTCAGAACTACTCGGATGGTTGGCCTCTGGCGCAAGGCGATTCGACCTGAGCCGCGCGCAGACTCAGGTGTTGCCTCAAGCCAACTAGAAGGGCGGGTAACAGTCGAGGACCGCAGTTCGAATTGCTTAATGCGTTTGCAGCCGTAATTAGTTGCTTTTTGCCTTGGCAAAAAATGCATTCACGCGCTTGCTTGCAACTTCCCACAGCGTTGGTGAGCCACGGGCGATTACAGGGCCATAGCGTTCCATAATCTGCTGTTGGGTTACGCCATTCTCGGCCCACGTGCCGCCGTTCGACAGGGTATTGATCAGCAAAGGTTGCAAGCGGTCCAGCGTTTTAGCAAAGATCGCTTCGGGGGTCTGTGCGGCCTCGAATTCGTGCCAGAGTTCGAGCATTTCGCGCCCCTGAGGTTCGGGTAAAAGCCCGAAAATACGCGCCGCAGCTTCCTGCTCAGCCTGTGCAATCACTGCATGTTGTTCACTGGCAGAATGTAAGGGGTGATCGCCTGCATCGATCTCGACAATGTCATGGACGAGCAGAAGTTTAACCACGTGGAGTGTATCGACTTGATCCTTGGCGTGGGCCGAGAGCGTGAGAGCAAACATGCTCAGGTGCCAGGAGTGCTCCGCCGAGTTTTCCTTGCGATTTTGATTGATCAGGGGCGATTGGCGCATCACCGATTTGAGCTTATCCAGCTCCACGAGAAAGGCCAGTTGTTGGGCGATGTGATCAGTCGGTAAATCTGCCATGGGTGGAGGCTCCTTCTGCTCTGATGACTGCCTTGGTTTCAAGCGTTAACCGCTGGGCAGTTTGGCCCGGGATCAGGTCTGATTTCCATCACTGGGCAGTCTCTCACGTTTGCGCTTTCGTCTTGTTTTGAACGCTAAGTTTCTCTCTGAAACGGCTGAGCATGCTGTGCTTAAGCCAGCATGCTACTGGGTGAAAACAGTACTTACAGCCGTTTGCTTTTGCCCTGCGCCTATGGTTAATTCCTGCGCTGACATAGGTGGGGGTATGAACGAGATGAAGCTTCATCAACTCAGGGCGCTGGTGGCGATTCACCAGTCTGGAAGTATTCAGGAAGCGTCCAAGGTCATGCATATCACCCAACCAGCCCTCAGCCGCTCGATCAAAGAGTTGGAGCGAGAGCTGGGTTTTAGTCTGTTGCAGCGTTCCTACAAAGGGATGTCGCTGACCGAAGAAGGCAAGCGGGTGATTCGTCATGCTAACTTGGTCGTCGAAAGTATCCGGCGTTTGCAGGTGGATGCTGCCCACATCCAAGACGCCACGGTTGGCCAGGTTTCAATTGGGGTGACCTCCTTAACGGCGATGCTTGAAGGATTAGATGAAGCCATTTTGGCCATCCGCCGTAAATTCCCGCGTTTGACGATCAGTATCACTGACTTGCGGCCTAACCAGATCCTGCAACGGCTGCGCGACGGCACGCTGGATTTCGCCATTACCTCTCAGCAACCCCTAAGCCGTTTGAACCTGGACTGGGAAGCCTTAGGCAGTATCAAGGGATTGGTGGTTTGCCATAAAAGTAATCTGCACAAGTTCTCTCGCTCCTTGCGCTCATTGCAATACGCTAACTGGATTAGCCTGGATGAGTTGGACGAGCCCGCTTCTCAGTTTCATCAATTGTTTGAAGTTAACGATGTGCGCCGCCCGCAGAGCGCGATTGAGTGCACATCAATTATGCTGGCGCTGAACCTGATCAAGAACACTGACTCGCTAATGACCATCAGCGAGTTGGCGATTCGGGATTTCAACCGTTATCCACAGGGCGAGGAGTTAGCCCATGTGGAAATTCAAGAGTTAATTCCCGACTACCCGATCAACCTGGTGTGCATTGATCGGCATAGCCTAACCGCCCCTGCTGAAGAGTTGTTTCTTGAGTTGAAAGCCAGGCTATTCGCCACAGCTTAAGATGCCTCAGAAGTGGTAATACACGCCCAGCATCAGGTTTTGCGGATCATCGCCGGGTTGATCGACAGGGGTTCCCGCATAGCTAAGGGACGATTTGCTCTGGTTGCTGATCATGCCCACACGCCCATAAACCGCCCAGTTCGGATTAAAGAAGTGGTCATAACCGAGCATTACACCAGTGGCGTCTTTGCTACCAAACTCGACCTCGCGTTGGACCACCAGCAAGCGCGCTATATCGGCTTTCCCCACGGGCATCATCAGGCCTAAGGTGTAGGCGGTTACGCTCGGTGAGCCGCTTTCGTTGACGTCTTGCCGCTGCCAAGTGAAGCTGGAGGACAGCGGGCCGAAATCATAGAAGGCCGACAGGCTTTTGTAATCATTGCGGGTTTGTGTAGTGCGCCCAGCGTCCTCCCAGGGGTCGCTGTAATACTGGTTGTAAGAGGCCAGCAGGATGGTGCGGCTGTTTTTGTATTGCAGCCTCGCCCCGCGACCACGAACAGTTTTGCCTGAACTGGCCACATCACCGAAGCCAAAGGTTAACGCGGTGCCTAGGGTGAAGCCGTTGTAGCTTGGTGTGGTGTAGGCCATGGTGTACTTGGGGCGAAGATCCAGGTAATAAGCGCCTTTGCCCGCTGCTGGAGTGGTCAAATAGGTATAAGGCGAGCCATAGACGGCCAAGAAGGGGTCGGCGTATGTCGGGGTTCCCATGCTGTAGGTTTTACCGACTTCTAACTTACCGTATTGCTTGGAGCGCAAGGTGGCTACGGCCAAGCGCAATGCGCCAACATCTTTCCAGGTGCCATCGAGCGCTTCACCGTTGAGGTTGAAGCCTTCTTCAAGGTCGAACTCCAGCACTGTGTCGGGCGCTATAGCCTTGCGCGCATAGACGCCGAGCTTGTTGGTCCACGCACCACCGCCCTCGACTTTATAGCCGGAGTGGTGCTCGGAATCATGGTAACTGGCGAAGGCATCCAAGCTGCCATAGACCTTAAGCATGTCGTCGTATCCGGTGTCTATCGCATAGTAACCGAAGCCTGATGCGATCCTGCCAATTGCCGGGAAGCCATCCGCATGGGCAGATGTCGCCAGCCCTCCAGCTTGTAGCAGTAAAACCAGTGACGTTGTACCGACATAACCTCTGATCATTTTATTGTCCTTTTGCGAGGGAGTTAGGTTCCCCCCTAGAGTCGGTGAACCTTTCGCGCAGGACGTAATTGTTTATTTGCTCATGCTATGCCCAATGGTTAATTGATTCGTAGGCACTGCCAGTGGGGGTGGGGTTATATGACTCATTGGTCATTTGCCAGCGTGAAGGATGGAAACCGATCACCGCGTTAAAGCCCTTCAAGCATGTGCCAATTTGGAGCATAAGCGTCATTCAGGCGTTTTTCTGCGCCTTGATAACGCAGGCTAGAGCGGTTCAAGCCGAGCAAGTTAACCAACAGCTAATTCATAGCCGAATGCGCATGTGTATTGTTTTTCCGTTTGCCAGATAGTGATTTCACAACAACTATGGTGATGGAGATAGGCTCTTATGCAAGCGCAAACACTATCAGTCACGAGTGTCGACAGCACTCCCACTCCAGCGCGTCACCGAGAGCGCAAGGTGGTTATTGCCTGCTCTCTGGGTAACGCGCTGGAGATGTATGATTTTACGATCTACAGTTTTTTCGCGGTATTGATCGGCAAGCTCTTCTTCCCCTCTGAGTCGACAGTCGCCTCATTATTGTTGTCACTCTCCACATTTGGTGTCGGGTTTCTGATGCGTCCAGTGGGGGCTGTGCTGATTGGTCGCTTCGCTGACGTTAAAGGGCGCAAGGCTGCCTTGAGCCTGACCATCGGCCTGATGACGCTCGGCACGGCGATGATCGCGTTCAGCCCGACCTTTGAGCAGATCGGCGTCATGGCCACCGTTATATTGGTCTGCGGACGCCTGATTCAGGGTATTTCGGCCGGCGGCGAAATTGGCACCGCTTCAGTGTTTCTGATGGAGTCCGCCACTGCTTCAAGGCGTTGTGAAGTGGTGAGCTGGCAGCCAGCCAGCCAAGGCTATGCTGCGTTAGTGGGCGCAGGTTTTGGTTTTGCTTTAACTCAGTTTTTAGAGCCTTCGGCGTTGGAAAGCTGGGGCTGGAGGATTCCGTTCATCTTTGGCCTGCTGATCGGTCCTGTTGGCTGGTATATCCGCACGCGTCTGCCAGAAACCCATGATGAGCAGGCTCCAGCCCAAGCCAGCGCTACTGTCTCTGTGTTGTGGCGGCGTATTGCGCTGGGTATTGGGCTGATGGCCAGTGCGACTATTGGCATGTATTTGTTCGTGTTTTATATGCCGACCTATCTGGTGACCGCGCTTAACTATCCACAAAGCAGCGCCATGGCCATTGCCTGCCTTGCAAGTGGTTGCATCGCGATCATTACGCCGTTGGCCGGGCGCTACGCCGACCGCTTCCAACTGCGTAAAAAACTGCTGGTGTGGACTGTTGCCCTGCCTGTGGTCTTGGTTGTTCCGGCGTTCTATGTGCTTGGCCATACCACGCAATTGTCCCTGGCCATGCTAATGGTTGCAGCCTTGGTATTACCTAGCTGTGTAGGCGCAGGCGCATTTTTCTCGCTGATCATGGAGGGCTTTTCCAAGGAAAATCGAGCCCTTGGTACCTCCGTCAGCTACAGCTTTGGGGTGATGATTTTTGGTGGCTTTTCGCCGCTGATTGCTGCCTCCCTGACAGCTGCCTTCGACAGCTCTATGGCCCCGGCTTTCTACCTGGTAGTCGGTGGTGTCATCAGCTTGATTTGCCTCAAATACTTCCCTGAACATAAAGGACGCGAGTGATGAATATGCTTACCATGCCCAAAACTACAGCGAACCCTGACACGGCGACATTTGTCGACATTCGTCGCCAGATCCATGCGGCTCCCGAATTAGGCGGCGACACGCCTCACACGGCGTTGTTGGTTGCCGAAATGCTCAAGAGTTGGGGCTACGAAGTGCACACCAATGTGGGTGGGCATGGCTTGGTTGGGGTGCTGCGCAATGGTGATAGTGCCCGCTCGATAGGCATCCGTGCAGACATGGATGCGCTGCCCATGAGCGAGAAAAATGACTTTGCCCACGCCAGTCGTATCGCGGGTCGCATGCATGCCTGTGGTCATGATGGGCATACTGCAATTCTGTTGGCCGCCGCTGCTCAGATTGCCCAAACACGCAATTTCAATGGCACCTTGAACCTGATCTTCCAACCTGACGAAGAAGGGCTTGCCGGGGCCAAAGCCATGATCGACGATGGCCTGTTTACGCGTTTCCCATGCGATGCCGTGTTTGCCTTGCATAATATGCCCGGTATCCCTGTTGGCACTTGCGTGGTGCAGGCTGGCCCAACCATGGCATCTTCGGAGCGGGTCAAAATCAATATCACCGGCAAAGGCGGCCACGGTGCCATGCCTGAGTTGACCCTCGATCCGGTGCCCGTGTTAGCAAGTCTGATCAACGCCATCCAGACCATCAAGTCGCGGGTGTTGGCTGTTGAGGAATATGCAGTGATCAGCATCGGTTCGGTGCAAGCAGGCACGGTCTATAACATCATTCCTGATGAGGCATCGATGCTGATCAGCGTGCGCACCGACACCACTGAAACCCAGCAGAAAATCAACAATCGTCTAGTCGAAATCGTCAAAGGCCATGAGCAGACCTTCGGCGTCAAAATTGACATCGGCATGGAGCAGCTGGCCCCGGCGCTGGTCAACAGCGAGCAGGAAACCGAAATATTAAGTCAGAGCCTCAGCCCCCTCTTCGCCGAGGGCAAGTTGCTCTCGAAAATGCCGAAGAAGGTCATGGGCACTGAAGACTTCGCCTACATGCTCGAAGAGCGCCCGGGTTGTTATTTCATGCTGGGTAACGGCACCGGCGAGTTCCACGGTTGCTCGGTACACAACCCCCATTACGACTTCAACGATGAGCTTATTGCCCTCGGTGCGGACTGCTGGGTCAAACTGACCGAACACTACTTGGCATAGCGGTTAAACGGGGCAGGCGTTACCTTGGCTCCCGCCAAGGTAACGTTGGCTTTGTTGCAGGTGCCGGTTGCTCCGTCGACAGGCCTGTGAGAGGTTGAGGTTTTGCCACTATTGAGGCAGGCCATGGTCATTCGACTGACGCAAGTACAAGACTGGATGCTATTGAAGCAAGTCCGCCTTGCCGCGCTTTTAGACATGCCGACAGCTTTTGCGGTGAGTTATCAAACTGCTGCCAGTTACAGTGATGAACAGTGGCAGGCGCGCGCATCGTCTGCTGGAACGGAATTCTGGTTGGCCATCATTGATGACAAGCCGGTAGGAATGATCGGCGCATCCCTCAGTGCATCGAATCGTTATAACTTGATCGGCATGTGGGTAGAACCCCCTGCACGCGGCTCTGGCTTGGCCGCTCAACTGGTTGAGGCCGTGAAATCTCGTGCGTTTGAGAAAGGCCATGACCGCGTTTTTCTGGATGTCTCACCGAGCAATGCCAGAGCCTCGAACTTTTATCTGAAGCAGGGTTTCTCTTTCATGGATGAATGGGAGCCTTTGGATAGTCATCCACATATTATGGTTCAGACCATGGTGTGGGCTGTCGATTGAGCCGGTTACCTACGGCTTTAAACGCCCTCTTTCACGGACGAGGAAGCACGGGTTTGGGCCATTCGCAAACTGCTCGCGATCGCTGCCAGCACCGCAAAGCATCCTGCCAAAATCAATGAGGCGTGGGTGCCGTTTTTATGGAACATATTGAACATCAAGGCCACCAAGGCCGCCCCCAAACTTTGCCCAAGTAAACGAGCTGTTCCTAGCATGCCGCTTGCGCCACCGCTGCGGTTTTTCGGGGCGGCGGAGATAATGGTGTGGTTATTGGGCGATTGAAATAAACCAAAACCGGCACCGCATAAGGCCATGCGCCAAATAATATCGAGATCGCTTGGGCTTTGCGGAAGTAGGACTAAGCCAAATAAGCCCAGCGCCATCACCGCCAGCCCAACACCCCCCAATAAACCGGCGTGGACACGTCCAATCATATAGCCGGCAATGGGGGCCATCACCATAGTTGCCAGCGGCCAAGGGGTTAATAACAATCCAGTCTCAACTGCTGTTCTGTCCAACACCGTTTGCATGAAAAACGGCAGCGATACCAGTGCCAGCATTTGTGCACAAAATGAACACACCGAGGTGCACAGCGATAAAGAAAAAATAGGAATGCGTAACAAGTCGATCGGCAGTAATGGCACGGGCAGCGTCAATTGACGACGAATAAAAAAGAACCCAACCACAACGACCGCTGCCAGTTCACTGGCAATTAATACGCCGGACTGTCCCTGTGCAAAACCACTGATGGCCGAAATCAATAAACCAAAGGTGATTGCATTCATGATGGCGCTTGGAATGTCAAAGCGCTGATTTGCGACTGTTTGTTGATTCGGCGGAAGAAATTTCAAGGCCAGCATCAACGAGACAATCCCGATAGGCACATTGACCAGAAATAGCCACTGCCATGACGCGACCGACAGAATGGCCGCCGCAACGGTCGGGCCTGCCGCAGAAGATACGGCCACGATAAAGGAGTTGATTCCCATGCCGCGACCGAGCAGGCGCTGTGGATAAATCAGCCGTATCAGGGCCGTGTTGACACTCATTAGCGCCGCGCCTCCGAAGCCCTGCAGGACGCGGGCGAGGGTTAACATCTCCAGTGAGGTGGAGAGTGCGCAGAACAAAGACGTAAAGCAGAACAGCAGCAAACCGAACTGATAAACACGTCGATACCCCATCAAGTCGCCAATAAATGACAGGGGCAGTAACGAAACAATAATCGCGATCTGGTAGCTATTGACCACCCAAATAGATTCGGCGGGGCTGGCATTCAGGTCTTGGGCTATCGTCGGCAAGGCAACATTAGCGATCGCACCATCAAGCACGGCCATTGTGATGCCAAGAGCAATCGCTAAAATTGCCCCCAGGCGATGTCGGCCAGCTAAGCCATCAGCAATACTTTTATCCATCTACAGTCTCTTCAACAGCTAACTATCGCTCACCGCTAGCACCCTTGGCCTTCAACGTTCTCGGTGGCAGGTATAGATGGCGAGCGGGTTTGTCTCTCTAAGGTTGTTGACGTCCTGTCTGACGGACATCCTGCTTCCAGTCGTCTCCCTCTGTCTATGGCCATGCGATTGTACGTCTTCTTGGGCCATGGTTTTAGCGGCGCTTAGCTATAAATTCTTCACCCAATGACTGCCGCAATGATGACGCCAAGGTCGGTTGCACCGACTTCAAGCGGACATTCATCCGGGAACGGATTGACGGTCAGCGATGGGTGTGGCGCTGCGTCGCTGGCTGACGCGAACCAAGCCCGCACGGGTTGAGCGCTTGGCCGACTGCTTCATAAACTAATGACGGGCACCTCGCTGGGTGCACGGTGCTGAGGCCTGAGTGTCACACGGGTTGTCAGTTGCTTGCCCCAGTTAACGCCCGACGTTAGCTGAAATTGCAACGGCGGCTGCAGCTGTGCGCGTTTCTACGCCGAGCTTCACGTAGACGTGCTCAAGGTGTTTATTCACCGTGCGCGGTGACAGGCCGAGGATATCGCCGATGTCGCGGTTGGTCTTGCCGCATGCAACCCAACTGAGCACTTCGACCTCACGTTCTGTTAGGGCAAACCGTGCCGACAAGGTTTCGTAAGCGGTTTCATTGCTTAGGCTGATGTCCCGAGGGGCGGCAGCTTCCCGGGCTGACTTGAGTATTTGCGCGGTGCGCAAGTGTGACGCCACTCGGGCAATGACCTGTTCAGGATGAATCGGCTTGGTCACGTAGTCGATTCCGCCTGCTGCAAAGCCTTCAATAACATGTTCGCTATCGGTCAGTGCGGTCATGAACAGCACCGGAATATCAGCGGTTTTGGCTTCGGCTTTGATTCGTCTGCAGGTTTCAAAGCCGTCAAGGCCAGGCATCATGGCGTCGAGCAAAATCAAATCGGGGCGGCGGCGCTGAATCCGCGATAAAGCGCTGAGGCCGTCGAGCGCCACCAACACCATGTAGCCCGCGTCATCCAAGGCATCGGAGAGCAGCGCAAGGTTATCCGGGGTGTCGTCAACAATCAGAATGACGCCGCGTGTCGCAGCCGCTTGTTCATGGGGTGATGTCAGCGCGTTCATGGTCGGCCTCCTTGAGTTGGCGAGTGAGTTCGTCGAGTCGGAAGTTTTTTACCAGCAGTCTTAAGGGCGCAGTGAAGCCAATGTAGTCTGCTGATTGGCGGTCGATATCATCGAATTTATCCTGAAGACCACGGATATAGCCGAGGGCAGCCAGTTCATGCAGCGCATCCAGGTCACTGGCTGGTGGTACGCGCAACGGTGCGTTTTGGCTGTCTGCCTGGCTGTTAGTGCGGTGTAGCCACTGCAGATCAAGTTGCTTTTGGATGCGATCAAGTAGGTGTGGGGTGTACACCGGCTTGGCCAGGTAGTCGTTGCAGACACTGGCTGCGCTGCGCTCGCGGTCATCGGCAAAGGCATTGGCGGAGAGCACAATGATTGGTGCCTGCGACAGCGCATTGCGGCGGATCAGGCGACTGGTTTCCCAGCCATCCATTTGCGGCATCGACAGGTCCATGAAGATCAAGTCCGGGTGCAGCAACGCCACTTGGCGAATGGCTTCATGGCCGCTAGCCGCCTGGGCGATATTGAAGCCCAGTGGCTCGAGCATGCCCGCCAGTACGCGGCGATGTTCGATATGGTCATCAACCACCAGTATTAACCGGCGTGGGCCTTGATAACCGATGATGTCATGTTCTACATGCACTACCGCTTGCGGTACGCGAACTTCTGAAAGAAATAACCTGACCTGAAAACTGGTGCCTTGATCGAGCACGCTGCGCACTGACAGTTCCCCGCCCATAAGTGATGTGAGCATGCGGGTAATGGTTAAACCGAGCCCGACACCATTGTCTTGGCGCATTAGGTCCCCGCGTTCGAAGGGCTGGAATATTCGCTCGATTTGTTCAGGGTCAATGCCAATGCCGGTGTCGATAATCTCGAAGTTTGCCGTTTCGCGCAGGTAGCTCACTCGCAGGCAGACCTCACCGCTGTCGGTGAAGCGCACCGCATTGCCCAGCAGATTGATCAGAATTTGCCGCACGCGCTTTTCATCGCCGCGAACCACGGCAGGCATTCGTCCTGTGGTTTCCAGACGAAAGCGCAGACCCTTCTCTTCGGCTTGCGGCGTGAACATGCGATCTAACTGATGGATAAATTCAGGGAAGGGGATTTCCGAGAGCTCAAGGTTGAGCTTGCCGGCTTCAATCTTGGCCACATCGAGCAAGCCGTCAATTAACGAAAGCAGGTGTGAGCCGCTGCGAAAAATAGTGCCGAGTGCGTCTTTATGTTGGCTGGGCATGGCACCGTCGCGTTGCAGAATCTGGGTGTAGCCCAAAATACTGTTCAGTGGTGTACGCAGTTCATGGGACAACCCCGTGACATAACGACTTTTCGCAGCGTTCGCGGCTTCACTGGCTTCTTTGGCTTTTTGCAGTTCTTCGTCGGTGCGCCGGTGAGCTTCAATTTCCTGCATGAGCAATAGGGTTTGGCGGTCTGACTCTTTTTGCGCAACGTGGCGACTTTCACGGGTCAATACCACCCACCACGCCAGAATCGCCGCAAAAAGCGAGAGCGTTAACAACGCTTTGAGAAACGACTGATACAGCGCCTCAAGCATTTCCGGCGAGTGGGGCAGCAGCCCGTGGGAGATCTGCCCGTAAATCAAGGCCAGCGCGCCGCTTAGCACCAGCACCAATACTGTCAGCAAGCCTAGGTACTGCGCCAAGCGGCTGTGTAACCGTGGAATCGCCCCCTTGGGAAGCAGCCAGCGGGCGAAGTCGTCCATCTGCTCGCTCAGGCGTGCCTGAGGCTTGCAGGCATCGCCGCAGCGGGCATCAAGTGAGCAGCACAACGAGCAAATAGGGGTGCTATAGGCCGGACAAAAAGCCATGTCCGGAGCCTCGAAGGCATTACTGCACAGGCCGCATTCCAAGGTCGCCTGTGGCCCGCATGGGTAGAGCAGTTGCGGTTCGCTGGTGCGGGCAATGTAGTAGCGGCCTTGGGTGAGCCAGGCAATCAGTGGTGCAAAAACACAGGCGCTGCCGAGTGCAACCATTGGCGAAGCCGCTTGCGCCATGGCACCAAACAAGCCCGCATAGGCCAGCCCTGAAAGCAATGACGCGATCAGCATGGCACCGACACCAACCGGGTTGATGTCATAAAGATGTGCACGCTTGAACTCAATGCCTTTGGGTGACAAGCCCAGCGGTTTGTTGATAATCAGGTCAGCCACTAATGCGCCAATCCAAGCAATCGCTATGTTGGCGTAGAGGCCCAGAACTTGCTGGATGGCGTCGAACACGCCAAGTTCCATCAGCATTAATGCGATGGCCACGTTGAACACCAGCCACACCACTCGTCCCGGGTGGCTGTGGGTGACTCGGGCAAAAAAGTTAGACCAGGCCAATGAACCGGCGTAGGCATTGGTCATGTTGATTTTGATCTGCGAGATGATGACGAACAGCACCATGGCCCCGAGTGCCCATTCGGGTGAGCTGAATACGTAATTGAAGGCAACCAGATACATTTGTGTCGGTTCGGCTGCACGTTCAATGGGGATTTCATGCTGCAGCGCAAGAAACGCCAGAAACGCTCCGGCTAGCATCTTCAGCGCGCCGGGAATGATCCAGCCAGGTCCCGCCATGATTAGCGCTGCCCACCAACGCTTGCGGTTGGCTTTGGTCTGTTCAGGGAGAAAGCGCAAGTAATCGACCTGCTCACCAATTTGCGTCACCAGCGCCAAGGTCACAGTGCAGGCCGCGCCGAAATACAGCAGGTTGAATGTTCCGCCTTCCCCCATACGCCCGCCGAAACTGGTCAGATCGCTAAAGGCGTCTGGGTTTTTCCACATCACGAAGAGGTAGGGCAAAAACAGTAAAAACAGCCACAACGGCTGCGTCCACATCTGTAATCGGTTAATCAGGGTGATCCCATACGCCACCAAGGGGATAACGATGATCGAACAGATGACATAGGCCAAGGCCAACGGGATCTTGAAATACAGCTCCAAGGCCAAGGCCATGATCGCCGCCTCCAAGGCGAAAAACAGAAAGGTGAAGCTGGCGTAGATCAGCGAAGTGATGGTTGAACCGATATAACCGAAGCCCGCGCCACGGGTCAGTAAGTCCATGTCTACACCGTAGCGAGCGGCGTAGTAGCTGATTGGCAGCCCAGTAAGAAAAATCACCAGGGCCACTGCGAGCACCGCCCACAAGGTGTTGGTGAAGCCATAGCTTATAGCCAGAGCACCACCGATGGCTTCCAGGGCGAGAAATGAAACAGCACTGAGTGCGGTGTTGGCGATGCGCAGCTCAGACCACTTACGGAACGATTTCGGCGTGAAACGGAGGGCGTAGTCCTCCATGGTTTCGTCAGCAACCCAACTGTTGTAGTCGCGGCGAATCTTGACGATGCGCTGAGTGCCGATTGGTTGCACGACGAGGTTCCTTGAGTGTTTAGCGGCAACTGCCCGGTATGTGCAGCCGCCCTGAAAGGCCGGGTGATGCTTGCAACAAGCATGCCCCAGCGCTGCAGCGGCCAACCTACGCGCGCGAGCTTTTATCCGGCTGGGCTTCAGGCGTGATCTTGCACCACCGCGGGGCGATTGCCTGTACGTCAGACGACGTATGCCGTTACGTCAACCTGCGTATACCGCCATTTGTGCTGTCGCCGCATCCTTGCTGCAACCCGACACGGCACCCGCAAGGCGAGCCGGTGCGGCAACACCACAAGAGGAGCAACACCATGGATTCACGACTGACGGGTGCGAAAAAAATGCTACCCCGGCGCTTGACCCTGGGAGCCGCAGCGCTTTCATTGCTGGCTGCAAGCATGCTCAGCCAAACCGTCCTGGCGGATGACGCCAACACCACCGGCTTGGCCGTGACTGATACGACTGTGACCGTTGGCCAGTTGCACTCGGCCACCGGTACCATGGCGATCTCGGAGACCGGTTCGATTCAGGCTGAGCGGTTAGCCATTGACCAGATCAACGCTTCGGGCGGTATCTTGGGCCGGCAAATCAAAATCATCCAAGAAGACGGTGCCTCTGACTGGCCAACCTTTGCCGAGAAAGCTAAGAAGCTGCTCGAAAGCGACAAAGTGGCCGCGGTATTTGGTTGCTGGACCTCGGCATCGCGCAAAGCGGTGTTGCCGATTTTCGAGAAAGACAACGGCTTGCTCTATTACCCAACCTTCTACGAAGGTTTGGAGCAGTCCAAGAACGTGATCTACACCGGTCAGGAAGCGACGCAACAGATCCTCGCCAGCCTCGACTGGATCGCCAAGGAGAAGGGTGCCAAGACGTTCTACTTACTCGGCTCTGACTACATCTGGCCGCGCACCTCAATGAAGATTGCCCGCAAGCACATCGAAAACGTGCTCGGCGGCAAAGTTGTGGGCGAAGAGTATTACCCGCTGGGCAATACCCAGTTTGGTTCGCTGACCAACAAGATCAAGCTGAAAAAACCTGATGTGGTTTTCGCCGCGGTCGTAGGTGGCTCTAACGTGGCGTTCTACAAGCAGCTAAAAGCGGCAGGTATCACCTCTGACAAACAAACCCTGCTGACCATCTCGGTGACCGAAGATGAAATGCTGGGCATCGGTGGCGAGAACATGAAGGGCTTTTACTCATCCATGAAGTACTTCCAAACCTTGGATAACCCTAACAACAAGAAGTTTGTTGAGGAATTTAAGGCCAAGTACGGCAAGGATTCGGTTATCGGTGACGTAACCCAAGCAGGCTACCTCGGCCCGTGGTTGTGGAAAGCGGCGGTTGAGAAGGCGGGTAGCTTCGATGTCGACAAAGTGGTTGCCGCCTCCCCAGGTATTGAGCTGACCACCGCGCCTGAAGGCTACGTCAAAGTGCACGAAAACCATCACCTGTGGAGCAAGGCACGCATTGCTGAGATCCAAGCTGACGGCACCTTCAAAGTAGTCCACGAGTCCGAGCTGATTGAGCCGAACCCGTTTCCTAAAGGCTACCAGTAAGTCCGACCAGCAGGCGGAGCGGTGACGCCATCGCTCTTGAGGTCGCCCGGCGCTGTAGCCGGGCGTCCTGTTTAATTCTCCATCAGCGGGAGCCATCCAGATGGACGTATCACTCTCCGAATTCGGCGCAATTGCCGTCATGCAAGGCTTTAACGGCCTATCGGTGTTCTGCGTACTGCTGCTCATGGCCTTGGGTCTGGCGATTATTTTCGGTCAGATGGGCGTGATCAACATGGCTCACGGCGAGTTCTTGACCGTGGGTGCTTACACCACCTATGTGATCTCATCGGCTACCTTGCATTACTTCCCGGCTATGCAGCCGTACTATTTTTTCTTCGCCATTGTCGCCTCGTTCCTGATCGCCGGAGCACTGGGTTGGTTGGTCGAGTGGTTGATGATCAGCAAGTTGTATCACCGGCCATTGGACACGCTGTTGGCCACTTGGGGATTGTCCTTGGTGATGCAGCAGGCGTTTCGTTCGATCTTCGGTGCGCGTGAAGTCGGCGCAGAAATGCCGGAATGGATCATGGGCTCCTGGGCACCCTCCGAGGCTATTGATATTCCCAAGAACGGCTTGTTTGTAATGGGGCTTACGGCGCTGCTGACGGCCACTATTTTCATCATGTTGTATCGCTCGCGTTGGGGCTTGCAAGTCCGCGCGACCATGCAAAATCGGGTGATGAGCCGGGCAGTAGGGATCAACACCAAGAAGGTCGATCGGATGACTTTCGCCCTCGGTTGTGGGGTTGCTGGCGTGGCAGGCGCGGCATTCACCACCATCGGCTCAACCGGACCCACCGCAGGTTCGCTGTACATAGTCGACACCTTCCTCACCGTGGTGTTTGGCGGTGCAGCAAGTTTGGTCGGCACTATTGCTTCGGCGTTCACCATCGCCCAAGCGCAGTCAATCATGGAGTTCTTCCTTTCCGGCTCAATGGCCAAAGTCCTGACTTTGTCTGCAGTGATTTTGATTCTGATGCTGCGTCCTCAAGGGCTGTTCTCGATCAAGGTGCGCAAGTAATGCAGGTGTCGCTTTTGAAAGGCGCCAGTGCGCTGGCGCAGGAGTGTGCAGTGACCAATTGGGTCACTGCAGGCGTGATGCAGAGTTGTAGGAGCCGTCCATGAAAAACGCATATGAAAGCCTGCTCGGTGGCAAGCAGGGGGCCATTGGCCTGCTGGTGCTGGCCGTGCTGATTTTGTTGGTGTTCCCGCTGATACTGGACACCTTTCGCCTGAGTATGGTCGGTAAATACCTGACCTACGCATTTGTCGCTGTGGGGCTGGTGCTGTGCTGGGGGTATGGCGGCATTCTGAGCCTTGGCCAAGGTATTTTCTTTGGGCTTGGTGGTTACTGCATGGCGATGTTCCTCAAACTTGAGGCCTCTGACCCAGAAAGCACCAAGATACAGTCCACACCGGGTATTCCGGATTTTATGGATTGGAACCAGATCACCGAGTTGCCGGCGATGTGGCAGCCATTCCATAGCTTCAGCTTCACGGTGCTGGCGGTGATTGCCGTACCGACGCTACTGGCGTTGGTCATTGGTATTGCCATGTTCAAGCGCCGGGTGGGTGATGTTTATTTCTCTATCGTCACCCAGGCGATTGCAGCAATTCTGACCATCCTGATTATTGGTCAGCAGGGTCTTACGGGCGGGGTCAACGGCATTACCGATTTGAAGACGCTATTGGGCTGGGATATTCGCCCAGATAGCTCAAAAGTCATCCTTTACTTCGTCAATGCATTCTTGCTCTTGGGATGCGTACTGCTGGGGCGTTTTATCCTGACCTCCAAATTAGGCCGCTTGTTGATGGCCATGCGTGACAAAGAGGAGCGTGTGCGGTTCTCGGGTTATGACGTGGCCAGTTTTAAAATCTTTGTATTCTGCGTGGCGGCTGCGTTCTCGGCGATTGGTGGGGCAATGTTTGCCTTGCAGGTGGGCTTTATGTCGCCAAGCTTCGTCGGCATCGTGCCCTCGATTGAGATGGTCATCTTCGCGGCTGTGGGCGGGCGTATGTCACTTCTCGGCGCGGTGTACGGAACCTTATTGGTCAGCTTCGGCAAGACCTATTTTTCTGAAAGCTTTCCTGAGCTGTGGCTGTATTTGATGGGCGGCTTGTTTATCGTCGTCGTTATGTATTTCCCTAACGGTATTGCCGGGCTGTGGGAGAGCCACGGACGCAAATGGATGTCTCGCACCTCGCTCGGTAACAAGTTGTTTGGTCAGCCAGTGGCCAAGGCCCGCCCGCATTTAACCAAACCCGCTGAAGTACAACCCGCCCGCGAACTGGAGACCACGCCATGAATAGCCCGGTAGGATTTCAGGCAGCCAAACCCGTATTGGCTGTCGAAGGGCTAACGGTGTCCTTCGATGGCTTCAAGGCGGTCAATGACTTGAACTTGTATGTCGATCGCAACGAGGTGCATGTGGTGATCGGGCCCAATGGTGCCGGGAAAACCACGGTGCTTGACTTGATTTGCGGCAAGACCAAATCAACCGCCGGCAGCATTGAGTTTGAGGGGCGTGAACTGACCAAAATGCGCGAGTACGACATCGTGCGTGCCGGAGTCGGGCGCAAGTTCCAGAATCCGTCGATATACGAGAATCTGACGGTATTCGAGAATCTGGAAATGTCTTACCCCAAGGGCCGCAAGGTGTTCAGTGCGCTGTTCTTTAAACGCACGCCAGAGGTGGTTGCTCGGGTTGAGGAAGTGGCTGCGGAGATCTTTCTCAGCGACTTTCTCGACAAGCAAGCGGACCTGCTTTCCCATGGTCAGAAACAGTGGCTGGAGATTGGCATGTTGCTGATGCAAGACCCGGCGCTGCTGATGCTCGACGAGCCGGTTGCCGGCATGAGCGTCAGTGAGCGGGTGCAGACCGCGCAGTTACTCAATCGCATCAGCCAGGGCCGTTCAGTGCTGGTGATCGAACATGACATGGAGTTCGTTAAAAGCATCGCTAACCGGGTCACTGTGCTGCACCAAGGCAAGGTGCTGGCCGAGGGCAGCATGGAGGCGGTGCAGAGCAACCCCAAAGTGATTGAGGTTTACCTCGGGCATTGAGTGCTGTGTGCCAGCGCTCCATTAATCGACCAGAACAACAATGCCTCAGCTGGATGCTTCTTGCGTTATCCAGCTAAGCGCAACAGGGGATAGCCATGTTTAAGATCAGCAATCTGGTGTCCGGTTACGGCCAGAGCCAAATCCTTCACGAACTCAATCTGGACGTGGCGAAAAAGGAAATCGTTGCCGTGATGGGCCGCAACGGCATGGGCAAGACGACGCTGTTCAAGAGCCTGATGGGGGTGCTGCCACAGTGGGGCGGGCAGATCAGTATCGACGGCCAGGATGTATCCAAGCTGGAAACCCACCAGCGGGTTGAGCATGGCATTGCCTATGTACCGCAAGGGCGGATGATTTTCTCGCACATGACGGTGTTGGAAAACATTCAAACCGGGCTGCCCGCCTCGGCTAAGGGCAAAGTACCTGACGACCTATATGCGTTGTTTCCGGTGCTGCACGAGATGCGTTCACGTAAGGGGGGCAACCTGTCCGGTGGGCAGCAGCAACAGCTGGCGATTGCCCGTGCCTTGGCGACCAACCCCAAGGTGTTACTGCTGGATGAGCCAACTGAAGGTATTCAGCCTTCGATCATCAAAGATATTGCCCACAAGCTCAAAGAGATCCGCAATCTGCGAGACCTGACCATTGTTGTGTCCGAGCAGGTGCTGTCGTTCACCATGGAAGTTGCCGACCGTTTCCTGGTGATCGAGAAAGGCAAATTTGTCATTGAAGAAACCCGCGACAAAGTCGATGAGGCAACGATTAGCCGTTATTTGTCGGTGTAATTATCGAACGCACGTGTTGAACCATAAGGTCGAGCGTCGAGCTGGCACAGGTACTCTGTGCTGGCTTTTTTAGCTTGCGGATAGCGTGTTGAAAGCCCCGTGATTCGCGGCTTTTGACCATACGTCATTCAGCGTATTTCGTCATTTTCCTCCACGTTTAAGACTAGCTCCGTACCCGGCGTTGTCGCGCCAAGTCCCTATTTATGGTCCCAGGAGTTTTGTCATGACCGAAACGCTAATCAAGGTCGACCTCAATCAGCCAGCCACCGAAAACGAGCAAATCCACAACCGCTGGCATCCGGATATTCCAATGGCGTGCTGGGTTAAGCCGGGCGACGATTTCATCCTGGAAACCTATGACTGGACTGCTGGCGCGATCAAGAATAATGACGATGCCAGCGACGTGCGTGATGTGGATTTATCCACTGTGCATTACCTGTCGGGCCCGGTGGGTGTAAAGGGTGCTGAGCCCGGCGACTTGCTGGTGGTTGATCTGCTCGACATCGGTGCCAAAGCTGAGTCGATGTGGGGGTTCAATGGCTTTTTCTCCAAGCAAAACGGTGGCGGCTTTCTGACCGATCATTTCCCGATGGCGCAAAAAGCGATCTGGGATTTCAAAGGTATGTTCACCAGCTCCCGACACATTCCGGGTGTGAACTTCGCAGGCCTGATCCATCCTGGCCTGATCGGCTGTTTGCCTGACCACAAAATGTTGGCTGACTGGAACAAGCGCGAGCAAGAATTGATCGACACCGACCCGCACCGGGTTCCGGCACTGGCTAACCCGCCAATGGCGCCAACTGCGCACATGGGCAAGATGAAAGGTGAGGCGCGGGACCTCGCAGCAATGACCGGTGCGCGCACAGTACCGCCGCGTGAGCATGGTGGTAACTGCGATATCAAAGATCTGTCCCGTGGCTCAAAAATCTTCTTTCCTGTTTACGTCGACGGTGCTGGCTTATCAGTTGGCGACCTGCATTTCAGCCAAGGCGACGGTGAAATCACCTTCTGCGGTGCCATCGAAATGGCTGGCTGGGTGCACATGAAGGTCGAGCTGATTAAAGGCGGCATGGCCAAGTACGGCATCAAGAACCCGGTGTTCAAGCCGAGCCCGATAGTGCCGAACTACAACAATTACCTGATTTTTGAGGGCATCTCGGTAGATGAGGAAGGCAAGCAGCACTACCTCGACGTCAACATTGCCTACAAGCAGGCGTGCTTGAATGCCATCAACTACCTGACCAAGTTTGGTTACTCGCCAGCCCAAGGTTATGCACTGCTCGGCTCTGCGCCGGTGCAGGGGCACATCAGCGGGATTGTCGATGTCCCTAACGCCTGCGCCACCTTGTGGCTGCCGACGGAGATTTTCGACTTCGACATCAACCCGAACGCCAATGGGCCGACCAAGTTCCTCGACGGCAGCATTGACCTGCCGATTGCGCCGGACCTTTAAACCACGCCGGTGGCTGAGCCCCGGCAACCGAGTTCTCCCCCTGGCAGGCTTGGCGCTTTGGACGGCGGCCAGGCTTGTCAGGGTGGTGAACACTGACACCTAAGGAGTCGTGCATGCCGATTTACGAATATGACTGCGCCAGTTGCGGCGACTTCACCTTGCTACGGCCCATGGCGGATCGTGATCAGCCTTGTGATTGCCCTTATTGTGGCACCTTGAGTAAACGGGTGATTCTCAGCGCGCCGGGGCTGGCAACCATGTCCGGCAGTCAGCGCCGCGCTATTGCCGCCAATGAGCGTAGCGCCAATGCCCCGCAAACCCTTGATGAATACAAACAAACCCGCAAACACCCAAAAGGCTGCGGTTGCTGCTCACCCAACAAACCCCTGGCTCCAACCAAAGCCAACCCCCATGCAATGAAAGGAAAACCCGCTGGCCGGCCTTGGATGATCAGCCATTGAGGTGAACTTTAACGCTCTTTAAGCGCCGCCGCGAAAGCACGAAAGCCCCCATGCCGTGAGCTTGAAAGGCAGGTGGTAATGTTGCTCGGAGTCATCCACACCGAAGCGATAAACCAGTACATCCAGAAAGGGCACAGCGGGAAGTGTCTGACCCTGCGCCCGATAGAAATCGGCGACATCCAGACAGACTTCATATTGGCCGGGTCTAAGCATCGAGTTGCAATCGCTTAGCTCATTGAAAAGGCCATTGGCGGCAATTTGCCCGGCACAGACGAGCATCCGCTTTTCCCCCTCCAGTCGCTCAATGGATAGGCTCAGACCATGGGCAACCTTGCCTGATGCAACATCAACCACATGAATTGAAACACCACCACTCACTGCCAGAACCCTTGGTGTGGCTCGGCGGCTTCTTCTTCAAGCATGGGGCCCAGTACTTCAATCTGGCGCTGGCCACGGACAAAGACTTCGCGGCATGGCAGGGAAAAGGTTGGGTTCTCCGGGTGGTCGCCGGTCAGGCGCAGCAATGCATGCTCAGACAGGGCGTAAACCACACGGCCGATACCCGTCCAATAAATCGCACCTGAACACATGCAGCAAGGCTCTGCACTGGTGTACAAGGTGCATTTGGCCAGCTCTTGCGGGCTCAGTAATTTGGCCGCCAAGGCCGCAGCAGCCAATTCTGCGTGCTGGGTTGGATCACCTTCCGGTGGCATGGAGTTATTACCAGCGCTGGCAATGATCTTGCCATTCTGATCGGCAACCAATGCGGCGAATGGGTGACGGCCGCGCTGCCTGGATTCCTCAGACAACTGGATCGACTGCCGCAGTAGCTGTAAGTCTTGTGCAGAAACATTGGCAGGGGTGAGGTTGGTAAAACTGCTCATGTGGACTCCTGTCTTGATTGTGAGTACCTGCTCTTGTTCAAGAGCAGGTTGGATGTCTGAGGGTTACTTGATGGGCTCAGGTTGAACGTCCAGTGCGGTATCGCCTGACGCTTGCTGGTCGTTGTTGAGTAGCAGGTTGAGCACAATGGCGGTGACGGCCCCCAGGAAAATGCCGCTCTCCAGAATCAGCTTGAGGGTGCCGCTGGCATGTTCAAACAAGGCTGGGAAAGACATTGGCAGCACGCCAACGCTGATGGATACCGCAACGATAATGGCGTTTCGGGTGCCTTCGAATTTGACCCGCGACAGCTCTTGAATACCAGCCACTGTGGTCATGCCGAACATGACAATGGCGCAGCCGCCCAGCACGGGTGTGGGAACCGCAGCGATCAAGGCGCCAAGCTTGGGAAACAAACCCATCAACACCATGATCGCGCCTGCAGCCGCCACCACGAAGCGGCTCTTCACATTGGAGAGGGCGATCAAACCGGTGTTTTGTGTGAAGGCGTTGTACGGAAAACTATTGAACAAACCACCGAGCATGGTTGATAAGCCATCGGCGCGAAACGCACGGGCCAGGGTTTGCTGGGTGGTTGGTTTACCCGTCAGTTTGCCAATGGCCAGGCAGTTACCTGTGGTTTCAGCCATGATCACCAGCATTGCCAGGGTCATGATCAGAATAGGCATCAGGGAGAACTCTGGTGCGCCGAACGCCATCGGCGGGCTCAGCTCGAACCACGCGGCTTCACCCACGCGATTAAAATTGGTCATGCCGAATGCTGCGGCAACCAGGCTGCCCATGATCAAACCAATCAGCACGCTCAAATTACCCAGCAAGCCGGAAAACTTCGCGTAAACCACCAGCGTGATGCACACCGTCACTAAGCCAAGCAGCAGGTTCGCAGGCGAGCCGAAATCCTCAGCACCTGGATTGCCGCCGCCGAGCCATATGGCCGCAGCGGGCATCAGCGAGATACCGATAATAGTAATCAAACTGCCAATAACTACGGGCGGGAAAAACCGCAGCAGGCGGCTGAAAACTGGAGCTAGGGCTATGGTGATCGCGCCTGCTGCGATCACCGCACCGAAGATCTGACTGAGGCCAAACTCCTTGCCGATCATGATCATGGGTGCGAGGGCGATAAATGAACACCCTTGAATCAGCGGTAGGCGAGCACCAAACTTCCAGAACCCGATGGTTTGAATGAGCGTCGCCACACCGGAGGTCAGCAAGTTAGCGTTGATCAGCAGTATCACTTGGGCGGATGTAAGGCCCAGTGCACTGCCAAGAATCAGAGGGACGGCTACCGCGCCTGCATACATCACCAGCACATGCTGCAAACCAAAGGTGAACAATTGGCGGATGGGAAGCACCTCATCAACCGGATGGACGTGGGTAGGTTTCATTAGCGTTTCTCCAGAAGAGGGCAGCTTTGTTCTTATTGAGGCAACGCAGGCTATCGACTCTTCGGCCGATTAGGGAATCTGTGCTGACATGGGATGAATATTCTTCTCTTGATCTCGATGGAACAAATGAATAACCATCGTTATTTCCGATGGATCACTTGGGCTTTGCGATGCGATTTTCACTGGATCAGTTGCAGGTTTTCATCCTCGTTGTACAGGCCGGCTCATTCTCCGCTGCGGCACGCAAAATGGGCCGTACGCAATCGACTGTCAGTGCGGCTATTGCCAATCTGGAAACTGACCTGGGGGTCTTGCTGTTTGATCGTTCAAGCCGTATTCCCAGCCTAACGCCTGCTGGGCAGAAACTGCTTTTGCAGGCCGAAGCAGTGATCGAACGTTGTCTGGCGCTGGAAAGCCATGCAGACGGTATGGCCGAGGAAGTCGAACCCAGCCTGACCCTGGCTATTGAGGTGCCTTACAACACAGTGATGCCTGCCCTTGCTGAGTTTGAGCAGCACTTTCCCTCGGTCGATCTGATTGTTCGTCACCCGGTTGATGGAGACGTCAGCAAGCTGCTGCTCAAGGGAGAGGCTGCACTTGGTGTGGCGTTCTCACAGCCGGACTACCCCAAGGGGCTGGAGTTTATGCAGTTGGGCAAGTTGATCATGGTGCATATCACCCACCCGGATCATCCGTTGGCGAAGCAAAAGCAGGTGAGTTTTGCTGACTTGCATGCCCATCGGCGGCTGGCATTCAGTGCTCATGCAGACAAATTACCCAGCAGTGAATACCTGCGATCCACACAGATATGGCAGGCAGAGAGTTACCTGGCGATATTGGAAATGGCCCGCGCTGGTTTAGGCTGGGCCACTTTGCCGCGTCAACTAATCCTGCGCGAGTTGAATAATGGCGAGTTGGTGGAGTTGCAGCTTGCGGCTTATCCACACACCGACTGGTTGGTCGGTGTGGACTTGGTATGGCCGCGCCAGTTGCGGCGCGGCAAGGCTGAACGCTGGCTGAAAGAGTGTTTGATGAAGAGCAAGGTGTTTGAACTGGACCGCAATGGCCAGGCAACGACGCTTTAGGCCGAGCTTACAGCCAACCAATGAGAGCTGATAAATAACCCTACTCCGTTCTTGCACTGCATAAATGAGCAAATACCCTTGACGGTGTAGCCTCAGGCTAATGGCTTATCGCCGAATAACAAGGGTGGACTGGATCCGAGGCTCCATCTGCTGTCGGGGAATTTGCTGGCGGCTATTTTGATCCATGCAGCCCGCTTGTGGATCATCGGATGGGCACTTCGGGCCGCTGCTACAGGCGGTTGTTGCCAGTATTAGCGTTAAAGCAAGAGCGAGGAAAACCAGAGCTTGCGGTCTCATGTTGAGATCTCCAAGCAGGTGTGTTCCTTAAGCAAATACCCAAATGCGACTCCCCGTGAGGGTATGCGAGGAGCGGGAGGGCTTAGGGTGCAGGCTGCGGATATAAAAGTATCCCTACCAGCTTTGAAAATAGAGTTAGCCCTTTTGCCCGCCCTTTACTGATCAATGAACTTTAATCTGTAGCCATTCTCACATTCTTGTACACCCAATGGCTTTTTAGCAGCGTGCGGGTACTCATCCGCCAGACGCTCTGCATGCGACAAGCCGCCAGGATGCGCGAGGATCAAGCATGAGCAACAATCGAAAGCACGCAACGATTTATCGAATGGTTATGGAAGAACATCTGTGCCCATTCGGTTTGAAAGCACTCGATCTTCTGAAAAGAGAAGGTTTCGAAGTGGAAGACAATTGGCTTCGAACCCGTGAAGAAACCGATGCATTCATGGACAAGCACTCGGTCAAAACAACCCCGCAAATTTTTATCAACAGCGACCGAATTGGCGGTTTTGACGATTTAAAAAAACACCTTGGCAAACCAGTCAAAGACCCGGATGAAGTCACCTACCAGCCGGTCATTGCAGTGTTTGCAACGGCGGCTTTGATGGCGTTGGCTGCCTCTTGGCTAGCCTTTAGCCAAGTCTTCACAACTCAAGCAGTCGAGTGGTTTGTAGCCTTCAGTATGTGCATGCTTGCGTCGCTTAAATTGCGCGACCTGGAAAGCTTTTCGAATATGTTTTTGGGCTATGACTTATTGGCGCGTCGGGTGGTTCGGTATGCTTACGCATACCCTTTCGGTGAGTTAATCGCAGGGGTGTTAATGATATCTGGCTCACTGATTTGGCTGTCTGCACCGCTTGCCATCTTTATTGGCAGTGTTGGCGCATATTCAGTGTTCAAAGCTGTGTATATCGATAAGCGAGAGCTCAAGTGCGCTTGTGTCGGGGGCGACAGCAACGTTCCGCTCGGGTTTGTATCCTTAACCGAAAACCTAATGATGCTCGGCATGGGGCTTTGGATGCTCGTGGCCCATTAACCGAGTAGGGGTTGGCCTATTCCATCTTATCCACAGAACCAAGATGCCCTTGTTGGGTCTTTAGGCATCCTGATTCTGTACCTCATTTTCATGACATTGTCTGGCCTTGGCGTGATGCGTCGCTCATCAGTTTTTCAAGGCTGATTGGCAGGTCGCGCACGCGCTTGCCTGTGGCGTGATAGACCGCGTTAGCCACTGCTGCAGCAAGCCCGGTTATACCGATTTCACCAATGCCGCGAGCACCGAACTCGTTGAGGTTATAGTCGGGGTAGTCGAGCAAAATTACATCGATATCAGGCTGGTCGGCATGCACCGGCACCATATATTCGGCGTAGTTGTTGTTCACCGGCATGGCATTGCGTTCGTCATAATCTGTGCTTTCGAACAACGCCATGCCGATGCCCATCACAATAGCCCCCTCGACTTGATTGCGTGCAGTTTTGGCGTTGATGATCTTGCCTACATCAATGGCGCTGACCACACGGGATACGCGCAGCCGAGAAATACCTGGATCCCAGCGAACCTCGACGAAATGGGCTCCGAAGGAGCTGAATGCATGCTTCTCTGAATCGGCCATGCCGGTGTGGCCTTCACCGTCGGCGCTGGCGAGCTTCAAGCTGTTAAGCACCTCGGCAAATGCAATGCTTTTGCCGCCATCCTCGAGCTTGCCGTTATTGACCTTGATATCATCCGGTTCGGCTCCGGCAAGCCCGCCGTCTTCGGTTGCAGCAAAGCCCTTGAGTTGCTTTAGTGCTGCGCGGGTTGCCTCAGCCACAGCGGGCAGAACACTGGCGGTCACCCAGGATCCGCCCGAAACCGGGCCAGGGGGAAATGATGAGTCGCCTAAGTTCACGGCGATTTTTTCCAATGGCAATCCGGTGAGCTCGCTCACGCATTGGGCGATTACCGTGTAGGTGCCGGTGCCGATATCCTGAGCCCCGCAAAAGGCCTCGGCGCTGCCGTCGGCTTTTAGTGAAACCCGGGCTTTGGAAGGTGTACGCATAGCGTCCCAATTGCACTGCGCCATGCCGTAGCCTATGACCTCATGGCCATCGCGCATACTGCCAATCTCAGCTTTACGCTTGGCCCAGCCAAAGCGCTCGGCTCCTTGGCTCAAGGCATCTCGCAGGTGATTGCTGGACCAAGGCAGTTGTTCTTGCTCGTTTTGCTCCGCCCAGTTGAGTTGGCGAAAGGCCAATGGGTCCAGTTGGCACTTTTCAGCTAACTCATCAATCGCAGACTCCAAGGCAAATAAACCCGGAGCCGCGCCAGGCGCACGCATTGATGTGGGCGCGCCGCGATTGACTTTGACCGTGGCGTGGTTGATTTCGACATTGGCGCATGAGTAAAGGCTGGCGCTCATGCCTGCACAATTTTCCACATACTGATCGCCAAATCCTCTGCTGTTCAGCGACTCGTGCCGCAGTGAAAGCAGCTTGCCCTTGGCGTCTGCTGCAAGGCGCATGCGTTGTTGCGTTTCGGGGCGATGACCGACGGTGGTGAACATTTGCGCTCGCGGCACAATCAGTTGCACGGGTCGGCCCACGACCTTGGCGGCAGCGCAGGCAGCCACAGAGTGGGGCCAAACCCATAACTTGCCACCGAAGCCCGAGCCAATAAAGGGGGCTCTGACTTCAACACGTTCGGTGGGCAGGCCAAAAATCTGAGCAAGGGTATTACGGTGTACAACCACTGATTGAGTCGACTCATACACCACCAGTTTGTTGTTTTCCCAGAGCGCGACTGTCGCGTGCATCTCCATTGGGTTGTGGGTCTCAACCGGGGTGGTGTAGGTGGCATCGAGCGTCTGTGCAGCGGAGTCAAATGCTCCTGCAGGGTCGCCGCGTTTGTGGCCTTGCTCGGCATCGGTAGGTTTGCTTTTTTCCAGCCCCTGCTTGATGTTGGCCACAGCAGTGTTGTCGCTGTAGCTGACGTTAACCTTGTAAGCGGCTTCGCGAGCATGTTCAAAGGTGTCAGCAATTACCAGTGCCACAAACTGCCCGGCGTAGCGAATGGCCTGGTCTTCAAAGGGCAGGCGTTGTTCATCAATACGTGAAGACGTGAGTATTTTTTCCACCGAGAACTGCTCGGGCGGTGTGTGGAACGCTGGGGGAAAGTTGCCGTGATGGAGAACGTCGATTACACCTGCGGAGCTTTTCGCCGAGTCGATATCCAGCGCTTTGATCGTGCCGCTGGCAATGGTGCTGTAGACGCCGTAGGCATAAACCATGCCTTGGGGGTGCTGGTCGGCCGAGTACATGGCTTGGCCGGTAACCTTAAGGCGTCCGTCCACTCGCCGTGGTGATGCCCCCATGATTGAGTCGCTCATGCCAAGGCTCCTGTACCAAGGGTTGAAAGGTTACGCACAATGGCCTGCTGCCCGAGGGGGATTTTGTAGGCATTGTGCGAATAGGGCATTGCGCCTTGCAGAGCAAGAGAGGCGGCTTTGCGGAAGTTCTCTGGTGTCGCTGTTGCTCCGCGCAGTGCATCTTCAGCTTCAAGTGCTCGCCACGGCTTGGTTCCCAATCCACCCAATGCAATACGCGCCTCACGGATAGTCTGGCCATCCATCGTCAGGATCACTGCACTGGATGCCAAAGCGAACTGATAGGAGGCGCGATCACGCAGCTTTAAATATCCGGAAGTGTTGTGTGCCAGCGGTGGGGCCAGGGTGACGTGGGTAATCAACTCGTCAGGTTCAAGCGCATGTTCTTTCCAGGGTGTATTTCCTGGCAACAGATGGAAGTCCAAAAAATCGATCTCTCGTTTACCGGACGGGCCTTGCACCTCAACGCTGGCCCCAATTGCGGCCATGGCAACGCACATATCTGAAGGGTGCGTGGCAATGCACTGGTCGCTGGTGCCCAAGACCGCATGCACGCTGCGGTTATGCCCCTCTATGGCAGCACAACCCGAACCGGGGTCGCGCTTGTTGCAGGCAGAGACGCCATCACGGAAATAGTTACAGCGCACTCGCTGCATGACATTGCCAGCGGTGGTCGCTTTGTTGCGCAGTTGGGTCGTTGCCCCTGAAAGCAGCGCCTCAGACAAGACCGCGTAGTCAGTTTTGATGCGTGGATGATTGGCCAGTTGAGTATTGGTAACCATCGCGCCAATTCGAGTTCGGCCATCATCCAAGGTCTCGATTTGATTGAGCGCCAAGCTATGCACATCAATCACTTGGTCGGGCTGCATAATGTCAATTTTGACCAGGTCCAGTAGCGTGGTGCCTCCTGCAAGGAAGGCTGCCGCTGGCTTCTTTGCGTGGCTGGTGATTGCCTGATCAATGCTGGTTGCGCGTGTGTACTCCAAGGCTCTCATGACTGGGCTCCTTGCATTTTTTCACGGGCATCCTGCACGGCAGCCAGAATGTTTTTGTAGGCACCACAGCGGCAGATATTGCCACTCATGGCCTCGCGCACGCTGGCGTCGTCGGCTCCGATATTGGGGTCTTGGATAATCGCGGCGGCAGTCATCATCTGCCCTGAGGTGCAGTAGCCACACTGAAACGCATCATGCTTCCAAAAGGCTTCTTGGATCGGGTGCAATTGGCCGTTTTGCTCAAGCCCCTCAATGGTGGTGATTTCATCCTCGGTATGCATGGCCGCTAACGACAGGCAGCTGTTTACCGGCTGGCCGTTGATGTGCAAGGTACAAGCCCCGCATTGGCCGTGGTCGCAGCCTTTTTTGGTGCCGGTCAGTTGTAAGCGGTCGCGCAGCACGTCAAGCAACACGGCGTTGCCTGGCACGTTAAGCGTATGTTTCTGGCCATTCACATTCAGACTGATGCGCTGCTCACCTTTTGCCAGAGGCTTTTCGCTGTCGTCGATGGGGGATTCCAGCTGTGCCGCTTGAGCCCACATTGGCGCTGTCGCCGCAGCCATGCTTGATATGCCGACAGTACGAAGAAAACTGCGCCTCGAGGGCGTTGCCAACTCTTTGAATAATTGGCCAGGCTTACCGGGTTCAGGCGTGTTTCTTATCGTCGGATCAGTCATTGCTTCGGTCCTCATCGGTATTTAGGTTGTAAATCACGGTGTGGCTTTGCATTAAGCGGACAGCGGGCCGAACCTCTTGAGTCCTGCCTGCGTCGCGTTTTTTCTGTCCAGATACGGCGTCAACCGCTTAGTTAGAGGTTGGCTTGATATTCAGGGCATCTCTGTGGCGCAAGGTAGCCAGTGGCGGGCGGTTAAAACCAAAGCCGCTGAGCCTCAGCGAGCAAGCAAAATAGGCTGCACGTCTATATGTGAGTTTAGATTCGGGCGAGTGTTCACTCTTTTACAGTCGTGGCGAGTGGGTGCCTGTTTCGGCGAATCGGTTGGGAGGAGGGCGATTTGACAAGGGTCGGATTCGGTTAAATGTGGTCTATCACTGAGGCGTTGTTAACACTCGCTGCAACATATGCAGAGACTGCCTTGTGCCGAAGGCACGCCGTGCAGCGTGTTTCCAACCCGACCACGCTCAGGCGTTCATCCAAAAAGCCAAGCCCTGCTGGTACAACTCTGCAGGGCTTTCTGATCGCGATGGTTTAAGCGGCGAAGCCACCGTCAATCGAGAGGCTGGCACCGGTGACATAACCCGCCTCAGGACCGGCAAGGTAGGCCACGAATGCGGCGATTTCTTCGGCGCGGCCGTAACGCTCAATCGCCATCAGACCCTTCATGGTTTCCGCGAAGTCACCGTTTTCCGGGTTCATGTCGGTATCCACCGGCCCCGGCTGCACATTGTTGACCGTGATGCCGCGAGGGCCTAAGTCGCGCGCCATCCCACGCGTCAGCCCGACAATGGCCGACTTGCTCATGGCGTAGACACTGCCGCCTGCGAAGGGCATGCGGTCGGCATTGGTGCTGCCGATGGTGATGATGCGGCCACCTTCGGTCATGTGCCGCGCGGCTTCCTGGCTGGCAACGAAGACGCTGCGTACGTTGACGGCCAGGGTCCGGTCGAAATCTTCCAGGCTGAAATCTTCAATCGGAGCAATCGCCAGCACACCGGCATTGTTTACCAAGATGTCGATGCGTTCGAAGTGGCTCAACGTCTGGCTGACGGCATCACGTACTGCATCAGCGTCGCCGCTATCTGCCTTGATGGCAAGGGCACGGCCGCCGGCTGCTTCGATGCCGCGTACCAGCTCGGCAGCTTTGTCCGCCGCGCTTACATAGGTGATGACCACAGCGGCACCTTCGTGAGCCAGGCGCTTGGCGATGGCGGCACCGATGCCCCGTGAGCCGCCTTGGATTAGGGCGACTTTGCCAGTGAGGTTGTTGCTGCTTGGAGAAGTAATGTTCGACATGCTCGTTGCTCCGATAGAACGGGCGACTTGCCCGGGTGAAACGAGTATCTGCCGCTGATTGCATATTGATAAGCCATCAATCACTCTATTCACTCGATCCTTTTGGTTTATGGTGACGCCATGGAAACGCTCGTAGGTCTCGACTGTTTTGTGCGCAGCGCCGAGGCCGGTAGTTTTGCCGAGGCCGCACGCCGCTTGGGTATAACCCCCGCCGCAGTGGGTAAGAACGTGGCCAAGTTGGAGGCCAGTGTCGGTGTGCGCCTGTTTCAGCGCAGTACCCGCAGCCTGACCCTGACGGAAGCCGGCGAGCGCTTTCTGCTCGAGGTCCGCGGTGGCCTGAGCAGCATTCAGCACGCCGTTGCCAATCTGGCCAGCTCCGCTGGGCAGCCTGCCGGTTCGCTCAAGGTCAGCATGGGCGTCACCTTTGGTCGCGATTACGTCGTGCCGATGCTGGATACTTTTCTGCAGCGCTATCCGGCGATAATCCCCGATTGGCATTTTGATAACAGCCCGGTCGACCTGATCGCTCAAGGTTTCGATGCTGCCATCAGCGGTGCAATGGAGCTATCGCCTGGGGTGGTGGCTCGCAAGTTGGCTCCGGCCCGCCGGGCCCTAGTGGCCTCAGCCGGCTATCTGGATGCTCATCCGTCTGTGGCGGTACCGAGTGACCTGATACAACATGCCGGCATTCTGCTTCGCTCGCCGCAGACGGGGCGGGTCCGCCCCTGGACACTACGCAATCGCAGCAATGCAGAAGCGGCTATCGAACTGCCGGTACGCATTACCATGACCGATCCAGATGCGGCTTGCAGAGCCGCAGAAATGGGACTGGGCATCGCCTTGGTCAGCTTGCCGCACGCCCTGCCTTATCTGGAGCAAGGCAGACTGTTACGGGTGCTGCCCGATTGGTATGTGGATGCGGGTCATATAGCGGTGTACTTTTCCGCGCATAAATTACTGCCGGCGAAAACCCGCGTCTTTGTGGATTGCCTGGTCGAGCATTTCAAATCGCAGCATCTGGCCGAGCGGTTTTCCTGTTAAGCCCGATGCACCTGCGCCAAGTGATGCTTAGGCAAGAGTTAAAGCGAAAGAGATCTTCAGCAAAAAAGAGGATCACACTGTACTTGGTAATTTGCCCGAAGTTATCAACAGACAGAAATATCAGGATGGATGCAAAGCATTAGTGCTCAGGGTATTCGTGGGTTGAGAACAGCTTGTAGCAAGCGCAAAACAGCCCCGCCTGAGTGAACAATACGGGGCTTATTATTTATCATGTTCAATGTCGGGTTAAGCAGACCAGCCGGCTTATCACGCACCCAATCGTTGCGCCTATTTCATCGCCGCTTTGTAGTCAGGCACTCGGCATCTTGCCCAACGATACAATGTCTGGCTTGAGTCCTGCCCCCATTGCGGGGTCAGGACTCAGCGCACTTACTCGGCTAAATCTGCGCGTAAGCTTTTCACGTCAGAACTTGATACCGCAGGCGCTGCGTTGCCCCACGTGTTGCGGATGTAGGTCAGTACGTCGGCGATATTCTCATCACTTAGATTCCAGGCGAACGATGGCATTGCCGGCGCTGTCGGTGCGTCTTCGGTTGCGCCTGCACGGCTACCGGCCAACACCACATGGATCAACGAGGTGGCATCGCTGCTATTAACCAACGGGGCACTCGCAAGTTTTGGGAACAGGTGGGTGATGCCTTCGCCTGAGCCAATGTGGCATGCCGCACAGCGATCCGCATACACCGCCTTACCGGCTACCATTGCGGGCGAGTCTGCGGCCAATGGCTTGGCAGAACTGGCGGGTTGTGCTTCACCCTTGAGGTACACGGCAACCGCCATCAGGTCTGCATCGCTCCAGTGTTGCGAGGAGTTTTCAATCTCTTCAGCCATAGGCCCTGAAGCGATATCGTAACGATTGGCCCCGGTTTTCAGGTATTGAATAAGATCTTCATTGGTCCACTTGCCAATACCGGTATGGGCGTTGGCGGTGATATCTGGCGCGACCCAACCTTGCAGGTTGGCACCCGCGAGAAACTCATCGTTGTTGTCACCGCCAATCAGGTTCTTCGGTGTGTGGCACGTGCCGCAGTGCCCCAGCCCTTCAACGATATAAGCGCCACGGTTCCATTGAGCAGTCTTGTCCGGGTGCGCTTTGAACTCGCCCTGCTCGAAATTCAGCAGGTTCCAGCCAATCAAGCTGGTGCGCACATTGAACGGAAAGGGCAACTGGTTGCTCTCGACTGCGTGGTTAACGGGTTGCAACGTTTGTAAGTACGCCCAGATGGCTTGGTTATCGGCGCGACTAACCTTGGTGTAAGCGGTGAACGGCATTGCGCCGTACAGCCGCTTGCCGCCACGTGCATGGCCAGCGGACATAGTGTTTTGGAAGTCTTCGAAATTCCAGCGGCCAATGCCTGTTTGTGGGTCCGGGGTGATGTTGGCACCCAGCAACGTGCCGAACGGGGTTTCAATCGGCACGCCACCGGCAAACGGTTGCTTGCCCGGTACAGTGTGGCAGGCGGCGCAGTCGCCGACTGTGGCTAGATAGCGGCCTTTTTCCACCATATTGTAAGAATCAGCGCCGCTTGCTGCATGCGCCACATTGAGGCTCAGGCCGATTAGACCGAAGCACAGCCAGAGGGATTTTTTCATACGCTGATCATCTCCCCGGGACGTTGTAGATACAGTCGACGAATAGCATCCGCCGCCTTGAAGGCCAAGGCACCTACTGTGCCGGTCGGGTTATAGCCGGGGTTCTGCGGGAACGCTGATGAGCCGACGACGAACAAGTTCGGTACGCCCCAGACTTGCAGGTGCTTGTTGACCGAGCTGTTCTTCGGATCTGAACCCATGATGAAACCGCCAACGATATGCGAAGACTGATAGGTGAGATTGCCCCACGGGCCTTTGCGGGGCGCTGCGACGATCTCACGTGGATTCATTGATTTAGCAATTTCGGCGACTTTGTTCGTGCAGTACTGCGCCATTCTCAGGTCGTTTTCCGGAAAGTCGAAGGTGATCCTAAGCAGCGGTCGACCATGCGGATCGTTGTAGTTAGGGTCGAGCGACAAGTAGTTGGTGCGCTTCGAGTAGCTAGTGGCTTCACAGCCGATAGACATGGTGCTGAGGTAGTTGTCGACCGTGGCTTTTTTCCATTTCGAGCCCCATCTAGGCGTGCCCGGTGGCACGGGGCGTGAGTCGATCGGTGCAGCGCCTATTGGCGTTACGCGGGTGCTGCCGCCGCCGACAAAACCCAAACCGGAGTGGTCGAAATTGTCGTTATTGAATTCATCGATGCCCATGCCAATAGCACCGCCACCAATGAATGGGTTGAAGTTCTTGTCATCGAAATACAGCTTCACGCTGTTGGCGGTCTGGTACGCATAGTTGCGGCCGGTGGTGCCGGTATTGGTGATCGGGTTGTAGGGCTCACCCACGCCGGAGAGGAGCATCAGGCGCACGTTTTCGAAGATGAACGCCGCCACTACGACGATTTCCGCCGGTTGCTCCCACTCAACGCCGTTGGCGTCGACGTAGTTGATCCCGGTGGCGCGCTTGCCGGTGCTGTCCATGTTGACTTTCAGCACTTCAGAGTTGGTCTTGGCGGTGAAGTTGGGCTTGCGCATCAAGGCCGGCATCACGCTAACAATGGCGCTGGCTTTGGAGTAGTTGCCACACCCGTAGTTGGTGCAGAAACCACAGAAGGTGCAAGGCCCCATGGTTACGCCAAGCTGGTTGGTATAGGCCTGTGATGCCAAGGATGATGGCACCGGGAACGGCTTGTAGCCAAGGTTGCGTGCTGCTTCTGCGAACAGGGTGGGTGCGAAGGTTTGTTCGGTTGGCGGGTTAGGGTATTCGTTGGCACGGGCGCCTTCAAATGGATTACCGCCCTCGACAATGGTGCCTTTGATGTTACCGGCCTTACCGGAAACACCGGCTAAGCGCTCGAACGAGTCGTAGTGTGGCTCCATCTCTTCCCATGTGGTGCCCCAGTCTTGCAGGGTCAACTCCTCGGGAAGCTCTTTGCCATAACGCTCAGTTAAATGACTGTGCAGGCGGAACTCGCTGGGTTGGAAACGAAAAGTAATCCCAGCCCAGTGGTTGCCTGCGCCGCCGACACCATTACCCGGGTGGAACGAGCCCCAGGTGCGCATCGGCAGGGCAGTTTCTGCTGAGCTGTTGCGCATGGTGCAGGTGTTCTGTTTGGTGCGCAGCATCAGTTCCTGGCGGCGGCTGTAACGTAATTCGTCAGTCGCTGAGGCCAGGTTGAAATCACTGGCAGTGTCGCGCCATGGGCCACGTTCGAAACCAATAACATTGAGACCGGTTTCAGCCAGTTGATTAGCGATGATCGAGCCCGCCCAACCAAGGCCAACCACCACGACATCGGTGGCAGGTAGTTTTTTAGCCATGTTGTTTAACCCTTCCTGTTCCATGCGGAGCTGCCGATGATCGAAATCGGCGTGAGGTTTAGCTTCTGGTTATGCATCGCGATGTAGTCGCGGTAGTCATAACGGGCGCCGGGAAAACCGATCATTTTCCACGAGACCATGTCGCGGTTACCGCCGTAGATGGGGTCCGCGAAGAAGCCTTCCATGGTGTTGTCCAACACCTGCTGGAAGAACAATTTGGCGTCGATACCTTCGAGCGCAATCGCACCGTTTTCCAGATCGGTCAGCACCTTGTCACGCTGCTCTGCGGGCAGGGCGCTGAAGGGCTTGTGGAATTGCGCCTGGCAGTACTTACCCAGCCCGGCGATGCCTAAGCGATAACGCTCGCGGGGCACCAAGGGCGACTGGTCAGCTTGCGGTGCGGTGCCGGGGGTGAAGGGGCCCTGCATGTACAAACGGGAAAAATCGCCGTATTCACCGGCCAGTTGGCGGTCGATAAACACAGCGCAGCCTGCGTCTTTGCCGCTGACGCTGAGGTCATCAGCCGGGATCAGTTGCTCAACAATCGCCTCGATCTCCTTGGCCTCTTCAGCGGTAAAGAACTGCCAGCCAGGCGTGTCGTAGTGCATCGGACCGTTGTGGTCGAAGGGCAACCATTTAGGTGTGCCGGTGAGGGTGGCGGCCTGTGCGGTCGCGGCGGCGCCTGCGGCCAAGGTGGTTACTGATGAAACCAACAATTGGCGTCGGGTTAAGCCTTTGGGTTTTTCAGTCATGCGGGACTCCAGGCGGGGTATACGCCTCAGGGGTATGCGCTCAGCACTCTGCCTAGCGTGCTTCGCTCGTTGGGCAGCGTGCGAATTGGCGCTCGTTACCAACGGTAAATTCGAGTGATGGGATAGGTACGGTTTTAATAGCCTTGGCTCTGACGGCCACTGTGCAGTGCAGCAAACGACGGACTGATGTGCTAATCGTTAGCTAGCTACCTTTTATATAATAGCTAGGTTACAAAATGTTTCAACCTTTAAAATCGCGAGATTGAGGCGTCTGCGCAGGAAAACCTGGCCGGTGAAGAGCAAATCGAAGCGAGGGTGAAAAGGCGCCAATGCGTGTCGGCTGTCAGGTGTGGAGTTGAGGTTGTGAAGGGCAAGAGTGGGGCTGTATGGAGATTTGAGCCTCAAATGGGTAAAGGCACAGATTCAGAGATGATTACGCCAAGCACAAAAAAAGCCCCGCCTGATGATTCAGTGCGGGGCTTTCGTCAATATATGGCGCAGCAGGCGGGATTCGAACCCACGACCCCTGCCTTCGGAGTCCTAAAAGTCGGCGTTTAGAATCAATACGTTAGCGCGGGTTAGCTGGGAAATCAAAGGGTTGTGATAGCTGAGGTTAGCGGGTTTTCGCTCAGGGCCGCAGGGTGAGTGTGGCAGATAGACGCTTCGTGCATTCCTAGGAGGGGACTTGGTCCATCCTTGGAACCTTTAATAGCTGCGGAAAGCGAGGTGCGAAACCAGGTGAGAAACACTGTATTGAACAGATAGTCACAACTTTTATAGCTGCCCTACTTGCCAACCACCTATGCCCCCCAGACTTTGGTGTTGAAGTCATTCATCGCATGCTCTTCCAGTAAGAAAGCCTGATACCGCTTTTCGTTGGCTTCGAGCACTAAACTGCCGATTTCTTTCATGAAGGATTCATCAAGAATAGGTAGGACGACTTCTGCCAAATGATGATCTTCAATATGCTGAACAACCGCACCATATGCATAGGACTTAACCAGTGTGCGGCCATAATCGCATGACAGCCATGCGTACAGATAACCAGCCATCCACTTGTCAGTTGCAATAACTCGAATAATATCGTGAGTCATCGTCCAACCATCCCAGTGCTTAGGAACAATGTTAGCGTTACCCACTGTACCACTACACGTTAAAAGAACCATATTCTCATGGATTGTTAGCTCATCAATTCTGTCAGCATGACAGTCAGAGGAAATATATTTTTTGTCGGTCGGGTTTAGTTCGCCAATATCTTTCCCGCTAAAAAAAGGAACACCATAACCCTCTTCAACATAAATTCGTTTGAATTGTCCCGGCAAAATAATCTTCTTGCTAACCCTGGCAGCACCAACGGTTGTAACTTCTTTCGTGTGCTTTGAAAGCAATAGCTCAATGGTTGTAGCAATAGGGTTATAACGGGATGCGTCTATTCGATCATCAAGCGTAACTTCGAAGCAAAAAACATCAAAACCATTTGTGAGTTCGCCGGCTCTCTTTTTACGTAAATCATCAATGGGTGGCAAATCCAATACATTCAGAAGTTTCTTGCGGGCCGACACCATCAATTCATTGGAATCGTCACGAAGCTTGAACGACTTCAGAATCGCCTCATTAATGGACTCCACAATTGATGCTTCAGCGATGGGCACTTCAACATCGGCAAGGTGTTCCGGCTCAATGTGTTTGATCACTGCGCCGTAACTGTGGGAGACCACAGCCTGTTTACCTCGCTTAGTTTTAAGAAAAGCATAGATATAACCTGATCCAACCGGGCTAGATTCGTGAGTATCCATACGAATCAAATCATGGCTAAAGACAGCTCCATCTAAGGTTTTTCCAACTATTGAAGCGTCTCCAACGGTTCCGGAACATGTTAGGAGAATCTGCCCTTTCTTGACGCAAAGAGGGGCCATTTGAGATGCACTACTTTTTGCCAGAAGGCGTGCCGGCTCTGGATTGATTTCGCATATTTGTGACGGCTGGTAGAACGGTAATCCGTCGAAATCCACGTATGGCCTTTTAAAACGTGGCTTATGTCCGGATTTGGTTAAACCGCCAGCGCCAGCCAGAGGGAGTGTCGGCCAAAGTTGTGTGCTCCCAATTCCACAAAAATAGGAACCGGCATCAAGCCTGCCACCAGCCTGATAAATTTGTCGATCTGACACCTCGGTAACACGCAAGCCTGGAAAGGAAAAGGGAGTCACCATGACAACCCCTCCTTCTCCTTCCACTTGTCAAATGCTAGAGCAATAAGGGGAGCTTGATCATCGATGACTCGTTCCATGCGAGCCTCCACTCTAGTTCCCCCATCTTCATCCTTTACAACTTCTTCGACATTCACAAGGATGTCGTTACCGTGATCATCTCGCTTAAAGATAGTATTGCCACGTTTGTCATGGCCCACTTTATCGGCAATTGCCATGAAGGTTTTTTGAGAAACAATGCCATCTTGCAAGGCTTGTAGTTTCTCTGCATCGGTTTTCTTCTGCACTATCAGAATGGATGTTTGAACGCCCGTATGCGGCTGAAAAGCATCTTGGTGCAGATCAACGCTGGCATAAACGGTGGTCTCCTGACGAATCCATTGCCGGATATAGCCCAGCCCTGGTGAACCCAAAATACTGTCCGGAAGAACAATCCCCATACGTCCACCCGGGCGCAAGAATTGAATGCAACGCTCGATGAAAAGCTGTTCAGGCGGAACGCTTTTTTGGAGGCGATCCGTAATCGTCCATTTCCCGCCTTTGGTGCTGGGCTTATCCCAAATACGCGCCAAGTCGTACTGTCCAAGTATGGATTGATCCATAACAGGAATCTTGCTGCCAAATGGAGGGTTGGTAACAATCACATCAAACTTCGCAAGGTCCTTCCACGATGACAGGTCATCCGCCTTGATGTCTGACTCTTCATGACGCCTTCCAAGATTTAACGACTTTGCAAGTGCCTCACGAAAATCTATAGACCACTGATGAGGTGGTAACAATGAATTTTCGGACAGCATGTTGCCGCTGCCGTCATTGTTCATAACCATGTTCATTTTTGCGGCTTTAGCCAATTCTGGCGCGATATCAAATCCAAAAAAACATCGTTCTGCAATTTCCTTAATCCCATCACGATAGGCATTCCAGTGATCTTGATCCCATTCGTCTTTTGACAATCCAGTTGATTCAAAATGTAAAGTGTCGATTGCTTTTATAGCATGCAGGAGTGCTGAAACAACAAAACCGCCCGTCCCGCAGGAAGGATCAAGTACACGCTCCCAAACCCCTTCCGAAATCATGCGGGGATTAACCATATGAACAGTCATTTCCATAAAGTTGCGGGGAGTAAAAAACTGTCCCCGGTCCCCTTTGAGGTTGCTGCCCACAATTTCTTCGTAGGCTTTCCCTTTTATATCGATATTCGTTTTAAGCAAACTATAGCTATGAAGCTCTGACACGACGCGGACCAAGCTCGTGGGTTTCAAGTCTATCCCCTCTGATACTGGAAAAATCGTTGGGAATTTGACTTTTACACGCGCAAAAATATCCAAGATACGTTTCTTGCAGGCAATTTGCCCGTCCGGGTCGTTCAGTTCTGCAGCATCCACATAGAACTGCAGAGCCTTTACGCCTTTTTCATCCTCAATCTTGCAAAAAATGATTTTCAGAAGCTCAAAGAATGATTTTTCTTTCTGAAACCCATCTGTCACATGGATATGATTGTGACAAGCCTTAAAGGCATACAACAAAACATCTCCTAGTGCTTTTTCAAGCTTTTGACGGCTTAGTCCAGCCTTTTTACCGCTTGCCAACGGCATATCGGTGTCTTCAACAAACTCCACACGCCCGTTTTTCTCCGTTCGGAGCCATACTTCGCGGTGTTTGCCATTGGTCCAAAGCCCCCACTTTGCATTTGGACAAACCGACATGTAGCTCTTCAACTGCTCAACACCTTCTTTTTTGTCAGAAGGTGAGGTCGTTTCCTTTTTACACTCAATTATCCCGTAAACATTCTCTTGGATGTGGGCAACGCCATCATCAAATACCGCTATATCAAGGCGAGGCTTACTTGATCCGGACTTAATCCCAAATTCAACCTTGAGTCTGCCTTTTGGATAGCCCATTGAATTAACCAAACGTTTCGCAATATTTTGACGCACATGCTCTTCAGGCTTATCAGCTCGTAGTGTCTTACCGTCTATGAAGTCGAGAATCTTGTCATCCGGAATCGCAAGCCTGACATTTCCTTGATCGTGGTTTTGGCTAATAGTTAAATCTGTCATGGCATACCTATTTGATTTTTGATGCCGCAAATAATGCCGCATTGTTTCTATTCACTAAGAGTCAGATCAGCGTATCTATGATCCCAGCCCGAGAGGTCTCAAGCTTATCGCGTGACTTTTCTTGTTTTCTACACTATCGCCCCTAAGCGACTGGTTGATAATTCACAGGCGCAAATTTTGTTGTAAGGGGATCCTGAGACCATTCGAGGTACTTGCATTAGACCGGGCTGCGATCCTAGCCGCGGTCTCTGCTCAGCATGCAAGAAATGCGGAGTACCGTTGAATGTGGTTGTCAGCATTGCGATGTGAAAGCCCCAGCAAGATGCGTCGGTGAGATAGCACTTAATCCAATATCAGTTTTGAGCATTGACTTTGTCGTTTATAGCTTGCTCGTAGGCTCTTGTGAAACTCGCAAGATCTGTTTTAAGAGCGATACAAAGATCCCGTAGTTGGACGATATCTAGCCGCCTCACACCACGCTCCACATCGCTCATAAAGGACTGCGGTCGACCCAGTGCTTCAGAGCACTGAGCCTGAGTCATTCCAGATTCGAGGCGCAAGCGCTTTAGCTCTTGAAGAAAAATCTCGTGCTCACGTCGATAAATAGCTTTGGTCATAGCCGCGCGTCAGATCAGAACGGGCTGCCAAGCTATATCTGCTTTTAAGATATCTGATTTTCAGATAATTTGCCTTAAGTATTGAGAGAGGGTGAAAAATGAGGCCTGTATGGGAGCTGTTGCGAGCGATGTGTGCTGTCGGGAGCGGCGCTTTTGCTGATTGTCTTGGTGCTGTGTGGGTTCAACCTAGCGTTCTTTCTAGGTATCAGCAGCGGTACTGATCCGGCTGTGCGCTGGTTGTTCTGGGCATTGGTCTTGTATTTCGTCTGCGGGGGTTGGCTGTTTGTGTGGGTCGATCAGCGCTATGGGGGCAAGCTGAAACGCCTAGCCGCAGGGTTCCAGGCTCAAGGCTTCAGACCGCAGGTCGAGGCGTTTGCGAAGATGAGAGGTATTAGTAGGGGCTTTTCTTCTGAGTTAGTCCGGCGCTCACCAGTCAGTCACAACCTGTACAGAAACTCTTGGGTGCTCTCTATCCGTATACATACTTTTGACTTTTGCAGATACGATGCGGCCGCCCTCATGCATCTTGCGTCTAAAAAATGCAGCCTTATCACGTTTAATGTAACCAATCTGCACCTCCGTTTTCATGAAGAGGGTGAACCAAGCGCGAACATCGATATAAACAGCAATAGCATTTTCGTCATACTGATTGTTCGGCTCTGGAACTAACCTGATTGGCATCCCAGGTTTGACTGCAAGTCTTATCCGCGCGGCCCGTCCCTCGAACCCAGTGCCGGCCACGATCACGCTATATTCCATAAAGTGCCCCAAGATATCGACGGCCAGAAATAGCAGGATAGACACAAACTCAAGTAGGTAAGGTCATTGCTGATTGAGAGGGGTTTTCGGTAAATACAAAAAAAGCCCCGCCTGATGATTCAGTGCGGGGCTTTCGTCAATATATGGCGCACCAGGCGTTCTTCAAACTAGAACTGTAAGTGGCTGTATAGTAAGGAAATCTCAAATAGATTTTAGATCTGGCATACAAGCTGGCATACACGGTGCTGGCTGCTGCGGTGCTTTTTGGTTATTTAAGGTAATTACCGGATGGGTACTGTCGGTGATCTTTTCACGGCTTCAGCTATTGAGTTGAGCCCATCAGATGATCTGAGGGTAGGGGCATTCGATACACTGATTCGAGTGTGTGTACCTCAAGGTTTGATGATGGAGTTAACCGGGTTAACCCAGTTAACCAGTTCACTAACTTTCAGACCCAGCCACTAACTCAGAAACACGGTTCGAATTACCCTTAACTCGGATATCTCTCTAGGGGCCCCCGGTGCATTTGGCCGGCTACCACCCAAGCACAGACCTGTCTGACTACCCGACGGCGGCGAGATACTCTCCGCTGATCGCCCTCACTCCAACGGGGCGTTGGGGGAGTGCGTAACCGTATCCCTCTAAAGTCTGGTGTAAGTGGTGTGTAAAGTGTAATCGAATCGCTACAGGCCAATGGATACGGGACTTGTAGCGATATTACACAATTGCTTATAGCCCCATACACCAGTGTAAAAATACACCAAAGGTGTAATGCGCCTGGCATTTGCATGGGCAATAAAAAACCGCTGGCGACTTACACCAGCGGTTGAGTTTGCAGCGGTTGCGTTGGGTTACACGTACCAGTCCAGCCCTAGGTTATGAGCGACCTCAAGCTTGCCGAGGTCGTCCACTACAGGTGTTTCAAATGCTTCCATCTGCTGGGTGGTTACACCCTCATGAGCGTACATCTTCATCGTTTCGTATGTGCGCTCAGGGTAGTGATGACCGAGTACACGTACAGCCCAACTGGCACGTTCTGCATTAGCCAGTGGTTGGATGATCCCGCGCTTCTCGTGGATGTGCACCCATGCCACAACAACGTAATACACAACCAAACCTGCAGACTTACCAAAGCCGCCGTTTAGTCGTTTGCCGCTGCCAATGGTGCTCTGGCGTCTCACGCCGCTTTACTTCTGGCGACCCTAAGAAGGGCATCATGTGTAATGGAGCGATTACCCGGCGCGAAGGTTGGGATGTTCAGCCGAGTCAGCGGCCACTGTACATTTTGTTTTGCCAACTCCACACCAATGGCTTGAAGGGCTTCAGATGCTTCATCCCATTGAGCGCCTAGCTTGGTGCAAATCGCACTGCGCTCAGCACTCGACGCCTCACTTTCTTCTTGGCGCGCCGTCGTCAGCAGTTCCTCTAAGGCAGCGGACTCCGATTCCAGTGCACGAATCAGTGGCTGGTTATGCTCGCGCTTTTCTGTGGCCAGGCGAGCCGACATGATGGCCTCATCCATTTTGACCTGAGCCGCCTTGCTGGCTTTGTTATCACCGCTGGCAGTTGCTTTAGCCATGAGCTCAGCGGCTTCCTGCTCAGCCAAGCGTGCTTGCTCATCAGCCAGCTCTTCATCGTGATGAATCTGTTCAAGCCTTTCAGCAATGCGTTGAGTGCTGGTGAGTAAACGCTCCACACGTTCGTGCGCCTCCTGCTTTTTTAAGTTGGCTTGATCGATATTTTGCTCCGTCACCGCGAGCAACTCGAGATAGGCAATCTTTTGATCGAGGCTTTTAACTTCACTGATAATGCTGTCCACGCGCCCCTCTGCATCCATTCGGATTTGAGTCGCTCTATCGCCTTCTGGTGTGGAAACAGGGTTGCCCAGAAAATTCCAATTCAGAGGTGCGGTACGTTCAATCTCCAGCAATTCTGGAAGTTGCGCATTCAGCTCTTCTTGCTCCGCGAGAAGGGCAGTACGGGTTTGCTGCATAGCGTTAAGGTCTTTCATGGTGTTACTCCAATTCGATAACATAATAGGGTTGGTATATCCATGGGCTGGCCAGACCCGAAGGTGCCGGCTGCTCTCCTGTATGAGCCAAGCCGCTAGGCAACCTCGGCGTTTAAGGCTTCATGCTTGTCAGAGAGAAGCGCGGCCGCTGCCACCACATAGGCGCGCACGCTGGACATACCCGGCATAGTCACAACCTGTGCAGCCTTGCCCTTTGGGTCCGGCTGCAAAATGCCCCGGGCGATTAGCTCCCGGTTAACGGTGCGCAGGTTCATGCCCTTGAACACATCGTCACGCCATGCCGTCGATAGGAAGTAATAAGTAACTGTGGTGTACAGCGCATCGCCGTAGCTGTGATCGAGCGTGCGCCGAAAGCCCAAGCGATCTGTGGTGCGCGGTGCGTGATCATCCGTCTTTGCAGCAACACCATCCCACCGGGTAAAGCGGCTTTCGCCGTAGCGCTCAACAACCAGGCGCAGGCGTGCGACGATGGCGTCACCTTCCAAGTTGCCTGCTCCACCACGCTCAGCGAGCCACGCGGCAAAGCACACCTTGGCTGAAGCTATCGCTGTGCCGTCCGGCCAATCCGTCACCCCTAATGCGGTGGCCAACTCGCCAGCCGCGGCTACCAGTGCGAAGCGAGCGGCTGCACGGTGAGCCTGTCCGCTGGAACTGGCGGGCAAAGCTTCTGTAGCAAAGCGTTCAACGGTGCTGCGCAGAATCGCGGTGTAACCCAGTAGCTCACCGGGCATGCACAGCGCATTGAGAAAGGCTAACAAGGGTGTGCCGTAGAACCGTTTAACCCTTGCCTGCAGAGCGTCCGAAAGCGCCGCACCACTTTCAAAGTGATGCAGTGTGTCGAACAGTCCAAAGCCTTGGCCTGCATCCGCGTGCATGGCGAGCATGCGTACATCCATACCGGCTTTGAGTTCCCGACCTGCTTCAGCCATAGTTTCGGCTAAAGTCTTTTCACCGCTCGACACAAACAGTAGTCGCCATTCCTGCACCGGCTTGCCTGACTGGCCACGGTCATTGGCGCGAGCCTTACCGGTGCCGTTGCCAAGCATGTACACCGTTTCGCCAACAATGCGCGGGTCGCACTGGCTGATTTCATCGAGTACCAACAACCCATCAGAGTGCGCAGATGCGATCGATTCCAAAGCGTTGTCGGTGGATCTCCATGAGCGTTCGAAGGCGGGCGGGCCGTACACCGAGCAGGCAACACGCCCTGTGGTGCTCTTACCGCTGGAGCTGACACCGTGAAAGTGAAAGCCGCCTGATTCTTGCCCCATCAGGTGCAGCAGTGGCCCGGCAAACGCTGTGCTGGCTGCAAAGGCGAGGCGGTGGTTACCAATGCACAGGGCACCTATCTGCTGTTGCCATTGCTCCAATGTGCCCGCTTGGCTGATCGGCGGTAGCGCCGCACCTGCCTCATAAAAATGCAGGTGTTCGTTGCTGTGGCCGATCTGTCGGTCTGGCAGTAAATACGCATCACCATGCCAGCCTAAACGTGTGACTAAGCGGGCCCGCTCGGTGCTGTCATAACCTTGCAAATAGCTCTGCAAGTCATTGCGCGAGTTACGAGCGGCGCGGGCAGGTGCGAGCCGAAGGCCCATGTTGACCAGTGGTCCGAGTACTTCTTTGCCAAAGTCACCAGCCATGCTGCTGGCTGAAATGTTAAAGCGTTTTTTGTCGCCGTCAGGATCTTCAAACTCAACCAGTAAGCCCCAGTTCTGGCCCTTGTTGTCGCGGGTTCTGGCAAGGATAACCAGGCGAGAACACACCGGGCGTGATTCGCCATCTTCACCGGCATAAACCACACCGTCTGCTGTGACACGAAAGCCACTTGGCAAGGTTTCTGACTTTGGTTTGCGTGGCGCTTTGCGAGCACTGACAGGTGTTTTGGCTACGTGCTTTTCGCCAGTTTCAACAGGTACAACACATTGCGCATCAGGCACCAAGGCGAACAGCTCCCCGGTGCGTTCAAGCTCTGCCAAATGAGCAATGGTCCAACCGCTGGCCGCCGCGTCGGCAGCATCGTTCCCTTCGGCCCAATGATCCCCTTTTGAGAAGGTCGGTTTATCACCCTTAAGGCCGGGGCGCTGCTGCAGTGCTGTCAGCGCAACTGTGTTTACAGATGCTGCTCCAAGCTTAAGTAAGTGCTCAGCCAATGCGTCCATGCACTTAAGGCCCGGTGCATCATTGTCAGGCCACAACAACACCTCACGCCCAGCGAGCGGCGTAAAGTTAGCTTTGTGCCAAGAGTTCGTGCCGTTGGGCCAGCAAGTAGCGACGTAGTGTGGCATCAGTTCAGCAGCGGCGTCGGCAGCCTTCTCACCTTCACACATCACAACAGGGTCAGAAGGGCGCTTGGCCAGCTCATCGAGGCGCAGTAAAGGACGAGGGTCGGGCACGCCCTGCCAGCGCCATTGGTGTACGTCGCTGTCAGCTTTTTTGCACCAAGTCAAAGGCGCAAACACCTTGCGCGTCGTACCGCTTTCATCCGGTCCAACGTCGAAGCGATACAGCACAAACAGCGGGCGTGAATCAGCGTCTTTATAGACCCATACCTTTGACGGCTTACCGTGCTGGCGATGCTTGTGTGGACACTTGCTCATCGCCTCATCAGGTATGGGCTGAACTGGCATCCACTCGGGCGTTTTAGCTTGCTTTGCAGCAGGTGCAGGTTCACTGCCAGCGGTGACATTCAGGAAGTCAGCCAGCTTGTTACAGGCTTCGATATCCGTGCCGCCGTCGAGGTAGCGCACCAGGTCAATTAAGTCGCCTCCCTTGTCTCCGGTGGCGAAGTCCGACCACGTGCCTTTGGCCAGGTTAACTTTGAATGACCCTGCATGCTTATCAGCGCGCAGTGGATTGGGTGCGGTGTATTCCCGGTTTCTGTCTACGCGCTTACCACCGGGCAACCAGTGCGCTAACACGCGATCAATTGAGCGTAATGCCGCCGCCTTTACCTCGGCGAAGCTTGGACGCTTTTTAGAGGTAGTCATTGGCTGGCCTCCTTGCGAAGCGTGCCGGACACGCAGGCATCAATCAAACCCTTAGCCAATTCGTTCAGGTACTGAATGGCGTATGCATCCACTGGCTGCGCGTTGCCATCGCCGATGGATGCGCTGAGGCTATCTACACAGGCAAGAATGCAGGACGCATGCTCAAGGGCATCAGTGACCGATACGCCTTCATTGACTGAGAGCAAAGGGCCTGTAGGCAGTTGGCAGAAAAGTTCTTGGCGAGTGGTAACAGCTAAAAGCGAACTCATGATTGCACCTCGCCGTTGAGAGCGGAGGCTTCAGCACGCAGTTGCTCAGCATCAACGTCAAGCATGTTCGCCCAGTCTTCGGCGATGTAACGTCCGGCTCGGGCAACTGCTGCAGCGTTGACTTGATCGAGTTTTGAAATCGCTGAAAAGAGTCCGGTCAAAATGGCCAGCGCGTCACTGGCACCAGTAAGTTCTGATTCGCAGTCTTGGATTGTTTTGAGGTGCGGATTCATTGCGCACCCCCTTTGGCTTCCAAGGCGCGAGCTCGACGCATGGCTTCGTTGTAACGGGCGAGGCGAACAGATAGAGATGAGTCAGCGTGTAGCGCGGAAATAGCGCGGGCTTTCAGTGCGGCGATGTGTTGTTGAAATGAAGGCGGATTTGGGGCGTGCAAATGCTTCATAAGTGGTGCTCCTACTGTTGTGGAGCTGCCACGAACCGTCGCCAAACGATTATGGGTGGCAGCTGTGCGCAGGTTGGCGAACCGGGACAGTAGGCACCCGGCATACCCGAAGGTATCCCACGCACAGCCGCCATAACACGTCGCTGCGGGCACAAAAAAAGCGCCTGCTGCTGTATATGGGGCGCTTGTGCGCCTACTGAAGTTCGGGTCGCCAAACCCGGTCGCTGATTTTGCAGCGACGACACGACCATAGCGCAGCATTTCTCGTTGCGCAAGACCGGATCGAGCAGGCAGGGGTTGTTTAATCGCTGTTGTGAGCATAAATTGGACGCACATATTGCTTCACCTCTAAACGCCTCCGGTTGCAGCCGGGGGCGTTTTTGTTAGTGGACGACGGCAGGCGGGTGCTCAAGCTTGAGCCAGGTCAAATGCTTGCCAGCGGCAGCTTTTCGGTGCATTTGCTCGATGAGCTCAGGGTTGGCCATCACATTGGGAATGAGCTGCCTCGCATCGTTGATATGCACGTCAGCCGGAACCTCAATCGCCAGCATTCCCCAATCAAGCGTTGGCCAGATCAACAGCAATACATGAGCCCCGCGATTCCCGGCTTGGACGCGTAACGTCTGCAGGTGACTAAGTCGTTTCCTCGCAGGTGCCGCCGGGCCCAACTCATGAAGGCGATCTAAAGCGGTATGCGGAAGAAAGAGAGGCGTCATGCTGCGTTTCTCCCGCGCGCTGCAATCCGCGTCCGTATCCACTCCTGAACTTCCCCCAGCACCCAAGCAACAGGAGCGCCGCGTGCAGTGCTGTTGCTCAACTTTACCGGTAGGGGAAAGTCGCTCTCAGGCTGGCTCATCAGCTTGTAAATCGTTGGCCGGGCGAGCCCGACGATAGCGACTACGTCATTAATACGAATCAGGGTTGTAGCCGGGTCAAATTGAGGCGGTGCTACAGAGTCGGCACGGAGCGGTTTGATATTGCAGACAAGTGCGACTGGAGGATATGACAGGCTGTTGGCCGAGGACGTGGCGGTTGCGTCTTGGGGGTTGAGGGAGAGAGGGGCTCTCTCTAGAGGTCGAGTCTTGGTGGTCATCAGTAGTGGTCCTGCTCGTGATTGAGACAGGACAAAGGTTACGGATCGAAAAAAAAGCAGACTCAGTACTTTTTCTTGAGGTCGCGAATAAATTCCGGTGGTGGTCGTGAGGTCGTCAGTGCGCAACCGGTGAAATGTGCCCCGCCGAACCGTGGCATCTATCGGCTCAAAGGGTGTAAAACGCTAAGCCAAAATCTAAGTGTGCACGTCTACGCCAAATCTGAATTTATCGGTAAATCAGTAGATACGGATTTTGCGTAGAAACGCATTTTTAGACCGACTTTTGGTCTTTGATGCCTATGAAAACGTTTACACTGCCTAGGTTAAAAGCAGCCTGTGTAGGTCAAGCTACTCTTCCATATGATGAGCAAGGGATAGTCAACAGGGTAATGCACAACTCTGTAGTAGCTTTGCGTAGCGTGGCCGCGACAGCTAAAATAACCATCGCGGCTTGCGGTGATTCTGTAAAGGGTATTGATTTGCGCAGCTGAGCGAGAAATCCATCTGCGAGCTTATCTACAGCCAAATGCGGAACAATAATGCTGCAGAACTCACAGAGCATCTTGCTGCCTGCCTGCCTGCCTGCCTGCCTGCCGATCGCTTTCGTCTTTGGCGATGACTATGCAGATGAGCTTGAGGGCGACTTGGCCAAATAGTGCAATTAAGGGCATATTTGGCTCGAATAAGAAAAAAATCCCCGCCTGCTCTCAGGTGGAGCAGTTGCCCTGCAAGGGTCATTAGCTGTAACTGAAATGCTCGCGGGTGAGCTTCTTCTGGCCGCATGAGGCCATCCATATACGATGTTTTACGTCTACCACAAGAAGGTTAGTGATCAATGGTTGCACTGCGTTATTCGAACAGCTCTACCTCTGACAATGTGCGCGTTCTCTTGGACATTATTAGAGATCCTAAGTGTGACAGGGTTACCTTGTTCGGTACAGTTCGAGAGGTTCCCGCTCCTGGTGAGCAAGACCCGAATATGCCATTGGTGGCAGCTACTGTGGTTTACTCAATCCCAGGTATCGATCAGATCCAGGTGGTTTTTGATGGCGAGTTCCTGACCGCTGTCCGCTATCCGCGTTACTTGGAGGTGCGTGATCTTCTGGATGTCGCTGTGGCCGCCGGGAATGTCTACTTCAGTGGGGAGAGGGCGCCACTTACCAAGGCTCTTTCACCAGAGCATGCGGCGATGGTACTGGGGGATCTGGGCGACTTGAAACTGCTTGATGCGGGCTCTAGGGCGAGCTACTTCTCACTACTTAGTGGCTTGACAGAGCAGCAGTTGGTTGAGGTTTTCAAGTAGGTCTATTCAAATGTGAAATGGCACTGAGTTGACTAGTCAATTGCATTCCAACTGACCGCGCGTTGCCTTTGACTTGGCCAACGCGCATTGTATTTACGACCTGACCCGACAAGTGATGGGCTCAGTGAGACATCCGGCTCCTTGACGAAGAAAGGGTAATCGGCAGCATCGAAGTAACTACAAGTTCACCATATCAAGTCGCTACAAGCCAAATTGCACAGTTATACGCCGGTAGTTTTCAAAGGCACCTTGCTTCACTGCATCAATAATCACAATGATCTGTGCCTCGGTCAGTTGGCGAAATGCGGGACGTGCACGGCGGATAATCTTCGCAAGCGCAGGTATATCAAGCTGTGTGTTATCGCTGATCAGACTCATGATCGCAGCGTGGTGGTTTTTCGAAGCATGAGCGACTTCATACAAGCGCCTGGCCTCAACCGTAGCTAGCATGTTGAGCCTACATACATCGATCACGGCTTTGCCTCTGGCCTGCGCGGCAGCATCGCCTTTTTCTCGGAACAGAAAGCCAGCGACCTGTTCGATATGATCGCTGTACCGGTGAATGTAAGGGTGAATCCAGAGGAAGTCCTGTGCCAACAGTGGATAACTTTCTGCAGGCTGCAAGCCGCGTGCAAGCACGTCATGGTTCTTTTTCAGCCAGTTACAACGTTTGCAGGCTGCTACAAGATTCACGTGCTCGTAGGTAAAACGCGCCATTCCAGGCTGTGCCTTGGCGACGACATGATCAATCTCATTTCGGCCCAGTTCAGTGGCCAGTTGTCGCCGACAATAGGCGCAGCGGTAGGCCTGTACGCGCAGGAGGTAGTTCCTCACAGAATCGCGAACCAGCTTTAAATTGGCCTTGGACCATTCGGTATGCTTGCCCTTGAAATATTTGCTGATCAACGTCTGCTCAGAAGCGCTCCAGCGTTTGCGCTTTAAGATGTCGAACCCAGTCATGGACCAACCTTTTTACTGACCAACTCCTGCACTGATGTAAAGATGGCGCGTACCGGATCCCCCTCCGGAAGCTTGGCCACGGTCGGCTCGATTTCCTTGAGTAATCGCTTGATCGGTTGGGTGTGTTGCTTGATACCTTGCGCTACCAGTTTCAGCAGATTGTCCATTTGCCCCACAAAGGCGGATCCGCGGGTACTATGCAATTCAAATTTGCGCTCAAGGATGTCGTTCGATTGCCACCCCTCCGGAATTTCTTCGAATTCTGCTGAAAGCTCACCCGTGGCAGGATGGCGGCGCAGCACAATCAATTCTGAGGAAAACTCGGCAGATGAGCCGCATAGCAAGGGAGAATGAGTGGCGAGCAATACATGGCAACCCGACACATCGGCCATGGCCTGACTGAGACAATCCACATAATCCCGCTGCCAGGAAGGATGCAAGGCACTTTCCGGCTCGTCAATGAGAACTAGTGCATCATCCCTTACTTTCAAAGCGAGGGTGACGAGCGAAGAGAACAATCCCCATTGCCCTGCACTATAGTCCTCGGGGTTAAGCGCTCGCTCTGCGCGCGAATTATGTCGGCGAACCTGTAACAATCTATGTCGTATAGCGATATCGATTAATGGGGTCTCGGGAATGCAATCACCGGTTAGTAGATCGACTTCAAAAGTCCAAAGATTTTTCCCGCCTCTCTCAAGCAGCTTTTCAAGCTCTTCCAGCAACCCATTACTGCGTAGATATTCAATATCTGCCAGCTTGGTTTTATTGGCGCCCTCTTCATTTAGGAAATCATTTAATAATGCACCGCGCCTTCCGCTTCCTATATCCGGGCGTAGAACAATTGCGAATCGACTGGGAATGGAAGTGCGTGAACTCATTTGTTCGATGAAGTGACTCAGGCTGGAAGTGCGTTGCCTGTTCGTTAAGGCGGCGGTTACCAGTGCGCTGAGGCTTTGATTGCGGCTGATAATGTTCTGGTTATGTCGCGGACCGATATATTCGTATTCATCGATTTCATAACGCGAACGCGACCTGATATTCGTTCGAGATTTGGTAGGGAAACGGTCATTGGGAATGGCCGATAGTGCAATCACACCGACGGGTGTACGGTCAAACTTCACCTGCGGCAAGCTTTTCAGGGGGGTAAAGTTAGAAGCATTGATTTCGTCGAGAGCCGTATCTAAAAAACCACGCAACAAGGTGCTTTTCTGAGTGCCGTTGACTCCTAGGAGCATAGTCAGCCGGTTCCCTTTTCCAGCCTTGTATGGAATTTTTACCTTTGCGCCTGACGGCAAGTCGAACGATTTTATCAGCACGTCTGTTACCTCTCCTTGGACACTACGCATGACTGGCGCAGAGCGGAAATATCGATGATATCACCGTGCCTTTATGCAAATACAATTCTTCGCCCCACGGCACAAGGGTCCTCATCCCATGCTGCGCGCTCCATTTATAACTCTGGCTAGGGCTACCCGTGTTTCTGCTTAATGGCGTTGGAAAACTCTGAATCGCGCCTAATTTGCTAGACACTCAATGACCGCTTCTGGTCAATTTGAAGCCATTCAACTTCTCGACTTTCATCCACTAATTTTATTAACGGCAGCCACGCGCAGTTTAAAATGAGTTAGACCAAGATATCAGGCTCAATGGAAGCCGCTATCAAGTTGGAAATTTCCGTGTAAAGCCGCACATCTTCGCCCTCGGATGAGATAGATACCACTAGACTATACCTAGCTTGAGAGTTGTATTTTCCTAGATGATGACGATAGCGCCACCAACCGGAAACCGGTGATATTGCAATTTTATCTCTCGCCGCCAAGTCGATCGCGGGGCCCACCCAGACATCGCTGTGAACTGATCCCGCAGAAACATGCTTCGAGCCAAACGTCCAGTTATCATCACTCTCTGTCTTTGGAGGTTTTTGCTCAAGAGATTCTAGCTTGTTTATTCGGTGGCGGAATGCGGGCTCCGTTTCTGATTTTCGCTTCAAATCGAACCGCAGTCCAAACGATTGGTATCGAGCGGGTACGACCTGTGCTAACTCGCTGGGGCTCGGCTCTACAAAGTACGACAAGGTTATTTTCAACTGAACAATACGATTCTCAAGACGCTCCAGCTCTGCTTTTGGCCAAGGCAGATCATAATAGTGGACTTCATTGAAATGAGGGTCACCGCTTTCTTTTCCTCGGGCATCACAGCCCTTCATAAAGGGCTGGATATGAGCCTCGGAAATGAGAGCCAAGTCTTGCTCAGCCGACGCGAGGGCACGTGCTAATTGCGGAACTCCATAACCAAAATGCCGAGCAAGCAAGATCCGCTCCTTTTTAGTCTTACCCCGTAGCTTTCCAAGCATAGCCGGTGTCCATTGCGCACTATGGATCATCAGCGCTCGAACTGTTTCTGGCCAAAAGTAAGGGTGCTCTGCCATGATAGCAGCGGCCATCCCCGCTGCTTGGGCAGTTGCGGAGCTAGTAGCCCAAAACTCTTCAATCAGATTTCGGGTGAAGTGCTTACCAGTTGTCAAGATCGACAGTGCTGGAACACCTGAGTAGAACTGTTGGCCATCGGGGCTCAAAGCTTTATTACCAGCTTCGAAAACAACCTCAGGTTTTATTGGGCAGCGGCTGTGTTCCCAATCTACCGATGATCGGCTATAAGGACTATGGTCACCAGCCTCCGCAAATGTACCCCATCCCTCATATCCAGGCTGCCCATCCAAGTCAGTTTTATTGGTGAAGCCGCCTACCGCTATCGCGTTCCAAGATTGCGCAGGATCTTCGATTGGAAAATCGTATGGGTCGGCTACGTCCTCAGGATTTGTTGTGTCGGGAATGTTGCCTGCCGAAAGAATAAAAAGGCGTTTTGGGCCTGGATGACCTGCATCATCGATATCACCGATCATGGTGCCAGAACATACCTGGTCGATCGCTGAGCTCCAAGTTGTCGGGCGTTCGCCGGAGACATCCTCATTCGACACAGCCATACAGAACACTCGGCTTCTATTTGGAGCTTTGGTCTCTGCTAGACTGACGGCTGACTGAGTAATAATTCCATAACTTGCAGGGGTATTACGCGCCCATCCAGGTGGGGGTAAGAATTTTATAGACTCCAGCTTATAATTAAGTACTAAGTCTCTCAGATCAGCCATCGCATAGGTCATGTCACCAAACAAAGCTGCACCCGCCATATTAGTGCCATGCCCGTTATGATCATCGCTCCCCCATTCTTCGTTTATTGCTTGGCAATCATCTGCGTGCAATGCTGGTTGCAACAATGGATGAGCGGAGCTTACTCCATTATCTAAAATGCAGACTGCGGGGCTATTACTGCTGGGCGCGAGAATTCGTCTGAGTAAATCCCTACTCCAATCCTGTTGGTCTCGAGGCGCTAACCTTGTAAAGAAGTGCGGGCTATCAGAAGCGCGGCGCAGCTCTTGGATGCCGCAAGAATTATCCACCAACATCGAAACCTCAACCGCGTTCGCATAAATTAGCAATACCACAGCGTCGGGAAAAATGAGCGTGTTCTCATTAATTCTCAGCTTAAGCTTGGCCGCTATGCGTCGTACGAGGTCGACTTGAGTGGAGTTGCACCAACACTCCCACCATAGCTGTTGCGTACTATTGGGGAAGGGTCGAGAATCAGTCCATAGGCTCTGCACGGAGCCAAGAGAAAAATAGTTGAGTGAAGAAAATCTCGAATCATTCTTCGGTTTGCCTCCAGGTGTTCTCTCCTCGGCATACTCAACGAGTTTTTGATCAAAAAAAGATACCGAGTTTTCAGGGAGGTACAGTGCCCCAACGGTGACACCGTCCTCTAGGACACGCAGAGCTGACAGCCGGATGTTTTGAGTTTTCCAATTCAAGTCAGGCGGATTAGCACCCGCCTCAATCTCTACATCAATGTAGATAGCACGCGAGCTTTCGCTAATTTCATTACTGAAATAGCCGTTCTGCCCCGAATGAGCCGTGATAGAGAGGTCAAACCTCTCACGAAGGTATCGCCCATGTCCTGCCTCTCGCTCATTGGAAGCAGAACTCATGTCCATCTGCCTTTTTTTATAAGGCTGGCCGGATTTAAATTTCTCAAATCTGAAGTGTGGGAGTTCGTACGACGCCATGTTGGAGTTTTTCCATAAATCCAGTGCCCAAGACGCTTAAGGTATTAGCCAGGGCTTATACCTACAAGAGTATCTTTGAGTACATGCCTTTGCTGAAGCGCAGCCATTATTTGTTCTAGAGTTGCCTGCTTAGCATCGCGGAGAATCAAATCCTTAATGACTTCAGACATGGCCCGGCTGATCTCGGCTTGACTCAGGCCGGAGGCTACGGTGCCGATCTTGACCCATGGTAATCTCTTCGGCAGATATGTATGCATACACATCTCTATGACGGCTTTTACGCCTTTAGCATCCGGCAGAGCATATTCAATCACTTCGTCAAAACGTCGAAAAAGCGCTTTATCAAGCAACTCTGGATGATTAGTGGTTGCCACCACTAGACTATCCGTACTGTTAGGCTCTTCTAAAAACTGAAGAAAAGAGTTCAGAACGCGGCGCATTTCGCCGACATCATTGTCGGCGTTACGCCGCCCCCCAATCGCATCAAATTCATCGAAAAGGTAAACGGCCCTTACTGTGTTGAGATGATCAAAAATCAAACGGAGCTTGGACGCTGTTTCGCCCATGTACCTGGTGATCAGTGTTTCTAGGCGAATGGTAAATAGAGGCAGTTGGAGCTCGCCTGCTAATACGGACGCAGTTAAAGTTTTACCGGCGCCGGGTGGCCCTACTAGCAATATGCGCGAGCTAGGGGGCATGCCATGTGCTCTCAGCTTGTCCCGCTGGCGCTGTTGGTGGATCAATCTCTTGAGACGGTTGCTCTTTGACTCATCTAGAATCAACTCTTGGAGCTGAGTTCTGGGGTAGGCAACCGATAGAAGGTTTTCCAAGTCACCGCGCGGTTTAGAGATCGGAATCGCGACCGGCTCAGAGCGAAGCGCCTGATTAGATTTGTTCTGACCACGTTTACGTGCAGTATCAACGAGGGTTTTCAGCTCAGCCGCAATATCACTCCTACCGCGTCTAGCTTCAGCGGCGGCAACCTGCAAGGCTATCGAGAGGAATTGCTCCTCATCACCTTGGTTGTGGCTGCTCAGAAGAGCAATGATTTGTTGGGCCGTAGCCATTTGAGCGATTTCCCTATCCTAGTCAGCGGGCCACTGCGTTCGTTAGCATTCTAGTCTATTCACCCTTGCTTGGCCTACTTACGCCCATCTGATTACCCTCTTAAAGCTGCTCCATCAATCCGAGCGTCTGCAGAGTGTCGATTTCAGCAGGTTACGACAGGCAGCTATTGGCCGATTCTGTTGAAAAGTCAGCTTTGAGCTTCACAGCAAAAAAGTACGCGCTGGAGATTGAAGTCTTTACTTTGTGCAGAGAGGGTTCCGAGCTCAGATTTCGCATAGCTGCGAGCAGAACAGGGGGGCAGCAGCCAATATGCGGGCAGTCAGGAAGGACTGACTTTTTCAACACAATCGGCCGTTATCCGTTGTTCACGATAGACATAGCAGGGCGGTTTGCCTATCTCTATCGTGGCTTCATTGCAGTGCGCCAGTACGCTGGGCTCTGGCATTACGCCGTGCCAAGGCTTTTGCTCGGCGGATACGACGCCATACTTTTGGAAGCTCCTCAAGCGGGGCGATGCCTAGACGGACCGACCAATACACACATGCTCTTGTATTGCGTAACAGAAGTCGCTCGCCCCTATCGTGTAATTCCAGCAGCTCTGTGATGAAGCGGTAGAACGCTATATTGCTCAGGAACTGGTCGTCCATCCACTCTAACAGTGCCTCACAAATCTGCTTTACTCCAACGAGTATGACTGCGCCGGGTAGTACGCAAACGGCGAATGGCAGCACGATAGAGAGCCATAGCTGAACGATTAAGTCCCATGTATCTACTAGAAACTGCTCCAGGTCTGCAAAAATCGTTTCTCTGGAAAGGCGCGATGACGATACCGACCAAGATAGCTACAAAGCCTGTCAGGTATGCGGCGAAGTTACCAGGTGAGGGTAGTTTGAAGAAACCTTTGGCCCGGAGCATCAAAGGCTCCTGTGCCCTGATCTTAAGCTCTCGTCGCCACTCCCACTCCTCAATGAGGTGCTTGGCCAAAGCACGCAAATCACCCTCATGAGCGAAGGTAGTACGTAGATGGGCATGCTTTTCTTTGGCTAAGGTGACGTGCGGTGTCCTGAAGTGCACACGCTTGGCGGCCGGGTGAAGTATGCGATACCGACGTTCAGCGCCTTGGAAGTAGACCTGTATAAGGCTGAACATCATCGGCACCTCGTAAACCAGCAGCCAAGCCTGATCGCTCGTACCGAGTAGATATGTGCTTTGAGTTAAACGCAGGTACAGGTCGAAGAACAGCAACCCCAAAATGAGTATTGCCAATCCAATAGTCAGCCATAGCTAGGGAAGAAAGCGCGTAGAAGACAGCTGTGCGAAACGTTTTTCGGTAATAGCGGATTTTGTCGGCGATCGCTTCCATGTGATTTCTCTGTCACTAATATGTTGGTGATAAGCACTTTGGCACGCTGGGGCTTTGTGTGTATTGGTCTAGTTGCCACTGGCCAACATCGGGTAGAAGAGGTGACAGTCAAGCCGAGAGCAGGGGTAAGGAAAGGCAGGTCGCGGTGTTAAGCCCAGCTAGGTACAGGTAAAAGCTTTACTCTTCTTTTTTTGCTGCTGGGTATAAGCCTTCAGTACGTAACTGCTTTCTAACTGTAGGCGCTGACCTGCCTAAGGACTCTATTAGTCGAGTAACTAAATCAGAGTACGATATTTCAGGTTCTGACTGCCGGATTTTTCTAGCAGCGTTGCATGTTTTTAGCGCGTCTTCGGCAGCCTCACTTTTTTTAGTAGCGCCCCCTTTAGTGCCACCCTTGCTAGCGTTTTTGATCAGCGGTGCTTTTATCGCAGCCTGTTGCTTGTCAGTAAATCTGTAGCCACTGGCAGCGCTGTCCAAGCTCTCAATCTTCTTGTGAGCTGCTGCAATAAATAGCAGTTCTGAAGCCTTACTCATATATTCAGCGTGCGTAAGGCGAGCGTCCGTTTCTATGTACCTTTGTTCAAACCGTATTGCTTCGAATCTAAGGTTTCGCTCAGTGGGTGTAATCAGCATTCTGTCACGCAGGTCCATGGTCAGTGCGTCAGCTAAGCTGTTTTGCCAACCATAAAGTTCATTCAATCCTTCCATTGCGAGCAGTAGAGCATAGCTGGCAAGTAGTAGAGAATCGCTCAGCTCTGTGTCGTAGTAACCGCAAGCATTGCGGACGGTGGAGGCGATTGCATCTTGGTCGCTAAATTCAGCGGTTTGAATTATTGAGTCCAGTTTTTCCCATACTTTGCGGCAGACTTCGCGGGTACGCTCATGGTAGACGCAGTCGTAGTCTTGCCACCAGAAAGCTAGAGCCGCCCTCATCAAGTCAATGCTTGATGCAATTGTGAAAGCCAGCTCGTCATGGACAGGCAGTTTTACAAGGTGTAGCTCGAAGTCTTCAAGGTTTACAAGTGTGGGGTCCAGGTACATCCCGGCGACAAATATCCATTCATCGTGCTCATCAGAACTCTGCCCCTGCGTCCCGGTGTCATCAAGTGTATCCGCGACCAAGTGCAGTTTATGGCCGCTCAATACCTTGCCTTCAGGTGAAGTCAGGGGCAGTGGTTCTGGATCTGATGAATTACACCATTGGTGTATATCTGAGTTGGTGTATGGCTCTTTTGGTGACTGTGTAGTTTTGCTGGAGGCCCCGTCATTGCTGGGTTCTAGCGTTTCGATTACACCTTTTACACTAATTACACCGGTTTTTTGGGGAGGTAGGTTATCCATCACTAAAGCGCCTTATTGAATTGGCCTTGCACGACGTTACCTTGCTCAAGCTCATCCAGATAGTCGGCATACCATTGCATCATTGTTCGGCGTTGTTCTATGTAGATAGCTTTGTTGTAAACGCCGGATACGCCATCCTCAACGTGGGAGAGTTGAGCCTCAACGTGATCTTTTTCAAAACCATTTTCACGCAGCGTGGTGGACGCAATATGACGGAAACCATGTCCCGTCTGCCTGCCTGCATACCCCATGCGTCGAAGGGCCATATTAAAAGTCATATTGCTGCGGGGTTGAGTATTGTCGTTACGGCCGGGGAACAATAGGGAATAGGCACCGGTAATCTTGTGTAGTTGCTCTAGTGCCACCAGAACTTGGCGAGAGAGTGGCACTGTGTGTGGTCGACGTTTTTTCATCCGCTCGGCAGGTATCAGCCATAGCTTTGTCTTTAGATTGAACTCATTCCAGCGGGCCTCGCGTAGTTCACTGGGTCTTACACCGGTAAGCATCAGTATGCGTAGACCAAGGCGCACATCTAGTGCATGAGGGTAAGCTGCAATGGCCCGAAGTAGTGTGGGTAGTTCGTGGGCTGTGACGTGTGCATAGTTCTCAGCAGGCTTCGACTGAAGAAAGCGGGCAAGTCCTTCAACTGGATTATGTACGGTGCGCCCGGTGGCGCGAGCAAGGTCATAAATTTCTTTACAGGAAGCGCGTACTCGCCCCATCTGTTCAATGATGCCTTGCCTTTCCATGCCTTGAAGAAGCTCCATCCACTCAATAGGGAGGATACTGGCATACAAGCGTCGGCCAAACACTGGGAGTACATGAAGCTTTAGGGCGCCAATGGTGCGTGTAGCGGTACTAGGCGCCCAGCGTTTCCGGCGAATCTCAATCCACTCAAGGGCGAGTGCTTCAAAAGTACTGTTGGCTGCTTCTTGCTCTGAGGCTTTACGAGCGTGCTTAGCTGTTAGTGGGCTGACTCCATCGGCTGCATCGGCTCGCAGATCGGCAGCTTTCTGCCTGGCACCTGCTCCGCTTACTTCGGGATAGCTACCCAAGCCAAGCCATGACCATTTACCGTCTGGTTTTTTGTAACGCAGTTCCCAAGACTTGCCGCCGTTAGGTTTAACTCGGAAATAAAGTCCTTGGCCGTCATGCTCCCTGTAAGCCGTCTTTTCTGGCTCTAGCCCAGACAGCGTGGTGTCTGCCAGTGGTCGACGCTTAATATCGCAGCGCTTCATGCTTGTATGCCTCTGGTTCGATTTTTTTGCCAGCATACAAGGCGGCATACATGAAGGGAAGTTATAGGGGTAGACAGGCATATAAAGCCAGAAACAAGAAAGCCCGCACAGGGCGGGCTTTTCAGGGTGTTTCGTAGACCGTCAGAGACAGGTTGAAACAGCTATTTGGCGCACCAGGCGGGATTCGAACCCACGACCCCTGCCTTCGGAGGGCAGTACTCTATCCAGCTGAGCTACTGGTGCGTTGCGGGCGCAATGATACGCATCTAGCTCGCGGGCGTCCATTGCCTTGGTTTGTTCGTGATTCTGAACAAATTCTGAGCGACCGGTAGTGCTTTGTCGATTAACTGATAAAAATTTGCCTAAATCGTTAATTTTTTCGAACAGACTATTGCCCTTTACCCCTTACGACCCTAGGATTCGTTTGAGATTTCAAACGCAAACCCTGAATCCAATCGGAACTCGACAACAGGATGTCGTTCGAAACCTTTTATAGGTCAGGGTTATGCTTGGTCCGCGCGGCCATTCGACCGCCATATTTTCGTATTGGGCACACGCCCAGGCTCCCATAACAACCTTCCGGCCTTTAGTGCCGGTACGAAGGAGACTGCCATGCAATTGCAAGACACTCAGCTATTTCGTCAGCAGGCTTATATCGATGGTGCCTGGCTGGACGCGGATAGCGGCCAGACCATTAAGGTGACTAACCCTGCGACCGGCGAGACGTTGGGCACTGTGCCAAAAATGGGCGCAGCCGAAACCCGTCGTGCGATCGAAGCCGCTGAGAAAGCATTGCCGGCTTGGCGTGCACTCACCGCCAAGGAGCGCGCCAACAAGCTGCGCCGTTGGTTCGAGTTGCTGATCGAGAATCAGGACGACCTGGGCCGTCTGATGACGCTAGAGCAGGGCAAGCCACTGGCTGAAGCCAAAGGTGAGATTGCCTATGCAGCGTCGTTTATCGAGTGGTTTGCTGAAGAAGCCAAGCGCGTTTATGGCGATGTGATTCCTGGCCATCAGCCAGACAAACGTCTGATCGTGATGAAGCAGCCGATTGGTGTGACCGCTGCGATTACGCCGTGGAACTTCCCGGCGGCGATGATTACCCGTAAAGCAGGCCCGGCGCTGGCTGCAGGCTGCACTATGGTGATCAAACCGGCTTCGCAGACGCCATTCTCGGCATTGGCGCTGGTTGAATTGGCTGAGCGCGCAGGTATTCCAAAAGGCGTGCTGAGTGTTGTGACCGGCAGCGCCGGCGATATCGGTGGCGAGCTGACCAGCAACCCAATCGTACGCAAGCTGTCGTTCACGGGCTCGACCGAAATTGGTCGTCAGCTGATGGCTGAGTGCGCCAAAGACATCAAAAAGGTGTCGCTGGAACTGGGCGGAAACGCACCATTTATCGTGTTTGATGATGCTGATCTCGACGCAGCTGTTGAAGGTGCAATCGTTTCCAAGTACCGCAACAACGGTCAGACCTGTGTTTGCGCCAACCGTCTGTATGTGCAAGACAGCGTTTACGATGCCTTCGCTGACAAGCTCAAGGCAGCTGTTGCCAAGCTCAATATTGGTGATGGCCTGACTGAAGGCACCACCACAGGCCCGCTGATTGATGATAAAGCAGTGGCCAAGGTGCAAGAGCACATTGAAGATGCAGTGAGCAAAGGGGCCAAGGTGCTGACTGGCGGTAAGCCGCACAGCAAAGGTGGCACCTTCTTCGAGCCGACTATTTTGGTTGATGTGCCGCTAAATGCTGCTGTCGCCAAAGAAGAAACCTTCGGTCCGTTGGCACCTCTGTTCCGCTTTAAAGATGAAGCTGAAGTGATCGCCATGTCCAACGATACCGAGTTTGGTCTGGCTTCATATTTCTATGCCCGTGATTTGAGCCGTGTGTTCCGTGTTGCTGAGGCGCTGGAATATGGCATGGTCGGCGTCAACACCGGTTTGATCTCGAACGAGGTTGCACCTTTCGGAGGCATCAAGGCTTCCGGTCTGGGTCGCGAAGGTTCCAAGTACGGTATTGAAGACTATCTGGAAATCAAATACCTGTGCCTGAGCGTCTAATCCTTAAGCGTGCCGTTTGATGGCGCGGGTGGTGGCCGAAGAGTTAACTGACAAGAGTCAGCCGGATTCTTTAGCCATTCACTATTTGCATTAAACAACCCTGTAACCGGGGAGGGCGTAGCAGTCGATCATCGTATGCTGCTGCGTTTGTCTCCGGTTGCGCAGTCCTTGAACCACGCCGCGCGATGAGCGGCGAATGAGGAAGACATGAGCAAGACAAACGAATCATTGATGCAACGCCGTACCGCTGCTGTTCCACGTGGCGTTGGCCAGATCCACCCGATTTTTGCTGAAAAAGCTGAAAACGCGACGGTAACCGACGTTGAAGGCCGCGAGTTTATCGACTTCGCTGGCGGTATTGCCGTGTTGAACACCGGCCACCTGCATCCAAAAATCGTTGCCGCTGTGCAAGAACAGCTGACCAAGCTGTCCCACACCTGCTTCCAGGTACTGGCCTACGAGCCTTACGTTGAAGTGTGCGAGAAAATCAACGCCAAGGTGCCGGGTGATTTCGACAAGAAAACCCTGCTGGTCACCACCGGTTCAGAAGCCGTAGAAAACGCGGTGAAGATCGCTCGCGCTGCCACGGGTCGCGCTGGCGTGATTGCCTTCACTGGCGGTTACCACGGTCGCACCATGATGACCCTGGGCCTGACCGGTAAGGTCGTACCTTACTCCGCTGGCATGGGTTTGATGCCGGGCGGTGTTTTCCGCGCTCAATACCCGTGTGAAATGCATGGTGTGAGCACCGATGATGCGATCGCCAGCATTGAACGCATCTTCAAGAACGATGCTGAGCCAGCAGACATTGCCGCGATCATCATTGAGCCGGTACAAGGCGAAGGTGGCTTCTACGTTGCGCCGAAGGATTTCATGAAGCGTCTGCGTGCCCTGTGCGATCAGCACGGCATTCTATTGATTGCTGACGAAGTCCAAACCGGCGCTGGCCGTACCGGTACTTTCTTTGCGATGGAGCAGATGGGCGTTACCCCTGACCTGACCACTTTCGCCAAGTCGATTGCCGGTGGTTTCCCGCTGGCAGGCGTGTGCGGTAAAGCTGAATACATGGACGCTATCGCTCCAGGCGGTCTGGGCGGCACTTATGCCGGTAGCCCGATTGCTTGCGCTGCCGCTCTGGCTGTCATTGAAGTGTTTGAAGAAGAGAACCTGCTGGACCGCAGCAAAGCTGTGGGCGAGCGTCTGGTGACTGGCCTCAAAGCCATTCAGGCCAAGCACAAGGCTATCGGTGATGTGCGTGCTCTGGGTTCGATGATCGCAGTTGAGTTGTTTGAAGACGGCGATCACCATAAACCGGCCGCTGCGCTGGTTGGTCAAGTCGTTGCCAAGGCCCGCGACAAAGGTTTGATCCTGCTGTCATGCGGTACCTACGGCAACGTGTTGCGCGTGCTGGTACCGCTGACTGCTGAGGATGCACTGCTGGACAAAGGCTTGGCGATTATCGCTGAGTGTTTTGACGAGCTGGCATAAGCCATAGCTGAAATTAAAAGGCTCGTTTTGGCGACCCGCTCGGCGGGTCGCCAAGGCGGGCTTTTTTGCATCTGTAGGGAGGGCAACGCTTCATCTGTCCGCCATTGTATGGGTCAAAATTCCGGTTACGAGTCGCGCGCGTGGTCACACAAAAGCCACCATCAACGGCCACAAATATCTGCGACCGTCAAAGCCATGGTGGGCAAGCTTCGCGTTGCCGCACCCTACCAAAGCCACCATCTTCACCGGCACATTCGCTTATCTGCTAACCCGTGGTCCACGCTTCGCATTGCCTTGCGTGTAAGTTTTCAACGACTGATAAAGGTCTTCGCAAAGACCAGGGTGCCCACGCCCCACGCGGCATTGACTAGGAAACCGATGATAAAACGTCCCGGCAACTGGGCCATGTCGAAGCCCATGCCTTTGAGTGGGAAAACCACCAGCAGAGCGACTAGAGTTAACGCAATACCGCCGAATAACAGGCCTTTGATCCATGGCTGTGGTTGCCGTGCATCCCAACGCAACACGCTGAGCATCACGATCGCCCAAACGCCACCCCAGAATGAAGCGGATATCAGCGCCGGAATACCCAGCGGTTGGGTCGCTGCCATATTAAACGGCGCAAACGGCACAATACCGGTGGCGTGCAACATGCCGAGAATCGGTTGATGGAAAAAAGGTACGGCGAGAAAACCTGCAAGAAAGAACAAGGTAATGCGCAGCATAGGTGTCTCCTCGGAGTAGCGTGATTAACCAGTGCGGAATGTGTCCAAGCTTTGTATAACACTAGAGTAAGTTAAAAGCCTGGGCTGACTGTAACAAAGGCTGGGCAAAAAGCTCTAACACTCATACTTTTCATTGGGGTCTTCCTGTGCACGCGATGTTACCGCTCCTCAACGCCTTAGCCTTTCCCGCGATAACGCGCGGTGAGCTTGAGGCTTTGCAGGTCAACCTAACGTATGTGTGTAACCAGCGCTGCCTGCATTGCCATGTAAATGCAGGCCCGACACGTACTGAGTCAATGACCGATGAAAGCCTTGCGCTGTTGCATCAGGTGATTGACGCACATCCTGTCCATACGCTTGACCTGACCGGTGGTGCGCCGGAAATGCATCCGCGTTTTCGCGAGATTGTCGTGCATGCGCGCCGTGAAGGTTTGCGGGTTATTGATCGCTGCAATCTGACCATTCTCAGCGAGCCGGGTTATGAAGACCTCGCCCAGTTTTTGGCTGCACATCAGGTCGAAATCAGTGCCTCGATGCCCTGTTACTCCCGTGACAATGTCGACAAGCAGCGTGGCGATGGCGTCTTCGATGCCAGCATCATTGGCCTGCAAAAACTCAATGCGCTCGGTTATGGCCAAGAATGCAGTGGTCTGATCCTGAATCTGGTGTACAACCCGCAAGGCGCGAGCCTACCGCCACCCCAGCAAGCACTTGAGGCTGACTACAAGCGTCATTTGGTTGAGGATTTCGGTATTGTTTTTAACCACCTGCTGACGATCACCAACCAGCCAATCGCACGCTTTGGCAGCACCTTGGTCAGTAAAGGTCAGTTCAATAATTACATGCAGTTGTTGCGCGACAGTTATCGCCCCGAGAACGTCGAAGGTTTGATGTGTCGCTCGCTGGTTAGCGTTGACTGGCAAGGCTATTTGTATGACTGCGACTTCAACCAGATGCTTGATTTACCCCTGCAGTTGCAACACCAGGTTATCAGCCGTGAGCGTACGCACCTGAGTGATCTGCTCAAAGCGACGCTGGCTGGCAACAGGATCGTAACCCGTGATCATTGCTTCGCTTGTACCGCTGGACAGGGGTCCAGCTGTGGCGGCGCGCTCAATTCCTAAGGAATAACTTATGCAACCCAACAGTGCTCTTGGGCTGTTTTTCTGGGGGTTTCTGGTGCTGTACGGTGTGTTGATGGTGATGCTGTCACCGCGCGCCGTTACCCTCGGCGGCTTTTTTCACGGAGAGGATAATCAAGGTCGTAGCGCAGCGCCTTGGCTGCTGACTTCCAGTATCTTTATCAGTTGGATCTTCGCCAAATCGGTGACCAATGCTGCCAACCTGGGTGCCAGTTACGGCCTAGTCGGCGGCTTGGCCTACGCCACATATTGGTTGGCAATTCCCCTGACCGGTTTTGTGATTTACCGGTTGCGCCGTAAGTTTGCCGCCACAGGGTTAGTCAGTTTCCTCAGTAGCCATTACGGTCGCGCTGCTGCGCTGGCTTTTACCGCTGCAATTTTAATTCGCCTGTTCAATGAGGTTTGGAGTAATACCGCAGTGGTGGGCGGCTATTACGGTGACTCAGGCAGTACCGGGTTTATCACCGCTGCATTGTTGTTTACGGCTGTCACACTGGCGTACAGCCTGCGTGGCGGCTTGCGCAGCTCGATCCTGACAGATGCCGCTCAAGCGGCCATTTTCGTTGTCGCGCTGGTTTGGGTGCTTGGGCTGGTATTACCGCAGCATTCTGCGGCTGAGCTTTCCAGTACCAGTCATTGGGCTTTCAGTGGCGGGGTGGACCTACTTCTGGTTGCGGGCTTGCAAGTCTTCAGTTACGGCTTCCATGACCCGGTATTGACTGACCGCGGCTTTATCAGCGAAGAGAAAACCATGCGCCGGGCGTTCGTGATCGCTGGGGTTCTGGGCTTTTTCGCGATTCTCGCGTTCAGCCTGATTGGCGTTCACGCGCAGCTGTCTGGGTTGGCGGCATCCAGCAATGTGCCGGCTGACTTGGCCAAAACCATGGGCGTCGCAGCATTAATGGTGATGACGGTAGTGATGGTCTCTGCCGCTGGTTCCACTCTGGACTCCACCTTCTCCAGCCTGGCCAAGCTGGCCGGGCGTGAGCTGCCACATTTGGCTGGCCGCGACCTGGGCCAGAAAGCGATTGGCGTCGGGATGGCGGTCATGGTGGTGTTTGCTTTGTTGGGTAACCTGCCAATGCTGGCCGGCACTGACATCCTTAAAGCCACCACCATCAGTGGCACTATGGTAATTGGTCTGGCACCGGTATTTATTCTCCACGGCATATTCAGGCCGACCCGGCTGGGTTTTCACCTGAGCTTCTGGTGCGGTTTGTTATTGGGCCTTGCCCTGAGCCTCGACTGGATACCGCAAAGCTGGGCGATTGGCGACGGCAATTATGCGTTATTGCTGGGCACCAATCTCTATGGGCTTATTCTCTGTACCTTGGGCTATGCATTGCCCGGTCTATTGTCTGCTTCACCCGTTACGACCAGGAGTTGAGCATGAGCCAGTTGATTCCCCGCCAACCTGTCCCCACGCTGAGTGTTGCACTGATGCCTGAAGGCCAGTGGGCCTTGAATGCCAATGCGCCAAAAAACTTTACCTTGTTGGTGTTCTACCGTGGGTTGCATTGCCCGTTGTGTCGCAAGTCGCTGCAAGAGTTAAACGGTTTGGTTGAGCGTTTTGCTGCGCTGGGTGTGGAGGTGATTGCGTTGTCAACCGACGACCAAGAGCGTGCAGCCAAGACCCAAGCCAGCTGGACAATCGCCAATGTACCCCTGGGTTACGGAGTAAGCATTGAGACGGCGCGTAATTGGGGGTTGTTCGTTTCTGCCGGCAGACCAGATTCGCAAGAGCCTGAAATATTTGCTGAGCCTGGTGTGTTCTTGGTGCGCCCAGATGGCAGTCTGTATATGTCCTCGGTTAACACCATGCCGTTCGCCCGCCCGCATTTTGACGAGCTATTGGGGGCGGTCGAGTATGTGATTAACAACAACTACCCGGCCCGCGGCGAAGCCTGATGCGCGCAGGTCGCGATTGCCCACTCGATTACCGCCTGCCTGCAGATGCGTTTGCTGCACAGCCGCTGTTTAGCTGCGATACCTTGTATGTGGTCGGTGGCCTATATGGCAATCGTCAGGCCTTGGCCGCGTTGCAGCGCCGGGTCCAGTCGGAGTCGAGCGCGCGGGTCATCGTTAATGGCGATGCGCACTGGTTTGATTGTGATCCACAGGTGTTCTTGCAGGTTGAGCAGGGCTTGCGCGAATACACCTTGCTGCGTGGCAATGTTGAAACCGAACTCGGTCGCGCAAATGATAGCGGTGCAGGTTGTGGATGCGCTTACCCGATGTCGGTTGATGACAGCGTGGTTGAGCGCTCTAACGCCATCCAGCAACAACTTAACCAAACCGTGCAAAGCCTGCCAGGCGTAGCCGGGCAATTAGCGGCTCGGCCAACCACTGCTGTGGTTGAGGTCGCCGGGCGGCGCGTAGCGGTTAGCCATGGCGATGAGCAATCGCTGGCCGGTTGGCAGTGTTCGCGCGAGGCACTGAGTGAGCCTGCCCGCCAGCGGGAGTTGGATTTCTGGATGCAGCAGCATGAGTGCGAGGTCTTGGCCACTAGCCATAGCTGCGCGGCGGTTGCCCTTAACTTGGAACATGGTGCTCTGATCAATAATGGGGCGGCAGGGATGCCGAACTTCAGCGGTGGTCGTTATGGCGTGATTACGCGTATCGCAACCACACCGCATGCGGCTGCGTTGTATCGCGCCGAACGCAACGGTTTGTTTATCGAAGCCTTGGCGTTGAATTACGACCATCAACAATTTATCAGTGACTTCGACCGCCAGTGGCCGCCATCAAGCCCTGCGGAGTTGTCGTATCGCTCACGCATCCAGGGGCAGGCATTGTTCCCGGTTTCGAGCGCTCTTCTCACGGGCTTCAGCTTATGCCAGAGCCTATGCGCCATGGAGGCGCTTACTGAATGAATACCCGCAAAATACTGTTAATGGGCGTGATTCTGGCGCTGCTTGGCAGCTTCTTTGTCTTCGACTTGGGCCAATACCTGAATCTGGAGGCCCTTAAAGCTCAGCAAGCCTCGCTAAATGCTCAGGTTTCGGCGCAACCGTTGTTGGCGGCTGGGGTTTTCTTTGTCATCTATGTCACGGTCACGGCCTTGTCGTTGCCGGGTGCGGCGCTAATGACCTTGCTCGGAGGGGCGCTTTTCGGCCTTGGCGAAGGCCTTTTGCTGGTTTCCTTTGCCTCGGTCATGGGGGCAACGCTGGCCATGCTTAGCAGCCGCTTCCTGCTGCGTGACTGGGTGCAAAAACGCTTCGGAAAACGCTTGGCCAGTATTGACCAAGGTGTGGAACGAGAAGGTGCGTTTTACCTGTTTGCACTGCGTCTGGTACCACTGTTTCCGTTCTTTCTTATCAACCTGGCCATGGGCCTGACACGCTTGCCTGTGCGTACTTTTTGGTGGGTCAGCCAGTTGGGTATGCTGCCGGGCACGCTGGTGTATGTGAATGCGGGGCGTGAGCTGGGCCAGCTTGAATCATTGAGCGGGATTCTCTCGCCTGGCTTGATTGGTGCCTTTGTGCTGTTGGGGATTTTCCCAATTATTGCGCGTAAGTTGCTGGGCTTGATTCAGGCCCGACGGATCTACAAAAACTGGATTCGCCCGGACAGCTTTGATCGCAATTTAGTGGTTGTGGGCGCAGGATCTGGTGGTTTGGTCAGCGCTTATATTGCCGCCGCGGTTAAAGCCAAGGTCAGCCTGATTGAAAAACACAAAATGGGCGGCGACTGCCTCAATACCGGCTGCGTACCCTCGAAAGCTTTGCTGCGTTCTGCCAAGTTTGTGGGTGAGCTGAAAAAAGCAGATGCCCTGGGTTTTCGCGCGGCCCATGCCGAGATTGATTTCCCGGCAGTGATGGAGCGGGTGCAGCGGGTGATCGGTGATATCGAACCCCACGACTCGGTTGAGCGCTACACCGATTTGGGCGTTGAAGTGATTACTGGCGAGGCGAAAATCACATCGCCTTGGACGGTTGAGGTCAACGGTCAAACGATCAGTGCGCGCAGCTTGATTATTGCCGCAGGTGCACGACCTTTGGTGCCGAATATTCCGGGGCTTGATCAGGTGCAGATGTACACCTCTGACACCATCTGGGGTTTGCGCAAGCAACCGCGCTGGATGCTGGTGCTGGGTGGTGGCCCCATTGGCTGCGAACTGGCGCAAGCGTTTCAGCGTTTGGGCAGCCAAGTTATTCAGGTTGAGTTGGCTGACCGTTTGTTGCCCCGTGAAGATGCAGATGCCAGTGAGCAGGTACTGAACGGCCTGCGTGGTGATGGCGTGGATGTTCGCTTGCTGCACAAAGCTGAGCGCTTTGAAATGGTCGACGGCGAACAGCGTATGGTTGCCCGGCGCATGGACACCGATGAAGAGGTCACCATTGCCTTCGACTGCCTGCTGATGGCTTTGGGGCGGGTGGCCAATGTCAGTGGTTACGGCGCTGAAGAGCTCGAGTTAACGGTGCGTAAAAATGGCACGCTGGAAACTGACGAATACCTGGCCACGCGCTTCCCGAATATCTACGCGGTGGGCGATGTAACCGGGCCTTATCAATTTACTCACGTGGCGGCGCATCAGGCATGGTACGCAGCAGTTAACGCATTGTTTAGCGGCTTTAAGCGATTCAAAGTGGATTATAGAGTGATTCCGTATTGCACCTTTACCTCGCCTGAGGTTGCTCGGGTTGGTTTATCCGAGGCTGAAGCCAAGGCGCAAGATGTCGCTTACGAAGTCACCCGTTACGGGATTGATGATCTCGACCGGGCGATTGCCGATGAAGCGGCACATGGGTTTGTCAAAGTGCTCACCGAGCCGGGTAAAGACCGCATCCTGGGTGTAAGCATTGTGGGCGAACATGCTGGTGAGTTGCTCGCTGAATATGTGTTGGCCATGAAGCACAACTTAGGGCTGAACAAGATTCTCGGCACCACCCACAGCTATCCAACGCTGGCAGAAGCCAATAAATACGCCGCAGGTGAGTGGAAGCGTGCCCACGCGCCGCAACGACTGTTGCGCTGGGTTGAGAAATTTCATGGCTGGAGGCGCGGTTGAAAATCACACTTAGCGGTGTATTGATTGCCTGCGCATTGACCCAGACGCCTTTAGCTTATGCGGCGCAGAGTCAGGCAGATAACCACTTGCGGGCATGGACGTCTGGCCCGCCAGTGGGTGAGTGGTCATCACCTTGGCGTTTAGCCGATATCCCTAAACTCAAGCCCTCGACCCGCACACTGGAAACCCAAGACGGGCGTCAGGCATTGCATATTAAGGCGGATGCGGCGGCAGGCGGCTTACTGCATCCGCTGGATCTGGCTGGCGACAAACCCTGGGTATTAAGCTGGCAATGGCGTACTGAAAAGCGCTTAAAAAATGCAGAATTTGCCACCCGAGACGGTGATGATTACGCCGCACGGGTCTATGTATTGCTGGACTATCCGTTGGATACACTGCCTTTTCTAACCCGGCAGAAAGTTCGCTTGGCGCGAACCTTTTATGACCCAGATTTGCCAGCAGCAACCCTCAGCTATGTATGGGATAACAAAAAATCGCCGGGCACCCATGCGCGCAGCGCTTATACCGACCAAGTTGAGATGAAGGTGCTGCGCGGACCTGAAGCACCTTTGGAGGAGTGGCTGGACGAGAAAATCGACCTGCGGGCGGATGCTATAGCCGCTTTTGGCAGTGCCCCGCGCCGGATTATCGGTGTGGTGTTTGCCGCCGATAGCGATAATACCGAGGCCTCAGCTGAGAGTTATTTTGCAGCGCCGACCTTAACCCTGAAAGCGCACTAGTGCGCAGCGGGTATTACCCGCCGCGCCAATACGCGTTATGCCGTCTGCGCCTGTTCGCTGGCTTGAGTCTGCTCGGTGCGCTGCCAGCGATTAGCGCGGCTAAAGGTGCCAAAGTCATTAAAGCGTACACCCGCGTCACGCATCACTTTATGGGCGAAAGGCACGCTCAATTGGCGAATATAAAAGGGCTCTTTGACCACGAAATGATGGATCGCATGGCTGCTGCCAAAGTTGAAGCAGAATGCTTGCAGCGGCCACAGCCACCATGGGTTTAGTACCTGAGTTTGCTGAATCACATTACCCGGTTCAACGTCGCCGTAATAGTGCATGTTGGAGCTGACAAAATGCAGGCAGAAAGTGCGCAGTACGTTAGGCCCGACCAATACCACCACTGCAATGTCCACCCCATGCATGAATTGCAAGGTGCTGGCCGACCAGTTGATAGGCGCGCCTAAACCGCTGCTGAGAAGATCAAGAGCATGGAAGCCAAGAAACAAGTACCAAGCGCTCCAATTGAGCAGCGCCAACGGTGCATAAACCATCAGGGAGCGCTTTACCATGTGCCAGCGTAGCTTCGCTGTTGGTGCGCGCAGCACACGAATTAAGGTCGACATGACGTTATCGCCCACCATCAGCAAACGCGCAAAACCCCAAGGTTCACCGTTGGTGATGGCGCGCTCTTCCAAGTCATGTTCGGTGCCGGAGACTTTGTGGTGATTCAAGTGCAAGTGCCGTCGAACCCAAGGGTTAATCGTGCTTGGGCGTGCCAGCCAAACCAGTGCCAGCATCAGGTTATGAGGAATGCGTTGTTTGCGAAAATACATGGAGTGAATCAGGTCGTGCTCAAGTTCATGGCTCAAGGATGCAAAAAATGCATTCAGTAACAAGCACAGCCACCACGCCATATAGCCGCTCATATACAAAGCCGCCGAGCCGATCATACCGAGCAGCGCGAAGGTCAGAATCCCTGCGCCTAAAGCGTCTTGGTGCAGGAGGATCGGAAAGCGCAGGCGTAACTCAGTACCATGGGCCATAACTTTTTGGCGAATATGCACTGATCGCTGCTGATCATTCATCGGCGCAACACTTGCAGAATCGTTCGACATCACCCCATCCTCTTAATCATCAGCCGCAAAAATGACTTATTGTGAATCCAGCAAATTTAGTGGTTTTAACCTTGCGCCATTTATTGCGGCTGCGCCCAACCGAGTACGCCAACCTGTTGACTGGATACGCCAACCTGCATGACCAATGAAGCGACGACCTTAGCCAGTTGGACTCGCGCGCTGCGTAAGCAACTGGATGCCCTTGGCCTCGATAGCGAGCAACTGTGTGCGCAAGCAGGGCTTGAGCCCGGGGCATTGGATGATCCCAATGGGCGTTGCCCGCTGTCGGTCACCACGCGGCTGTGGCAGTTGGCAGTAGTGGCGAGTGGTGACCCGGCCCTGGGGCTTAAAACCTCACAATTTGTCAGCCCGACAACCTTCCATGCGCTCGGTTATGCCTTGGCGGCTAGTTGCAGCCTGCGTGAGGTGTTTGAGCGCACTGTCAGGTATCACCAGGTTGTCAGCGATGCGATGGAGTTAGAGCTGCGCGAATGCGCAGACTGTTATGAGTTTCGCTTTCGTAACGCGCCTGGCAAGTTACTGCCCGCGCCCGAAGCGCTGGATGCATTTGCAGCAATCTACGTGCGCAGTTGTCGTAATCGATTGGGCCGCGACTTTGCGCCATTGGCGGTGTACTTGCAGCGCCCAGAGCCAGCAGATCCACAGCCCTGGCATGCGGTATTTCGTGCCCCTTTGATATTTTCTGCCGCCGAAAATCTACTGCGCTTCGCCAAGCCTGCGTTTGAGCAACAGCTTGATGATGGTAATCCTGAGTTGGCAGAACACAATGAGGCGGTGCTCAAACTCAATCTTGAGCAATTGCAGGCCCCTAGCTGGGTGCGTAAGGTGCGCGCCCGTCTGCAAACACAACTGCCCGATGGTGAGCCTTCGGCGGAGCGCGTCGCTCAAGCCTTGCACCTGAGCTTGCGCAGCCTACAGCGCCACTTGGCTGACGAGGGCACCAGCTACGAACGAGTTCTGGCTGAAACGCGCCAAGCGCTGGCTTTGCGACATATGAGCGAAGCCGCTTGCTCGATCAGTGAGACGGCCTATTTGCTCGGATTTTCAGATGTCAGTAGCTTTAGTCGCGCCTTCAAACGCTGGACTGGACAAAGCCCGAGCCAATACCGGGAAACGCTCAAGGATGAACCGCTCGCATGACAAATGACTATGATTTGATTTTGATAGGTGCTGGCCATGCGCACCTTGGGGTGCTGCGTCGCTGGGCGATGCTTGAGCGCCCGCCGGGGCGTATCGCCTTGGTTTCGGCTGATCATAATGCTTGGTATTCAGGCATGCTTCCCGGTCTGCTGGCGGGGCGCTTCACCGCCTCGGATTGTGTTGTTGAACTGCAACCGATCTGCCGAGCGGCCAAGGTTGACTTGATCGTTGCACAAGCCACGTCGTTCTCAGCGGAACAACGCAGCGTGCAGCTCGTCGATGGTCGCCAGTTAACTGCCGATTGGTTGTCGCTCAATGTGGGTGGCAAGGTCAGCCCCTTACCGCAACAAGGTGATGCCGTGGACTGCTTGGCGGTGAAGCCCTTCTCTGAGTTCTTATCGGGTTGGCAACGATGGCAGCAGACGCCAAAGCCGCTGGCCATTATTGGCGGTGGGGCTGCCGGCGTTGAGCTGGCGCTCGCCTTGGCTGATAAAGTCCCGCAATTATCGCTATTTTGTGCCGGTAAATTGCTCGCGGGGCATAACCCTGGGCTGCACTTGCGGGCGATAGGTGCGCTGCGCCAACGCCGGGTAAGGGTGCGCGAGTACAGTCCGGTAAGCCGCATAGACGGCGATCAGTTATTCAGCGAGAACGATATAGTGTGGCGTGGCGAGCGGGTGTTGCTGGCAACGGGTGCACAAGCCTTACCCTGGCTTGAACAAAGCGGCTTGCAGTGCGACGCACGCGGCTTTGTACAGATTTTGCCAACGCTACAGAGTCATTCACATTCGCATATCTTTGCGGTGGGCGACTGCGCAAGCCTACCCGGCGCACTTAAAAGCGGGGTTTACTCCGTGCGTCAGGGGCCGGTATTAGCCAGCAATCTAATGGCCGCTCTGCGCGACCAACCGTTGAAACCCTACCGTGCGCAAAAAAACAGCCTGGCGCTGTTGGCCACAGGCGACGGTGGAGCCTTGCTGGCATGGCGCGGACTAAGTGCGAGTGGGCAACTATACGGCCGCTGGAAGGATTACCTTGATCAGAGCTTTATACGTCGGCACCGATTTTCAGGCTGAGACAATGCCAAGCCTGACCACGAATACGCCGTCCGTCGTAGCGCTGTGCACTTGCCAAAGGCGTTGTTGGGGTGGGGGACGCTGATTGCTTGATTGTTTAGTAAAAAACAATCTGAACATGTAAAGATTTTTCTTTAACAAACATTGTGCGCTGTGCGAGTCTTGAGCGCTATGAGTTCGCCAGCGCTTCTTTCCAGCCAAACCGCCCAAGTTCCGTTGTTACGGGAACCGCTTTGTTTTGCTGCAAACCGGGTGAACCCGCTCTTCCCAAAAATTCTGGCCTTCTGGGCGCTTTGGCACTGTCGCCATGCGCGCCCTCCAGATGGAACTTCCCGCGCCTTTGACTGATCGCTGTGCATTCTTTGCGCATCGTTCGGTTGTCTATCTTCAGCAGTTGCACCGTACTGCTGTTCTATTGCTTATTCTGCTGGCCCATTGGCAGCTGATTTATGCGCACTGCTGCGCTATCGAGATCCCATGCAATTTGCTCCTGTGCAAGAAGCTGAAAAATTTCTAGTTGAAAATCCTGATATCGAGATGTTCGAGCTATTCATTCTTGACGCTAACGGTGTGCCACGCGGCAAGCTGCTGCACCGCGATGAGTTACTCGCGGTGTACCAGACAGGGCGGCCACTGCCGAGCACCATTCTGGGTTTGACCATGAACGGTGATGACGTTGAGGATTCAGGTTTGGTCTGGGAAGTGGGTGATATTGATTGCCGCGCTTATCCGCTGACTGGCAGCTTAACGCCTATGCCATGGCGGCAGATCCCAACTGCTGCAGTGCAAGTCAGTATGCATCCCACTCAAGGCTTGCCGGCCACTGTCGCCGATCCACGGCATCTGCTGGTGCAGGTGATAGATCGCCTGAAAGCAGACGGTTATTACCCGGTCATGGCCTGTGAGCTGGAGTTCTATTTGCTCGACCAGAAGCGCGATGCCCAAGGTCGTCCGCAGCCGGCGCTGGATGCAGATGGTAGCCGCCCGCGCAGCACGCAGGTCTACGGCTTGCGTGAGTTGGAGCAAATTGAGCCGTTTCTGGCGGATCTTTACAGTGCCTGCAAAGCGCAAGGCATTCCCGCGCGTACGGCGATTTCTGAATATGCGCCGGGGCAAGTCGAAATCACCTTGGAGCATGGCGATGCGCTAGAGGCCATGGACCAAGCGGTACGCTACAAGCGTATCGTCAAAGGCGTTGCCCACAAGCACGGCATGCAGGCCTGTTTCATGGCCAAGCCCTATGACCACCTGGCTGGAACCGGCATGCACATGCATGTCAGCCTGGCAGATGCTGAAGGCAATAACCTATATGCCAGCGAAGATCCGGCGGGTACTCCATTGCTGGCGATGTCGGTGGCGGGCATGTTGAGCGCCTTGCTTGATTCGCTGCTTCTGTTCTGTCCTAACGCCAATTCTTACCGGCGCTTCCAGGCCAATAGTTATGCGCCATTAGCGCCGACCTGGGGTGTGGATAACCGTACCGTCAGTTTGCGCGTACCGGGTGGCCCTGCAAACACGCGTCACGTTGAGCACCGTATCTGCGGCGCTGATGCCAATCCTTATCTGGCCGCTGCAGCAATTCTTGCCGCCATTCATCACGGCATTCATCAGGAGCTTGATCCGGGTGCTCCGGTCACCGGCAATGGTTACGCGCAAGCCACTGAATTGTTACCCACTGACTGGCTTACATCGCTGCGTGCGCTGGAAAACTCAAGCTGGGCCCGTGAGGCGTTGGGCGGCGAGTTTCTCGATGTGTACCTCGCCGTTAAGCGCGAAGAATACCGCCAGTTTATGGCCGAAGTGGGCGAGCAAGATTGGCGCTGGTACCTCAGCAACGCTTAATTTTGGCTGCAGCTTGAAGCCTGCTGGCAGACGGTTTTAGAAAGGATTGTTTATGAATGCTCATGTAGATGTTGTGACACCGGCGGCTGAGCGCTGCAAGTCGTATTACACCGCCACGCTTAATCAAGAAACCGACTATCCAAGCTTGGAAGGTCAGGTCAGTGTTGATGTGGTGATTATCGGCGGCGGCTTTACTGGCGTTGCCAGTGCCGTTGAACTGGCTGAGCGCGGGCTGAAAGTCGCCATTGTTGAAGCCAAGAAAATCGGCTGGGGCGCAACTGGGCGCAACGGCGGTCAAGTCACCGGTAGCCTGTCTGGCGATGGGGCTATGCGCAAACAAATGCGCAACAAGCTCGGCAGCGAGGTTGATGATTTTATATGGGGCTTGCGTTGGCGCGGTCACGAGATCATCAAGCAGCGTGTCGAGAAGTATTCGATCAACTGTGATCTCAAGCATGGGCATCTGCATGCGGCCTACAAGCCGAGTCACATGGATGACTTGAAGCAAGATTATGATGATGCAGTGCGCCGTGGAATGGGTGATGAGCTGACGCTGTTGGACCGCAGGGCCATGGTCAATCACCTCGACAGCAATCTGTACCATGGCGCGATCAAGAACATGCGCAACATGCACCTGCATCCGCTTAATCTGTGTATTGGGGAGGCGAAAGCTGCTGAGAGCCTTGGCGCTTTGATCTTCGAGCATTCGGAGGTGCTCGAAATTATCCATGGTGATAAACCGGCGGTGGTCACTGCAAAAGGGCGCATTGATGCCAAGCAAGTACTGCTTGCGGGGGATGTGTATCACAAGCTGGAGCCGAAAAAGCTCAAGGGCATGATTTTCCCGGCAATGGGCGGCATCGTCACGACCGAGCCGCTTGGTGAATTGGCGGAGCAAATCAATCCACAGGATTTGGCTGTGTATGACTGCCGCTTTGTCCTGGATTACTTTCGCCTGACCGCTGACAAGCGTCTGCTGTTTGGTGGTGGCGCCAATTACTCAGGCCGTGACTCACGTGATATTGCATCCGAGTTGCGGCCAGGTATTGAACGTACATTCCCGAAACTGAAAGGCGTTGATATCGACTTTCAGTGGAGTTGCGCCATGGGCATCGTGATTAACCGCATTCCTCAGTTGGGCAAGCTTTCAGACAACGTTTGGTATTGTCAGGGCTACTCAGGCCACGGTATTGCCACGACCCACATCATGGGTGAGGTCATGGCCAATGCCCTGACCGGCAGTTTGGAGAAGTTCGATACATTTGCCGGTTGCTCGCACATCAAGGTCCCCATGGGTGATGTTTTCGGTAACCCAATGCTGGCTGTTGGCATGTGGTATTACCAACTGCTTGAGAAGCTGCGTTGACTGGTTATTATCTCTGTAGCGAGTGCACTTACTGCGGAGAATAATAATGAAAACCCTGGTCGACCATCTGGCGCAATATGCGGCTTATCACCGTGATCAACGAAATATCATCAGCCACTTTGTTGGTATTCCGATGATTGTGTTGGCCGTGGCAGTGTTGCTGTCGCGCCCCGGTGTTGAGTGGCTCGGGCTTTGGTGGTCGGGCGCTGCAGTGGTGAGTTTGGCTGCTGCCGTGTTTTATTTGCGCCTTGACCTGCGCTTTGGCCTCGCCATGAGTGTGGGGTTGTTTCTCTGCATCTGGGTTGGAGCGCTGCTGGCGCAACAAAGCACAGCGCTGTGGTTGAGTTCAGGTGTAGGTCTGTTTGTGATCGGCTGGGTGATTCAGTTCGTCGGCCATTACTACGAAGGCCGCAAGCCGGCATTCGTCGACGATGTCATGGGCTTGGCGGTCGGCCCTCTGTTTGTTGTGGCAGAAGCAGCGTTCCTGCTCGGGATGCGTGCTGAAGTCGAACAACAAGTTGTTGAGCGCTCCGGCCCGGTAAGGCACCGGAGCGACCAGCAGCCGATCTAAATTTTACGGTGCATGAGCGGCATCCTCCACAATCGACAGCACCGGGTCTCGCAGTTTGTAACCCTTACTGTTGGACGGCGACAGCACTGCTGCCCAGTTGCCGGTCCATCCAGTTTTGCGTCAAGGTACGTGAGTGGCGGTCAACCGTAATGGGTGCAAACGGCCTGCCTGAAACGCTCTGCAGGGTGTTGCTCTTGCTGTTCATGTCGGCGAGCGCGCTTTTGAGGTATCCCCAGCGTGATCTGAGCTTGCTTATCGCCGGGTCATCATTTGAACCTAGCGTATTGAGTTGCTGGTCGATGTTTGGCAGCAAAATACGTTCGTCTTGACCCAGATAGGTATCGGGCTGTTCGCGGGCGATCTCAAACGTGCCGATATAAGCGCGGCTGAGGTATTGCACCGCGAGATACTCGACCTCGGCAGGCAGTTCGTTGTCGCTGCCTTGGGGCATTTGCCGGGCTTCGTGCAGGAAATCGCGCAGCGCTTTGCTCAGCTCCTGAGGATAACGCCAGGGCACATTGTCCTCGCTGGGGCCATACGAAACACCGTTGCGCAACTGGGTAACAAGTTCGGTGTGGGTGGTTATCAGGCTTTCGCTGGGCTGTGGAATGCCTTGGATAGCGCCATTTAGAGCTTGTAGATCACTTTCTAGGCGCTGCTGGTGGTTTTTTTGGAAGCCTTCGCCCCGTAACAAAAGCAAGCTGCTGGTTGCGCGACAGGCAAACACCTGAGCTTGCTCAGCAGGGCTTAGCGCCATGGCAAAGGTGATAGCGGGGAGGCTCGACATAAGCCCGATGATGCATGCAAAAACTCTATTAATCAGACGCTTAGAAGGCATTCCGAGGTGCTCCTTATTATTTTTGTGAGCAGTGCGGATACAGCAATACACTAAGGACCGTTGCCTGAACGCGGCAGCAGGCCCTAGGTATAGATTACTTTTCTGAGACTGTTATGAAATTAACCGAAAGAGTGATTTCGTCGAAGATTTAGCGGTCATCATGGGGCTTTTGTCGCTAATGACTTCGATTGCACGGCCGAGCATGCGTTGACTGTTACGGCAATGCTGTCGGCAAGAGGTTGCTGGCAGTGTCTTCAGTTGCGTAGATACAGCGGTCGCGGCCATCGCGCTTGGCCTGTAACAGCGCTGCATCAGCTCGGTTAAGAGTTTGTGAGTAGCTTTCATCCATCCGATGCTTGGCAACACCGAAACTGGCAGAGACGCTAAGCAACTCCGTGCTGACTCGTACTGCCAGCGTACGTAGGCCAATGCGCACGCGCTCGATCACTTGCTCTGCCGCGACCAGGTCGGTGTCGGGCAATAAAATCAGAAACTCCTCACCGCCCCAGCGTCCGCAAAGGTCGTAGCCGCGAACCTCGGCCTGCAAAACCCGGGCGATTTCTTCGAGCATGCGATCACCGATATCGTGTCCCCAGGTGTCGTTAATCTGTTTGAAGTGGTCAACATCAACCATCGCCAGGACGAAGGTCTTGTTCTGACGAGTGGACCGGGCAACTTCTTCCTTGAGCCGCTCAATTAGCATCCGGCGGTTAGCCAGAGAGGTCAAAGGGTCACGGTTGGAAGCTTCTTTGAGGGCAAGGTTCAGGTCGCGCATCATTTGTTGATAGCGGTCAGAGATACGGGCGACTTTTTCTAGCTTACGCAGCTGCTTGTTATAGCGCTCGGACAGCGAGAGGTTCTGTTCGCGAGCCAGGGATTGATAGCCATCGGAGATACGCGCAATGCGTTCGATGCGACCTAGGTGTTCCACATTCTGCTGATGCAAACGCTGCAAGGCTTCTCTTAATGGATGATCCGTGTATTCAGGGTCAGCCAACAAGCCTTCTACCAGAGTGTCTAAGTCGCGCTCGCGGTTCATATCCTACTCGTCTAACGTGCTGATAGTGAACGCAAATGTGCAGTCTTCCCGGAACTCTTCGGCGAGTTCTGCAACCCGCTCATTACGGCTGTCATAGAGCCAGGTGACACTGACTTCCCGGCCCTGATTATGCGCATCTTCAAGCAGATCAAAGATGTCCATCATGGCTTTGATCGAGCTGGTATTGAGGTACAGCAGCTTGAGTTGCAGGGCCAGAGGGCGAGGTTCTTGTTCAAGAAAGCGCTCGACCCACTGAATGACCTGGTCGTACAGCTCAAACGAGTTCTCAGGATAGGAATCGCCTTGCATTGCCAGCACGCCAGTTTGCCAGTCACCTTGGATGGCCGGTGTAGATTGTGTGCTAGCGATATTTAGTTCGCTCATGGTTTTACTCTCAATGTCCTTATTTAAATGACCGCACTAAGGCTGAAAAAGGCTCTACCATCTTCTTGTTCTCGCAAGCTGGTACGCATTGGCGCGCTGGATTTACGGGCAATATCCAACAAACCAAGGCCAGCGCCACTACTGGCGCCTTCTTCACGCGGTTTACGTAGTTGCTCTTTATAAGCCACTTTGAGCTGAGCTTTGTCTAGCGTAGATAACCGAGCGACAAAGTCGACTAGCTCTTGACCATCTTCATGCGCCACTAAGTTGCCTGCCGATACTACATAGCGGCCCTCATCGTCCCGCGAAATAGCTACGGTAGCAGAGGCGTCTTGGTCACTAAACCCTTTCTGAGTTGCATAATGCCTGATGTTTTGCGTCATCTCGATGTAAACCGCAAATACATCCATGGCTGCCGAAGGCTTGGCTTGCTCGGCCTGCATGTAATTACGCAGGGCGTTGCCAATCTCTTCGATCAGGCTGCGTGATATCGGGCCGTTGAAGCAAAGCATCACCCGTTGGCGATTGTAGATTTCCCGCATTGCAAGTAGGTCTAGCGATTCCATAAGCGCCCTTGTTCTTGTCTGTGCTTGTGAACATAAGGGGCGCTTATCGACCCACCCCTGTCTACCCAGCTTTTCAATGTTCCCGTTAGCTGTTCTGATCGACGCGAAAAGACAGCACGGTTATGTCATCGCGTTGCGGTTGTTCGCCTTGGTATTCTGCGAGTTTTGTCGCAAAAAGCGCCGCCTGCTCTGCCAGTGGTAATTGCGCATGCTTTTTCAGCATAGCGGTGAAACGCCTGTTGCCAAAGCCGAATCCGTGTTCGCCGCCCGCTTGGTCGAGGAAGCCGTCGGTGCACATGTAATAGGTCCAGCCGGGCATCAAGGTCAGCTCGGTGTTTTGGTATTCACCTTGGCGCTTGTCACCCAGGGCTCTGCGGCCACCGTGCAACTCTTCAATGGCCATGCCATCGGTTGCAAACAGCCCAATCTTGGCCCCAGCAAATAATAGTTTGTTGTGGCCAGGGCAAACCCAGACCAAACCTGCATCAGTATTGGTGGCCAGTGCCCGCGACAGCTGCGCGTCTCCGAGCATGCCCCGCAGTGCGAGGTCGGTTTCTCGCAAAATAGCAGCCGGGTCATCCGCACCCGCAACGCCAATTGCGTGGTCAATTGCGGCCCGGGCGAGCATGGTCATTAATGCGCCTGGCACACCATGGCCGGCACAGTCGAAGACGCCGAGCAGATAGCCTTCGGAGTGTTCGCGGTAGACATAGAAGTCACCGCCGACCGTATCGCGAGGTTGCCAAAGAACAAACTGCTGCTGGCCCAGCGCTGCATTAAGTTGCCGGTCTGGCAGAATTGCGCGCTGGATCAAGCTGGCGTAGTCGATTGAGTCATCAATTTTCTTATGCGCAGCAACCATCTCCCGGTTGGCCTGTTCCAGCGCCTGGGTGCGCTCCTGGACTTTGCCTTCAAGTTGGCGAGTGTGTTGGCGTACTTGGTCAGCCATGCTCGAAAAGGCTTGTGTCAGCTCGCCAATTTCATCGTCGCGGGCCTCGGGCATTGGCTCTTCATAGTGGCCCGCAGCAATGGCCAAGGCTGATCGGCGTAGCCCCATGATCGGCCTCACTACCAGGCTTTCCACCGCGTAGGCGAACCCCAGCAACAACACACCCAGCAGGGCGACAAAACTGATCAGCAGCAGCCACAGCCAGCGGCTGTCGACGACATTGGCGGCCTGGAGGTCAACCGAGGTCATGACATACCACTTAAGGGGTTCGATGTAGGCCAGTGCCAATAGCCGCGGTTTGCCTTTCACCATGGCATCCATGGTTTTGACCCGGTTGGGCTCGGTTTGCGCCTGTAGCATCATTTGGCGCAACAATTGACGGTCGTCTCGATTGCTCAGGTATTCGAATATATCGGTGCCGTTTGATGCCGTGTCGTTGGTGGGTTGCGCCTGAATTATGCCGTCGTGGTTAAACAGCATGGGCGTGATGCCGGGTTCAGTTCTGGCAAACAGTTCATCGATGAAGGGTTTGAGGCTTAATTCGCTGCCAGTGATACCGAGGAGTTTGTTCTGTGCATTGCGAACACGCACGTTGAAACGGATCTTGTTGGCATTATGCTTTTCGTCGAGCTCAATGCTTAAGCTGTAGTCCGTGGGGTCATCACGCAGGGCAAAGTACCACGCATCTTTAGGGTCGTTTTTGCTGAGGGTATAACGGCGAATCTGACTGACAGGGCTGCCTTCATCATTGCGATAAAGGTGCAGTGATGAGTCGGCAATGACGAAGTAGGATTTATCCAGAAAATCACTGCGAAAGCCTTCCGCTTCATCAAAAAAACGGGTTCGTTGTACCGAGCTGCCTTCGTTTTGCAGCCATTGACGTGTGCCTAGGGAGTTAGCCAAGCGCTTTGATAGCGCCAACTCACGGCTCAACGGTGCGGCGATCTGCTGGCGATGGAGGAGGGTGAAGTTCCGAGCGTAGGCATCGCCAAAATGCCCGCGTATGTCGCCAAGCGCACGCCAGCCGAAAAGGGCTGCTGGAACTAATGCGATTGCACAGGCCAGCAAAACTGCGAGCGCAGACTTACCCCGTAATCCCCATTTTACAGCCATACCCTATGCCCTTTAGCTACGAGGCCTGCCTGGCCTTACGTATTTTTAGTAGTGTGTTCTGTATGGCAGTCGACAGGCAATTATAGAGACGGCCCGTTGGCCGATTATGCCTGCCTAAGTGACGTGGTTCACAGATAAACGATGTAGTTTGGCAGAATTCAGGCAAAACAAGGATTGGATTCCTTGTGCTTAGCCTTACTCGGTGAATGCAAAGTGCCACTATCTTGGGCTGTCAGCCATGAGTACGGATAAAAATGCGCGTAGCTGGCAGTGTCGCTACTCGTTGCTGAGCAACGATACCGATTTGATTTGCAGCCAAACCTGCTGACCTGCCATGAGCTTTAGTTTGTCGAACGAGTAGCGGGTAATTCGCGCCACAATCTGTTCATTACCCACCGCTGCATGGACCAGCACCTGAGCGTGATCCAGGGCGGCAACAGTGCTGATTATTTGCGCAGAGATCAGGTTAAGGATGCTGCTGTCATGGGCTTTTTCTAAGTTGATGCTGACATCTCGCGCTTTGATCTTAACCCTGACTGGCTGACCATTGCGCAGCATCGAATGAGGTAACTTGAGGGTGCTGTCACTGCCGTTTAAACGAATGCTCAGCAGCTTGTACTTGTCATCATAGTCGCTGACGAGGCCATCAACCACCGCTTCGGCGTCGGCTTCAAAAATAAAGGGTAAGTCGTCACGAATCAGTGTTTGCTTGAGCGGTCCTGCAGCTTGCACTTGGCCCTCTTCGAGAACCACCAAGTGATCAGCCAGGCGGCCAATTTCATCTGCACTATGGCTCACGTAGATGACTGGAATCTGCAGTTCAGCATGCAGGCGTTCCAGGTACGGCAGCACTTCAGATTTACGCTTGGGGTCAAGTGCAGCCAAGGGTTCATCCATCAATAGCAACTTGGGGCTACACAGCAGTGCGCGGGCGATTGCCACGCGTTGACGTTCGCCGCCTGAAAGCCTGTCAGGCATGCGCTCGAGTAAGTGGCCGATTCCGAGCAAGTCAACCGCCTGCTGCAGTGGCACCTTGCGTTGTTCCCGTGGTATGCGTTTTAAACCGTATAGAAGATTGCCTTGCACACTCAGGTGCGGGAACAAATTAGCCTCTTGAAATACATAGCCAATTGCCCGTTTATGGGGCGGTACGAACACACCGGTCTGGCTGTCTTGCCAGACCTCGCCGTTGACCTTCAGGTAACCGACCTCAGGTTTCTCCAACCCGGCAAAGCAGCGCAAACAACTGGTTTTACCTGAACCTGAGTGACCAAAAAAGCCGCTAATGCCTTTGCCGGGCAGTTGCAGGTCAACTTCCAGGTTAAAGCTGCTGTGGGTAAGTTTGAAACGTGCCTCGATAGGTGGGAAGCCTGAATGTTCGGATTCACCCAACGCCGAATGACGGCTCATGATTGCCAGCCTTGTTTTGTCTGGCGACTCGAGTACAGCGCGAGCAGTACCACAAAGGAGAACAGCAGCATGCCGCCTGCCAGCCAATGCGCTTGGGTGTATTGAAGGATTTCGACGTGATTGTAAATTTGCACCGAAACAACCTGAGTCTTGCCTGGGATATTGCCGCCAATCATCAGCACCACGCCAAACTCACCGACGGTGTGGGCAAAGCCCAGAATCGATGCGGTGATAAAACCGGGGCGAGCCAAGGGTATGACCACAGAGAAAAATGTATCCAACTTGCTTGCCCGCAATGTTGCAGCGGCTTCAAGGGGAGCGTTGCCAATCGCCTCAAAGGCATTCTGCAGCGGCTGTACAACAAAGGGCAGGGAGTAGAACGCCGAGCCGATCACCAGGCCGGTGAAGCTGAATGTCAAAATTCCCAGTCCCAGGCTTTCGGTTACTTGGCCAATAAAACCATTAGGGCCAAGCATAATCAGTAAGTAAAAACCTATAACGGTGGGTGGTAATACCAGCGGCAAAGCGACGATGGCGCCAATGGGGCGCTTGAGCCATGAGCTTGTACGGGCTAGCCACCAAGCGATGGGCGTGCCGATAAGCAGCAATATCACAGTGGTGAGCGATGCCAGTTCAAGGGTTAGCCAAATGGCGCTTAAGTCGTCTTTGCTCAGGGGCATTACGTAGGCTCAGCCGTTAAATTTTATAGCCATAAGACTTGATGATCGCCTGGGCTTTAGGGCCTTTCAGGTAATCTGTCAGGGCTTTGGCTGCTGGGTTATTTGCACCTTTCTTAAGGATCAATGCGTCTTGCTTAATCGGTTGGTAGTAAGACTCTGGCACCAGCCAAGCTGACCCACCGGTGATTTTGCCATCTTTATACACTTGCGACAGCGCAACAAAACCTAGCTCAGCATTGCCAGTGGAAACGAATTGCAGGGCTTGGGTGATGCTTTGGCCTTCAACAATCTTGCCTTTGAGGCGATCGGTCAGCCCAAGTTTATCCATGGTCTCAGATGCTGCACGACCATAGGGCGCAGCCTTGGGGTTGGCCATCGACAGGTGTTTGAACTCATTTTTCTTGAGTACCGCGCCTTGATCATCCACGTAACCCGGTTTGGCTGACCACAGCACCAAGGCGCCGGTGGCGTAGGTGAAACGTGAGCCCGCGACGCTATTGCCCGCTTGTTCCAGCTTGGCTGGGGTGGTGTCATCGGCGCTGAAAAATACTTCAAATGGCGCGCCGTTATTGATCTGCGCGAACAATTGTCCGGTCGCCCCGAAGGAAGGCACAACGGTGTTGCCTGTGTCTTGCTCAAATGCTACTGCGATGGCTTTCAGCGGTGCAGTGAAGTTAGCGGCTACAGCGACATTGACCTCCCCGGCGAGGGCGTGTGTGCTGAATGCGCCAGTAACAAGGATGGCGCAGAGCGCTTTGAGGTGATGGCAGAACATGGATCTCTCCTTGATGGGTTAGCTGTAGCTATCGGTATATTTTTTTGTATATAGCGCTAAATGGATTTTTACCCAAAGTTCTTTCGGAATTAGCAGGCGACTGCATAGTGGTAAAAGCTGACTTTCAAGTCAATAAATAATTTTACACCTAACCGGCAGTCATTGAGCTTGGGAAAACGCTAGATGGCCGTGGCTTAGGATATATCGCTATATTTAAAAATATACAGCGATTTTCAAGCTGAACCTCAGATTATTTCAAGTGAAAGTACGCCCCGTTGGGCGTTTTCAACGCATCGTTATTCTCTATGCTTCATCAGTTTGTCATCTCAAGGTGAATAAATTATCAGCCACAACGACCTCCCCATAATGGGGCTCAGGCGCTTCAGTCTGGAGGGATACAAATGGCTGGCTCTTCAACATCAAGTAGCGTTATCGCTACTCCGGCAGGTGGTATCTCGAAAATCAGTTTGGTCTTCGCCGCCATGCTGGTGGCTGTAACCTTGTACTTTATGGTCTGGGGACTTGAGTACACCCACAGTAATTACGCGTTTTTATTTATTCTGGCGACGTTGTTCGGCATCTTTATGGCCTTCAACATCGGCGGTAACGATGTCGCCAACTCCTTTGGTACCAGTGTCGGTGCGGGTACTCTGACGATTCGTCAGGCATTGCTGGTAGCGGCGGTATTTGAGGTCAGCGGTGCGGTCATCGCGGGCGGTGAAGTGACCTCAACCATCCGCGGCGGCATCGTGGATTTGGGCGCGATGGCGGTATCGCCGATGGATTTCGTCTACATCATGATGTCGGCGTTAATCGCGGCAGGCGTTTGGCTACTGTATGCCACTAAGAAGGGCTACCCAGTTTCAACTACGCATTCAATTATCGGTGCAATTGTCGGTAGCTCGATTGCCTTGGGCGTTTTGATGAATGGCACAGCGTCGGCTCTGGCTCTGGTGCAGTGGGACAAAATCGGTCAGATCGCCATTTCTTGGGTGCTTTCGCCGCTACTGGGTGGCGCTGTGGCGTATCTGCTGTACTCGCAGATTACAAAATACATCCTCACATACAACGATGAAGCTGAAAGCCAGATAAAGCAGATCCGCGAGGAGAAGCGTGACCACAAACGCCGCCACAAGGAAGCGTTTGAACGCCTCTCAGAGATCCAGAAGATCTCCTATACCCAGTCAATGGCGCGTGACATGCAAGTGGTCAATGACCGAGATTTTCAAGCGGAAGATCTAGAGTCAGATTACTACCGTGACCTGCAGGAAATCGAGAACAAGCGCGGTCAGTTGCGTACCCATAATGCCCTGGAAACCTGGGTGCCGATGATTGCTGCGGTCGGCGCGGTGGTTATCTCTTCGATGCTGCTGTTCAAGGGCTTGAAGAACATGCACCTGGGGCTCAGTACGCTTAACAGTTACCTCATCATGGTGATGATTGGTGCACTGGTTTGGCTGGCCACCTTTATCTTTGCCAAAACCCTCAAGGCGCAATCGCTGGGCCGGGCAACCTTCGTCATGTTCAGTTGGATGCAGGTGTTTACCGCCTGCGGCTTTGCCTTTAGCCATGGCTCCAACGACATTGCCAATGCCATCGGCCCTTTCGTGGCGATCCTGGAAGTGCTGCGCACGGGAGCCATTGGTTCTGAAGCCGCGATTCCGCCAGCGGCAATGATCACCTTCGGTGTCGCTTTGATTGCAGGCTTGTGGTTTATCGGCAAAGAAGTGATCCAAACCGTCGGCCACAATCTCACCGCGTTGCATCCTGCCTCGGGCTTTTCCGCTGAGTTGGCTGCCGCAGCCGTGGTGATGCTGGCATCGGTAATGGGCTTGCCGGTATCGAGCACACACATATTGATTGGTGCGGTGCTGGGCATTGGCTTGGTAAACCGGCAAACCAACTGGGGGCTCATGAAGCCTATCGCGCTGGCTTGGGTGATCACCTTGCCTGCCGCTGCTGTGCTTGCCGCAGTGGCCTTCATTGCCCTGCGCAGCATCTTCTGATGCTGGCCAAACCTGAGGATCTGTCATGACCGACAACGCCAATCTGGAATTCGCTGAGCAAGCGGCGCGCTTACATGCCGATATCCTTGATAGCTTTGATGAAGAGCTTGAATTGGAGTTTGACGATGTGCGTCTCGACCCGTTGCTCAAAGAGCTGGGACACGAGGCACCGGCCGGCATGGACCGACGAGTGTACCTGCGCGAACTGCTGCGCTTGCAGTCAGAACTGGTCAAGTTGCAGGAGTGGGTTGTCGAGCAAAAACTCAAGGTTGTGGTGCTGTTTGAAGGCCGTGATGCAGCAGGCAAGGGTGGGGCGATCAAACGCATTACCCAGCGCCTGAATCCGCGGGTATGCCGCGTTGCAGCCTTGCCAGCGCCGAGTGAGCGCGAACGCAGTCAATGGTATTTCCAGCGTTACACAGCGCATTTGCCCGCCGCCGGTGAAATGGTTCTGTTCGACCGCAGTTGGTATAACCGCGCAGGTGTTGAGCGGGTGATGGGTTTTTGTAATGACGCCGAGTATGAGGAGTTCTACCGCAGTGTTCCTGAGTTTGAGCGCATGCTGATTCGCTCGGGAATCATCTTAGTTAAATACTGGTTCTCTATCACCGATGACGAGCAATACCGACGGTTCTTGATGCGTATCCATGACCCGCTTAAACAGTGGAAGTTGTCGCCCATGGACTTGGAGTCACGCCGCCGCTGGGAAGACTACACCCGAGCCAAGGAAGAAATGCTCAGCCGTACCCATACTGAACAAGCGCCTTGGTGGATCGTCGAGGCGGACGACAAAAAACGCGCCCGGCTCAACTGCATTCAACATCTGCTGACGCAAATTCCCTACGGCCAAACCAAACAGCCAGCGGTCGTACTACCAGCCCGGGTCTTTAATGCCGACTATCTGCGTGCCCCGGTTCCGCAAGAGATGCTCGTACCACAGGTCTACTAAGCTGCTCCTTGTGCTTTAAGCCATTGGCATTGACTGATAAAACCACGGCGTACTGCAGTGGTTTTATTTTTTGCCTTGATCAGCGAATGCATTTCATCAGTGGCCCTATGTCCTCCACATCCCGAACAACACATGCGCCCAAATCTGTAAGCCTGCTTGAGGCGTTCGGCTTCTGGCTGAAGCTAGGGTTGATTAGCTTTGGTGGTCCAGCCGGGCAGATTTCAATCATGCATGAAGAACTGGTGGTGCGCCGTCGCTGGCTGTCTGAGCGGCGTTTTTTGCATGCCCTTAACTACTGCATGATGCTGCCGGGGCCAGAGGCGCAACAGTTGGCGACCTATATCGGCTGGTTAATGCATCGCACCTGGGGCGGGGTAATTGCGGGCGCACTGTTTCTTCTGCCGTCGCTCGTTGTTTTGATCCTGTTGTCCTGGTTATACATTGCCTTTGGCGACTTGCCGTTGATTGCGGGGTTGTTCTACGGGATCAAGCCTGCAGTTACTGCGATAGTGATCCAGGCGACCTATCGGATCGGTTCGAGAACCCTGACAAATCCAGCACTTTGGTTGATCGCTGTCGCGGCGTTTGTGGCGATTTTTGCGCTGAATGTTGCGTTCCCGGTGATCATTTTAGGCGCGGCGATTGTTGGCTATTTTGCGGGGCGCAATTGGCCGCACTGGTTTAGTGGCAAGCGCAGTGATAACAAGACTCAGCCGGAGGGTTTGAGTGCGTTGATTGATGATCACACTCCCACACCGCTGCATGCGCGCTTTCGACTGGCGGGTTTAATCAAGCTGGCTGTTATTGGCGCCTTGCTGTGGCTGCTTCCGATTACGCTGCTGACCACCCTATATGGTTGGGACGGCACATTGACGCAAATGGCGTGGTTTTTCACCAAGGCCGCACTGCTGACCTTCGGTGGCGCCTACGCGGTGTTGCCTTATGTCTATCAAGGTGCCATTGCGCAGTATGGCTGGTTGACTCCCGCGCAGATGATCGACGGGCTGGCGCTGGGTGAAACCACACCGGGGCCATTGATTATGGTGGTTGCTTTCGTCGGTTTTGTCGGGGCCTATGTGCAGCAGGTATTCGGCGCGCAGCAGTTGTTCCTGGGCGGGGCTGTGGCGGCGATATTGGTCAGTTGGTTTACCTTTCTGCCCTCATTTATATTTATTCTTGCCGGTGGACCCTTGGTAGAGTCGACCCACAATCAACTGGGTTTTACCGCGCCACTCACTGCAATTACAGCCGCAGTGGTTGGGGTGATCCTCAACCTTGCGCTGTTTTTTGCCTATCACGTACTTTGGCCACAGGGCTTGAATGCCGCGTTTGACTGGCCATCGGCATTAATCGCCTTTGCTGCCTCTGTGGCGTTACTGCGTTATAAGCGTGGTGTCATCCAGGTCATTGCGCTGAGCGCCTGCTGTGGTTTGCTGATCTATTTACTTCGGCTCAGTAACCTCTGAAAACTATTGCGCTAGGTTTCTCAGCGGTTAAATTCATCACGAGGATGTTCATGACGATTGCCCACCCCTGTCGGGTTCTATGGCTAGTCTGCTGTCTATCCATGATTCCGTTCACCGCAACAGCCGATTGGCGCAGTGTGTTGGCCGATACCAAGCTGGTTGGCCAAGGGGATTTGCGCATTTGGGGGTTTCGCATCTACACCGCTCGGCTGTGGAGTGCTTATCAGCCCTTTGATAGCAGTAGACCCTTTGCGCTCGAGTTGACTTATCACCGCGATATCAGTCGTGATCAATTTGTCGATGCCAGTCTCGATGAAATCCGTCGTACATCAGGCGAGCAGGTCAGCAAGGCGCAGTTGCAGGCATGGGGCGATGAGATGCAGCGGGCATTTGTTGATATAAAAGCGGGGCAGCGCATAACCGGAGTGAACCTGGGTGAGCGCTGTCAGTTCTATGTCGACGGCCGTCTGCACTATGAGGTGCGCGATCGCGCATTTGCCAAGGCATTTTTCGCCATATGGTTAGACCCGAAAACCCGTGATTCAGGGCTGCGAGAGCAGTTGCTCGGCAACGGTTGAGCAATATTCGACAAAGCGCTGGTTTTCGCACGATCGATGCCCAGTTCGACCTAAACAGCCCTATAAGCCTTGTTTTCTCAGAATTAAACCGCATATCAATATGACCGGCTGTCTACTTAGGGGCTGCCTGCAAGCTTGGCTAAAAGGCTTCTAAACCGGTGGTTTCAGACAGGTTTACGGCCTGGGCAAGCCAAGCAGCGGCGCGGCTAGCTGTCTCGTAACATTCATATGCAAAAGTCCGTCTGGTTTTCTGCATTAAGATAGACATAATGCAGCACGGTGATAATTCCAATGACACCGTGTATTTACCTTCAGAGAGGTTCTCTAACGCATGTGGTACAACGGTATTCTCGACTTGTCGGTCTGGCAACTGATCGCGGTCACCCTGCTGATGACGCATATTACGATCGTCAGCGTAACGGTGTATCTCCACCGTTACTCCGCGCACCGTGCACTTGAGCTGCACCCGGCGCTTAAGCATTTTTTCCGTTTTTGGCTGTGGCTGACTACAGCGCAAAACACCCGCGAGTGGACGGCTATTCACCGTAAACATCATGCCAAGTGTGAAACCAAGGATGATCCGCACAGCCCAGTAATCAAAGGCCTGAGTACCGTATTGCGCACAGGTGCTGAGTTATACGCTGAAGAAGCCAAGAACCCGGAAACTCTGCGTATTTACGGTAAGAACTGCCCGGAAGACTGGATCGAGCGCAATCTCTATTCACGCTTCCGCCTAGGCGGCGTGGCGATTATGGCGATCATTGACCTCGCGCTGTTTGGTGCGGCCGGTATTACCGTTTGGGCTGTACAGATGATGTGGATCCCGGTTTGGGCGGCAGGCGTGATCAACGGTCTCGGCCATGCTGTTGGTTACCGTAACTTTGAATGCCGCGACGCTGCGACCAATCTGGTGCCTTGGGGTATTTTGATTGGTGGCGAAGAACTGCATAACAACCATCACACCTACCCGAACTCAGCCAAGCTATCGGTGCGCAAGTGGGAGTTCGACATGGGCTGGGCGTGGATCAAGCTGTTTAGCTTTTTCGGTCTGGCTAAGGTTCAACGTGTTGCACCGATTGCGCACCGTGTTGAAGGTAAGCACAGCCTTGATATGGATACCGCGATGGCGATTCTCAATAATCGCTTCCAGATCATGGCGCAGTACCGCAAGTTGGTGATCGCTCCGCTGGTTAAGCAAGAGCTTGCTAAGGCTGATGCCTCCGTGCGTGATCGCTTTCACCGGGCCAAGCGCCTACTTTCGCGTGAGACCAGCTTGCTCAATGATCATCACCAAGTACGCATTGATGCAATGCTTGAGCAGAGTCAGGCACTGAAAGTCATTTATGAAAAGCGTTTGGCGTTGCAAATGATCTGGGCCAAAACCAGTTCTAATGGCCACGAAATGCTCGAAGCCATCAAGCACTGGGTTCATGATGCAGAGGCCAGTGGTATTCAATCGCTGCGTGATTTTGCTGCGCAACTTAAAACGTATTCATTGCGACCTACCGCAAGCGTTTAAGTAGCACGTTCGTCGAAAAAGCCCGCAAAGTTGCGGGCTTTTTTCGATTTATTAGAACTAAATACTATGTGTCATCTCTTATCTAAGCATTTACTAGTACCAACCCATGCTAGGAATTACCCATGGATGAGCAGAGTCCGCTACCGTCAGAGCTTGAAGAGTTAACGCTTGCGTTGTTGCATAGCCGTTCAGAGGTCACGCGCTTGCGTGAGCGCGAGCAATTGATCAGCTCGCTGTTGGGCAGCATCAATGCCGTGGTCTGGGCGCTTGATTGGCACACGCAGAAAGTGATTTATGTCAGCCCGGCCTACGAGCGCGTATTTGGGCGTCCGGCCGCCTCGCTGATGGCGGATTATGGCGAATGGCGCAATTCGATCTACCCCGATGATGTCGAGTACGCCGCCAATAGCCTGGCCAAAGTGTTGCAGACCGGTGCTGTAGAGTCTCGCGAGTACCGCATCATTCGTGCGGATGGGCAACTGCGCTGGCTCAGCGACAAGTGTTTTATGGGCCGCCTGAGTCACGAAGGTGACGCAAAAATCGTTGTTGGCATCGCCGAGGACATCACTGAAAAGAAGCAGCTTGAAGGCGAGCTGCAGCGCTTGGCGACCACCGATGTGCTGACCGAAAGCAGTAATCGTCGACACTTCTTCGAGTGTGCTCAGCAAGAGTTCGAGCATGCCCGTAAGTTCGGGACGCCCCTATCGTTCTTGTTACTCGATATCGATAACTTCAAGCAAATCAACGACCAGTACGGTCATCAGGTTGGTGACCAAGTGCTGCGTAAGATGGCTGCTTGTGGCGTCTCGGTATTGCGCCGCGGTGATTTGTTTGGCCGCATCGGAGGCGAAGAGTTTGCGGCACTTTTCCCAGGCTGTGAAACCGCCTTGGCTAAGCAGATTGCCGAGCGTCTGCAGCGCGAGATCAAACAACTGAAATTCGGCCAGGGTGATACCCAGTTTGGTGTAACGGTCAGCCAGGGGTTGACCAGTATCAACAGCGCGGACATGAGTCTGGACACCTTGTTTGCGCGCGCAGACGAAGCAATGTACGCAGCCAAAAACCAGGGTAAAGACCGGATCGTTCTGGGTTAACCATCAAACCGATAACAAACACCGTCCGTTGGCGGTATTCCGCCTACTGGGTGTATAGACTCGGCGAAAAATTGCCCATAAATGTATCTTGTTAACCTCATGCTGTAAGAAAAATCACGATAACTACCTGTTTTTTAAGGATTTAATTAAATTTAAATTATTTGGCATAAAATCTGTAATGAAAGTCTCATAAGTGAGTCGGCGACCTGCGATCGGCTGACAATAAAAAATGAAGAGACCTGTGCCATGAAGACTTCCTGCCGTTCACAAAAAATGCTCTGCAACACATTAGTGCTCAGGCCCACACCCCTAATTCCCTGATTTCTAGACCCATCACTGACGCTTGATTGGCGCCCGTTCGGCTGCCTGGGCGTTGCTGTTTGGGCCTTGTGAAGAATTCGGCATGTGTGACGTCTTCGTCCTTGAATGGTGTGCGCGTGTTGATGTGTCCCTATAACGCTGGAGTAAATCATAATGAGAAAGACCTCCTTGGCGCTGGCTGTTACTGCCAGCACTTTGGGCTTGTCCTTGAGCCAAACTGCCCATGCTGAATTTCTGAAAGACAGCACGGCGACTCTTGAGGCGCGCAACTTCTACTTCAACCGTGATTTCCGTGACTCAGGTGCTCCTCAGTCGAAGTCTGAAGAGTGGGCTCAAGGCTTTATTCTGCGCGCGAACTCGGGCTATACCGATGGCACTGTAGGTTTTGGTGTTGATGCGATTGGTACCTTCGGTTTCAAGCTTGATTCCGGTGACGGCACCGCGGGGAGCGGTTTGCTGGTACCTGATCGCTCTTCGGGTGGCTCACAAGATAACTATTCAGGTCTGGCGGTTGCTGGTAAAGCCAAGATCTCCAAGACTGTATTGAAAGTCGGCAGCCTGCAGTACAAAAACCAGGCAATCGCTTCGAGCGATGGCCGTCTGTTGCCTCAGGTATTCAGTGGTGGTCAGCTGGTTTCCCAGGAAATCGAAGGTCTGACCCTTGATGCTGCGCACATTCGTGAAGTTAACAACCGTAACTCCAACGATTACGAAGACATCAGCGTAACCAGCGGCGGAACCCGTGGTATCGCGGTGACCGGTGGCAACACGACCGATTCCTTTGATTACATCGGCGGTACTTACAAGGTCACTAAAGAGCTGACTGCAGGCTACTACTATTCCAACCTGGAAGATTTCTACAAGCAGAACTCTTTCAACCTGGTGCATGTCTGGCCAGTTGCTGAAGGTCAGACGCTGAAAACTGACGTGCGTTATGCACACTCGACTGACGACGGTCGTAGCACCATCGATAACGATGCTTACGGCATCATGACCACCTACAGCGTTAGCGGTCACAGTTTCGGTCTGGGCTATCAGAGCATGACTGGCGACAGCGGCTTTGCTTATGTTGGCAATACCGATCCGTTCCTCGTCAACTATGTACAGATCAGCGATTTTGCCAACAAGGACGAAAAGTCCTGGCAAGCGCGTTATGACTACAACTTCGCCTCGATCGGCGTTCCTGGCCTGACATTCATGACCCGTTACCTGAACGGTGACAATGTGGATCAAGGCGTTGCTGGTGCTTCGGAAGGCAAAGAGTGGGAGCGCGACACCGAGTTGATGTACGTTTTCCAGGACGGCGCTCTGAAAAACCTGGGCGTGCGCTGGCGTAATGCGACTGTGCGTTCGAACTTTGCTAAAGACCTCGACGAAAACCGTCTGATCGTCAGCTACACACTGCCATTGCTCTAAGCATCTGCAGCGGTAGTCAGCAACAACAAAGCCCGGCTCTGGAAGCAGATGCCGGGCTTTTTATGGCCTGTTCTTAGCGCTTCTGAGGGGCAGGCTGCTGCTGGGTGATGCAATGGATGTTGCCGCCGCCGAGGAGGATCTCGCGGCCAGGCACCATCACCACGCGGTGTTCCGGGAAGACCCGGGCAAGAATCCCATGGGCTTCTTCGTCACGGGGGTCGTCAAAGCTCGGGGCTATGATGCCGCCGTTAACGATCAGGAAGTTCACGTAGGAGCCGGCAAGGCGTGATTCCGGGTGACGATCCTGCGAGCCATCAGCCAAATCAACACCCGCACACTCTTCATCGGTTGCGTACATTGGGCCCGGAATCGGCATCTTGTGCACAACCAGCTTGCGGCCTTTGGCGTCTGGCGTGGTTTCTAAGACGTGCATGGCTTTTTGGCAACGTGAGTAGTTCGGATTCTGCTCATCGTCGGTCCAGGCGAGCATGACTTCGCCGGGACGCACATAGCAGCAAAAGTTGTCGACGTGGCCATCGGTTTCGTCGTTGTACAGGCCATCTGGCAACCAGATGACCTTGTCGATTGCGAGGTGCTGGCCAAGCACCGACTCAATCTGTTCACGGGTCATATGTGGGTTGCGATTGTGGTTGAGTAGGCATTCTTCAGTGGTGATCAGCGTGCCTTCGCCATCGACGTGAATCGAGCCACCTTCCAACACAAAACCTTCGGTGCGATAGCGGGCGCAGCCTTCGATCTGCAGAACTTTACTGGCAACTTGGTCGTCACGGTTCCACGGGGAATACAGACCCCCATCAAAGCCGCCCCAGGCGTTGAACTGCCAGTCGACACCACGCACTTCGCCACTGGTGTTGGTGACAAAAGTAGGACCGGTATCGCGCACCCAGGCATCATCGGTGCTGATTTCAACCACGCGGATATTACGGTGATTCAAGCGTGCGCAGGCGTTTTCATATTGCTGCGCCGATACGCAAACTGTTACCGGCTCAAACTCAGCAATCGCTTTTGCCACCACGCTGAATGCCTGTTGCGCAGGCTTTCCACCTAAGCGCCAGTTGTCTGGGCGCTGTGGCCAGACCATCCAGGTTTTGCTGTGGGTTTCCCACTCGGCAGGCATACGAAAGCCATCCGCGCGAGGGTTGCTGCTTAATGTGCTCATCACAAGTACCTGCAAATAAACCGTAGAAAACACCTCTGCCTGGCCTTAAGCAGCGCTGGGCAAAGGTTAGAGTGAATTGTTTAAGACTCAAGTACACCGTCTAGGGTTTTCAGTGGGCCGTACAGGTTTGGACGGCGATCACGGAAGGAGCCCCAGGCGCTGCGAGTGTGTTCAAGTTTGTCGAGATCGAAGCTGTGAACCAATACACCTTCTTCGCTTTCGTCGAGCTCTTCAACTTTAGCGCCAAATTGATCGGCAATAAACGATGAGCCGTAAAACCTGATGTCATAGTCGCCTTGTTCTTCGCGACCAATACGGTTGCTGGCAACCAGGGGCATCAAGTTGGCACCGGCGTGGCCTTGTTGCACCCGCTGCCAGTGATCACGCGAAATAATGCTTGGGTCCTGTGGTTCACTGCCGATCGCCGTTGGATAAAACAAAATTTCGGCTCCGAGCAACGCCATGCTGCGCGCGCACTCAGGGAACCACTGATCCCAGCAAATACCCACACCGATTTTTGCATAGCGGGTATTCCAGACTTTGAAACCTGTGTCGCCGGGGTTGAAATAATATTTTTCATGATAGCCGGGGCCATCTGGAATGTGGCTTTTACGGTAGATGCCCAAGTTGCTGCCATCGGCATCGATAATCGCGATGCTATTGAAACGCGCACGTCCAGCCAATTCATAAAAGCTGATTGGCAATACCACTTGCAGCTCTTTGGCCAGCTTCTGAAAGTGAGCAATCGCTGGGTTGGCCTCAACGCTGGTTGCCAGTTGCAGGTAGTCGGCGTTGGGTTTCTGGCAGAAGTATGGCGTTTCGAACAGCTCCTGAATCAGGATGATCTGCGCACCTTTTGCGGCAGCTTCGCGCACCAGCTTTTCAGCGTTGGCGAGGTTGGCTGAGCGATCCCACGAGCAAGCCATTTGTGTGGCAGCGACGGTAACGGTACGTGACATTTAACACCTCGGGAAAACATTCAACGTTGTCATTGCAACCCTAATGGGCGATCTATTCGCAGGTCGGAGCAGCGTCGGTTGGTTTTGGATGAACTATTTATAGTCGATAAATATCCGTATTAGAAGTTATTTAATCTGAATATTTATGTTTATCCGTAATTTTTCCAGATAAATATCGGTATAAATAACCAGCCCAACGGCTCACGTTTGGCCTTTTTTCAGGTAGCGAGGGGCTACAGGGCGGTGGATCGTTTAGGCAGGCAGCTAGGCAGGTACAGGCCCAGATAAGCATCGAAGACACGCATGCCTTCTTCGGCAAGGCGCGGGCTGATATGACCCTTTAACTGAACAGAGCGCGCATACACGCGATCCCCCAACTCCATGGCCAGCGCGAACACGTCAATATCTTGAGGTAGGGGCGGCAGGGCAAAGTGCTTTTCGAACAGCTGTTGCATCAATTGGCCTAACTCGATGTCATGCTGGCGGTCGGCTTGGGTAATCTCGCTGAGTCCATGCTGCGCGAGAATCAGTTGGCGGGCGGCAGCATCCTCGGCGTAAATCGCCAGCATACGTTGTTCGACGATGGCCGAAAGGTCGTGCCAGGTGCGCAGTTGCTGATGATCAACAGGCGCTTGCAAGCAGGCCCTGAAGGCTGCATGAATATCTGCAGTTAGCGCTTCAAGCAAAGCGGGGACGCTGGTGAAGAAGTGGTAGACCGAAGAGGGCGGGATCTGCGCACGCTCTGCAACGCTATAGATCGAGAGGCTGGAAACGCCTTGTTCGGCAAGCAACTCACGGGCAACCCCAAGAATCGCAGAAATGCGGGCTTGGCTGCTGGCACGAGGTTTACGGGCAGTCGTGGGGCGCGGCATGGTGTGCTCAGGTCTAGAATGTTGGATATGAATCGGCCAGGCAGGCATTTAAGCTGCCCAGCCCTGAGTATGCAGGGGCAGATTACAGAATAATCGGCTTGTCGGGCAGCTCATTTGGGTTGCTTGCGCTTGGGTCTGCAAAGAATTGCCTGAGCAAACTGTGCACTTGGTCGATGGCTTCCAGGCTGCCTTGACGCCACAAGCCCTGGGCATAGTGCTCGCACATTCGTGAGCAGATGGCATCCCACTGTGCTTGTTCGACATAGCGTGAAATACCACGATCGGCGACAATTTCGACCCGCTGTTCGGCCAGCAGCAAATAAATCAAAATCCCGCTGTTATGCTCGGTATCCCATACGCCCTGCGCGGCGAAAACGTGCTCAGCACGCGAGCGTGAAGACATGCCAGCCAGCACATCGACAAAGGAAAGCCGCGCCTCTATGGCAAAGCGCACTTCGCCAATATGCTGCGCCTCACCCGAGCCTATGGCTTTACCGATTTCATCCAGCAGGGGCTTGGGAAAGCTGCGGCCCAGTTGAAACCAGCCGGAGAATAGATTGGCGAATACTCGTTTTATCACTGTCATCACCAGCTACCCGACGAACCGCCGCCTCCGAAACTACCACCACCGCCACTAAAGCCGCCGCCCCCTCCACCGAAACCGCCGCCACCAAAGCCACCCCCACCGTGCCCGGAGCCGCCACCCATGCTAATTGCACCGAAGGGCAGCAACATGATCATTGCACCAATCAACGCGCCGATTAGCGCGGCGCCCAGGGTGCCGATAATAAACGCACAAAGGATGCCAGTGATAACCCCGCCCAACCCCATGCGCAGCCACACCGGGAAGCTTCTGGCCATGGATCTTAAGAACATGGCAATGACCAGGCCAAACACGCCGATCTGTGAAAAGTCGACGTTGGACTGATTTTGTTCACGAGACGGTTCAGGCAGTGCTTCGCCATCAATTAACTGGGTCAGTGCATCAACCCCCGCGCTGATACCGCCAAAAAAGTCGCCCTGTTTAAAGCGCGATTCAATGTACTCACGCTGAATGCGTGCGGCAGCGGCATCGGGTATCGCACCTTCAAGGCCGTAACCGACTTCGATGCGGTCACGGCGGTCATCTTTGGCCACCAGCAGCAATAAGCCGTCATCAGTACCCTTGCGACCAATCTTGTTCGCTTCGGCAACCGCCAATGAATAACTCTCTATATCTTGTGGTGCAGTCGTGCTGACGATCAGGACTACAAGCTGCGCGCCTTTGCGTTTTTCCAGCTCAACAAGCTGCTGATCGAGCCGGTCGATCTGCTCGGTCGTCAGGGTGCCGGTTTGGTCGGTGACATGGCGCTTGAGCATTGGCACTTCGGCGGCGTGGGCTAAAACCGGCGCGAGTAATACCAGCGCCAGGCTTATGCGCTGAAACCAGCTGAAAAAACGGTTCATGCTATTGCGTTGCAGGCGCGTTGCTATTGCCAAAATCGACCTTTGGCGCAGTAGAAATTTCTTTCTCGTTTTCAACACTGAAATTCGGCTTCACCGAATAGCTCAGTACCATGGCCGTAAGGTTGTTCGGAAAGGTACGAATCAAGGTGTTGTATTGTTGAACGGCTTGCACGTAGCGGTTGCGCGCCACGGTGACACGGTTTTCAGTGCCTTCAAGTTGGGCTTGAAGATTCTGGAACAAACCATCGGCTTTCAAATCCGGGTAGCGCTCACTGACTACCATCAAACGCGACAGGGCGCTGGACAACTCGCCTTGAGCGGCTTGGAATTGCTGGAGTTTTTGCGGGTCGTTAAGTGAGTCCGCTGTGACCTGCACGCTGCCGACTTTGGCGCGGGCATTGGTCACTTCAACCAAGACTTTTTCTTCGTGCTGGGCATAACCCTTAACGGTATTTACCAGATTGGGGACCAGGTCAGCACGGCGTTGGTACTGGTTGATAACTTCAGACCATGCGGCCTTGACGGCTTCATCCTGACGTTGCATGTCGTTGTAGCCGCAACCACTGAGCACAGTTGTCAGCAGCATGAGCAGCAGTAGATGTGTCGTCTTCATAAGCGCTCCAGATCAATCCATTGTGGAGGATATTAGCCGTCAATCTTAGGTTGGGTAGGTTAGTTGCGTCAATAAATCGGCTTTTTAATGGCCAGTTGTCGGGTAACGCCCAAGGGGGCGCGTTTGCCCGACACGTTTCAGCTGATGAAAGCAGCGGCTACTGGGCGTTGAATTGCTGCCAGACTTCATCGCGAACCGATTTTTGTTCATCAGAAAGCGTTTTGAGCGTGTACAGGCGGCGTTTAGTGTCGCGACTAGGGTAAAGGTCAGGCATTGCCTGCAATGAGGCGTCCAAGAACTTTTTAGAATCGCTGTTGGCGTTCGGGTAAAGGGTTTCAGTGGTGATCTGGGCAGCGATTTCTGGTTGCATCAAGTAGTTGATGAAGCGATGGGCTAAATCGGCGCGACGTGCAGTGCTCGGAATGACCAAGTTGTCGATAAACAACACCGACCCTTCAGACGGCACCATGAAGTTGATCGGCTGGCCAGCCTGTTTGGCGGCCAGTGCGTCGCCGACCCACGCCATGGCCATGCACAGTTTGCCGTTATTGAGGTCTTCGATATAACGCTCGCTGTCGACATAACGCAGGTTGGGGCGGATGCTCTTCAGTACCTCGCCAGCGCGGCGAATCCGGCTGGGCGCACTGCGTGAAAAATCACGGCCCTGGTAGTTAAGGACCAGTGACAGCGCTTCATCTGGCGCATCGAGAACACTGATGCCACAGCCGCTCAGGCGGGCGCTGTTCTGTGGATCAAACAAAACGCTCCAGCTGTCTGGAAGCGGGCCGCCATAAGCCGCTTCCGCTTGCGGAGTGTTAATCGCCAAGCCGACTGAGCCCCACAAGTAAGGAACGGCGTAACGGTTATCGGGGTCCACCGCTGCCAATTTACTTAGGAGCTGCTTGTCGAGGTGGGTGCGGTTAGGCAAGCGGGTCATATCCAAGGGCATGATGGCCTTGGTTTTGATCAGTTCGGGAAGGGTGTCATTGGAGGGTACGGCAACGTCGATGGGCTCGCCGCTGGCCATGATTTTGCTCAACTCTTCAGCGGTGCTGAAGGTGTGGTATTCGACCTTGATGCCAGTCTCTGCTTCGAATTGTTCTAGCACTTTCGGCGCTATGTAGTCGTTCCAGTTGTAGACGCGAATCATCTCTTGGGCATTGACGGTCAATGGCGTCAATACAAATAAAAGTAGAGCGTACAAGCGGGGCATAGATCTGTTCCTGTAAACATGATCAGCCGTATCAAGAGCAACGGCTGGAAAGTGGGTACTTGGCAGGTCGAGCTAAGAAAACACTGAAAACTACTACGCTATGCATCGCTATGTTGAGACGCTACTCACAGCCTTCAACTGAACTTACTTGAGTTGCCGGGGCCGTTGGGTTTAGGCGTCGGCAATGAAAATAACCAGTGCCGAGTTTTTTATGGTTTTGGCTCTGGCTTTGAGCGCCTCTTGTGGACGGCGCAAAAAGACGCCGGCACTAGGCCGGCGTCGGGTGTTACCTGAACTTATACCGTATGGAGGTACCAGTTGTACTCCAGGTCTGAAATCGAATGCTCGAATTCAGCCAGCTCACTTTCTTTACAAGCGACAAAGATGTCGATGTATTCAGGGCTGATGTACTTGGCCATGATTTCACTGTCGTCTAACTCGCGCAGTGCATCACGCAGGTTGTTCGGCAGGCTCTGTTCCAACTGCTCGTAGGAGTTGCCTTCAATCGGCTCGCCCGGATCAATTTTGTTGGTCAGACCATGGTGAATACCGGCCAGAATCGAGGCCATCATCAGGTATGGGTTGGCATCTGCCCCCGCAACCCGCTGCTCAATACGTACAGAATCCGGGCTGCCTGTTGGCACGCGGACGGCGACTGTACGGTTATCAATCCCCCAGCTCGGCGCATTCGGCACATAGAACTGTGCGCCAAAGCGGCGGTAAGAGTTGACGTTAGGGCACAGGAACGCCATCGACGCTGGCATGGTTTCCAGAATACCGCCAATGGAGTGGCGCAGCGCATCGTTTTCCAGCGGGTCTTCCGAGGTAAAGATGTTTTCGCCAGTCTTCTTGTCGAGCAGGGAAATATGCACATGCAGACCATTGCCCGCCTGACCTGGATAGGGCTTGGCCATAAAGGTCGAGTCCATTTCGTGGTCGTAGGCAATGTTCTTGATCAGGCGCTTGAGCAGCAACGCATAGTCGCAGGCCTTGATCGCGTCTTTGGTGTGGTGGAGGTTAACTTCGAACTGAGCCGGAGCGCTTTCCTTGACGATGGCGTCGGCAGGCAAGTCTTGCTCTTTTGCAGCTTCGAGCATGTCTTGCAGGCAATCAACGTATTCGTCGAGGTCATCAATCAGGTAAACCTGAGTTGAATGTGGACGCTTACCTGAAATAGGCGAGCGTGGCGGCTGTGGACGGCCGTTTACGTTCTCCTGATCAATCAGGTAAAACTCTAATTCGAAAGCGGCGCAGATGGTCAGGCCTAGTTCGTCGAACTTCTGTACTACCTGTCGCAACACTTCTCGTGGGTCGGCAAAGAATGGCTTGCCATCGAGTTCGTGCATGGTCATTAACAGTTGCGCAGTTGGGCGCTTCTGCCACGGCTCATTACACAGGGTGTCGGGAATCGGGAAGCAGATACGGTCCGCATCACCAATATCCAGACCCAGACCGGTACTTTCTACCGTTGAGCCATTGATATCGAGTGCGAATAAAGACGCGGGAAGGTTAATACCTTTCTCGTACACTTTATGAAGACTGGCGCGTTCGATGCGTTTGCCACGCACCACGCCATTCATATCTGCAATAAGAAGGTCGACGAACTGGACCTCAGGATGTTCCTTAAGGAACGCGTTCGCTTCATTAAGCTGAACGGCACGCGGGGGTACCGACATGATGCAACACCTTTCTTGTTAAAAATATCAATCATGCGAATGCACAGGTGTGAGTCAATCTTAAACACCTGACGCTGTCAAGAGAGGCGTATTTTGCACCAAAAAGAGGCCGTGCGGCCAATTTTAGGGCGTTTCGGGGCATTTCAGGGGGAGTGTAACCCTTGGCCTGTGCGGTGCTCAGCGCTGTGTGTTTAATTTTTTACATGGCTATTGTGAAAAAAAATGAACAAGGCTAAGCTCGGCTCAAACCCACTAACAGCAATAAAACGGGTGTCCCATGTCACGCCTGCCGATAATCGGCGTTACCTCTGATACAAAACAGATTGGCCCTCATCCTTACCACGTTACCGGCGACAAATACGTCCGTGCGGTGGTCCTGGGTGCCGGTGGTCTGCCAGTGATTATTCCTTCAATTGGCGAGCTGCTCGACCAGCCTGCTCTGCTCAATAATCTGCACGGTTTGTTGTTTACCGGCTCACCGTCCAATGTTGAACCTCATCACTATGCGGGGCCGGCAAGTGAACCCGGAACCCTGCATGATCCTGCACGTGACAGTACGACACTGCCTTTATTGAAGGCAGCCATTGAGGCGGGTGTGCCGGTACTTGGTGTATGTCGCGGTTTTCAGGAAATGAATGTGGTCTTCGGCGGTACGCTGCACCAGAAAGTGCACGAAGTCCCAGGTTTTATGGACCATCGCGAGCCGCAAGATCAACCGCTCGAGGTGCAATATGCACCTAGCCACGCGCTGCATGTGCAGCCGGGTGGCATTCTCGCTGGCATCGGCTTGCCAGCAGAGATTGAAGTCAATTCTATTCATGGCCAGGGCGTTCAGCGTCTGGCGCCGGGCCTTCGAGTTGAAGCGCTGGCGCCTGACGGGTTAGTCGAAGCTTTTTCCGTCGAAGGTGCTAAAAGCTTTGCTTTAGGGGTGCAATGGCACCCCGAATGGCAGGTACGATCTAATCCGAATTATCTCGCCATCTTCCAGGCCTTTGGTGAGGCTTGCAGGAAGAGGGCGGGGCAACGCTGAGGTCGACTTAGTTAATAGTCGGCTCAACCAACCCTGAGGTCTCTATGAGTACCAAAATAGACCAGCTATCCAGCTGGCTGAAAGAACGCAAAATCACCGAAGTTGAGTGTCTGGTTAGCGACCTTACCGGCATCGCCCGCGGCAAGATTTCGCCAACCAACAAGTTCATCGCGGAAAAAGGCATGCGCCTCCCAGAGAGTGTGCTGCTGCAAACCGTGACGGGCGACTATGTCGAAGACGACATCTATTACGACCTGCTCGATGCGGCGGACATCGATATGGTCTGTCGCCCTGACGAGACCGCAGTGTTCCTGGTGCCTTGGGCCATTGAGCCAACAGCGCAGGTGATCCATGACACTTACGACAAACAAGGCAACCCAATTGAGTTGTCGCCGCGCAATATTCTTAAGAAAGTGCTCAAGTTGTACTCCGATAAAGGCTGGCAGCCGATCATGGCACCAGAAATGGAGTTTTACCTGACCAAGCGCAACGCCGATCCAGACTTCCCGCTGGAAGCGCCACTGGGCCGTTCCGGTCGCCCGGAGACGGGCCGTCAGTCGTTCTCGATTGATGCTGCGAACGAATTCGACCCACTGTTTGAAGACATGTATGACTGGTGTGAGATTCAGGGTCTGGACCTTGATACGCTGATCCACGAAGAAGGTCCCGCGCAGATGGAAATCAACTTCCGTCATGGCGAACCGTTGCACCTGGCCGACCAGGTATTGGTGTTTAAACGCACCATGCGTGAAGCGGCGCTCAAGCACGATGTAACGGCTACCTTTATGGCCAAGCCGATTACCGATCAGCCTGGCAGCGCGATGCACGTGCACCAGAGCATTATTGATAAAGCCACCGGCAAGAACCTCTTCTCTAATGAAGACGGCACGATGAGTGAACTGTTCCTGCACCACATCGGTGGTTTGCAGAAGCTGATTCCTGAATTGTTGCCGCTGTTCGCGCCGAACGTTAACTCGTTCCGCCGCTTCCTGCCGGACACTTCGGCACCAGTAAACGTCGAGTGGGGTGAAGAGAACCGCACCGTGGGCCTGCGCGTGCCTGATGCAGATCCACAAAACCGCCGTGTTGAAAACCGTTTGGCTGGTGCTGACGCCAACCCATATCTAGCCTTGGCAGCCAGTCTGTTGTGCGGTTATATCGGTATGGTTGAAGGCATTGAGCCCAGTGCGCCAGTTGTCGGGCGAGGCTATGAGCGCCGTAACCTGCGTTTGCCGCTGACACTGGAAGCTGCATTGGAGCGTATGGAAAACTGCAAGCTGGCTGAGGAGTATCTTGGCCGTAAATTCATCAGCGGCTATGTCGCGGTGAAGCGTGCAGAGCATGAGAACTACAAGCGGGTGATCAGCTCATGGGAGCGTGAATTCCTGCTGCTGTCTGTGTAATTGAACGCGCGCCGGGCATAACCCGCCCGGCGCTCGCTACATGCATTTTTAGAGGTGGATATGACTAACCAAGCGACTAACCCGAAAACCCGTGAATGGCAGGCGATGAGCCGCGAGCACCATCTCGCGCCGTTCAGCGACTTCAAGCAACTGGCGGAAGTAGGGCCGCGCATTATCACCAACGCAGACGGCGTTTATTTATGGGATAGCGAGGGCAATAAAATCCTCGATGCCATGGCGGGTCTGTGGTGTGTGGCGGTGGGGTATGGTCGTAAAGAGCTGGCCGAAGCCGCTTATAAGCAGATGCAGGAATTACCCTACTACAACATGTTCTTTATGACGGCGACGCCGCCAGCGCTTGAGTTGGCCAAAGCGATCGCAGAGATTGCGCCAGAAGGCATGAACCACGTGTTCTTTACTGGCTCTGGTTCTGAAGGCAATGACACCATGCTGCGTATGGTTCGCCACTACTGGGCGATCAAGGGCAAGCCAAATAAGAAAGTTATCATCAGTCGCCTCAACGGCTATCACGGTTCAACCGTGGCCGGAGCGAGCCTCGGTGGTATGACTTATATGCACGAGCAGGGCGACCTGCCAATTCCAGGTATTGTCCACATCGCTCAGCCCTACTGGTTCGCTGAAGGCGGTGACATGACGCCTGACGAGTTCGGTATCTGGGCGGCAGAAGAGCTGGAAAAGAAAATTCTGGAAGTCGGTGCCGACAATGTCGGTGCATTTATCGCTGAACCTATTCAGGGTGCGGGCGGTGTGATCATCCCGCCAGATACTTACTGGCCGAAAGTGCGTGAAATCCTCGCCAAGTACGAGATCTTGTTTGTCGCCGACGAAGTGATTTGTGGGTTTGGTCGTACCGGTGAGTGGTTCGGAAGCGACCTATACGGCAACGCCCCGGACATGATGACCATCGCCAAGGGCCTGACTTCTGGCTACATCCCAATGGGTGGCCTGATCGTGCGTGACGACATCGTTGAAGTGCTCAATCAAGGCGGTGATTTCAACCATGGCTTCACCTATTCCGGACACCCGGTTGCAGCCGCAGTAGGCTTGGAAAACCTGCGTATATTGCGCGAAGAAAAAATTGTTGAGCGGGTTAAAGAAGAAACGGCACCGTATTTGCAGAAACGTTTACGTGAGCTGGCTGACCACCCATTGGTAGGTGAAGTTCGCGGTGTTGGCATGCTCGGCGCCATTGAATTGGTGAAGAACAAAGCGACGCGTGAACGTTATCCAAGTGATAAAGGTGTTGGCATGATTTGCCGCACACACTGTTTCAGTAATGGTTTGATCATGCGTGCCGTAGGCGACACCATGATTATTTCGCCACCACTGGTTATCAGTAAGGCAGAGATTGATGAACTGGTTACCAAGGCCCGTCAATGTCTCGATCTGACGGCTGCGGAGGTACTGGGTTAAAGCATCGCAGTGATTAAACTTGAAACTGTAATCAGTTGAGTGTTTAAAAAAGTCGATGAAATTGCCAGACTGCGCCAGTGCGTTGGCCAGGCTCGCCGGAAGGTGGTGCAAATAGGCTGCGCCATCTTCTGGAATAACTTATAAAACAACAGGAGCTTTACGCATGAAATTTTTCGGTAAAACCCTTCTCGCGTTGTCTTTGGCGGGTGCTGTAGCGGGAGCAGCACACGCAGAGGATAAAGTTCTACACGTTTACAACTGGTCCGATTACATCGCTGAAGACACCCTGGAAAATTTCCAGAAAGAAACCGGCATCAAAGTGGTCTATGACGTGTTCGATAGCAATGAAACCCTGGAAGCCAAGCTGCTTGCGGGTACTTCGGGCTATGACGTTGTAGTGCCGTCTAACCAGTTCTTGGCGAAGCAAATCAAGGCGGGTGTTTTCCAGAAGCTGGATAAGTCCAAGCTGCCAAACTGGAAAAACCTTAACCCAGACCTGATGAAGTCGCTGGAAGCAGCTGACCCGGGCAATCAGTACGCCTTCCCTTACCTGTGGGGCACCACGGGCATCGGTTACAACCCAGAAAAGGTTAAGGCTGCACTGGGCACCGACAAAGTCGACTCGTGGGACATCATGTTCAAACCAGAGAACATGGATAAGCTCAAGTCCTGCGGCGTTGCAATGCTTGATGCACCTGAGGAAGTTTACGCAGCCGCGCTGCACTACCTTGGCCTGAACCCCATTGCACAAAGTGTTGAGGACGTTAAAAAGGCTGAAGAGCTGCTGCTCAAAATCCGTCCTGACGTCACCTACTTCCACTCATCCAAGTACATCTCTGACCTGGCTAACGGCAATATCTGCGTAGCGCTGGGTTGGTCCGGTGACGTCTTTCAGGCGGAGTCGCGTGCTGAAGAAGCCAAAAATGGCGTGCCGGTTAGCTACGTCATTCCTAAAGAGGGTGCCGCAGCATTCTTCGACATGATGGCCATTCCGGCAGATGCGAAAAACGCTGATGAGGCCTATACCTTCCTTAACTACATCCTCAAGCCTGAGGTGATTGCGCCAATTTCTGATTACGTGGCTTATCCGAACGGCAACGCTGCGGCGACGCACCTGGTATCGGAAGAAATCCGCAACAACCCAGGGATCTACCCAACCGAGGAAGCTTCGAAGAAGTTGTACACCTTCTCCGAGTTGTCGCCGAAAGTACAACGGGCGATGACACGTAGCTGGACCAAGGTTAAGTCGGGCCGTTAAGCCTTGCTGATGTAAGGCTGTAGTTCTGTGTCAGGCGGATTTATCCGCCTGGTGCAGAAGTTGTAACCCGCTGGTGGTATCAAAAAATGGAGACAGTTGTCCTGGCCTTTTCTGTGCCCGGTCGACTGGGAAATGGAAGCTTGCATGTATTGTTCAATTCTTCTGTTCGCCATTAAGTGCGTTCAGTTTGAGGTCTCGCGATCAGTCGTTTGGTCGCCAGGGAGCGCGGTTAACACCGTGTTGTTCAGCCTGACAAGCAATGGACCACTGAACAGAAGCAATCTTAGTCGATACAGTGCCCGCCTTTTTTGGGCCGCTCAATAATAAGAGGACATGCGTGTGCGATTCTCAATAAGCAAAACTCTGACAGCCAGCTTACTAGCACTTGGTGTAGCGACCGCAGCCCAAGCTGCTGAGCCGACCGTACACATCTACAACTGGAGTGATTACATCGGCGAGAGCACGTTGGCCGATTTCCAGAAAGCCACTGGCATCAAGCCGGTTTACGACGTATTCGACTCCAACGAAACCCTTGAAGGTAAGCTGCTGTCTGGCCACACCGGCTATGACATTGTGGTGCCGTCGAATAACTTTCTGGGTAAACAAATTCGTGCTGGCGCCTTCCAGAAACTGGACCGCAGCCAACTCAGCAACTGGAAAAACCTGGATCCGCGTCTGCTCAAGCAGCTGGAGACCAATGATCCAGGCAACCTATACGCAGTGCCTTATCTGTGGGGCACCAACGGTATCGGCTATAACGTCGAGAAAGTTAAAGAAGTACTGGGTGTAGACCACATTGATTCATGGGCGGTGTTATTCGAGCCTGAGAACATGAAGAAGCTCACCGCCTGCGGCGTATCCTTCTTGGATTCACCAGACGAGATGATCCCGGCCGTTCTCAATTACATGGGCCTTGATCCAAACAGCAAGAACCCTGAAGACTATAAAAAAGCTGAAGAGAAGCTGTTGGCAGTGCGTCCCTACGTGACTTACTTCCACTCATCCAAATTCATCAGTGACCTGGCTAACGGCAATATCTGCGTTGCTGCGGGTTTCTCTGGCGACGTACTGCAAGCCGCAGACCGTGCTGAAGAGGCAGGCAAGGGCATTGATATCGCATACGCTATCCCAAAAGAAGGTGGCAACCTGTGGTTCGACATGCTGGCCATTCCAGCAGACTCGAAAAATGTTAAAGAAGCGCACGCGTTCATCAATTACCTGCTGCAACCTGAAGTGATTGCCGGTGTAAGTGACTACGTGGGCTACGCCAACCCTAACCTTAAGTCCGGCAAGTTTATGGACGAGGAAGTGAGCACCAATCCATCGGTTTACCCCCCTCAAGAGGTGCTGGATCGTTTGTATATCCAGCAGGAAATGCCTCACAAGATCCAGCGTCTGATGACACGCAGCTGGACCAAAGTTAAGTCAGGACAATAATTTTAAGTTGCCCGCTGCTTGGTCGGCGGGCGCGATTTCGCGGGAGTTTTGGTAATGGCAGTTGCTTCTAGTACCTATAAAAAGGTCCTTGAGGGCGATCAGCAACCGAAAGAGGTGCTGGTTAAAATCGAACGTGTGACCAAGAAGTTTGATGAAACGGTCGCCGTTGATGACGTCTCTCTGACGATTAACAAAGGCGAAATCTTCGCCTTGCTGGGCGGCTCTGGCTCAGGCAAATCAACCCTGCTGCGCATGCTTGCAGGGTTTGAGCGGCCGACCGAGGGGCGCATCTTCCTCGACGGTGAAGACATCACCGATATGCCGCCTTACGAGCGTCCGATCAACATGATGTTTCAGTCGTATGCATTGTTTCCGCACATGACTGTGGCAGAAAACATCGCCTTCGGCCTCAAGCAAGACAAGATGCCCAAAGCTGACATCGAGGCGCGTGTTGCCGAGATGCTCAAGCTGGTGCACATGACTCAGTACGCCAAGCGTAAGCCGCATCAATTGTCAGGTGGTCAACGTCAGCGTGTGGCCCTGGCTCGCTCTCTGGCAAAAAGCCCGAAGCTGCTGTTGCTCGATGAGCCAATGGGCGCGCTGGATAAAAAGCTGCGTTCAGAAATGCAGCTGGAGCTGGTTGAGATCATCGAGCGCGTGGGCGTGACGTGCGTCATGGTGACCCACGACCAGGAAGAAGCCATGACCATGGCCCAGCGCATTGCCATTATGCACTTGGGTTGGATCGCCCAGATCGGCAGTCCGATTGATATCTATGAAACCCCAACCAGCCGCCTGGTGTGTGAATTCATTGGTAACGTCAACCTGTTCGAAGGTCAGGTGGTTGAAGATCATGAAGCCCATGCGCTGATCGACACCCCAGACCTTGAGCGTAATATTTTTGTTGGTCACGGCGTCAGCACCTCGGTTCAGGACAAGAGCATTACCTATGCCATTCGCCCTGAGAAGCTAATTGTCACCACCGAACAGCCAGCTTTCGAATACAACTGGTCGCGGGGCATTGTTCACGACATCGCCTACCTTGGCGGTCACTCGGTATTCCACGTCCAACTGCCAAGTGGCAAGATCGTTCAGTCCTTCGTTGCTAACGCTGAGCGACGCGGTGCACGGCCTACTTGGGATGACCAAGTCTTCGTCTGGTGGGAGGACGATAGCGGGGTGGCATTGCGCTCATGAACATATCCCGAAGCATCAGTCGCCGAATGCCCACTGGCCGGCATGCCGTAATTGGCATTCCGTTCATTTGGCTGTTCCTGTTCTTCTTGCTGCCTTTCATTATCGTGATGAAAATCAGCTTTGCCGAAGCAGACGTTGCGATTCCGCCATACACCGAGATATACACCTGGGCTGAAGGCCAGTTGTCGATCATTCTCAACTTAGGTAACTACATCTTCCTGACCGAAGATGAACTGTATTTGGCGGCCTATCTGGGCTCGCTGAAGATGGCCTTTATCAGCACGCTTATCTGCCTGTTCATCGGCTATCCAATGGCCTATGCAATTGCCCGTGCCAACAAGGAAATGCAGACGGTATTTCTGTTGTTGGTGATGATGCCGACGTGGACTGCAATTTTGATCCGGGTATACGCCTGGATGGGGATTCTCAGTAATAACGGTTTGCTCAACGGCTTCCTGATGTCCATTGGCGTTATCAGTGAGCCATTGCAGATACTCAATACCAACTTTGCGGTGTACATCGGTATTGTTTATTCATACTTGCCATTTATGATTCTGCCGCTGTTTGCCAACTTGGTTAAGCACGATAACAGTTTGCTGGAAGCCGCCTCGGACCTCGGTTCAAGCACCTTTAACAGCTTCTGGAAAATTACCGTGCCGCTGTCTAAGAACGGCATTATTGCGGGCTGCATGCTGGTGTTTATTCCGGCGGTGGGAGAGTTCGTGATTCCTGAGCTGCTAGGTGGCCCGGAAACACTGATGATTGGTAAGGTGCTCTGGCAAGAGTTCTTTAACAACCGTGACTGGCCGGTGGCTTCGGCTCTGGCAGTGGTGATGCTGGCGTTGTTGATTGTGCCAATCATCCTGTTCAACCGTAACCAAGCCAAAGAGATGGAGGGCAGAGCATGAATAAGCGCTTTAGTTTCTCCAACATGATGCTGTGGCTGGGCTTTTTGTTTATCTACCTGCCGATGGTCATCTTGGTCATCTACTCATTCAATGGTTCGCGTCTGGTGACCGTTTGGGGTGGCTGGTCGGTGAAATGGTATGTCGGCTTGCTCGACAACACCCAGTTAATCAGTGCAGTTCTGCGCTCGTTGGAAATCGCCTTCTACACTGCGATTGCTGCGGTGATATTGGGAACCATGGCCGCTTTTGTGCTGACCCGTGTTACTCGCTTCAAAGGTCGCACCATGTTCGGTGGCCTGGTCACTGCGCCGCTGGTAATGCCTGAGGTGATTACCGGTCTGTCATTGTTGCTGTTGTTTGTGGCAATGGCGCAGCTGTTGGGCTGGCCTTCGGAGCGTGGCATCGTCACCATCTGGATCGCACACACCACGTTCTGTACGGCCTATGTGGCTGTGGTCGTGTCATCGCGCTTACGTGAGCTGGATCTGTCGATCGAAGAAGCGGCTATGGACCTTGGCGCTCGCCCATTGAAGGTGTTCTTCTTGATCACCATTCCAATGATCGCGCCTTCACTGGCGGCAGGTGCAATGATGTCCTTTGCCCTGTCACTGGACGACCTGGTACTGGCGAGCTTTGTGTCTGGACCTGGTTCAACCACCTTGCCAATGGAAGTGTTCTCGGCTGTGCGCCTTGGGGTCAAACCTGAGATCAACGCGATTGCCAGTTTGATCCTGCTCTCGGTTTCGCTGGTTACCTTCTTGGCCTGGGTGTTTACGCGTCGCGCCGAAAATGCACGCAAAAAAGCAGTCCAACAAGCCATTGATGAAGGGACTAAAACGACATGGCAACAAGCGCCGACCAGCGCTAAAAGCTAATCGATAAGCGGTATATAAAAACGGGCCTTAATGGCCCGTTTTTTATGCATTCAATTTAAAGATTTGGCCGTAAGCGTCGATTAATAAACCGTTACGGCAAAATACTACGGCAGACTAATACTATCCGACTGCTGACGAATGTTAATTCTGGCTGCATAGTTATTTAACAGTAGTGGCTAAATAATAGCTGGCAGCTGAAGGCCAACGGTTATGCAAGTTGTATAAGTTTAAATGCAAGTTTTGTATAAGTTTTATACGCATGCGGACTCATGTCGAAGTGCCGATTAAAGGATTAACCACTCGGTATTAATTCTTAAGTAGTGCGTTTCGGTCGTGCAATACAGGTAAATAACGTTCAATTGAATGCAGGACCGGCGAGGGCCATCTCATGTTTAACTCATTGCGTAAAACAGATCGCTTAGAACAAGAGCGCGCAAGCTTTGCCTTGGCTGAAGTCAACGCCAAATTAGCCGCTATCAGTCGCTCCATGGTCATGATCGAGTTTCGCCCTGACGGCATTATCCTCGATGCTAATTCCAACTTTTGTCAGGCTATGGGGTATAGCGCTGAAGAGATACGGGGCAAGCATCACCGGATTTTCTGTGAGGAGGCGTATTACCGCAGTGATGCCTATGCCAAGCTATGGGCCGACCTGGCAAGAGGGGAGCCAATCAGCGACACCTTTATGCGTTTTGATAAGTCCGGTCGTGAGCTTTGGTTGGAAGCCAGCTACATGCCGGTCAAGGATGGGAATAATCAAGTTGTCAGCGTGATTAAGATTGCGTCTGATGTCACCCAGCAAATCCACCGCGAGCGCGAAGGCAAAAGCCTGATGAATGCCTTGAGCCGTTCAATGGCGGTGATTGAGTTCTCCCCGGAAGGGATCATCCTCAATGCCAATGAGAATTTCCTGAAAACGACCCATTACTCACTTGAGCAGGTTAAGGGGCAGCATCACCGTATTTTCTGTGATCGCAGCGACAGTGAGTCAGTTGAATACAGGAATTTCTGGGCCTCGCTCAACCGTGGAGAGTTCCACTCAGGCCGTTTTCAGCGGGTCGACAGTCGCGGTCAGCGGATCTTTCTCGAAGCCTCGTATAACCCGATCTTTGATGCCAAAGGTCGCTTGTACAAAGTGGTTAAATTCGCCAGTGATATCACCGAGCAAATGAACAGCCAGCAAAGCGCTGCCGATGCTGCCCATGCCACTTCATTGCAAACCGATACCTGCGCGCAAAAAGGCTCCTCAGTCGTCCAGCAAACGGTCAAGGTGATTGAGGATATTTCCAAAGACTTGAATGATGCGGCCAAAAGCATTGATGCAGTGAACAAGCAGTCGGAGTTGATCGGCAATATTGTTCAGACTATTCGTGGCATTGCCGACCAGACTAACCTGCTCGCACTGAATGCGGCCATTGAAGCTGCACGGGCAGGCGAGCATGGGCGAGGCTTTGCGGTGGTGGCCGATGAGGTCAGAAGCTTGGCGGCGCGCACCAGCAAAGCAACCCTTGAGATTGTCGAGGTTGTGCGCCAGAACAACGAGCTATCGCTCAGTGCGGTTGAAAGTATGCGCTCAAGTTTGGGCCGAACAGAGCATGGCGTTGAACTGGCCAATGAGGCGGGCGAGGTGATTCTGGAGATTCAGCAAGGCTCGCGGCATGTGGTTGATGCCATAAGCCAGTTCAGCAGTTCGTTGCGGCTTCAGTAATGCAAAAAAACCGCTGCATCTGAAGTGACAGATGCAGCGGCTTCTTAGTATCCGCAGGCCTAGGTTCTGAGCCTAGTGTGCCTCCTCCAGCTCATCATGCAGCAAGCCGAGGATCTGGCGTTTCATGTCGATGAACTGATGATCCATGACCATGTCGAGGTCACGTGGACGTGTTATCGGCACATCGAGAATCTGCTTGATGCGGCCCGGCCGTGCGCCCATTACGTAAACCCGGTCACCTAGCAGAATAGCTTCGTCGATGTCGTGGGTGACAAACACCACGGTCTTCTTGCTGTGCTCCCAAATGCGCAGCAGCAACTTTTGCATTTGCATGCGAGTCTGGCTGTCGAGTGCGCCGAAGGGTTCGTCCATCAACAGAATCTGTGGGTCGTTGGCCAGTGCACGGGCAATGGCAACGCGCTGCATCATGCCGCCGGATAACTGCTTGGGATAATTATCTGCAAAGGGCGTCAGGCCGACCTCGTTGAGGTAGAAGTCGACAATCTCCTTGCGCTGGGCAGCGGGCATGCCTTTACGCTTGAGACCAAACTCAATGTTCTGGCGTACGGTCAACCATGGAAACAGGGTATAGCTTTGAAACACCATACCGCGGTCAGCGCCCGGGCCATCCACACGTTCGCCACCGACGTAAATCTCGCCATCACTGGGCTCAGCGAGGCCGGCTGTGAGGTACAGCAGGCTGGATTTACCACAGCCTGATGGGCCGACAATCACCGCGAACTGTTGGTCGGGGACTTCCAGCGAGACATTATCCAATGCCGTGAAAACACCACCGGAAGGCGTGTTATAACGCAGGCTGACGTTGTTCACACAGAGCCGCGCTGGAGAGTTGTCTGGCACCTTTGCAGGTGTTTGAATTTCGCTTCGCACCGCTGCTACTGCGCCCATGAAGCCACCTTTAAGCGTAAGAGTCTGAACAGTTGATCGGTCATCAAGCCTAGAAGGCCGATGATTGCGATCGCCAGAAATATCACGTCGACCTGAAAACCCCGCATGGCTTTAAGGCTCATGTAACCCAAGCCGCTGGAGGCGGCGACCAGCTCGGCAACCACCAGGTAGGTCCAGGCCCAGCCCATGGTTACGCGCAGGGTGTCGAGTATCCCGGGCAGAGATGCTGGGCCGAGCACATGCATCACTACATCGCGGCGGCTGGAGCCGAGGGTGTAGCTGGCATTTATCAGGTCCTTGGACACGCCTTTTGAAACGTCGGCGATCATGACCAGTTGCTGGAAAAACACACCAAAGATAATCACCGTGACCCGCTGCTCCAGGCCAATGCCAATCCACAAAATAAACAAGGGTACGAAAGAGGTCACCGGCAAATAGCGGATGAAGTTCACCAGCGGTTCCAGCAGCGCCTGAACGATGCGAAAGCTGCCCATCAGCAACCCCAGCGGGACTGCGACCAATGAAGAAACCACAAAGCCAATGACCACGACTTCAACGCTGGCTACTACGTGTTTGCTTAACGTGCCATCGGCGCTTAAGCGCACAGCGGCGTCCAGCACCGCGCCGGGGGTTGGCAGGAACATGGTTGGAACCAGGCCGCCATAGGACAGCAGTGCCCATAAGCCAAAGACCAGCACCCAGCAGAGGATGCTGGTGGTTAGCGTCAGTGATGCAGGGAGCTCGACCTTAGGCGTCAGGCATCGCTGCAGGGTGGATTTTTGAGTAGCCATGTGGCGTCTCCTAAACAGAAGGCCCGCCGCTACAGTGGCGGCGGGCCACAAGGCTATGGTTTGACGAAACGGGTATCGACAAGGTCGCTGTAGCTGACGTTGTACGGCTTGCCTTGCAGCTCACTCCAGGTCTCGTTGGCCAGGGAAATAATCTGAGCGATGTCGCCTTGAGACTCAGAGGTGCCGAGCAGTTTTTCGCTCATGGCTTGGTCATAGAAGCGCACACCTTTTGCCGCCTCGGCCAGCTCAGCAGGGTCTGAAAGGTAGCCGCCAACACCTTTGGCCATGATTTTGTAGGCTTCGCTTGGATGCGTCTTGGTGTATTCAACGGCTTTGTACAAACCGCTGACCAAAGCCTTCACATCCTCTGGCTGCTTGTCGATCACATCGCAGCTCAGGGCAACAACATCAACAATCACGCCGGGCGTCTGGCTGCTGTCGATCAACACCTTGCCCTGACCTTTGGCCCGCACCATCGACAAATGCGGCTCCCATGTCACAGCTGCAGGAATACGCCCAGCAATAAACGCAGTGGCAGCGTCGTCGGCTGTCATGTTCTGGATATCCAGATCAGCCATGTGCATGCCCTTTTGCTTAAGCAAATACGACAGCCAGAACTGCGACACAGAGCCTTCGTTGACCGCTATCGACTTACCTTTCAAATCGCTCAAGCTGGAAACGTCATTGCCGACCAGCACGCCATCACCACCGGCGCTTTCATCCAGTGCCGCAACGGCCTTGAAGCAGAAGTCTTTGGAGCGATACTTGAGTACTTCATCGATAGTCGAAGCCGAGCCAGACAGTTGCCCAGACGCCTGAGCGGCCATGTACATGGCCGCTTCCTCTATGGTGGTCAACTCAACATCCAAACCCTGCTCCTTGAAGTAGCCAAGGTCACGGGCCAGATACAAGGTGCCGTAGCCCACCCAGGTGGTGTGGCCAATCGACAACGTACCGGCTTGGGCGGTTGTAGCGCCGGCTGCCAAGGCAGCGCAGAGCAGAGTTGGGGCGAAGTATTTGTGCAAAGACTTGTTCATAGAGCACTCCCACAGCCTCTCGGCTTATTGTTGGTATGTAGTGGCAGGGCTGGTCAGTGACCAAAAGGATCCTGTTACGCCAGTCACGGGTGACTGGCGCTGGCGTATTTCTTTACCCTCTACGGGGTTTTAAGGCTTAAAGCAGACCCAGTTGCTGGGCTGTTCGATCAACAGCTCGGCGGGTTTTTTCGACCAGCTCATCCAGTGTTGCGTGGTCGGCAACCAGTGCGGGTGCCATGATCATGCGTCCTAGCGTTGAGCGGATAATGACGCCCTCTTCAAAACCGAAGGTGCGGCACTGCCAGGTGATATCGCCTTCATTGGTGAAGCGTTTGCGCGTGGTTTTGTCTTGGCAAAACTGCAGCGCTGCAACCAAACCGGTGCCTTGGATTTCACCGATCAACGGATGGTCGGTAAACACCTCACGCAAGGCTTTTTGCAAGTAAGGACCGGTGTCATTTTTGACCTGACTGACAATCTGCTCATCGCGCAATGCCTTGAGGTTGGCGATGGCAACAGCGGCGGCGACCGGGTGGCCTGAGTAGGTCAGGCCGTGGGCGAACACCCCGCCTTGCTCAACCAACACCTGTGCCATGCGTTTGCTCAGTACCAGGCCGCCCATTGGGATGTAACCCGAGGTCAGGCCTTTGGCGATGCTCAGGGTGTCGGGTTCAAAGCCGAAGTACTCATGGGCGAACCATTCACCAGTGCGGCCGAAACCACCAATCACTTCATCGGCGCACAGCAGCACGTCGTATTTGCGGCAGATGCGTTGGATCTCTGGCCAGTAAGATTCCGGCGGGAAGATCATGCCGCCAGCGCCCTGGAAGGGTTCAGCAACAAATGCGGCGACGTTTTCAGCGCCTAATTCGAGGATTTTCGCTTCCAGTTCGCCTGCCGCCTTCAAGCCAAACTCGGCAGGGCTCAGGTCGCCACCTTCGGCGTACCAATAAGGCTCACCAATGTGGGCGAAGTCAGGCAGCATGCCGCCCATTTCATGCATAAAGCCCATGCCACCCAACGCGGTGCTGGCAAGGGTCGATCCGTGGTAACCGTTCCAGCGGCCAATCATGACCTTCTTTTGCGGTTTGCCCAGAATCTGCCAGTAACGACGCACAGTACGGATCAACACCTCATTGGCTTCAGAGCCTGAGTTGGTGTAAATCGCGTGGCTGTAGTGGGTGGGCAGCAAGCTGAACAACAGCTCTGAAAGCTCGATCACCGCCGGGTGCGTGGTGTGGAAGAACATATTGTAGTAAGGCAGCTGTTCAAGCTGCTGGGTGGCGGCGGCGGTGAGGTCTTTGCGGCCGTAACCGAGGTTGGTGCACCACAGCCCGGACATGCCGTCGAGGTAGCGTTTGCCGTCGTTGTCCCACAGGTTAAGGCCCTCGCCTCTGACCATTACGCGCGCGCCCTCTGCGTTGAGCGCTTTTTGGTCGAGGAAGGCATGAATGTGGTGAGCCGCATCCAGCGCCTGGTAATCCTCGGTTGTGCGTTTTGGGGTGAAGGGGGCAGTCATGACAAAACTCCTCTTAGCGCAACTGAAACCAAGTTGTTTTTAGTTGGGTAAATTTATCGAATGCATGCAGCGACAAGTCGCGGCCAAAACCAGATTGTTTGCCACCGCCAAAAGGCACGGTGACATCCAGTGCGTCCACTGTGTTTACCGAAACGGTGCCTGCTTTGAGTCGTTTGGCGACGCGGTGCGCGCGGTTCAAGTCATCTGTCCACACCGATGCGGCGAGGCCGTAAATACTGGCGTTGGCCAGCTTGACCGCCTCTTCTTCAGTGTCGAAAGCGATCACCGCCAACACAGGGCCAAAGACTTCTTCTTGAGCAATCTGCATATCAGGGCTGACATTGCATAAAATGGTGGGCTCAACGAAGTTAGATGAACTATTGAACTCAAGCTGCTTGGCACCGCAGACGACCTGCGCGCCCTGGCTGCGTGCTTGTTCAATATAACCAAGGACGCGCTGGGTCTGGCGTGAGTCAACAATAGCGCCTGCGGTGCTCGCAGGGTTTAGCGGGTCTCCCGGCAGCCAGGCGCGTGCCTTTTCGATCAGCAGCTCAACGAACTGATCATGGATGGAGCGTTCTACCAGCAGTCGAGAGTTGGCAGAGCACACTTCACCCTGATTGAAGAAAATACCGAACGCAGCTTTCTCCGCTGCCAGCTCAAGGTCTTGGCAGTCAGCAAACACCAAGTTTGCACTCTTGCCGCCGCACTCCAGCCACACTTGCTTGAGGTTGGACTGCGCAGCGTATTGCATAAAATACTTGCCCACCTCGGTGGAGCCCGTGAAGACCAGGCTGTCGACATCAGCATGCAAGCCCAAGGCTTTACCTGCCGTTTCACCCATGCCCGGCACCACGTTAAATACTCCGGCAGGGATACCCGCTTCTAGGGCCAGCTCAGCCAAGCGTAACGCCGAGAACGGTGACTGTTCAGCAGGTTTTAGCACCACACTATTGCCAGCTGCCAAAGCCGGTGCAAGTTTCCATGCGGCCATGTCCAGCGGGAAGTTCCACGGCACCACCGCACCGATTACGCCGAGCGGCTCACGGGTGATGGTTGCCAGCGTATTGGCGGCGGTTGGTGCGACCTGATCATAAAGTTTGTCGATACTTTCGGCGTACCAGGCGAAGACGTTAGCTGCACCCGGAACATCGATATTCCAAGCATCCATCACTGGTTTACCCATGTTCAACGAGTCAAGCAGTGCCAGTTCTTCTCGATTTTCCAGCATCAATGCTGCCAGCCTTTGCAGCACGGCTTTGCGTTCCGCGGGTGCCATCTGCGCCCAGGGGCCATTCTCGAAGGCCTCACGGGCTGCGCTTACGGCGAGATCAATTTCTGCCTCGCCACAGGCACTGACTTCGGCGAGCACTTGCTGAGTGGCGGGGTTAATGGCCGAGAACGTTGCGCCCGACGCCGGTGTTACCGGTTGCCCTGCGATCAGCGCGGTGGTGATAAAGCGCTGCTGTTGCGCACGTTGCTGCCAGTCACTGAGTTCAAACACCGGATTAACCCTCACTCGCGGCCTAAGCTGAATAGGCGTTGTTAATTGCACTAGGGTCGATGGTGGCTTAAGCGGGCCAGAAGGAAAATTATTAAATATGTCATCGGGGTATATGAAAAAGCTGGTTAAGCCAGCACCAATAAGAAGCGCCATGGGTGATGATTGTGCAGTAAGGTTAAGACTCGGTATTTTTTGCCATGTGGCGAAGCACTTGCGGTGCTTGTCACGGCCAACAATTTCAATGAAAGCAGTGGTTTATTTGAGGTGGCTGGGCAGTGGGGCGCGTAACTTGCTTGCCCTTCCAGTGAATTGAATTGGCACTGCAATGCCCCATCCTGGATCGCCAGGATGGCCAGACGAGGTTTACCGTGGCGGCTTATACCCTGCGTCAATTGAAGTACTTTGTAACCACTGTTGAGTGCGGCAGCGTGGCGGAAGCATCGCGCAAGCTGTATATCGCACAACCGTCGATTTCGACGGCGATTAAAGGCTTGGAAGAAAGCTTTGGTGTGCAGTTATTTATCCGTCACCACGCTCAGGGTGTATCGCTAACGCCAAGTGGGGCACGCTTTTATCGTAAGGCTCAAGAGCTGTTGCGCATGTCCCATGAGTTCGAGCAGAACGCGCTGGCCGATAACGATGTGGTGTGCGGACAGATAGATATCGGCTGCTTTGAAACGGTAGCACCGCTGTATTTACCAGGTTTGATTGCGGGTTTTCGGACGCTTTATCCGGGGGTTGAAATCCGCATCTTTGATGGTGAGCAGCAAGATTTGGTGCAGGGTTTGACCGGTGGCCGCTTTGATCTGGCAATTCTCTATGATCACGACCTTGATGGCACCATCGAGGTCGAACCGTTAATGCCGCCGCAGCCACCCTATGCACTGCTTCCTGAAAACCACCGGTTTGCTCAACAGGCTCAGGTTTCATTGCGTGACTTGGTGCTGGAACCAATGATTTTGCTCGATGTGCAGCCGAGTCGCACCTATTTTGTCAGCTTGTTTGAAGAGCTTGGTCTGAGCCCGAATATTGGTTTCAGTTCGCCCTCAATCGAGATGGTGCGCGGTATGGTGGGGCAGGGGTTTGGTTTCTCGGTGCTGGTCACCCGGCCACGATCGGAATGCACCTACGACGGGCAGAAAGTGGTGATGGTGGACATCAGCGAAGCCGTCACCGGTTCAGGTTTGGTTGCCGCGTGGCTCAAACGCGCACAACTCACCAAACCGGCGCAGTTGTTTGTCGATTACTGCAAAGAGCATCTGGCGTTACCGACTGAGAAAGCTGGTGTATGAAAGGCGACGTTCACCCTACAAGTCGATCTGTAAATTCGAGCATACAATGGCTCGCGTAGGGTGGCGGAGCTCTAGCTTGCCCACCGTGGGTCATGCAAAGAACACGAAATATTCGTGACCGCAATGGTGGGTGGAAAAAGCGTCACCCACCCTACATTTTGATCTGTAAATTCGAGCACACAATGGCTCGCGGAGGGTGGCCAAGCCCTAGCTTGCCCACCGTGGTTCACGCAAATATCTAGAATGTTTACGATCGCAATTGCGGGTAAAAATGCATCACCTGTCCGATGCTGTTAACCACTGCGCCAGGCGGCTGAGCATGGCATCGCATTGCTCTAGCTGCTCAATGCTGATGAACTCGTCGGGCTTGTGAGCTTGCTCGATGCTACCTGGGCCGCAGACCACTGTGGCAATACCGGCTTGATCAAACAAGCCGCCTTCTGTGCCGAAGGCGACTGTGCTGAATTCATCGCATTGGCTCAGCATGGCAATCAATTGCGCCGCTTGGCTTTGAGCCTCTGTGGCTAGGCCCGGATAAGCCGATAGCTGGCTGAACTCGATAGCCGTTTGCTTGTTGACCGCATGCATCTTTGGCAGCAGTTCGTCGTTGGCAAATTGCTCAAGCTGATCAGCGACAGTCTGCGGATTGTCCGAGGGCAGGGCACGCACTTCGAAATCAAACTGGCATTCAGCCGGGACGATGTTTAACGCCCGCCCGCCACTGATAACGCCGGTTTGTACGGTTGTGTAGGGCGGGTCAAAACGCTTGTCATGTAATTTTGGTGCGCGCAAAAGCTGGCCAATCTCACCGAGTTTGCCAATCAGTTGGGCGGCACATTCGATGGCATTCACCCCTTGTGGCGCGTAGGCCGAATGGCAGGCGGCGCCTTGGATATTACAGCGCATGGCCAGCTTGCCTTTGTGCCCCAATACCGGCTTCATCAGGGTCGGCTCACCAATGATGCAGATGCCGGGTTTGTGCGGCCGTTGTTGCAAATCGGCGAGCAAAGAGCGCACACCTAAACAGCCCACTTCCTCATCGTAAGAGAAGGCCAAATGCACAGGCCGTTTCAGTGGCGCAGCTAAAAACTGCGGTACCGCTGCGAGCACGCAGGCGATGAAGCCTTTCATGTCGGCAGTACCGCGACCAAATAAATGGTCATCGCGCTCGGTCATCGAGAAGGGCGGCAAAGTCCAAGCCTGACCCTCAACCGGCACCACGTCGGTATGCCCTGAAAGCACTACGCCGCCGGGGATATCCGGGCCGATAGTCGCGAACAAATTTGCCTTGCTACCCTCGGCGTTGAAGAACAACTGACAGGGGATATCAAAGCGTTTCAAATAGACGCTGATAAACTCGATCAGTGCCAGGTTTGACTCGCGGCTAACGGTATTGAATTCAATCAACTTGCCCAATAACTGACGGCTGCTGTGCATGACTCTTCTCTTTGTGGCGTTGCGCTATTCGTCGCCGGGCACGCCGTAAGTCGGGGCCTTGGTCGGGTCCAGCGCGCGGATTACGTAATCCTGCATCTGTGGGCGATAGGCTTGCCAGAGCTTGTCCAGCTCAGCAATAGGGTCGTGTTCTGACCAATCGACACGCAGGTCAATTATGGGCCACAACAGATCGCTGACAACCGAGAGCGCGGCAGAGTGTACCGGCCCAGCTTCGCCGCCGGCCTTCATGGCTGCGTTCATGGCGCTGAGCAAACGGTCGGCAAGGGCTTCACCCGCGCTTGCTTCAAAAGCACTGACCATGGCGTCGATAACCGCTTGATTGCTGAGCAAGTTACCCGCAGCAACGCAGTTCTCACCAGCCAATGCATGGTTTATCCCCAGTGCTTGGTTGCCTGTGAAATGCGCGGTTTCACCCTGCATGTCGATCACAGTTACTTGCCGGTATTGGCTGTAGCCATGGCGCGATAATGCGGTATCCAGCGCGCTGGCTGGCGACTCCCCGGCTTCGAGCAACTGGAGAATCTCCGGGCCTAATGCAGGCAAGGTGATGTTCTGGGTTGAGACTGCACCCACTGAGCTTTTCAGCCATGGGCAGCGTGCGCCAACCGCAATGCTTGATGAGCTGATGGCAATACCCAGCTGACCGGTTTCCGGGCACCGACCGACGATTGAAAAGGTCATGCTTGCTCCTCGGGAATAACTGCGATTACGTCAATTTCCATCAACCACTGGGGCTGGCCCAGCGCAGACACCACCAGGCCGGTCGAAATCGGGAACACGCCTTTGAGCCACTTGCCAACCTCCTGATAAACCGCCTCACGAAAACGCGGGTCGGTCAGGTAAGTGGTGGTTTTAACGATGTGGCTCATGTCGCTGCCGGCTTCTTCCAGCAGCTGTTTGACGTTCTTCATCGCCTGCTCGGCCTGAGCGCGCGGGTCGCCGAGGCCAACCAGATTACCTTCAAAATCGGTGCCGACCTGACCGCGCACATACACGGTATTGCCTGCGCGAACGGCTTGGCACAAGTCATTATCCAGAGACTGATTGGGGTAGGTGTCTTTGGTGTTGAACATGCGGATGCGAGTGTGTGTCGGCATCAGCTGGCTCCCATCATACGAAGTGTTTGTGGTGGCGCGTCATCAGCGTCAGCCTGACGTTGACTGGCATCGCGATAGTCGCGGTATTTGTGCTGGGTGACGATGTGATCGGCAATGTGTTTGGCGTCGTGCCATACGCCCCAGATAAAGGTGGAACCACGGCGCGACAGCCAAGGCAGCCCCAGAAAATAAACGCCCGGCTCACTGGACACACCGCGCTGGTGCTGCGGCTTGCCCTGTGCATCGAAGGCATTAACTTTGAGCCAACTGAAATCGACCGCGTAGCCAGTTGCCCAGATGATCGAAGTCACGCCAGCGGCGGCCAAATCCAGCTCAAGAATAGGCTCGGTGACGCATGCCGGGTCCGGGTATTTATGGCGAGCCTCGGGTTCTTCCGGCAAATCGAGCTGATTACGCTCGATATAGGCGTCGGCTGCATCCAGCAGGGCGAGGTAGTTTTCATCGCCACGGGCCAGATTGTCGGCGAGGTCGGCTTGAAAACTGACCACGCCATTGTTGAACGCCTTTGTCAGGCCAACCAGGGTCATGCCTTGATGCGCCAGGTTGCGAAAATCAATGGTCTGGCCGCCTCGGGCACCACTCACGGCGATGGTCACATGCTCTTTGCCCGGCTGCGCCGCTTCTGCATCCCACTGGCCAAGTACCCCTAACCACCAGCAGAAATCACGGTTGCGGTAAGCGCGGGGTGGCCGGTCATGGGCACCCACCGAAAGGTATACCTGCTTACCCGCACGCATCAGTTCATCGGCAATTTGCACTCCGGATGAACCTGCACCCACCACCAACACCGCGCCTTCTGGCAGCTGTTGCGGGTTGCGATAGGCCGCTGAATGCAGCTGGGTAACTGCGCTATCTGTTGGTGCAATCGCAGGAATTACCGGGCGCTGGAAAGGGCCGGTCGCGGCGACTACACGGTTGGCTTCGATCACTCCGATTGAGGTTTCAACGGTAAAGCCTGGCCGGTCGCTATTGCGCACCACCTGCTTGACCTCAACACCAGTGCGGATCGGTGCGTTGAAGTTTTTCGCGTACTCGACGAAGTAATCCGCCACCTGTTCCTTGGGCGCAAAGGCATCGGGGTCGAGGTCAAATTCCAGCCCCGGAAAACGGTCGTGCCAAGCCGGGCCATTGGCGACCAATGAATCCCAGCGGCCTGTGCGCCAGGCTTCAGCAATGCGATTGCGTTCCAGAACAAGGTGGGGCACCCCAAGTTTGCTCAGGTGTTCGCTCATGGCCACACCTGCCTGGCCTGCGCCAACGACAAGCGTATCGATTTGAATGCTTTCAACTGTCATATCTGAGCCCATGTGGAAGGCGGGGTTGATTCAGGTCGAGACGCAGTCATCGAGCTGCCTACATCTGCATTCTGTCCACAGGGGCTGATTAGCGAAATTATGTTTTTTGTCGTTGTTGCTTATCTAAAAGCTGCTTTGCCTTGAGTCGATAGGCTCAAGGGCAATGACTGCGCGGGCTGAGCGACCTTCATCAACGGCAGCCTCGTGCCTGCGCGCAGGGCTTTTAGCGTTTAGGAATATGATTGATTCAGCAAAATGACCCTGCCTATGCGCTGATTTCGGCCTGGTTAGCGCTTAGATAGCTTCTATGGCCTAAATTGGTCGCACCCATCATCAGTGAATCGTAGGGAAGCGCTCTTTCACCAATGCCTGCGCCTGATAGGCCATCTGGTCCAGCAGGCGGTCGCGTTTGCTTTCGGCATCGCTCATGGCTTTCTTGCCGTGTTGCTGCACCAGATAGGCGTGAATCTGCCGCACTTCCTTGGAATGAAAGATAGGGGCCAGATCCTGCACGGCCACCATGCCGCTTGAACGATGGTCCCGCGTGCTCAGCACCACATGCGGTCCTTGCGCTGCCAGTACTTGAAACCCCAGTGACTCGAAGGTTGGCACCTTGCTCACCGAGCAAGCCAGTTCAGCGTGGGGGCGCTCTGCAACCATTCGCTGCAACAAGGCGTTGGCAATACCCCGTCGGCGGTGGCTGGCCTTTACCGCCAAATAGGCCAAGGTGCAGGCTTCTTCATCGTCCTGGCTCGGCAGGTACAGGGCAAAGCCCAGCACCAGTGAGGGGTCTTCATCATCCAGGGCCAGGATCAATTTCGGGGCGCTATCCAGCGTGCTGTTCATGGCTTGAAAATACATGTGTACCTCGTAGCCAATCACGTACTGGTACAGCTGATAAAGCGGATTACTGGGCGTTAACGACACAGGGCTGATGTCGCTGAAGTAGTCCACCACCATTTGCAGAACCTGGGTATTCAGGGCCTCTGGCGGTGATGTATCCAGGTGCATAAGGGTGAACATCTAGACGCTAGCTCCGGGCATGCCCGATCTAATAATCGGTGATCAAACCATTGTAACGCCCATAGCCATTACCCGCATTGCCCCTTAGCTCAGACAATGCTCAGCGTGATCTGCGGGTCTGTGGGCAAGGGGAACCTGCTTTTAGTTGTTTTTTGGCGATTTCTGCTTGGTGATTATTGTTTGTCTCAAGTCTTTGGCGATCCATATCCGTGGCATGAGTGGCGGCGAGCGGTAGCCGTTACCCGAGGTGTCTTCGACATCATTGAGGACTGATAAAGCATTCCACGCTCAGGCTACAAAGCCTGCTCTAGACAGATAGATGTTTGCCGAAGGGCGAGTTCTGAACTTAACTTGGTAACTTAGTTTGAGGCCTGCCCTCAAGAACTCGTTTCGCCATATCAGGACGATAACACCATGAGAGTCTCCCCCCCTTTCCATGCACTGATGACATTCAGTGTGTTGGCCATTGCTGCATTCAGCAGTTCAGTCGTCAGTGCAGAATCCACTGAGACGAAGGCCATTGATGGCAGTGGTCAGGCGGTGCTGCCGTATGCTGAGCAGAAGTTCAGAGGCAGCGTTGGTACGAGTTATCTTGACTCTGACCCCGCGCAATTTCCTGCACCTCGTAAAGCCCCTGATGGAGCACCTAATGTGCTTTTAGTGCTATTGGATGACGTGGGCTTTGGTCAGTTTTCAGTCTCCGGTGGCGGGGTTCCAGCGCCACACATGGAAACCTTGGCGAAAGAAGGCACCTTCTTTAATCGGTTTCATACTACAGCCGTGTGTTCTTCAACTAGGGCCGCGCTGCTAACCGGTCGCAATCACCACGTTGCGGGTACTGGCAACATCACCGAAGTTGCCACCGGCTATGACGGTTATACCGGCATCATTCCCAAGGATACGGCAACTTTTGCCGAAGTCATGCGCCAGAACGGCTATATCACGTCGTGGATCGGCAAAAACCACAACACCCCGATTTATGAAACCAGCCCGATGGGGCCTTTTGATCATTGGCCTAACAATCTGGGTTTTGACTATTTCTATGGATTCATGGCGGGCGATACCAATCAGGTTCGACCTTATTTGTACGAGAACCAAACGGCTATTGGCACTCCAGAAGACAAAGACTACTTTCTCAGTGTCGATCTGGCCGACCACACTATTTCCTGGCTGCAACAGGCTGAAGCTATTCAGCCAGATCGTCCGTGGATGACTTACTTTGCTCCAGCCGCCACCCATGCGCCGCATCAGGCACCCAAGGAGCTTATCGATAAGTTCAAGGGTCAATTCGACATGGGATGGGACGAATACCGCAAGCAGACGCTGGAGCGGCAGAAAAAAATGGGGCTGGTCCCTCAGAACACTGTGCTGACCAAGCGCCCTGACAGTATGCCGGCCTGGGATAGCTTGAATGCTGATCAGAAGCGTCTTTATAGCCGCATGATGGAAGTCTTCGCAGCTTATGGCTATCACGTCGATCAACAAGTCGGACGTGTGCTGGATTACGTTGCGACACTGCCAGATGCCGAAAACACGATGATCGTTTATATCATCGGCGATAACGGCGCGTCAGCCGAGGGCGGGTTCGATGGCACATTGAACGAGAACGCTTTCTTTAACGGCCATCAGATGACCTACGAGCAGATGATGGGCAAGATCGATGAGATCGGTACCCAAGTGCATTTCAATCACTTCCCAGCCGGTTGGGCGTTGGCCATGGACACACCTTTCCAGTGGACCAAACAAGTGGCAAGCCACCTCGGTGGCACCCGTAATGCGATGCTGGTGAAGTGGCCAGCCAAGCTCAAACATATTGGCGGAGTTCGCTCGCAGTTCACTCATGTCATCGATATAGGGCCAACCATTCTGGCTGCGGCAGGCATTCCTGAACCTCGCAGTGTCAACGGAACGGTACAGACACCAATTGAAGGGCGCAGCTTCTTGGCAGCACTGGATAACCCCGATGCTAAGGAGTTTCGTACCAGCCAATACTTTGAGATGTTCGCTAACCGTGGAATATATAAAGACGGCTGGTGGGCTGGTTCTATGGCGTTTGAACCTTGGCAGTCGACACGGGGTAAATTCGACCCAATAACTGCGAAGTGGGAGCTGTATAACCTCAATGAGGACTTTAGTCAGGCAAATGATCTGGCTGAGAAGAACCCTGAGAAGTTGCAAACATTGGTTGCCCTTTGGTGGGCAGAGGCTTCTGCCAACAAGGCATTGCCGCTGGATTGGCGAGGTGCGGAGCGTTTCAGCTCAGAGCTGACAGGTAAACCAAATCTGGCGGCAGGACGCTCTAAGTTTGTCTATCCAGTGCCTGTGGTGGGATTGCCTGAGGCTTCGGCACCAGACCTAAAAAACAAGTCGTTCGCAGTCAGTGCCAAGGTTAACGTGGAAAATAGCGCTAACGGCATGATCTTTACCCAAGGTGGCAACACCGGCGGATGGGCCTTTTATTTGAAGGATGGAAAGTTGGTGGCCGCGCATAACTTTATCGACATTGCCCGTTATTCGGTCACCAGTGATAGCGCGGTTGAGGCGGGCGATCACGAGCTTCGCATGCTGTTTACCTATGACGGCGGAAAGGAAACAGGCAAGAGTGGAACCATCGCCCTTTCAGTGGATGGGAAGAGTGTTGGATCAGGCAAGATCGAACAAACCTCACCGTTTAAGTATTCGTTGTCTGAAAATCAAGACATCGGGATAGACACCGGGACGCCGGTAACGGAGGACTATCAAACCCCATTTAAATTTGAGGGCAAACTTAAAGAGGTTGTGGTTGATTTGGCACCTTAATCTGGCGTGCAAATGAAACCGGAGAATGAGGACGGATTTATTTTCTATCTTGATCGATCGCTTCTGGCCGCCTCCTGCTTGTCGCCACCGGCAGAGAGCGGCCATATCTTTCGCTCAGGCCCGCTGACGCCCGCGGTCAGCGGCACCCATAAGGTTGGTCTGACGCCATAGAGCGCGGGCAAGCGGGCTTGCTCTTGGTGGGTATAAAGCGTGAGTGTCAGCTCTTCATGCGGATCATCATGTTAAGCATTTTCTCGACCTTGACGCCGTACGGCGGCAGCATCATGTTGATCGCGCGGATCGGGCCTTGGTACAACACGGGCCTTAGCTTGGAGAAGGTTTGAAAGCCTTCATAGCCATGGTAATGGCCCATGCCGCTGTTGCCGATACCGCCAAATGGCAAGCTGTGCACGCTGACATGCAACAGGCTGTCGTTGATGGTCACACCGCCTGACAAGGTATTGTAGATATACCAATCTGCCAGACTGCGCTCATGGGTGTAGGCGTAGAAGGCCAGCGGACGCGGACGACTGTTGATGTACTGAGTGACTTCTTCGCGGCTGCGGTAGCTTTTGATCGGCAGGATAGGACCAAAGATCTCGCGCTGCATCAGGTCCATGTCATCTGTAGGGTTAAGGACGATGACCGGGGCCATGATGCGCTTGCCCGCATCCGGGGTTTGCGAGTCAATCAAGTTAACCAGTGTCGCGCCCTTGGCTTTGGCATCCTCCAGAGCAGCTTGGAGGCGATCATAGGAGCGCTGATCAATCACGGCGGTGTAGTCACCGTTGTTGATATTCGGGTAATGCTTGGCGCAATAAGCCTTCGCCTCTTTGACGAAATTATTGACCTCACCTTCAGGCACAAACAAATAGTCAACGTTGGTGCATATTTGCCCGGCATTGAAGGTCTTGGCCCACATAATGCGTTGTGCAGCCGTCTTCATTGAGAAGTCAGGTGCCACCACCGCAGGCGACTTACCACCGAGTTCTAGGGTGACCGGTGTCAGGTTGCGTGCAGCATTGGCCATTACAGCTTTGCCCGTCGCTGGCGAACCGGTGAAGAACAGGTGGTCGAACTGCAGTGCAGTAAATGCCGGACCACGACCGCCGCCATCCTCAAAAAAGGCTAATTTGCCTTCAGGGAAATAGCGGGGCGTCAGTTCACGAAGCAGGCGCGCCAGATGATTGGAGTTTTCAGACATTTTCACCATTGCGCTGTTGCCAGCGGCGAAGATGCAAGTCAGTGGGTGAAACGCCATGGCAATCGGAAAGTTCCACGGCACCACAATACCTACCACACCGATGGGTTGTGGGATCAAGCGGGCACGCGCCAATGGCAATTGCATGGGGTCAACATGGCGCTTTTGCGGCTTCATCCATTTTTTTACCCGTTTGATGGTGTCTTGCAAACCATCAAGGGTTACCGCGATTTCAGCGAAGGTCGTTTCAAAGCGAGAACGGCAACCGTAATCCTTGTTAACTGCCTCAATCAGCGCCTCACGGTTATCCGCAACAAGACGCACGAGCGCTTTAAGATCAGCCACACGCTGGCTGTGATCAGGATAGCGGTTAGCCTCGAAGTGGGCACGCTGGCCCTCAAGGCACTGAATAAACTCGGCAGGGATATCAGCTTGAGCGTTCATTGGGGTCTCACTTGATTGGTTTGCGGAACAACGACGTTGAGTCGCCGCCGTGAAGCGCAGGATGCTTGTTCAAACGCGCTGGAGTTGCCTGACTCAAGCTCTCAAAGCCCAGTCAATGGCAGTGGAGTTACGCAGAGCAACTAAAGGCGCAAACAGGCCCCAATCTGGATTTGACCAGTGCCGTAACGCATTTTGTTGTCATTTTTATGGGCTCCAGCGTGATGAACAGTCAGGTTTGGTTGAGCATAAAATATACAAATGCCCGCAAACATACTTGACCATTCACGAATGAAAACTTGACTATTTGCGAGCTTTTTCAGCCAAGCCAAAGCTGCTTGCGCTGAACTCTGCTGGCCCACGCTCGGTTTAAAGCCGTGGAGTGCAGAAAAACCATCCCAAGGCGTATTAACAATTGTTAATGCTTGCTGGCGCATGACCTGCCCAAAATCGTGAAAATAACGACAATCTGCAGGGTTTCACTATGTTCACACTTCCTCATCGCGCGAAAACCGTCTATGAGCTTCTCCATGCTTCAGCCAGTGTCCATGGCGAAAAGACTGCTCTGACTTACATTGCCGACCTCGACCCACTTGAAAGTCAGCCGACCACTTATGCCGAATTAATGGGCAACATTAATCGTTCGGCGCGGTTGATTTTGGAGTTGTCTAACAAGCCGAAACCTGTGGTGTCTTTGCTACTGCCCAACATCCCGCAGAGTCAGTATCTACTTTGGGCCGCGGCCAGTGTGGGGATTGCCAATCCTATAAACCCGCTGCTCAATGAAGAGGCGCTGTACAGCTTGATGCTCAAGGCGCAGACCGACTTGATTGTTGTACTTGGCCCAATGCCTGGCTCAGACCTTTGGCAGAAAGCCCTAAAAGTTGCCCAGTGCCTGCCCAATCAGCCCAAGTGTGTCTCTGTGTTGTCGCCGGCGGGCGACTACTTTTTCGATGAGTTGATTCAAGGCTACAGCGCTGCCGAACTGGACGTTGAGCTTCAACCCAAAGCGGATGATATTGCTGCCTACTTTCACACCGGCGGCACTACCGGCATGCCCAAGCTGGCGCGTCATACCCATGCTAATCAGGTAGCTGCTGCGCAAACCTATCTACGCTGCCTGGCAACAAGCCCTAAAGACATCGCGCTCAATGGACTGCCCATATTCCACGTTGCAGGGGCCTTAGTGAACAGTTTGGGTGGCTTGGCAAGTGGCTTGAATATGCTTTTGCCTACGCTTTCCGGTTTTCGCAATCCAGAGGTGATCAAGCGGCACTGGCAACTGGTTGAACACTTTGGCATTACTATCAGCAGCGGTATCCCAACCTCGGTTGCAGCGATGGTCGAAGTTCCGTTGAACGGCCATGACATCAGCTCCTTGCGCTTTATGCTTTCAGGTGGCGCGCCGGTGCCTGCGGCACTGTGCGAGCAACTGCGTAAAGTCACCGGCCTGGACCTGTACCAAGCCTATGGAATGACTGAAACAGCGGGCGTTATCACCATGCCCAATTTGCAACACCCCTCGATTCCCGGCAGCGCTGGGCACGTTAGCGGGCAGATGGAAGTGCGCATAGACAGCAACGGCGAGATTTGTGTACGCGGCCCTACCACCTTTCCGGGCTACTTGGGCGATAACCAAAGCCCCCTTGATAATGGTTGGCTGCGCACAGGGGACTTGGGCCGTCTGGATGATCTTGGCAACCTGTTCATCACCGGCCGGGCTAAGGATTTAATCATCCGTAGTGGCCACAATATCGACCCGGCAATGATTGAGAACTGCCTCGAATCCCATCCAGCAGTGTCGCTGGCTGCTGCTGTCGGCATGCCCGATGAATACGCAGGCGAACTTCCGGTGGTCTTCGTCCAGCTCTACCCGGACAGCCAAGTCAGTGTTGATGAGTTACGCGAATACGCCTTTGCCCATATTGCGGAGCGACCGGCCTGCCCTAAGCAGGTTTTTCTGATTAAAGCCCTGCCAGTGACTGCTGTGGGCAAAATTATCAAGTTGCGCCTGCGTGAGCTGGCGGCAGAGCATGCCTACAGTGAACGCGTCAGACCGCAGTGCGGTCAGCTCGCCGTTGAGGTGCGACAACAAGCCGATGGCAGCCTCTTGCTCAATCTCGATGCCGTGCCGCAAGAACATCTCAATTGGTGTACAGAACAGGCTAAGCAATTAGGTTTGTGTGTCGCACCTCAGTAGCAAGTAGGGCAACAACCAGCGGGTCTCAGCCAAGGCCCGTTCTGGTGCTTGAGCGTCAGCCGCTGCATTTACGCTTGATTCGCGAGAATGACACGGCATCCATACTTAAATAACTTGCCAGCTGATATTGGGGAACACGCTCCAGCAGCCAGGCTTCATTCTCCACCAGCCAGCGATAGCGAGCTTCGCTGTTACAGGACAGCAACAGCGCCTCCCGGTTTTCATTGCGCAGCATGATTTCCCGGGTGACGGTGTTGAGCATCTGTTGCAATTGTTGGAACTGCGCTTGCTCAGCGGCCAGGCTTTGCAGTGGCACCGCCACCAGTTGCGTGTCCTCCAGGACTTCAATGCTGTAGGTGCAGGGCTGCTGCGTGAGAAAGGCACTCAATGAACCGATCATTTCCCCTTCGCGAAAAAAAGCCTTGTTCCACTGCTTACCGTCCGGGGACGAATAGTAGTAACGAACAAGGCCGGACAAAATGACAAAGAAGTGCGTCGGGGTTTCACCGACACGGATGACCTGCTGCTCACGGGCGTACTCACGCAGGTCGACCACCTTTATCAGATGCTCGACCTGCGCGGTTTCGTCTACGCCGTAGCGACGCAGAACAGTGTTAAGCAGCTCCAGAGAACTCGCGGTTATCGGTTTTTTCACTGTTCTTAGGCTGGGTCAGGAGACGTTGTTGCCGATTATTGATCTGCCGTCTGAGCATAAAGAAATGCCACGCAATCGGCGGTGAGCACAGGATCAGCTTCGCCCTCCAGCTCAAGCTGGGCAAACAAAGTCAGCATGCTGCGCCCCTCTCCCTTGGCTTCGACCGACTGCACCCATACCCGCGCTCGTACCTGTGAGCCGGCACGAACCGGCCTAGAGAAACGTACGTTGTTGACGCCGGCGTTGACCAGGCTGCTGACCCCGCTGGGCATAACCCCCATTTTCATCATCAAACCGCCCAGCAAAGACAGATTGAGGAAGCCATGGGCGATAGTGGTACCGAAAGGGCTTTCGGTTTCGCAGCGGGCGGGGTCGACATGAATCCACTGGTGGTCTTCGGTGCAATGAGCAAACTCATCGATGCGGGCTTGGTCGACAGTGGCCCATTGTGAGGTGCCCAACTCCTTGCCAACAAACTGATCCAGATTGTTGTAGTGATACTCGGTATTCATAGCCTGGCCTCTGAGACAGCATCTTCAAGAATCATGCTCGCACCCTTCTCGCCAATCATGGTAACGGGCTGGTTGGTATTGCCGTTGACCAAGGTTGGCATGATGGACGCATCAATCACCCGCAAGCCCTCAAGGCCGTGCACTCGCAAGCGGGCATCGACGACAGCAAGCGCATCGCTGGCCGGCCCCATCTTGCAACTGCCAACCGGGTGGTAAGCCGTTTCAGTGTTTTGTCGCACCCAAGCGGCCAATTCCTCATCGCTCTGAACGTTCGCGCTGGGGTGAACCTCAGCGTTGTTGTGTACAGCGAGTGCAGGCTGGGCGATGATCTTGCGCATCAGCTTGAGGCCCAATACCAGCCGCTGCAGGTCGCGTTCCTGGCTCAGGTAATTCGGGTCAATCAAGGGTGCTGCCAGAGGGTCACTGCTGCGCAGCCCCACACGACCACGAGACAACGGTCGCCCATCGTTGATCGCAATTGAATAGCCATAACCTGATGCCGACAACTTCAAATCACGGCCGTGATCCCGATACATAATCGGCGCGCAGTGCAATTGCATGTCGGGGATCAATTCATCGGGCAAGGAGCGCGTAAATGCACCGGCCTCGATCACGCTGGTGGTCAGCATGCCCCGGCGGCCAAGAACGAATTGAAACAAAGCCATTACACCCTTGAGCAGTGACGAAGGATGCAACGACATCCCCTGGCGCGTATGGGTGCGCATGTTGATGACTACAGCGAGATGGTCCTGCAAGTTCTGCCCAACACCATCAAGCGCATGGTTGACCTCAATACCGTGCTTTTCCAGCTCCTCGCGCGGGCCGATGCCCGACAGCAACATAAGCTGAGGGGACTGGTAGGCCCCCCCGCAAAGAATCACTTCATGGGTAGCCTTTACCTTGCAAAGCGTGCCATTGCGCATGTACTCCACACCCACGGCACGCTTGCCCTCCAACAACACACGGGTGGCATGAGCCCCGGTGATGATGTGCAGGTTTTCGCGGTCACGGGCCGGAGTCAGATAGGCCCGTGCATTGCTGCAACGACGTCCGTCTTTTTGATAGGTGCGCTGCAGGCAGGCACCTTCTTGCTCAGCACCATTAGGATCGGAGCTGCGCGGCAATCCAGCCTGAGTGCAGGCTTCCAGAAAGGCATGCCCATAGACACTGGTCCAACGCCGTTCAGATACATTCAGCGGTCCGCCCTTGCCATGAAAGGGCGCATCGGCAGGCTTGCTGGCAGGCTGGAAGTTCTCTGATTTTTTAAAGAAAGGCAGCACATCGCGAAAGCCCCAGCCTTCACAGCCCAAGCGCTCCCATTCGTCGTAGTCCCATGGCTGGCCACGGGTATTGATTGCCATATTGATACTGCTCGAACCACCCAGGCAACGGCCCCGTGGTTGAAACATCCGGCGATTGCCTAGCTCAGCCTGAGGCTCGGTTTCAAACAACCAGTTATAACGGCGGCTTTTCATCAACGCCACAGCGCCCGCCGGGATAGCAATCAGCGGATTCCAACGACCACTGGGACCCGCCTCTAAAAGCAGTACACGATTGCTTGCGTTTTCACTCAAACGATTGGCTAGCACTGAACCGGCAGACCCACCACCGACAATGATGTAGTTCCACTTGCTGTCACTCACCTGGCGTCTCCTTATTGTTATTGGTGGGCAGATCAATCGAACAGATCAGGATCGCTGTGGATGATTTGATCCCACAGTGGCCGCGCCTGGAACCATCCGGCATAGGACGAACCCACTTGGGCGCGCACCCCAAGTGCTGTTTCGTGATCAATCAACTTTGGTGTGCCGGCCGCCATGGCCAGCAACTGAGCCTGGCAGGAACGCTCCAGGGTGATGAACCACCAGATGGCTTCGGCAACGGTTTGACCGACTGTAAGCAGGCCATGGTTCTGCAAAATTACAGCTTTATGCGATCCCAGCGCCTGGCCAATGCGAACACCTTCATCGTCAGCAGTGGCAACGCCGCCAAAGTCGCTATACAGGCCATGGTCTTCATAGAACGCGCAGGCATCTTGAGTGATCGGGTCCAGCTTGATTCCCAAGCTGGAAAACGCCTTGCCGTGCAGAGAATGTGAGTGAGCAGCAGCTAATGCATCGGGACGTGCAGCATGGACATGGGAGTGAATGACCAGGGCGGCACGATTGACCGGTGACTGCCCTTGGATGACCCGGCCTTCGTGGTCGACCAATACGAGGTCAGAAGCCCGAATCCGGCTAAAACTCATGCCGAACGGGTTGACCCAAAACCACTCGGATGGGCGTTCCGGGTCGCGGACGGTAATGTGCCCGGCAACGCCTTCGGAGAAGCCAAAGCGCCCAAAGAGTCTGAAGCCTGCAGCCAGTTGTTCCTTGCGATATTGGCGTTCCTCGGCAATCGACTCAAAGCTCGGCGGCTCCGGAATCACAACCCCTTCAGGGCGTGGACCAAACAGGGACTCGGCTAATGCCATAGGTAGTTTTGTTGTCATTGTTATTGGCTCCGGCGCTTTATTGCTAATTCAATCGGTAAAGATTCAGTTAGCAAAAATATACAAAAAACAGCCAAATAACTTGACTATTCACGAGCTTAAACTTGACTATTTGCGAGTCCGTTTAGCTGTTGCAAGGCGTCTACTGGCGATGCATCTATGAATTATTTTGTTCGCAGCGGTTCGCTGTTGAAGTTTTCAGAACTGGTCCGCGAGCTGGGTCAAGAACCTGACCGGCTTTTACGCGAAGCGGGCTTGAGCCATGCCGTTATGCACTCCACTGACCTGTACATACCCTATGTGGCAATGGCAGATCTTCTGCGACTAGCGGCACTGCGCTGTAAAACCCCAGACTTTGGTGTGCGCCTGGGCAACAAACAGGGTTTGGAAGTGCTTGGCGCACTCGGTTCATATCTGTGTCTGCAGGCCTCCATGGCTGAAGCCATGCAGGTGATGCAGAAGAATATGGATTTCCATGCGCGAGGTCTGATCTTAGAAACCAGCAGCCATGAGTCGAGATTCGATATTCACTTTCAGTTCTTGTTCGCTGACGAGGTTGATTGCGAGCAACTGAGCGCCCTGACCATGGCGGTTTTCACTCAAGGCATCGCGCAAATGCACAATGCCAACTTACCACCTGTTGAGTCTTGGCTTCAGATCAAAAAGCCGGCCGTCACAACCGCCTACGAACAGGCGTTGCCCGGTAAGGTGCATTTCGACCATAGTGCCAACACCTTGAGCTACCCAGCTAGCCTGTTACTGCAGCCTATGCAGGTTGAGCAGCGCTGGCGAAACCACCTGACACAGCAATGGCGCAGCGGTTGGCAACGCTCAGTGCCGGTCAGCCTCGCTCGCCAAGTGGAAAGCGCCATCGATGCGCTTTTGCCAACCGGTGAATGCAATCTGGCCATGGTGGCAAAGCTGGTTGAAATGCACCCCCGAATCTTGCAGCAGCGACTTCAAGCCCAGAACAGCAGCTTTGGTACCACCCTGATGTCGGCACGTCTGAGGCTCGCCAAACACCACCTCACCAGCAGTTCAATTGACCTGACAACCTTGGCCTTAAGTTTGGGCTTTGCCGACCTCAGTGCGTTCAGCCGTGCATTTAAACAGTGGACCGGCATGGCACCACGCAAATGGCGGCAACTCGCTGAGGATCCAGCAACAGCCGAGGCATTTAATCCGGATTTGTAAACACCAAGCTGTTGAGCATTCCGGCCATAAAACACGAGCGTTATGTTACTTGCTTGAAAGATTTAACCCAGCACTTGGTGCCACGACTGCACATGCCTTGAAGGCCATGATGAGTGATCGCCTTAGGCAGGGTTATGCTACGCATTACAGAAAAGAGTCGGTCTGAAGCAACCTGTTCCAATCAACTCGAAGCATCCAGAGGCTGTCATTGGTAGGAATCGTGGGCTGATCGCTAGCGAGTTGCAGTCAGGTGTCAGGAGAAGGCGATGCGCAAAATACCACCGTTGAATTCCGTGCGGGCATTTGAGGCTGTCGCGCGTCACCAGAGCTTTTCTGCTGCTGCCAACGAGCTTTCTGTGACGGTTGCGGCTGTGAGCCATCAAGTCCGGCAACTTGAAGACGGTCTGGGGCAAAAGCTGCTTGAAAGAGGCCGGGCGGTAAGTCTTACACCCGCAGGCAAAGCGATCTATCCCTTATTGCGTGACGGCTTTGATCAAATCGCCCAAGCCTTTGCCTTGCTCGCCGGACCAACGCAAGGGGATAGCATTGAGGTATCCACCACCCGCGCATTTGCCGAGCGCTGGTTGATGCCGCGCTTAACCAAATTCAACGCCATCTATCCCAACGTGGTGGTGTCTATTCATGCCTCGGAGAAGGTCATAGATTTGCGGTCCGCAACAGCAGACTTGGCCATCCGGTATGGTCCGGTTGAGGCCGATGTGCGCGGGCCTGTGTTGTTCGAGGACAGGTACATTGCGGTGGCAGATAAAAGCATCTGCCCAGACGACCGCAGCCCGCGAATTGACGACTTCCGCAATCGCTCGTTGCTGGCGTTCAAATGGAAGAATCAATCGCTGAATGTACCGTCTTGGTCTGCCTGGCTTGCTCAAGCACAACAGGCTGGCGCTGGAGATATGCGTACCTCCTGGTACAGCGAGGAAACCCTTGCGCTGCATGCAGCAAAGCAGGGGTTGGGTCCGCTTTTGTGCAGCACAGTGTTGGTTGACGATGAACTTCGCAGTGGGCAGATGCGCCGAGTGGAAGGGCCGAGTCTGGCTGGCTTTACTTACCATCTGGTCGAAAGCCCGCGCTCAGCCTCACAGCACAATCTTTTATTGTTCAGAAAATGGTTGCTCAGTGAGGCCAAGCTATTTCGCGAGAGCACCCTGAATGAGGCGGGCGCTTAAGCTGGAACAAGCTGTGTGTTCATCTCGCTGATCATCTGTTTCGCCAGCCTCGGGGCAGTAGCGAAAGCCTGTTCAATCGAGGCCTCATGGCGGGCATCGCCGAACTCCTGATAATCAATAGAGATGCCGTGAGTTTCGTTCACACCCAGGTAGTGCGCGCAGGTCTGGATATGGGTGTCCAGATGGTTCATGGCTTCGCGAATGCCACCGGGGCCAAAACCAAACTCTCCGCGTGAAGACAGAATGACCAGCTTTTTTCCTTGCATGACGGGCTCCAGGGGGTAGTCACCACGGGCCAAATCGAAGCTGAATGTCTTGCCAATACGGATCACATTATCAAACCAGGATTTGAGTTGAGCAGGCATGCCGTAGTTGTACATCGGCGTGCCAATAACGATGACTTCAGCGCGATTTAATTCTTCGATTAGCTCATCGGACAGGCGCAACGCCTCGCGCTTTTCGGCGGTCATTTGCGCTTCGGGGGTGAACACTGCAGTGATCCAGGCTTCGGTAATAAACGGCGGTGGCGTGCGGCCAATGTCACGGACGATAACCTGTGCTTCCTCATCCTGCGCAACCCAGGCATCGACAAAGGCTTGAGAGAGTTTACGGCTCAGAGAGCGATCAGAACGTACGCTGGCATCAATGTGCAAAAGAGTCGTCATGGCTAGATCCTATTTAGCATGAGATTGGATTACCTCAAGGCGTAACTAAGTGGGCCATAACGTCCGCAGGCTGACTATTGAGTTTTGATTGATGTGAGTTAAGCAAAACTAAAACGCTGAAGTTAGGGGCTGTGGTGCTGGGTTCTGTGAGGGTTATGCGGCTGGTAGGGTTGCGTAGGATTCAAACGAGATATGCTACAAAACGCTTGCCCTCGGTCGCTAACGATCAAATTAGAGCGCAGGCACCACTGTGGCGCCTGCGGGCTCTCAGGCAGAGGTTTATCTACCGGTTTTGATGGTGGTCCAAAGCCGCGTCATAGTGCGTTGGACTTTGGCGGGCAAGTCGGGAAAGGAATACAGTTTTTTCATCACCTCAGCCGGTGGATAGACGCCTGGGTCATTGCGCAGTTCGGCGTCGACAAGTTCGGTAGCAGCTGCGTTGCCGTTGGGGAAAACCACATCATTACTGACGGCGGCGATGACGTCTGGCTTCATCAAAAAGTTAATGAACTGCAAAGCGCCTTCGGTATTACCGGCATCTTTAGGAATGGCCACAGTATCAACAAAGGCACCAGCACCCTCTTTAGGAATGCTATATGCAACCTTTATCCCGTTGCTGGCCTCCAGCGCCCGGTCTTTGGCTTGATACACATCACCTGAATACCCAACAGCTACGCAAATGTTGCCGTTGGCGAGGTCGCCAATGTATTTCGATGAGTGAAAGTAGGTGGTCGAGGCACGCAACTTGGTAAACAGCTCTGCCGCGGCTTCTAGCGCTTTCGGGTCTTCGCTGAGTGGGTCATAACCAAGGTACATTAGCGCCGCAGGCAACATCTCCGTTGGCGAGTCGAGAAAGCTCACGCCACAGCTTTTCAACTTGGCCAGATTTTCTTCGTTGAAGACCAAGTCCCAAGAATTTACCGGCGCGTCATCACCCAATACGGCTTTGACTTTATCGACGTTGTAGCCGATGCCAACAGTCCCCCACAAATAGGGAATGGCGTACTTATTACCCGGGTCACTGGTTTCAAGAATGCGCAAAATATCAGGGTCGAGGTTCTTCCAGTTGGGCAGCTTGGACTTATCCAGAGGCTGGTAGATGCCTGCCTTGATTTGTTTGGCCAGAAAAGCATTTGCTGGAACAACGGTGTCATAGCCCGATTTACCTGCCAGTAGTTTGGCTTCAAGGGTTTCACTGCTGTCATAGACGTCGTAGACGACCTTGATTCCGCTGTTTTGGGTGAAATCTTCCAAGGTATGGGCACCGATATAGTCGGACCAGTTGTAGACATGAAGCGCTTTTACATCGGCGTGCGCACCTGCACAAACGGCCATTGATAATGCAAGACACGGCAGCTTTTGAACGATTCTTCTCATTGTGTGCTCCTAAATTTCAAAGGGACAAAAAACTAGGGCAGCAAGCAAAATGCCTGATAAATACGCGGCTCAGAGATAGCCCGATGAGCCGCGTGGTTCGATCCAATAGTTTTAATTCTGTGCCCGGACCTAAAGCGCATTGCTTAGTAGGCGTAACTCATGACGTGTTTGATTCGGCTATAGGCATCAAGCGCTAGAACAGAAAGGTCCTTGCCGTAACCAGAACCTTTAACGCCTCCAAAGGGCATTTCGGCAGCCACAACGCTATGGCAGTTGAGCCAAACTGTGCCCGCATCAATGCGGCCGGGGAGTCGCTGGGCGCGGCTGAGGTCGCGGGTCCAGATTGAAGCTGCCAGCCCAAAGGGCACGGCATTGGCCAGCTCCACCGCTTGCTGCTCGGATTCAAAGGCTTGCACGGTGATGACAGGGCCGAAAATTTCCTCTTGAACCACTTCGTCATTCTGCTGAACATCAACGATGACTGTCGGCTCATAAAAGAAACCGCGACCTGCTCTGACTTGCCCGCCGCAGAGCACTTTTGCGTGGCCGGGTAAGCGCTTAACAAAACCCTCGACGCGGGCCAGTTGCTCTGGACTATTGAGTGGATCGAGTTCGCAGGCCTTGGCTTGCTCTAGCAGTAGGGTAACGAAATGTTCATAGCAGGATGTCGCTACTAATACACGGCAAGAGGCGGTGCAATCTTGCCCGGCGTTGTAGAAAGCCGAACCGGCGATACCCGCGGCAGCGAGTTCCAGATCCGCATCGGCAAAGACCATGGCTGGTGCCTTGCCACCCAGTTCTAGGTGCAGGCGCTTGAGTGTTGCGGCTGCATCACTGGCGACTTGTTTGCCCGCAACGGTACTGCCGGTAATGGACACCAGTGCTGGCAGCGGATGACGAACCAGTGCACGGCCGGTTTCGCGATCACCGCAAACAATATTCACCACACCTGCCGGTAACACCTTGGCGCACAACTCCACCAGCAGTTGTGCGCTCAATGGCGTGGTTTCAGCTGGTTTGAGCACCACGGTATTGCCCATCGCCAAGGCAGGTGCCAGCTTGGATACGGCCATGGCAAAGGGGTAGTTCCAAGGAGCAATTAATACACAGACGCCAACAGGCTCGCGCAGCGCATAGGAAAAATGCCCGGTCACATACTCTCCAGCGCCTGGGCTCGTTTGCGCCCGTAGTGCTCCCGCCATAAAGCGCAGTTCATTGATCGCCGATGGAATTTCTGCTTCTAAGACCTGCTCAGGGGTTTTTCCAGTATTGAGTGCTTCAGCGTCCGCGATTTGTTCGGCGTGGGTATTGATTTCATCAGCCAGTGCCAACAGGCAATCATGGCGTTCCTGCGCAGTGCTTTGACGCCAGTTGGAAAAGGCTTGTTGAGCTGTTGTGACAGCGTGGTTGACTTGGGCTTCATCGGCGATGGGAGCTTGGCCGCATTCTTCTCCAGTGCGTGGGTCTAGTAGGCGGGTGTAATTATTCATTTGAATTCATCCATCAAAAACAGGGCAATACGCTCCCCTACCACGGCTGAAGCCAGCGCAGTTGTGCCACGGGGAACATCTGGGAAAACAGAAGCATCGGCCACATACAAACCGTCCAGGCCATGGACCTTACCGGTGTGCTCGACCACGGCATCAGGGTCGCTGGCCGGACCCATCTTGCAGGTACCTGCTGGGTGCCAGTAATGGGTGTGATTGGCGCGTATCCATGCAGTCTTTTGCTCCTGCGTTACTGAGTCAGCAGGTGTGATAAGTGGCGAGCCGACATAGGCTGCCAGTGGCCCTGAACTGACCAGTTGCTGGGCCCAATCGAGGCCATAAAGCAGCCGTTGCAGATCGTCTTCATCCTGAAGATAGCCGGTGTCTATATGGGGCCTGACCTGTGGGTCTGAGGATTTCAGCATTAGCTGGCCACGTGAGCGCGGGCGCAGCAGACCAACTGGCACAATGCAACGCCAACCATGGGGTTGGCTGGCATCGCGCTCTACCCAGGGGTAGATGTGCAGGTCATAGGGCGCGTCCTCGGAGAACGGTGAACGCAGCTTGATGATGGTTTGCTCATCCATCACCACGGCATCACGACCAAATTCAGCCAGTTCGGCAGCCAACTGTGCCGTGCCCGCGAATTCCAATTGAGCCGTGGGTTGATCGTGCAGGTTTCGGCCCACGCCGGGTATGTCATGTACGCTTGCGATACCCAGACGGGACAATTCTTGCGCTGAGCCAACCCCGGAGCGCAGCAGCAACTCGGGGCTGCCATAGGCACCGCTGCTTATAATGATTCGTTTGCTGTTGATCCGTTGGCGGACACCCTCGCGGCTAAACTCAACACCAGTGACCTGTTTGCCGTCGAATACAATGCGTTCAACGAGACTGTTTGCCACAATGGTCAGATTGCTATTGCAACTACGCAGGTCATCCAGATAGGCAAATGCTGCATTTATGCGTACACCGTCGACGGTGTTACTCACCGGAGAGCAGCCCGCCCCCGCCAAACCGTCCAACTGGTCGAAGTCATCCACGCACTCAATACCTTGTGCAACGGCTGCAGCCAGCAATGCTTGGTGAAAGGGCTGAATTTCATGGGGCTCATAGCGGCGTGCCTGATAGGCCGCCAATGCGCGGGTGAATAAGGGGCGCAATGACTGGGCATCCCAGCCGGGGCTCCCGGCAGCGGCCCAGGCGTCGTAGTCGCCTGCCCAGCCCACATTTTGAGTGGTGCCGTTGTGCGATGAACATCCGCCAATGGCTTGGCAGCGATCAAATGCCAGCAACTGTCCACCGCTGCCTTCGCCTTCATAGCCCCAGTCGTGGGATGTCGGCAGGGAGCGTGCATCCAGCAGATCCTGCGGCCAGTCACCTGAGCTTTGGGCGCCGTAGTCAGGTCCGGCCTCAATCAGTGTGACCAAGTGTCCGGCCGCTGCCAGCCGTGCAGCAATAACGCAGCCTGCGGAGCCTCCACCAATAACAATGATTTCTCCTTCTGGTTTAGCTGTTGGCAACGCTATCTCCTTGGTCAGGCCAATTCTCAGGCAGCAAAAGGCATGACAAAAATTAATGGCATGTACTGAGTGTTTGAAATATAAGAAGATCAGTGGGCTTTTTGTTGCGCCTAAGGACTTATGCAATGGATGCTTTTTGTCTGTCTTTTCTATGCGGACTTGCTGAATCCATTGAGCGCTAGGCATGATGTTGTTCGCCCTTAAGCGCAATATTGCTTGATGGGGGGCACAACGAATAGCGATGTGTTTTCATACAACTATTTGAAAAACTAATACCTGATGAGAAAGTTCCCCCCTCTGCAAGCATTGTTGGCATTTGAAGCGGCTTCACGGCTTGGCAGCTTTACCCGAGCGGCTGTGGAATTGGCTCTGACACAGTCAGCCATCAGTCATCAGATTCTTCAGCTTGAGGAGTGGACCGGTCAGCCGCTGTTTCGCCGTGTGGGGCGGGGGGTGGTGTTGACAGCCGCGGGTGAGCTGTATGCGAAAACCGTTGCTAATGCGCTGACCATACTCAGTGACGGTCGCGATCGCATTGATGCCTATGGCAACCCTGACTCGGTGGTGCTTTGTTGCACACCGCAATTCGCCACAGGCTGGTTAGTGCCGAGGTTGCAAGAGCTTCGCCGCTCCTTGCCAAATATTGAGGTGTGGTTGACCGTTGGCTGGGAGCCCAAAGAGATTGATCGTTTGGATGTGGACTTGGTGATCTCCGAAAACCCTATTTTCGGCACAGAGGTTATCCGCACACAATTGCCTGCTGACACCGTTGTCGCCATCTGCGGTGCGCAAACTGCATCCTTGCTCAAAGACGTGGCTTTTCCTGAGGTTCTGGGGCAAGCGCCGCTGTTGATTTCAGAGCTACGCCCGGATTGGGCACCCTGGTTGCCTGAACTTCGCCGCTCAGGGCTGAAGATCAACCGGGCCATGACTATTGATGATGATCGTCTGGTTGTGGCTGCCGCCGAGCAGGAAGCTGGTATTGCACTGGTCCCGCGTTACTTCGCCGAGGTCGCGTTGCGCCAAGGACGGGTCCAACTGCTAAGTCAGGTCCCTGGTTATGCATTGTCGCCCATCTGGCTGATGAAATCTTCCAAGCCCGCCCGCAACCACTCGGTCGAAATTATCCATGACTGGATTGTTGCGGAGTGCCGCTAAGCATTTAACTGCAGTTTGATCTGCCGTATAGAGTCAGAGCTTGTCGTTTAAACGGGTAGCTGTTTCGGCTTATGCGCTAATTTCAATTCGATACAAAACGCTAGGGTGCGTGGCTGGGTTATTTGCGTTCTACTTGCTTGGGCTGCATTTTTTCGTTGTGCACTATCCTTGAGTTAAGGTCGCGTCCGTGAAGATTATGACAATGGGTGGGGGTGAGATTTCTCAACTCGAAACCTTGGCGCTGGACAGTTTTATTTGCAGTCAAACAGGAAAGCGCCGCCCAAAAGCTTTATTTATCCCCACCGCCAGTGGCGATGCAGACGGCTACTGCAAGACCTTTAAGCATGTCTACGCTGACCGTCTCGGCTGTGAGGTTGATTTCCTTTTGCTTGCCGGTTCTGGCTGTACGCATCAACAAATCCAGCAGAAAATTATCAGTGCTGATCTGGTTTATGTCGGTGGCGGTAACACCCAGAAGATGCTGAGCATCTGGCATGAGCGTGGGGTTGTTCCCGCTCTACGCCAGGCTGCGCAGAACGGCACTGTTCTTTCAGGGTTAAGTGCCGGTGCTATTTGCTGGTACGAGGCTGGGCTGAGTGATTTGGAGCGGTTTACGGCTGAGCCAGGGGCAGATTGGCGGCTGCGCCGGGTCGATGCATTGGGCTTTGTGCCAGGTATTTTTTGCCCGCATCTCGACAAAGAGCAACGTCACGCTCCGCTGTTGGAGCTGGTGCGCTCATCCGGGGAAAGGGCGCTCGCTTGCGATAACGGTGCTGGTGTCTATTGGGATAATGGCATCGCTCAAGTCTTGACTTCATTGCCTGATGCCTATGCCTACCTCTACACCGAGCAGGCGGGCGAGGTAAGCGTTGAACGTTTTGGTCCAGGACAGCATTTGCCCCTTTAGGCTGTCTCGCCAAGTCAGATCATCATCGGCATCCACGCTGAGGCCAGCAGCATCAAGGCGAGTATTTGGTTCATGCGCTTAAGCCCTTGTGGCGAGCGAAAAACTCGGGCGCTGCCTTGGCCCAGCAGTGCCCAGAGTGTCATGCAGGGTAGGGACGTCAGCAAAAAAATCAGCGATAGCAGCATCACTTGCATCCTCTTGTCGCCCTCACCAACAAAGACGCTGACGACTGCGACGGCCATCATCCACACCTTGGGGTTCACCACTTGCAAGAAGGCGGCGCTTAGGGGGGTTAATCCTTTATCCGGCAGTGCGGGTGCGTCTAAGGACGGCGGTGGGCTTTGGAATATTTGCCACGCGAGCCATGTCAGCCACAGCACTGCGGTCCACGCCATGATTTGCTGGACAAGTGGAAAACGCAGCAGTGTTTCGCCAACGCCAAGCCCCACAGCTAACACTATCGCAGCGGCTGCGATGCAGGCACTTATGATCACCGGTACGGTGGCGCTCAGTCCACGCCGTGAGCAAAAACTCAACACCAGAATATTGGTCGGGCCAGGGGTGATGGCGGCAACGAAGGCAAAAAGTAAGAAGGGTAATGTTGATTCCATGGTACGGACTCCAAGATCAAAGAAGTCCATGGTTACAAGCGGGCGCTTGTCAGTCTGGAAGGTTTGAGCAGCGTTTGCGGTAATCGGCTGGCGTCAGTTGGTAGGCGCGACGAAACCAGCGACCTAAGTGGCTTTGGTCGGCAAAGCCAAGCGTTGTTGCAACCTGTGCGGGCAGCTCGCCTTTGGCCAGCAGTTGCCGGGCCTTGGCTAGCCGGAGTTGGATCAAGTAGGCGTGGGGTGCCAGCCCAAAGGCTGCTTTGAATGCTCGGGTCAGGCGAAAACGGTCAACTGAACACGCCTGAGCCAGATCATCCAGACCGATGTCTTCTGCGAAATTCCCATGCAAGTAGTCGCGGGCACGTTGAGCCACCAGCGGCAGGCGTGGGTCGCGGTCTTGACGCTTGCGCCAATCAAGATGATTGGTCAGGGCGTCGAGCAATTGGTCGATGCCATTTTGCCGGACGATGCGCAGATCAGCCTCATGGAGCCCGCGAAACGCTTGATTGATGGCCATGGACAGGCCCGCATCCTGACTCAGTGTCGCGCAAAACCCTAACTGGCTGTTGGCCGGGACATGCTCGAAGAGGGCATGCAGCTCTCGCTCCAGCCAGTGGGGATCGATGTACAGCATGGAGTAGGTGAAGCCTTCGTCGGTAGGTGCATGCCCGTCATGGATGTCCCCCGGCTCAAGCATGATGACTTTACCCGGGGTGCTGACATGACGAACGCGTCGGCAATTGAATTGCTGCACACCCTGTTCCGTCACGCCGAGCAGAAAGCTGTCATGCCAGTGCGGGTCGTAGGCGTGGCCTTGAAAATGGGCGCGAATTGACTCAATCCCGGTCTCTGCATCTTGGGACAGCTCTAGCCAATTGCGTTTATCCATCATCGACTCCGAGGGCGTGTAGTAGCTGCGCACACAGCTAAATTACCGCTAAAGCCAAGTCGTGTTTAGAAGATTTGTGCAGTGAGTGCGCGCCATGAGCTGGGAAAAGCCCTGCAGAGCAAGGCTTGATCAGCTTCATGATTTACTGCTGAGTGACGTACTTAAGCAGCTCTACCACTTGTTCAGGGGTTTGTGCCCAGGCCATTGCAGCGGCGTCGACTTCTTTTAGCGGGTGGATGATGTCATCCGCGTGAAGGGTGATATAGGGCTTGCCGAGCGCAGCACAGAAACCGGCATCAAAGGCGGCATTCCACTGCTTGTATTTGTCGCCGAAGCGGATGATTGCCACGTCGCACTGTTCAAGCAGGGTCTTGGTGCGAATAGCGTTGACCTTGGATGATTTATGATCGCGCCAGAAGCTTTGGCTTTCTGCGCCGAGTACATCACCTGCAGCGTCGCTGCTTTCATGGTCGGTGTTGGCGGAAGTAAAACGGATATCGAGCTGCGCTTGGGCGGCACCGTTGATAATGCGCTCACGCCAGTCGCTGTGAATTTCACCGGATAGGTAGACTGTCCAAGTCATCAGAACCTCAATGCTTTGTGGAAAACCACCACTATACCAAGCCTGGCGCGCCGATGACGGCGCGCCAGTTGGATCAAGGTGCAGGCGCTAAGGTCAGCGTGCTGCTGGTATGTGCGTCGACGTCGCTGTCGCTTAGGTGCATGGGCAGGTAAACGCCTTGCATATAACGCTCAGCTTGGTCGCTGTAATGGCTGTCGAAAGGCACGCCACTTTGGCCAACTGGATTGATCCCCAGTGCTGTGTTGGCATCGGCCAAGTCGACCAGGCGACGTGTCGATGGGCCATACACCACTGACCATGGCGCAGGACCTACGCGGTGCGACAGGTTGTTCGGTGTTTCATGGCCGCCAGGTGCGGCAAAAGGGCCGACGTTAAAGATACGGTCCAGCGGTTTTTTCTGGCCCAGTGGGTGGTTGTGAGTGAGGGTGTGCGCCGTGCCCCATTTCCAGCTTGCAGGGTCGTCGCCAAGGGTTTGCTTGAGGTGAGCAATACTGGCCTGCCACGCCGCTTTGACGGTTTGCGCGCGCGTCTCAACGGCATCAGTGCTGCGGTTATCCCACCAAGGCGAGTTCGCATCTGCAGTCAGGCGTGGCAGCGCAACATCCAGCACGCGGGTGGTCAGCAAGTTGTCGAAAAATGGCCCTTGCAGTTCATCGCCCATGGCCTGCTTGGCCAATTCATATACAAGTTGGTTAAACACTGTGGGGGTGGTTGCATCGAGCGTATGGTCGCCATTCCAAGTCTCCAGCTGTTTAACCAGTGCGCGCTCCTGATCATCGCTGGCGGCATTGCGTAGATCGTCGATGATCGGTGCCAGCAGGCGTGGAGCATAGCCAGTGCCGGGGTCAAGCTGAAGGGCTTGGCTATTTTTCAGATCCCACTTCACGGCGTTATCGGCCAAGCGTTTATTTAAACGTTGGCCGCGATCCGGCAAGTTGTAGTAACCCGGGATTTCGATACCTTTGGGCGAAACCGGTTGGAAGTTGGCCGAGACGATATAACCGCGCTCTGGATTTTCTTCCTGCGGGTTATCGCTGAAGGGGTAATAACCGAGTTTGTCTGCATCGCCCGTGGCACCGTCAAGAATAAAGCTCGGGTTCACACCCGCTGGCCGCTTCGGCAGTTTTGCCGCCGCCCACCAGCCGATGTCGCCCTTGGCATTGGCCCAGATCACGTTAAGCCCGGGGGCCTCAATTTTCTCTGCAGCTGTGCGGGCTTTCTCCAGTGTATTGGCGCGGTTAAGCTGATAAAAGCCTTCGAGAATGGGGTTGTCGGTTTCCAGAAATGCCCACCACATGGCGATAGGTGTTTTGCCTACGGACTCGCCCAGCGCGTCGTTGATGATGGGACCATGGGGTGAGCGACGCAGTGTGAGGGTGACGGGGTCGGCATCCTTGACTTTAATCGTCTCGGTACGGGTTTTCAGGTCTGCCCATTGGCCGTGATACCAAACCTGATTAGGGTTATCCGGATTAACTTTTTCAGCGATTAAATCGAGGTCATCGTTTTGGAACATGGTGATGCTCCAGGCGAAGTCTTTGTTATGACCCAATGATGCAACCGGGTTAAGCGCCTGATGGTGGCCGTACAGGTCAAAGCCGGGGTAGCTCAGCTGCGCTTCGTACCACACCGCTGGCACTGAGAAGCGAATATGTGGATCACCTGCCAGTAATGGCTTGCCACTGGCTGTGCGACTGCCCGATACCGCCCAGGCGTTACTGCCTTCAAACTGCGGTAAGCCGGCTTCGGCGAGGGCGTCATTGCTGAGGCGGGCAATGCTGTTGAGGTCTTTCCAGTCGTTGCCGGCCAGCCCTTGCTGCATGACACCTTGGGGGTGCCAATCAAGGTCGAACACCTTGAGATAGTCAGCGCCAAGTTGGTCGCGCACGTAGCTCAGCACTGGCTCGGTACGAAATGCGGCGGCAAAGCTGTAGGCCATATAACCGGCGACGCTGATGGTGTCGGCGACAGTGAATGGTCGCGTGTTAATGCCCAGCAGATCAAACTCAACCGGTGCCGGGTGGTTGGCCTGATACTGGTTGATCCCGTCGAGATAGGCTTCGAGTGCCTTGTATGATGCGCTGTTCTTGTCCATCTTTTGCACGTATTGGTCGGCGTGCTGACGGATCTCCAGGGTGCGGAATAAACGGTCGGTTTCCACCAGTTTGCTGCCTAACACCTCGGCCAGTTCCCCGCGTGCCAGCCGACGCATCAACTCCATTTGGAACAGTCGGTCCTGGGCATGAACAAAACCCAGTGCGCGATACATATCGTCTTCGTTTTCAGCTTTGATATGCGGCACGCCGCGTTCGTCGTAGCGCACGCTGACAGGCGCTTGCAAATGTTGCAAGGCGACTTCTCCCCCGCGCTGAGGTTGCTTGCTGGTGTAATACCAACCGCCGCCAGCAGCGGCTAGCGCAACAATGACGGCGAGTGCAGTGAGGGAACGCTTCATTCAATTATCCTTATTATTGTCTGGCGCTTTGGCCGTGCTTTATGGGGCTATTGTGCGGGCTAGACAGGTAAACGGCATTGACCAAATGCATGTGGCCTGAAATTATTTGGTCAATTAAGTCGTGCTTATGCACAGGATAAAGATGACACCTGATCTGCAGTTGCCAGCCGCCGTCAGCCTGACTCACTCGGCGACCATGCGCCGGTTGTTATATGAGGGCTTGAACAGTCTCGGTTTCGATCCGACCGATACCTATCGGCGCGCCTATGACGGTGCGCGCTTGCAGCCACCATCGATCGAGTCCCGTCAGGAGCATGACAGCGCGCCGCGCTTTTGGCAGGCGCTGGAACAGCTCACCGGCGATGTGGATATCGGCCTGCATTTGGGGGAGGTGATGAAACCACGACCGATGGATGTGGTGGGCTACTTGCTCTTGGCCAGCCGTGATTTGCGTCAAGCGCTGGACAGCTTTGTGCGCTTCCAGCACATTTTATCTGGAGGCTTTGCCGCACGGCTTGAAGAACGGCGCGACAGTGTACGGTTGATCATCGACCTCAACTACCGCGGTGTTGGCTCGTTGCGTCAGCAAATTGAGTGTCTGGCGCTGCTCTGGCAGAAGCAACTGAGCAGCGTTACTGACAATGAGTTCAGCTTGAGCGGCGTTGAATTTCGTCATTTGCCGCCGCGGCGCATCAGTGAACATAAACGGCTGTTTGGCGTTACGCCGCAATTTGGCCAGCGCCATGATGCCCTGATTTTTCCCCTGGCACTGCTTGCCAGGCCCTCGCGCAGTGCTAACCCGCGCTTGTTCAAATTATTGAGTGAGCAGGCAACCATAGAGCTGGCGGAGTTAAGCGAGAATCTGCTGCTAGACCGGGTACGCAACTGGCTGGAAGCGAACCTGGGGCAACGGTTATGCGTTTTACCGGCTTGCGCCATGGCGTTAAACCTAAAGCGCGGCGTATTGCAGCGGGATCTGGCAGCGCAAGGCAGTAGTTTTCGTCGGCTGCACGATGAGGTTCGCCGGCTACGTGCGCTGAAGCTGTTGGAGCAAGGCATGGCAACGCGTGATATTGCTCGGGCATGCGGATTTGCTGAGTTATCACCCTTTTATCGAGCGTTCAGGCGCTGGCAAGGTGGGACGCCTAAACATAAGGCGTAACGGCTAAATACATGCAGCGTTTGCCGCGGTTATTTAACGGCTGATTTCCAGTCGCAAAAGCAGCCGACCGCCATGTTATTGCTGGCATTGACTGAGCGCCCGCTCACCAATGCATTGAGAATCGGCTCGATAAAGCTATTGCTCGAATTGCAAGTAAGCCCCGAACTGTAAGGGCCAAAGTAGGCAAGCTTGCCCGCGCTATCCCAAATAGCGACCGCTGGGCTTGCGGGTAGTTTTTCACCGCCCGGTAACTGTTGCAGAGGCTTTAGGGTGCTGAGCGTTTCCGGCAGGTGGCCGCTGCTTCCTGGCTTATGTACTGCATAAAAGGCCACCCCGAGCGGTGCGAAATGTTCGACCAGTTCACTTAGGTGCTGCTGGTTGCCCACGTTACAGGGGCACGCCGGGTCCCAGAAATGCACCAGTCGAATCGGTCCTGGCCCTGCGATTTCAGCAGGCAAGGCGATATCTGCACCGGTGAAAATCGCCGTTCGTTCACTGAACGGGCGCAGGTAACGTGCCTCAAACCACAGGAACGCCCACCATAGCGCAATGATCACTGCGAGGGTAGCAGTGCTGGCAATGATGATTTTACGACGGGTTGCTGGCATGGTTAGGCATCTACTCAAGGCTGCATAGCTTGCCACGTTGCGTCCGGCAGCAAAATATCCGCAGTGTAACCAGTGACGTGAAATAATCCCGGCTCAGCTCTATTAATCATGGGAAACCCAATGCCAGAGCGTTTCATCCCTGACAGCGTAGTCGCTGGATTGCGACCCTTGGCCGCAGCCGCCATGAGCCTGCCTCACGAGCAAGCGTATCGGACCTACTATGGGCTCGAAAAAATCTCGGCAGAGCAGGTGCGTCTGGGTTTTTTTGATGCGGCGGGTTATCGCATTGCCGCTCAGGTCTGGTGGCCCAAAGCTCCTAGGGCGACACTGGTGTTGCTGCATGGCTATTACGATCACCTGGCACTCTATCGTCATGTGATCGAATGGGCGTTGGGCATGGACTTCGTCGTATTGGCATTTGACCTGCCGGGCCATGGCCTATCCAGCGGTGCCCGCGCCAGTATCAGTGATTTTGCTGAGTATCAGGCCGTACTCAAGGGCGCGCTGGAGCTGGCTAAGCAGTTAGCATTGCCGCAGCCTTTGCATCTGTTTGGCCAGAGTACCGGAGGGGCGATAGTTATCGATTACCTGTTGACCGGTAACCCCGGCCCTGAAATTGGTCAGAGTATTCTGTTTTCGCCTCTGGTCAGGCCGCGTGCATGGGGCTGGTCGAAATTGAGCTATCGCCTACTCAAGCCGTTTGTGCGCCAGATCTCCAGACGTTTCACTGAAAATTCTCACGATGCTGAGTTTATCGACTTTCTGCATAACCGCGACTCGCTTCAGCCTCAGTGCTTGCCCACTGCTTGGGTTGGCTCATTGGCGCGCTGGGTGATGCACATTGAAATGGCGCCACCTAGCCCGCGAAGCCCGCTGATTGTTCAGGGTGAAAGCGATATGACGGTCGACTGGCAGCACAATCTGCGGGTGCTCAAAGAGAAGTTTGCGGCGCCGAAGGTATTACTGTTGCCTGAAGCCCGGCACCACATGGCCAATGAGTCGAAACACTACCGGGATCAGTATTTCGCCTTCTTGACCGAGCAGCTGCGCAGCTAGGTGGCAGCGCGCAACTTATATGCCTTGCGGGGCTGGGGCAAGGTCCGAGGTATTTTGCCCAACGGCTAAGCCTGCGCGCATCGCGGCCAGTGCCGCTTGGTAATAGGCTTTACCCGCATCCGACTGAGCGAAACTAACAAACTCTTCCAGTTCAGCATCGCTGAGGTCGCGATAGACAAATAGCAAGGTGTTATCCAGCTCGGCGCCAATCTGGCTCATCAGGTTTTGCCGTTGTGAGCTGAGCAGCGCTTGGGCTGTGCCGCCACCCAGTAAGCCCGGAATCATCTGGCTAAGGCTGTCAGCCGCAACACCAGCCAACGCGAGGCTGACTTCGGCGCCTGCTTCCTTGGCTGGCAGGGCTTGGGCCAGATGACCGATCAGCAGGCGGCGGGTATCCGAGGCCTCAACTTGCGGCAGGCCATTGGCGTACTTTGCCAGTTGCGCTTTATCGGTTGCGATGGTTTCTGCCGCGACGATCTTCTTACCCAGCGCTGAGTTAAAGAAGGTCACCGCGGGCGCAGGGTCTGCAAGGTTATCTTGCAGGGCCTTTTGCGCACGTTGATCCATTGCCGTTGGGGCGAAACGCTTGTTGCTGTTGTCGACCAATGCTTGATAAACCGCAGGCGGCAGCGTGCTGCGATAGCGCGCTTGCGCCGCGTTCAGGGCATCGTTGAAATGCGCGCGTTGTTCTGGCCAACCGGCCACTTGATACAACTCGACTGATGACGCTGCCAAGCTTGGCAGGCTGATAATCATAAAAAGTGCAGCATATAGAGCGCGCATAAAGACTCCTGTCTGACGTGCGGCTATTTTCATTGGCCTGTCGATGCTTGTCGAGAAGCAGAAGCGGCGCTGATAGAATATCTGCATGTCTGAACATCCTTCCCTAGAGCAGCTATCGAGCATTGTCGACGACCTGGCAGAACAAGGCTGGTCACTCCAGCCTGGGTTTATTACACAGTGTCTGACCCTCGAACTAGCGCAAGAGTGCCGTAAACGTGCGGCGCAAGGCGCATTAGTGCCTGCGAGTATAGGTCGTGGTCAAGGCCAGGCGGTGCAGGAAGGCATTCGCGGAGACCATATTCAGTGGCTTGAGCCGGGGCAGTCACCGGCCTGTGATCAATATTTAAGCACGCTTGACGCGCTGCGTTCGGTCATTAACCAGGGGCTCTACCTCGGCCTTGAGGATTACGAAAGCCATTTTGCTCTGTATCCGCCGGGTGCATTCTATAAAAAGCACCTTGATCGTTTTCGTGACGATGACCGGCGGGCCGTTTCGGTGGTGCTATACCTCAACCCTGACTGGCAAGCCGAGGAGGGCGGTGAGCTGCGTTTGCACCTGCCCGATGGCCAGGTACGCGATGTGCCACCGCAAGCCGCCACGCTGGTGGTATTTCTCTCTGCCGATATGCCCCACGAAGTTTTACCCGCCCAGCGTGAGCGCTTGTCGTTAACGGGTTGGTTCCGTCGACGTGGCGAGTCTGTGCTTTAGGCTGGCTCTCGCTGCCAATCAATACTGGAGTTGGGTATGCAAAAGATTCTGGTCAGTCGATGCTTGTTGGGTCATCGCGTTCGTTATGACGGTGGTGCCCATGGGCCCTATGACTTACTTGCGCGTTGGCAAGCAGAAGGCCGCGTAATCGCTATTTGCCCTGAGGTTGCTGGTGGTTTGCCAACGCCACGTCCGGCCGCTGAAATTCCTACCGGCCAAGGCAGCCAAGTGCTTGATGGCTTGCTGCAGGTGGTGAGTATTGAGGGGGAGGATTTTACCGCTCAGTTTGTTTCAGGTGCAGAGCAGGCGCTGGCGTTGGTAAAACAACACGGCATTCGTTTGGCACTGCTAAAGGCGCGTAGCCCTTCGTGCGGAAATATTGAGAATTATGATGGCAGCTTCAGTGGTACCAAGGTCGCAGGCGAGGGCGTAACTGCGGCGTTGCTACGGCGTGCGGGGGTTGCAGTGTTTAACGAGGAGCAATTGGGCGCGGCGAGTCAGGCGCTTGCTGAGCTTGAACTAGACTAAGGCTGCTCTTTGCAGGGAACAAACCTGTCTAAAGCAGCGTCAATCCCATGAATCAATCCACAAGGTGTTCATGATGAATAAGTTAGTACCTGCTTTCGCGCTTAGTGTTGCCGTACTTGGGGCAAGCTTTGCAGCCATTGCTGAAATGCCACGTACAGCCGCTCCGGCGAATGCTTCGGTCTATATTATTGAGCCGAAGGACGGCGCTACGGTCGATAAAACCTTCACGGTGCGTTTTGGTTTGAAAGGTATGGGTGTTGCGCCTGCTGGTGTTGATGCCCCGGATACTGGCCACCACCATTTGTTGATCGATCTCGATAAGATGCCAGCAATGAATGCGCCGCTGCCTGCAACCGAGAACCTCGTCCATTTTGGTAAAGGCCAGACCGAAACCGAATTGACACTTAAGCCGGGTAAACACACCCTGCAATTGCTTGTAGGTGATAAAAACCACGTGCCATTGGACCCGCCAGTGATGTCTAAAAAGATCACCGTAACGGTTAAGTAGTTGTCCGCCCGCCAGGTGGTCTACGCGAAGTTCGCCCACCCGAAGCCGTGAACAATAAAAATGGGAGGCCGAGGCCTCCCATTTTTGTGCAGCGCTATAGTGTTCCGGTTTAGAACAGAACGCGGCTGCGGATGGTGCCGTTTACATGCTGCAGTTTTTCCAATGCGAGATCGGAGTATTCCGCGTCGACGTCGATGACCACGTAGCCAACTTTATCGTTGGTCTGCAGGAACTGACCGGAGATGTTGATGCCGTTTTCGGCGAATACGCGGTTGATTTCGCTCATCACACCCGGGATGTTTTCGTGGATATGCAGCAAACGGTGCTTGCCAGGGTGTGACGGCAGCGCCACTTCCGGGAAGTTGACCGAGGATACCGAAGTACCGTTGTCACTGTACTTGACCAGTTTTTCCGCTACTTCCAGGCCGATGTTCGCCTGCGCTTCAGCAGTTGAACCACCGATGTGCGGGGTCAGGATTACACGATCCAGGCCACGCAGCGGGCTTTCAAACTCTTCAGTGTTCGAGCGTGGCTCAACCGGGAACACGTCGATGGCAGCACCAATCAAACGTTCTTCTTTAATCGCCGCTGCCAGGTGATCCAACTCGACCACAGTGCCACGCGCCGCGTTGATCAGAATACCGCCGTGCTTGATGGCGCGGATTTCCTCTTCGCCGATCATCCACTGAGTCGATGGCAACTCAGGTACGTGCAGCGAAATGATGTCGCACATGCCCAGTAAATCATGCAGTTTGCCAACCTGAGTCGCGTTGCCCAGCGGCAGCTTGGTCACTACGTCGTAGAAAAACACCTGCATGCCCAGCGCTTCTGCAAGAACCGAAAGCTGTGTGCCAATCGAACCGTAGCCGACGATACCCAGCTTCTTGCCTCGGATTTCGAAGGAGTTAGCTGCACTTTTGATCCAGCCACCACGGTGACAAGAGGCGTTTTTCTCTGGAATGCCGCGTAGCAACAAAATTGCCTGGGCCAATACCAGTTCGGCAACCGAGCGAGTATTTGAGAAGGGTGCATTGAACACGGCGATACCGCGCTCACGTGCCGCGTCGAGGTCCACCTGGTTGGTGCCGATGCAGAAGCAGCCCACTGCAACCAGTTTGTTTGCGCAATCAAACACCTCAGCGGTCAGCTGTGTGCGTGAGCGGATGCCGATAAAATGCGCCTCGGCGATCTTTTCCTTTAATTCAGCCTCAGGTAACGAGCCGGTGAGGTACTCGATATTGCTGTAGCCGGCAGCCTTCAGGGTGTCCACGGCATTTTGGTGGACGCCTTCGAGAAGAAGGAACTTGATCTTGCTCTTGTCGAGAGAGGTCTTGCTCATCGGAGTACCTGTTGTCCCACAATAGAGTGTCAGGAAAGTTCTCAGCAGTGACTGCTGATAGGCCCGCCGGTTAGTGCTGGGCACTGATTAACGGGGTGCGTATGCTAGCATACGTACCCCGCGAAACACCTACCCTGACAGATGAAGCGTGCTCAGGGTGACCATGAATCGTTTGAGAGTTCTGTAGATGACCAGTCCTGCCCTGATTGATGAGTTGAAGACCTTAGTTGAAGCCGGAAAAGTCCTGACGGACGCCGACTCCCTTGAAGCGTACGGTAAGGACTGGACCAAGCACTTTGCCCCAGCCCCGCTGGCTATCGCCTTCCCCAAGAGCGTTGAGCAGGTGCAGGCCATTGTCCGTTGGGCGAACCAGAACAAGGTTGCGCTGGTTCCATCAGGCGGCCGCACAGGCTTATCTGCTGCGGCTGTCGCGGCCAATGGCGAGGTCGTGGTTTCTTTTGACTACATGAATCAAATTCTTGGCTTTAACGAATTTGACCGCACTGTGGTCTGCCAGCCAGGTGTTATCACCGAGCAGCTGCAGGATTTCGCTGAAGAGAAAAGTTTGTATTACCCCGTGGATTTCGCTTCCGCAGGTTCAAGCCAAATTGGCGGCAATATCGGCACCAATGCCGGCGGAATCAAGGTAATTCGCTACGGGATGACCCGTAATTGGGTGGCTGGGCTTAAAGTTGTGACCGGTACCGGTGATTTGCTGGAGCTGAACAAAGACCTGATCAAAAACGCCACGGGTTACGACCTGCGTCAGTTGTTTATCGGCGCTGAGGGGACTTTGGGGTTCGTTGTTGAGGCGACTATGCGCCTTGATCGCGCTCCGCAGAACCTGACTGCGATGGTGCTTGGCGCTGCAGATTTCGCCTCCATCATGCCGGTGCTGCATGCCTTCCAGAACAAGCTTGATTTGACGGCGTTCGAGTTTTTCTCGGATAAAGCCTTGGCCAAGGTTATGGCGCGTGGTGATGTGCCGCCAGCATTCGAGACTGACTGCCCCTTCTATGCGCTGCTGGAGTTTGAGGCCAGCACCGAAGACGTTGCCAATGCGGCGCTTGAAACCTTTGAGCATTGTGTCGAGCAAGGCTGGGTGCTTGACGGCGTGATGAGTCAGAGCGAGCAGCAACTGCAAAACCTGTGGAAACTGCGCGAATACATCTCTGAAACTATCTCCCATTGGACGCCGTACAAAAACGATATCTCGGTAACGGTCTCGAAAGTCCCAGCATTTTTGGCTGAAGTAGACGAGATCGTCGGCGAACATTATCCGGATTTTGAAATTGTCTGGTTTGGTCATATCGGTGACGGCAACCTGCACTTGAACATCCTCAAGCCGGAAAATTTGACCAAAGATGAATTTTTCGCCAAGTGCGCCACTGTTAATAAGTGGGTGTTCGAGATCGTGCAGAGATACAACGGTTCGATTTCCGCTGAGCACGGCGTCGGTATGACCAAGCGCGATTACCTGGAGTACAGCCGTTCCCCTGCTGAAATCAGCTATATGAAGGCCATCAAAGCGGTATTTGATCCGAATGGCATCATGAACCCCGGTAAGATTTTTCCTGTGTGATTGTTTAGCAACATGCTGGGCGACAGCCAAGATTGCTGGGTGCTGTCGCTTGGTCTGTATTGCCTTTTGAGGAGTGTTTATGAGCTACCAACATCAGTATGCCGACGGTACGTCTATTCATTTTCCACTGGGTAAAGTGGTGTGTATCGGCCGTAACTATGCCGAGCACGCCAAAGAATTGAATAACCCGGTTCCCACCGAACCCTTGCTATTTATCAAGCCGGGCAGTTGTGTGGTGCCGCTCAATACGGGCTTCAGTATTCCTGATGACCGGGGTTCGGTGCATTACGAAGCCGAGATTGCGGTGTTAATTGGCAAGCCTTTGTCCCGCTCACCGAGCGATGAAGAAGTGCGTGATGCGATTTCAGGATTCGCCCCGGCCTTGGACCTGACCCTGCGTGATGTTCAAGCCAAGCTCAAAGAAAAAGGTTACCCATGGGAGATTGCCAAGTCTTTTGACGGTGCCTGCGTATTGGCCCCTTTTGTAAGCGGCGATGCAATTGCTGATTTGACCAATATTGGCATTCGCTTAAGCATCAATGGTGAAGTTCGCCAAGACGGCATCAGCAGCGACATGCTCAATCCAATCGTGCCAATGATTCAAAACATGGCCGGGCACTTCAATTTGCAACCTGGGGATGTCATCCTCACTGGAACTCCAGTTGGCGTAGGTGCTCTGAGCAGGGGTGATGAATTGCAGCTTGAGTTAGTAGGCTTGAGCAGTTTTAACAGCCGCGTCATCTGAGGTGCGGTTGATATAACCATTCTTAATCCGTGCAGGGATGCACGTTGAGCGGTATTTGAACCCAAGGATACGCCTAGCCTGAGCGGTATCGTTTTATTGAGTAGTAGCGGTGCTTCGAGGCTCAACATTGTTCAGCACTGCTTGTCGCAGTCTGCTGGTTTTAATCCTGGTGAGCTTTGCCAGTGCTGGGCTCTACCAGCGCTGGGATGAGCGCGCGCTGTTTTGGCTCAGCGAGTTGCAAACCCCAGTCGAGGTTCAAGCCAAGAGCATCTGGCTGCCCAGCTATCGTGTGACCCTGGCCGGCAAGGAAATTCCAGAGCTTAAAAAGGGTGAGATTTCTGGACTGACGTATCGGCCTAGCAGCAATACCTTATTCACCATATTGGGTAAGCATACTGAATTGGTTGAGCTGTCCTTAACCGGTGATGTGCTGCGGCGTATCCCGGTGACTGGCCTTAAAAACCCTGAAGGTGTTGAAGTACTCAGTGGCAACCTGATGGGTATTATTGATGAGCGTCAGCGTACCCTGACGATCTTCTCATTAACGGACGCCACTACCGAAGTTGATGCCAGAAAGCAGATTCAAGTTGATCTGGGTTTCCCCAACGCGGGAAATAAAGGCTTTGAGGGGCTAGGCTGGGACAGCCATCATCACCGTTTACTGCTGGCTAAGGAGCGAGATCCGCGCGGTTTTTTTACGATGCCGCTGCCAGACAAAAGTGGCCCCGCTGAGGGTATGAAAGAGCTGAATATCGATGATGTATTTGTCCGCGATATTTCATCCGTCAGTTTTGATCCGCACACGGGCCACACATTGATGCTGTCCGACGAGTCACGTGTACTGGTCGAACTGGATGCCGATTCAAAGCCGCGCAGCTTTATTAGTCTGGCCAGCGGATTCAATGGCTTGGGTTGGGGAATCAAGCAACCTGAGGGTGTGGCCATTGGCGCTGATGGCAGCATCTATGTAATCAGTGAGCCCAACCTGTTCTATGTGCTGAGCAAGTCGGAAGGTGAGGTCGATTAATTTAAGCTTGGCTTAAGGCAAAATTCAGCAAGGCTTCAGCTACGCTCGTTAATCTGACCCTGTCATTCACTGATTAGAGATTCAGATTATGAAACGCACTACTCTTGCACTGCTTATTGCTCCGCTGTTTTCGACCGCTGTTTTGGCTCAAAGCTACAATGGTCCTAGCGCCAATGTTCAAGTGACCACAGTCGCAGAAGCACTTAAGGCCACTGATGATACTCAAGTTGTGTTGCAGGGCCAGATTGTTGAGCGCCTGCGTGGCGAACACTACACCTTCAAAGATTCCACCGGCACCGTCGAAATTGAAATCGATGATGAAGACTGGCCAAGCCAGAACGTTGACGACAAGTCGACCGTCAAATTGTTTGGTGAGGTTGATCAGGGTCGTAGCGGTGTTGAAGTTGAAGTCGACCGCGTAGAACTTGTTAAATAAAGTGGGTTAGCTTTCTGTGATTGGCGTTCTGGGTGCACTTGAAAAGGTGTACCCGGAGTCAGCCCACGAGGTGATGCGCTGCTGCAAGTGGAGCTTGGGCGGCGTTTTTTTATGCGTTATTTCTGAGTAACTTAAACATGCGTTCTTTGTTTTCAGTTAAACGTGTGTTGCTGACTATATTCGTGCTGCTGGTGATAATGCTGGCGGTCGCCGCTCAGCAGTTTCGCTTGTTTGAACGGATTTGGTTTAACGCAACATCTGCGAGCAGTGTTGAGGTCGATGCGGTCTGGCTACCAGATTACCGTGTAAGCATTGAAGCCAAAAAAATTGAGGGCCTAGATGAAGACATCTCCGCCCTGACTTTCGACCCGGACAGACGCACGCTGTTTACCGTCACCAATCAGGATGCCCAGCTGATTGAGCTATCCCTCGATGGGCGAGTCTTACGCCGCATTGGCTTAAAGGGTTTTGGTGATGCCGAGGCGGTTGAGTACATCAGCCCAAATGTTTTTGTTATCACCGACGAGCGTCGTCAGTTGCTGTTAAAAGTCAAAATTGACGACAGCACCCAGCAGCTTAATGCTGAACAGGCCGAGCAACTTTCACTTAGCGTTGGGGCAGGCGGTAATAAGGGGTTTGAAGGCTTGGCCTACGACTCGGTTGGCAAACGCTTGTATGTAGCCAAAGAGCGTGACCCGGTAAGAATCCTTGAGATTACCGGCTTTGCTGAGAACAATACCAAGCAAACCTACTCGGTGCATGTGGTCGATAATGCCAAGCGCGATAAGGGTTTATTTGTTCGTGATTTATCCAGCTTGCAGTTTGATGAGCGCACCGGGCATTTACTGGCGTTGTCTGATGAGTCGCGTTTGGTGCTTGAGCTGGATGTCGATGGCAAGCCGATCAGTACCTTGTCGTTGTTGCGCGGCCAGAATGGCTTGAAAAAAACGGTGCCACAGGCCGAAGGCATCGCCATGGATGATAATGGCGTGCTGTATCTGATCAGCGAGCCGAATCTTTTTTATGTGTTCGAGAAAGCCCCGTAGTGAGGACAACGTTTTTTGTCTGCCATCCGCATGTAAAAATGCCCGGTTCAGTGTTTAACTGCGCCGGGCTTTTTATTTGGCGAACGCTTAACTTTCGTCGTTAAGTACCGCTGTAGGCGCATTTTTTTGCACCGACTCGATGCCAGCTTTACAACTCGCGGCGCTGGCATACATCTGGCTCTGGCCGACGACTTGACCGTTGGTCGACTTGAGCACGAAGTAATGTTTGTCGTTGCTCGAAGCTTTGACCTCAAAAGCACCTTCGCGCGCGGAGTTCTTTTTCACTGATTCAATGCCGTTGAGCGCCGAATCCTTGGCTTTATACATCTCACTGGTGAGGATGATCTCACCGTTACCTGCAAGCAGATTGAAGTGAAACTGACCGTCTTTAGCTTTTTTCAGATGAAATTTGCTGGCCATTGCGACCTCCTAGGGCTTGATAGGGACAATCCAAGCCTAGCTGGTCTTTGCCATCCGGCCAGCTTAAAGCGCTTAGCGAGTCAGGCTTTTGACCCCTTCTGGGGTTCCCAGCAGCAATAAGTCGGCCCCGCGCGCAGCAAACAAACCATTGGTGACAACGCCGACAATGGCGTTGATTTGGGTTTCCAGCTCGCTTGGGTTGACGATTTGCATGTTGAACACGTCAAGAATTACGTTGCCGTTATCGGTGACCACGCCTTCGCGATAGACCGGGTCACCGCCGAGCTTGACCAGTTCGCGGGCAACATGGCTGCGCGCCATCGGGATGACTTCGACCGGCAAAGGGAATGCGCCAAGCACCGGCACCAGCTTGCTGGCATCCGCAATACAGATAAAGGTTTTGGCCACCGCCGCGACAATTTTTTCGCGGGTCAGGGCTGCACCGCCGCCTTTGATCAGGTTCAGACGCTCGTCACTTTCATCTGCGCCATCAACGTAAAACTCTAAGTCGCTGACGGTATTGAGTTCATAAACCGGAATGCCGTGGCCTTTAAGACGAGCAGCGGTGGCTTCGGAACTGGCAACGGCACCATCGAATTCCATCTTGTGCTTGGCCAATGCATCAATAAAACAGTTGGCGGTAGAGCCCGTGCCCACGCCTACAACGCTTTTGGCGTCGAGCTTGGGAAGGATGTAATCGACAGCTGCCTGCGCCACAGCTTGCTTGAGTTGGTCCTGGGTCATCACGGTTTAAGCCTGAGTTGAAGAGTGGATAGCTGCTGATTATAGCGGCATGTGTAATAAAACCCTGCCTCAAATCTGTAGCTGTTGAGTCATGACGCTGCAGGCAACACCCCGATTCTGTGTGGTCTCGCACGGTCGCCGTGGGGTAGACTCGTGGGCTCAATTGAAACCCGCCTGCGATAGAGACCATGCTCGAACATTACGTTAAGAAAATCCTGACCTCGCGCGTCTATGACGTAGCGGTGGAAACGCCGTTGCAAGTCGCTCCTCAACTTTCAGAGCGTCTGGGCAACAAGATTTTGCTTAAGCGTGAAGATTTGCAGCCGGTGTACTCGTTCAAGATTCGTGGCGCCTACAACAAGCTGGTTCAGCTCAGCGACAGCGAGCGCGAGCGTGGCGTGGTTACAGCCTCGGCAGGTAACCATGCGCAAGGCTTGGCCATGGCGGCCAAACACCTTGGGGTTAAGGCGACCATCGTGATGCCCAAGACCACCCCAGAGATCAAGGTGCATGGTGTGCGCTCACGTGGCGGCATTGTTGTGTTGCACGGTGATAGCTTTCCTGAAGCACTGGCGCACTCGCTGAAGTTGGTCGAGGAGCAAGGCTTCACCTACGTTCATCCATATGATGATCCCGACACCATTGCTGGCCAAGGCACTGTGGCGATGGAAATCTTGCGCCAATATCAGGGCAAGATTGACGCGGTGTTCGTCCCGGTTGGCGGCGGTGGTTTGATCGCGGGTATTGCGGCCTACGTTAAATACCTGTGCCCGGAAACCAAGGTCATCGGTGTGGAGCCGGATGATTCAAACTGCCTGCAAGCAGCCATGGCTGCGGGTGAGCGTGTGGTGCTGGGGCAAGTTGGGCTGTTCGCCGATGGTGTTGCCGTGGCCCAAATCGGCCAGCACACCTTTGACATCTGCAAAGATTATGTCGATGAAGTCGTCACCGTCAGCACCGATGAGATCTGTGCAGCAATCAAAGATATCTACGATGACACCCGTTCCATCACTGAGCCTGCTGGCGCGCTGAGCGTGGCCGGCATCAAAAAATACGTTGAGCGCGAAGGCGCTCGTGGCCAGGTGCTGGTGGGGATCGATTCGGGGGCGAATGTTAATTTTGACCGCTTGCGTCATGTGGCTGAGCGCTCTGAGCTGGGCGAGAAGCGTGAGGCGATTATCGCCGTGACCATTCCCGAGCAGCCGGGCAGCTTCAAGGCATTCTGCGAGGCGCTGGGTAAGCGGCAGATCACCGAATTCAACTATCGCTACCATGCCGCCAAAGAGGCGCATATCTTTGTTGGGGTACAGACTCATCCCGAAACTGACCCGCGCAAGGCCTTGGTTGAAGGCCTGCAGAGCAAGGGCTTTCCGGTTATTGACCTGACCGACAATGAACTGGCTAAGCTGCACATACGCCACATGGTGGGTGGCCGAGCTGAACAGGTCAGTGACGAAATAGTGCTGCGCTTTGAGTTTCCTGAGCGTCCGGGTGCATTGTTCAACTTCCTCAATAAGCTGGGCGGTCGCTGGAATATCTCGATGTTCCACTACCGTAATCACGGTGCTGCGGATGGCCGTGTGGTCGCGGGGTTGCAGGTTCCTCAACACGAGCGCCACCTAGTTCCGGCAGCTCTGGATGCGATCGGCTATCCCTACTGGGATGAGAGCGAGAATCCGGCGTACAGACTTTTTCTTGGATAGGCCCTAAACACTATGGAACATTATCAGCTGGTAAAGATTGTCCACAGCGCCGTGGGCGTGCTTCTGCTACTCGGTCTGCTGGCGCATGTGTTTATGCTCTGGAAAGCCCAGCGCAGCGGTGATGCGGCAGTGTTGCAACGCAAACTCAAACGCACGCGCTTTATTAGCATGCCCGTGCTGGGGCTGCTGGCGCTGACATTGCCATTCAGTGGTTATTGGATGGTCGACATGACTGGCCTGCCACTGAGCCAGATGTGGTTGTTGGCCAGCAGTGTATTGTTTGCCGTGTTGGTGATTCTGGGCTTGCTGCTCTCCGGGCGCTTGCGGGTCTGGCTGGCACTGGGCGAGACGCCTGCATCTGCAGGTTTGAAGCGTTTCTGCATGGCCTACGCGGCACTGATTATTATCGTGCTGATAGCGATCATGGGGTTGATGGGCGCAAAGCCGGTTTAACGGTAGCGCCATAAAAAATGGGTTACTGGCGAATGCCGTAACCCATTTTTTATGTCTTATATGTTTCACGGGGACGTGGCCGACGCTTTTTCGGCCGCCGATTTAACACCAGGGTGGCCAAGCTTCGTGTGGAAAGTCCACACGGTAGGGCGGACGGTTTTTTTTCATCCGCGATCTATTCCCTGGCTTCAGCGTAGTGAAATCACCGGCCAGCCGCGCTTTTCAGCTTCGGCCTGTAAGCGTGGGTCAGGGTCAACGGCGAAGGCGTGAGCCACCTGTTCAAGCAGTGGCAGGTCATTCATTGAGTCGCTATAGAAATAGCTGTCTTCCAAGCTGTAACCGGTTTCTTCCAACCAGCGATTAAGTCGCGTGACTTTGCCCTCTTTAAAGCAGGGGATATCTGTGGTGCGTCCGGTGTAACGGCCATCCGCCATTTCACATTCGGTCGCCAGCAAGGTGTCCACGCCAAGGCGCTCAGCAATCGGCCCGGTTACAAAGCGATTTGTTGCGGTAATGATCACCAGCTTGTCGCCTGCCTGGCGGTGTTGCTCAAGCAGGGCCTCGGCTTTGGCCAGAATAATGGGCTCTACGCAATCACGCATAAAGTCATCGTGCCACTGCTTAAGCTGGCTCATTTCGGTGCGCCCGAGGATATCCAAGGTGAAATTCAGGTAGTCGGTAATATTCAGTGTGCCGGCCAGGTAGTCCTGATAGAACTCGTCATTGCGGTTCTTATAAGCCACGCCATCAAGGATGCCGCGCTCACACAAATAGTCGCCCCATGCATGGTCGCTGTCGCCGCCAAGCAGGGTATTGTCGAGGTCAAATAAAGCCAAGCGCACACGTCACCTTTACCGGTTTAGCCTAGGGGTCAGCAGAATAGCTGCTTTTGTGAGTCATTCCTATTCCACCTTCTAGCGCGTTGCCGCTGTCACAGCCTTTGTGGAACAATGCCAATTCATGCGTTTACGAGGTTGTGCGCCGTGATTGACTCCGATGGTTTTCGCCCCAACGTCGGCATCATTTTGACGAATGATGCCGGACAGGTGCTATGGGCGCGCCGGATTAACCAGGACGCTTGGCAGTTTCCCCAAGGTGGCATCAACGATAATGAGTCGCCAGAAGACGCACTTTATCGTGAGCTCAACGAAGAAGTTGGGCTCGAACAGCGCGACGTTAAAATTCTCGCCTGTACCCGGGGCTGGTTAAGGTATCGTTTGCCCCAGCGGTTGGTGCGCACGCACAGTCAGCCGCTGTGTATCGGTCAGAAACAGAAATGGTTTTTGCTGCGCCTGACCTCGGATGAGCAGCGCGTGCGCATGGACCTGACTAATAAACCTGAGTTTGATGGCTGGAAGTGGGTCAGTTATTGGTATCCTCTCGGCCAAGTCGTTACATTTAAGCGCGAAGTGTATCGTCGCGCCCTGAAAGAACTCGCACCGCGTTTGTTGACGCGGGACTGACATAGACTAGAGTCGAGCCATGCTCAATACGCTGCGCAAGATCGTCCAGGAAGTTAATGCCGCCAAGGATCTCAAGGCGGCGTTGGGCATTATTGTGCAGCGCGTAAAAGAAGCCATGGGCAGTCAGGTGTGCTCGGTTTACCTGCTTGACTCGGAAACCAACCGTTTCGTACTGATGGCCACAGATGGCCTGCTCAAACGTTCGATTGGCAAGGTCAGCATGGCCCCCAATGAGGGCCTGGTGGGCTTGGTTGGCACGCGCGAAGAACCACTTAACCTTGAGAACGCCGCAGCGCATCCGCGTTATCGCTACTTTGCCGAAACCGGTGAAGAGCGTTACGCCTCATTCCTGGGCTCACCGATCATTCACCACCGCCGAGTGATGGGTGTTCTGGTTATCCAGCAAAAAGAACGCCGCCAGTTCGACGAAGGTGAAGAGGCCTTCCTGGTCACAATGAGCGCCCAGCTTGCCGGGGTTATTGCTCACGCCGAAGCGACCGGCTCGATTCGTGGCTTGGGTAAGCAAGGCAAAGGTATTCAAGAGGCTAAGTTCATCGGCGTGCCGGGTTCTCCGGGTGCGGCGGTAGGTACTGCTGTTGTGGTGCTGCCACCGGCTGACCTTGAAGTCGTACCCGATAAAGCCATTGAAAACGTCGAAGCTGAACTTGAGCTGTTTAGCTCTGCCCTTGAAAGCGTTCGTGCCGATATGCGCGCGCTTTCGGCGAAGATGGCCACTCAGTTGCGTCCTGAAGAGTGCGCGCTGTTTGATGTCTACCTGATGATGCTTGAAGACGCCTCCTTGGGTAATGAGGTGGTCAAAGTCATCAAAACAGGCCAGTGGGCGCAAGGTGCCTTGCGTCAGGTGGTGACTGATCACGTTAACCGCTTCGAATTGATGGACGATGCGTACCTGCGTGAGCGGGCTTCGGACATCAAGGACCTCGGTCGGCGCTTGCTGGCGTATCTACAGAAAGCCCGGCAGCAAAACCTGACCTACCCGGATAACACCATTCTGGTCAGTGAAGAGCTGTCGCCGTCGATGCTGGGTGAAGTCCCCGAAGGTAAGTTGGTCGGCCTGATTTCGGTCCTGGGCTCGGGCAACTCGCATGTGGCTATTTTTGCCCGCGCCATGGGCATCCCAACGGTCATGGGCGCTGTTGATTTACCTTACTCGAAGATCGACGGCATTCAGTTAATCGTCGATGGTTATCATGGTGAAGTGTTCACCAACCCCAGTGAAATACTGCGCAAGCAATACGCTGATGTGGTTGAGGAAGAACGCCAACTGAGCCAGGGTCTTGACGCCTTACGTGCATTGCCCTGCGAAACGCTCGATGGCCACCGCATGCCGTTGTGGGTTAATACCGGCCTGCTGGCTGACGTAACCCGCGCCCAGGAGCGCGGTGCAGAAGGCGTTGGACTGTATCGCACAGAAGTGCCTTTTATGATGAAAGAGCGCTTCCCCAGCGAGAAAGAACAACTTGCGATTTACCGCGAGCAGCTTGAAGCCTTCCATCCGCTGCCGGTGACCATGCGCAGCTTGGATATTGGCGGCGATAAGTGCCTGTCGTATTTCCCGATTAAAGAAGACAACCCATTCCTTGGCTGGCGCGGCATCCGCGTGACCCTCGATCACCCGGAAATCTTCTTGGTGCAAACCCGTGCCATGCTTAAAGCCAGCGAAGGCCTGAATAACCTGCGGATCTTGCTGCCGATGATCTCAGGTATTCAGGAGCTTGAAGAAGCCTTGCACCTGATTCACCGGGCGTGGGGTGAAGTGCGTGATGAAGGCACCGATGTGCCCTTGCCACCGATCGGCATGATGATCGAGATCCCCGCTGCGGTGTACCAGACTCGTGATCTGGCACGGCAGGTAGACTTCCTTTCGGTCGGCTCTAACGACTTGACCCAATATTTGTTGGCGGTAGACCGCAACAATCCACGGGTTGCTGACCTTTATGACTTCTTCCACCCTGCGGTGCTGCAAGCGCTGCGCAAAGTGGTCGACGACTCCCATGCCGAGGGCAAGCCGGTAAGTATTTGTGGCGAGATGGCCGGTGATCCTGCGGCGGCCGTGCTACTGATGGCGATGGGTTTTGATAGTTTGTCGATGAACGCCACTAACTTGCCGAAAGTTAAGTGGCTGCTCAGGCAGATCACCATGAGCAAGGCTCGCGAGTTGTTGGCGCAAGTGATGACTATCGACAATCCGCAGGTGATCGACAGCACCCTGCACTTGGCCCTGCGTAACCTTGGCCTTGGCCGGATGATCAACCCCGCATCGGATATTCAGGCATAAGCCGCAGCTCAAGCCCCGAACAGTGGCCCAAGCTGCAAGCCTAGCCTTGCAGGCTGACATCCCCCAAAACGGCACCATTGGGGCCAAAGCTGCGCTCCAGCAGCTGCCAGTGGCCGTCAGCAGAAAAGACCAAGGCGGTGCTGGCGCGGGTGCCATAGGTTTGGCTGGCGATAAAGGCGCTGCCAAGCAATCGTTCTGTGGCAATGCCGACGCCAGTGTCAGGCAAGGCACTGTCTTCCGGCACATGGTTGTCGCTGAGTAGCGCCAGCAATGAAGATGGCTCTGGTGACTCAAGCAGTTGAGTCAGTGCCTGCTTGGCGTAGTCAACTTTTGGCCAAGAACTGTCCAAGCCCGCGTTAGATAAACCGTAGACCCCAGCGCTGAGGGTGTGGGCTTCACCGCTTTGCGAGTTGAAATAGCACAGTTGCTGGCCGTCACCGACCAGCAGATTAAACCCTGAGTAATCGGACGCATTGGCTTTTAGCGCCTCGATATAGTCCAGTGCACTCAAGTTGCTGCGCAGAAAGTTCGCGGGCAGCTCGCCGCGTGAACGCAGGCCAGCAGGCAGCTCTAGGTTGCGGATATTGGTCAGCGCGGCAAAGCGCCCGCTTGCGGTAATGCCTAGCCAAGTGCCCCCAGCTTCAAGGTCGCGCCCAGCGAATATCCCCGGCGCATCTTGCCACTCGCTCAGTGCAGCGCTGGGGCGGGCATAGAATTCATCGCGATTGGCTGCAACCACAAGTGGTTGTGCATGGCCCGGCTGCCAGGCCAACGTTATTAGGCACATCGACTATTCCTTATTCTTAGCGGAGTAATGAGAGCACCGCCTCGGGGCTCAACTGCTCACCAACATGAATCTGTACTTTCCGAGCGCCGCTACCATGCCCGAGTTCCAACAAAATGCGCTCTTCTACCGGGGCGAGCCCGCCTTCAATCAATTCCAGTGGTTGGATTACCATCTGCGCAGGCATTTGCAGCTGAAACCAGCGCTTGGTTTCTAGCTGCGCAATTGCTTGCTTGAGTAGCGCCTCAGTTGCCAAAAAGTCGGCTACCAGTAAACGGTTGTTGCTGATCGGGCTGTCGGCCGCAAGCTCAATCGTCTTGCCGCTCTCTATATGCAGCAAGCGCATGCGGTTTTTCATAAGTTGCAGGTACAGGGTATTAGCCATGGCAATGTGCTTTTAAAATAACTTCCGGCAACTTTACGCAATGCCAAGCGTGGTATCCATCGCTCTAAAGTAGAGGCAAACTGCTGCATCCGTTACCATGCGCCTTTATTTTTGGGGGTGGTGATGGAGTTGCTGCTGTATCTAATGCTTGGCGCTGCTGCTGGAGTGATGGCGGGCTTGTTTGGTGTCGGTGGCGGTCTGATCATCGTACCGGTGCTAGTCGCCAGCTTTACTGCCCATGGTTTTGCCCCTGAAATCATGACCCATCTTGCCGTGGGTACCTCACTGGCCACTATTATCTTCACCTCGATCGACTCGGTACGTGAGCACCATCGCTTGGGAGCTGTGCGTTGGCCGGTGTTTATCTGGATGGCGCTAGGTATATTACTTGGCGCAGCGCTAGGCGCGCTGACAGCGAGTAAGATTCAGGGCCCGCTGTTGCAGAAAATTATTGGTGTGTTTGCGATCAGCGTTGCGCTGCAGATGATTTTGGGTTTGAAACCCAAAGCCAGTCATGGTGTCCCAGGCAAGCCCGGATTAACAGTTGCCGGGGTGGTGGTTGGTTGGGCTTCGGCCATTTTTGGTATCGGTGGTGGTTCGCTAAGCGTGCCGTTTTTAATGTGGCGCAGTGTGCCGATGCAACAGGCCGTAGCCACCTCGGCAGCATGTGGGCTGCCAATTGCGCTTGCGGGTGCCATAAGCTTTATGTGGATCGGCTGGAATGAGCCGCAGTTGCCGCAATGGAGTGCAGGTTTTGTTTACCTGCCTGCGTTAGCTGGGATTGCCATCAGTAGTATGTTTTTTGCTCGAGTTGGCGCGCGCTTGGCGCATCGTTTATCGCCACTTGTACTCAAGCGCTTATTTGCCCTGCTGCTATTTTGTGTGGGCTTGAATTTTCTGATTTAACGCGTTCTTAGGAGTTTTTAGATGCTGGCTTACCCCCAGATCGACCCGGTTGCGATTTCCCTTGGCCCGCTGCAAATCCATTGGTACGGGCTGATGTATCTTGTCGGCATTGGCGGTGCATGGCTGCTTGCCTCGCGCCGCTTGCATAGCTTTGCGCCAGCCTGGACCAAAGAGAAACTCTCGGACTTAGTGTTCTGGTGTGCCATGGGGGTGATACTCGGCGGGCGCTTAGGCTACGTATTGTTTTACGATTTGCCGGCTTATATTGCCAACCCACTGTTGATCCTTGAAGTGTGGAAAGGCGGTATGTCATTCCACGGTGGTTTTATCGGCGTGATGTTGGCTTCGTGGTGGTTTGGCAAGCGCAACAACAAGACTTTCTTTGAGCTGATGGACTTTATTGCGCCTCTGGTACCGATTGGTTTGGGTGCGGGACGTATTGGCAACTTTATCAATGCCGAGCTCTGGGGTAAGGCCAGCGATGTGCCTTGGGCCATGGTGTTCCCTACCGATCCACAACAACTGGCGCGTCACCCGTCGCAGCTCTATCAGTTCGCGCTTGAGGGTGTAGCGCTCTTCGTCATATTGTGGATTTATTCGCGCAAACCGCGCCCGACAATGGCGGTCTCCGGGATGTTTGCCATGTGCTACGGCATCTTCCGCTTTGTGGTTGAGTTCGTACGGGTGCCGGATGCTCAGTTGGGCTATATCGCATGGGGTTGGCTGACCATGGGCCAGATCCTGTCGCTGCCAATGATTCTTGGCGGCATGGCGTTGATTGCGTACGCCTACCGTCGCCAAACTGTCCAAGGAGCCGTGCAATGAAACAGTATTTGGACATGATGCGCTTGGTGCGTGACACCGGCACTTTCAAAAGCGACCGCACAGGCACGGGCACTTACAGTTTATTTGCTCATCAGATGCGCTTTGATTTGGCCGAAGGTTTCCCGCTGGTGACCACCAAGAAGTGTCACCTGAAGTCGATCATTCATGAGTTGCTGTGGTTTTTGCAGGGCGATACCAATATCCGTTATCTCAAGGAAAACGGCGTGCGTATTTGGGACGAGTGGGCCGATGAAAATGGCGATCTCGGTCCGGTTTATGGTTATCAATGGCGCAACTGGCCAGCACCTAACGGTGAATCGGTTGACCAGATCAGCAAGCTGATCGAAATGATCAAGAAAAATCCCGACTCACGGCGCTTGATCGTCTCTGCCTGGAACCCCGCACTGGTTGAGCAGATGGCCTTGCCTCCTTGCCATGCGCTGTTCCAGTTTTACGTTGCCGACGGCAAGCTCAGCTGCCAGCTGTATCAGCGCTCGGCGGATATCTTTCTCGGAGTGCCATTCAATATCGCCAGCTATGCGCTGCTGACATTGATGGTTGCTCAGGTCTGCGGCTTACAGCCGGGCGAGTTCATATGGACTGGCGGCGACTGCCACCTGTACGCCAACCATATCGAACAGGCTGATTTGCAACTGACGCGCGAGCCGTTGCCGCTGCCGCAGATGAAGCTTAATCCAGCGGTGACGGACCTGTTCGCCTTCAAGTTTGAGGACTTTGAATTGGTCGGCTACGAAGCGCATCCGCATATCAAAGCGCCTGTTGCGGTCTGATGCAAAACGCCGAGCTTAAGGCCTTTTACATGGTCGCTCGCCTGGGCAGCATTACTCAGGCGGCGAAGAAGCTCGGCTTAAGTCAGCCAACCATCACCACTCAAGTCCGCAATCTTGAGAGTCAGTACAACGTCGAGTTGTTCTACCGTGGTGGGCGACGCTTAACCCTGACCGATGCAGGTGTTGAGCTGCTGCCGATGGTCAAAAGGTTAATGCAGGAAGAAGCCGGTATTGAGTTCTTTCTGCGTAATAGCGGGCAGGCGCAAGGCACTTTGCGCATCGCGGCCACCGCGCCGTATTACATGCTAGACCTGATCAAACGCTTTAATCAGCAGTACCCCGCGATCCAAGTCAGTATGGAAATCGGCAACTCGCAGCAGGTGATAGAGGCGCTGGAAGATTACCGTGTCGATTTGGCAGCCTCTTCCTATCTCAATCCGGATGCCCGACTCATCCATCTAACGCTGGGCCAGGATCCCTTGGTGTTGGCTGTCCACCGTGAGCATCCGTTGGCTGCTCAGCAGCGGGTCAGTGTCGCGGCGTTGGCCGGGCATTGTTTGCTGATGCGTGAGCAAGGCTCTACGACTCGGGTGTTAACCGAAAAAATGCTCAACGACACCGGCGTGACTGTCGCCAAACTCCTTGAGATTGGTAGTCGTGAGTCGATTCGAGAAGCGGTGGTGCGCAACATTGGCATCAGTGTCATTGCCCGTCAGGAGGTTCCGGATCATCCGGATTTGCGGGTTATTGAATTGGAACAAGCCCCGCTGATCAGTGAGTACCTGTACTGCCTTAAAGAGCGCCGCCAAGCGCGTCTGCCTGCAGCTTTTCTCGCATTGGCCCACGCTAACGCCGGCGATTGAAAGCACGCCTTTGCTGCACGTCACTGCCAAATATACTGATGCCACTATCGGCAGTTTTTGGGTAACTGCCATAAAGCCTTAGCACGGGCTGTTTAGCATCAACCTCATTCGAGCAATTGCTCAGTGAGGTGGCTTATGACTCAACACAACATGCAGGTTCGCGGTATCCACAAAGGCTTCGGTGCTTTTCAAGCGCTTGATGGCGTGTCTCTGGATGTCGAAGCCGGTGAACTGGTCTGTTTGCTCGGGCCATCGGGTTGCGGCAAAACCACCTTGTTGCGTTGCATTGCCGGGCTGGAGCAGCAGGATCGCGGCAGCATCATGATCGGTTCGCGTGATGTCTCCAACTTGCCGCCGCAAGCGCGTGACTACGGCATTCTGTTCCAGTCTTACGCGCTCTTCCCCAATCTCAGCGTGGCGCAGAATATTGCCTATGGCTTGAGCGGCGATAGCCGTGAAGTCGTGCGGGCGCGGGTCAATGAAATGCTTGAGCTGGTTGGCTTGCTCGGCAGTGAGAAAAAGTACCCCGGCCAGCTCTCGGGTGGCCAGCAACAACGTGTGGCGCTGGCACGTGCATTGGCACCCGCGCCTTCACTCCTGCTGCTTGATGAGCCGATGTCGGCGCTGGATGCGCGGGTGCGTGAGCATCTGTGTGGCGAGTTGCGTCAACTGCAGAAGAATCTGGGCGTCACCACCTTGATGGTGACGCACAACCAGGACGAAGCCATGTTAATGGCAGATCGTATTGCGGTGATGAATCACGGTCATGTCGAGCAATATGCCACCCCGCAAGAAATTTATAACCGGCCTGCAACACCTTTCGTTGCTGAGTTTGTGGGGCAGGGTAACTGGTTACCATTTGCCTGCGGTCAAGATGGCAGCGCTCGGGTTGGCGGTCTGCAATTACATTTGGCGAACGTTCAGGCGTTGCAGCAAGGGCGCTTGTTCTGCCGCCCTGAAGCGGTGGTGATTAACCCGCAAGAGGGTGTCGATAATAAATTCCGTGCCCAGATGCGTGACGTCACCTTTCTTGGCAATCGCTGCCGGATGAATTTCGAACTGACTGAATTGCCGGGAGTGACGCTGCAGGCAGAGCTCGCTCCAGAAGTTATGCCGCGCTTGTCCAGTTCAGATATTTGGGTTGCGTTACCGTCCTCCAGTCTGCAGGTGTTTGCCTGATATGACTGCGCAACAGCACATCACCTTGCAGCAACCTGGGCAACGCCAGTTTGGGCAAGGCAAAAGCCATGCAGGCTGGGCTGACCGGCTGTTTGTTGTAGGCGGTAAAGGTTTGTTGCTGATGCTGCTGGTCGGTGCCGTGTTGTTGCCGTTGCTGGCTATGCTCTGGCGTGGCTTCAGCGGCGAAGGCGGCGGCCTAAGCGCTGCACATGAACTGTTTACCAGTGACAATTTTCTCTGGCTGGTGGCCAACAGTTTGAAGGTTTCGACCACCGCAGCGTTGATAGTGGTGCCGCTGGCGTATCTGTTTGCCTATGCATTGCAGCGCACGCTGATTGCGGGCAAGGGCGTGTGGCGGGCTATTTCACTGTTGCCGCTGATGGCGCCATCAATGCTGCCGGGCATCGCCTTGATCTATCTGTTTGGTAATCAGGGCATCTTGCGCGGTTTGTTCGCCGACAACATCTACGGTTTCTGGGGGATCGTCCTTGGCGAGGTGATTTATACCTTTCCCCATGCATTGATGATCCTTATCTCCGCACTTTCCCTTGCCGATGCACGTTTGTTTGATGCGGCATCGAGCATGGGCGCTTCACCGTGGCGGGCATTTCGCAGTATCACCTGGCCGGGCAGCCGTCAGGGCGTATTTGCCGCATTTTGTCTGGTATTCACCCTGACTATTACCGACTTTGGTGTACCAGTTGTTGTGGGCGGCGATTATCAGGTACTGGCGCTGGAGGCTTACAAAGCAGTGGTTGGCCAGCAACAGTTTGGCCGTGGTGCATTGATCGGCATGGTCTTGCTGATCCCGGCGCTGCTAAGTTTTGGCGTCGATATGTGGTTGCGCCGCCGTTCGCGAGATGCCATGAGCGGTCGTGCTCAGGTTTACCACCCGCAGCCATCACGCCTGCGCGATGCCATCTTCCTGGGTCTGGTCATGCTGCTGTGCGCCGCGCTGCTGCTGGTATTCGGCATGGCGATTTTCTCATCCTTGGTCAAATTCTGGCCATACAACTTGTCGCTGGTGCTTGATCACTACAGCTTTTCTGATTTGCCAGGAGGTTGGTCGGCCTACCGCAACAGTTTGATCCTGGCCACGTGCAGTGCGCTATTTGGCAGCCTGCTGATTTTCACTGGTGCTTATCTGCTGGAGAAAACCCGGCAGAGCGCGCTGACCCAAATCCTACGCATGCTCAGCTTTATACCTATGGCTGTACCGGGGTTGGTATTGGGCTTGGGTTACGTGTTTTTCTTCAATTTGCCGAGTAATCCGCTGAGCGGCTTATACGGCACTTTGACCCTGCTCGTGGTGTGCACCATTGCGCATTTTTTGACCACTGCGCAGATGACCGCCAGCACGGCCTTGCGTCAGCTGGACGGCGAATTTGAAGCCGCAGCCTTGTCGCTGAAGATGCCGCTGGCGCGCCATTTTGTCCGGGTGACACTGCCCATTTGCCTGCCCGCACTGCTCGACATTATTCGCTATTTGTTCGTCTCGGCGATGACCACAGTGTCCGCAGCGATTTTCCTTTATAGCCCAGACAGCATGCTCGCTGCCGTCGCCGTGTTGAACATGGATGACGCGGGCAACGTTGGCGGTGCAGCCGCGATGTCGACCCTTATTTTACTGACCTCGGCAGGTGTTTCGGTGCTTTTGGCAACCGCCTCTCGCGGCTTGTTAAAGCGTTCCCAAGCCTGGCGCCAAGCGGCTCCCAGCCATTAATTACTCTGGAGATAGACATGCAATATGACACCCCAAAGCGTTTGCACGCAGTGATTCTCGATTGGGCCGGCACGGTCGTAGATTTTGGCTCCTTTGCGCCGACCAAAATATTTGTCGACGCCTTCGCCAGTTTTGACCTGCAGATCAGCCTCGAAGAAGCCCGTGGCCCGATGGGCATGGGTAAGTGGGACCATATCCGCACCCTGTGCAATCAGCCGCAAATTGCCGAGCGCTATCAGAAACGTTTCGCACGTTTGCCCAGCGATGATGATGTGACGGCAATCTACGAGCGCTTTATGCCGCTGCAAATTGCCAAAGTCGGCGAGCACTCCGCGGTCATCCCCGGTGCGCTGGAGACTATTGCAGCGCTGCGTGCCCAGCAACTGAAAATTGGCACCTGCTCTGGCTACCCCAAGCAGGTCATGGACAAAGTGGTCGAGCTGGCCGCTGTTGCGGGTTATACGCCTGACCACGTGGTTGCTAGCGATGAAGTGCCAAAGGGCCGCCCAAGCCCTGCCCAGGCATTGGCTAACGTGATCGCGTTGGGCATCGATGATGTGGCTGCCTGCGTGAAAGTCGATGACACCGAGCCGGGCATTCTTGAAGGTCGCGCTGCCGGGATGTGGACGGTAGCGCTGCGTTTCTCCGGCAATTTTCTTGGCCTCAGCTGGGATCAATACAGTGCCTTGTCCAGCGAACAGCTCGCGGCAGAACGTCAACGTATCGACGGTCTGTTTGCAGCGAGTCGCCCGCATTACCTCATTGACACCATCAACCAGTTGCCAGGTGTGATCGAACAGATCAATGCGCGCCTGGCCCGTGGCGAAACTCCGCAATCGCTGTGAAATCTCGTTCTGCCAACTGACAAAAACCTACGATAATGGAGCTCCACATGTTCAAACGTACTGCTCTGGCAACCGCTTTAATTGCCGGTTTTAGTCTGCACGCCAACGCTGCGACTGAGCTGACTGTTTACACCGCGCTCGAAGTAGAGCAACTCAAGGCCTACAAAGAGGCATTTGAGAAGAAAAATCCGGATATCGAAATTAAATGGGTACGTGACTCAACCGGCATCATCACCGCTAAATTGCTGGCTGAAAAAGCGCGCCCTCAAGCCGACGCCGTTTGGGGCTTGGCCGCGTCCAGCTTAGCAGTACTTGATAAGCAACAAATGCTTGAGGCCTACGCGCCAGAGCAACTGAATAAAATCAGCGCGAACTACCGTGATGCAGCCAACCCGCCTGCCTGGGTTGGCATGGACGTTTGGGCCGCGACTGTCTGCTTCAATACTGTCGAAGCAGAAAAGCAGAACCTGCCTAAGCCGGTGAGCTGGGAGGACCTGACCAAACCGATCTACAAAGACAAGATTGTGATGCCTAACCCGGCATCATCTGGCACCGGTTATCTGGATGTCAGCTCCTGGCTACAAACCTTCGGTGAACCGCAAGGCTGGGCCTACATGGACCGCTTGCATCAGAACATTGGCCAGTACACCCATTCGGGTTCTAAGCCATGCAAGCTCGCCGCTGCGGGCGAGTTCCCCATAGGTATTTCATTCGAATACCCAGCCGTTCAGTTGCAACGCAAAGGTGCTCCGCTGGACATCGTTCTGCCGAAGGAAGGCTTGGGTTGGGATATTGAAGCGACGGGCATCATCAAAGGCACCGCACACCTTGAGGCCGCAAAGAAGCTGGCCGATTTCTCCGCCAGCAGCGACGCCATGCAGCTGTACAAGGCCAACTTCGCGGTACTGGCCCAGCCTGGCATTGCTGAGCGTTTTCAGGAGCTACCGGCGGATTATGAGCAGCGCTTGATCAAGAACGACTTTGCTTGGGCGGCCGAGAATCGCGACAAGATCCTCGCCGAATGGCGCAAGCGTTATGACGGCAAATCAGAGCCTGTGGCTCAGTGACGCAGCCGGCAGCGACACCCTGGCGGTGTTGCGCGGGCTTGCCGTGCTATTCGCACTCTTCTGCGCCCGCGCGCCTACCCAGAACGCCGCTGCCTGCCGCTCGATTTGTGGTGCGGCTGATGAGGTCAAAAGCAATGCCTCAATAAGGGCAAAAGCGAAGGGTTTGACTTTTCATCGATGTGACGATGAAACAACGAACATGAGGTTTTTATGAGTCAGCAAGACTGTGATTTGCTGGTCGTCGGTGCGGGTATTTTGGGGTTGGCCCATGCTTATGCGGCGGCTAAGCGCGGGCTTAAGGTCAAGGTTTTTGAGCGCAGTAATACCCCTTTGGGTGCTTCAGTGCGCAACTTTGGCCAAGCCTTAGTGACCGGTCAGGCGCCAGGGCCGATGCTTGATCTGGCGCGCTTGAGTCGTGGGTTGTGGGCTGGTCTGGCCGCTGATGCGGGGGTGTCAATCAAGCAGAAAGGCTCGCTGCTATTTGCCCGTACTGAAGCTGAAGAAGCCCTTCTTGAGGCATTCTGCCAAGGCCGGGCACATGAGCATCAATACAATGTTGAGCTCTTGCGCGGTGCGCCTCTGAGCAACTTGTATGAGGGCCGCTTCGCCCATCACCGCGCGGCTCTGCACGGTGTTGATGATCAGCAGATCTACTCCCGTGAAGCTATCCCGCAGTTGGTCAGCTATCTGCAACGGCGTTATGCCGTGGAGTTTCATTTTTCAACCTTGGTTCAGGATATTCAGCCGGGCAAGGTTAAAACCACAGCAGGGCTGTTTCGCACTAACAGGGTCGTGGTGTGTTCGGGTCATGATTATCAAACCTTGCTGGTTGAGCAAATCAGCGCATTGCAGCCTCAGGTTTGTGGCTTGCAAATGCTTCGTGCGCGTTTACGCCAACCTCTTCAATTGCAGCACGCCTTGTTGACCGGATTGAGTTGTGTGCATTACGGGGCCTTTTCCGACTTGCCAGAAGCAGAGGCTATCCGCCAGCAGATTCGGCAGCAGCAGCCGGAGCTGGAAGCCAATGGCATTCACTTACTGATCAGCCCAACACCCTACGGTGAACTGATCATTGGTGATTCGCATGTGTATGGCAGCGATATCGCGCCCTTCAATAGCGAGGCGGTCGATCAAATAATGATCGATTTGGCGGAGCATACATTGGGTTCGCCAATTGAGGTGGTTGAGCGCTGGCAGGGCGTTTATGGCGCACGTGGTCCGGGGCCATTCAGTGTGCTTCGCTGCGATGAAAGCGTGACTGCAGTGCTGATGCACACCGGCCTTGGCATGAGTGTTGGGCTGGGCTTGGGCGAATCTACTATTGCCGCAATGCTCGGTGAAAGCGCTTGGCCGAACCTTCAGGTCGCATAGATTTAACCGCTCTGGCACAGTTGTTTCGGAGCGGTTAGCGCTCTAGTTGGAGCGGTCTATCCGGCCTTCAAAGCCTTCACCGCTCCAAGTAAGCAGACAAAGTTTGTTAGGCTGTGACTTTGTTAGCGAGCATGGAGCGTTGGTGTGTATAGGATTATTACGGTGTTTTTGCTCTGTCTGTTTGGCTTTTCAGCCGTGGCGGATGAGTCCGAAAAACCAGTACTGCGCGTGGGGCTGAGCGAGGTCCCACCTTTTGTCATTCATGATAAAAATGGTGACTGGCGTGGGATCAGCGTTGATCTATGGCAAGACATCGCTAAGCAACTGGGCTACCAGTTTGAATTTGAGCCCATGCAATTTGGCGAGTTACTACCCAGCCTTGAGGCCGGGAATCTCGATGTGGTGATTGGTGCGTTAACCATGACCGCCGAGCGAGAAAGCAAATTCGATTTCACCCACCCCATTTATCAAACCGGTCTGGCCATTGCAGTGCCCAGGGGCACTGATAACAATGGTTGGTCGGCTTTGAAGGGGTTGTTGTCTTGGCAGTTTGCCAGCCTGGTGATCGGTCTGGCGGGTTTGCTTCTGATGGTTGGTGCACTGCTGTGGGCCTTTGAGCGGCGGCGTAACAAGGATCAATTCGGTGGTAATCCGGCGGAAGGCCTGGGCAACAGCTTCTGGTGGGCGGCGGTGACCATGACGACGGTTGGTTATGGCGATAAATCACCGGTGACACTGGGCGGGCGCTTGATCGCGATTGTCTGGATGTTCAGTGCCTTGATCATGGTTTCGACCTTTACTGCAGCGGTTACCAGTGCCTTAACCGTCGGCAACCTGAGAAGTGGTATTCAAGGCACCGAAGATCTCAAGCGTGCCCATGTTGCAACTATTGGCGGGACCGTCGGCGAGAAATACCTGACCGGTCAACGTATTCGTAACACTGTCTATCCCGATGTATTAAGTGCCATGCGCTCGGTGCAACAGGGTGAGACCGATGCGGTTGTCTATGACCTGCCTATTTTGCAGTACCGCAATACCGAGCTGGATCATGGCGGTTTGGATATCATGCCGGGCACTTTTGACAATCAGTCCTACGCCTTTGCAGTTGCCAGTGGCAGTGCGTTGCGTGAGCCGATTAGCCAAGAAATCCTGCGTATCACCAATAGCGATGACTGGCCGAAACTCAAGGATCTTTACTTGGGCAAATAAGCCTGGTGTGGATTTCCACCTCACCGGCTGCATAAGCTGGGTCTGACGTGTCCCGGTGAGCTGCTTCAGCCTTTGCTGATTCGGTGCTTGAGCAGTTCCCGGGTCAGCTCTTCAACCCTTTCGCGGCGCTCACTGCTGCTGCGCCAACCACGCTTGTCGATACTTGACCATTGTGGATAGGCGCGGGCATCACGTAGCGCTTCGGGTAGTTTGCCTTTGCGCCAGGTGCTGTCTTGTGGCTCCGCGAGTTTTATTGCATCCATTGCCGCATGGCCGCGCTCATCCAGTGCGCTCAACAGCAGTTGCTGGCGCAGGGCCAAGAGGCGCAATACCGCGTCATCGACGGTGAGTTCGCGCTCACCCTTGATCTTGCTTTTCAGGCGTTCGCCATAACCGCGTAAGGTTTGCGCGCTCCCGCCGATCAAGGCACCGAGTGCGGCCGCTGCGCCAAGGGTAACGCCGCCAACCAGTAAGTCGATCCCCGCGCCTGTTGCCGCCCCTGCAGCCATGCCGCCGCCCACTTTGATCCCCAGTTGCTTAAGCGTTTCCGGATTGAACAGGTCATCGCCCCAGCGCCCATCGAGCAGGGGTAAGTCTTCAGCCTTGGCGTCATCTTTGCGAAAGGCATACAGCTTGAGCAGGTCTTCAACGCAGCGTTGTTCGCGTTTGCAAATATGTTCGCGTAGCGCATTGATCGCCACTTTCTCACGCTCGGGGTCCGCTGCAACGCTGCGCCGGTAAGCGGCACAGTCAATTAACAAATCAGCAATTAGTTGCACGCCCGCTTTGGCTCGGGCTTCGCGTTGTGTCTGGTGATCCATGATCAGGCGTTGCAGCTGTGGCGCGGCTTTTTCCAGTAACAGGCTCAAGCTTTCATACAAGCGCCGCTCACCGTCCACGGGAGGTGCCACGCTGTCAAAGCGCACCAGTGCATGTAAACCAATACGGGCCAGGGCTTCGCGCCACTCTTCTTCGCGATGCGCTGTGCTGGCTACAAAGTTGAGTATTGGCAGCAACGGTCGCCCGCACATGCTCAGCACTTCCAGCTCATCGCGATACTTGGCCAGTACCGGCTCACGGGCATCAATCACATACAAGCCCGCGTCGCAGGCTTGCAGTTGACGCAGCACTTTGGCCTCTTGCTCGAAGCGCTGATGGGCCTCACTGCTTTGTAGAAAACGCTCCAGCCTGGCTGGACCATCAAGGCGTTCGCCGGGGTGGTCAAGACGCTCCAGATAATCGAGTAGGGCGATTGCATCCTCCAGTCCCGGGGTGTCGTAAAGCTCCAGCAGTGCTTCACCCTCGACCGATAAGCGTGCGCCTTCAACATGCCGGGTGGTGCTGTGGCGGGGCGAAACCTCACCAAAACCAACGTCGCGAGTCAGGGTGCGCAGCAGCGAGGTCTTGCCGACATTGGTATGGCCGACCACGGCCAGTCGCAGCGCTTGGGGTTTAGTCATGACCGCTCTCCAGCCAGGTTAACGGCGCGGTGTTGCTGTGTGGCAGTTGCAAGGCGTCGAGTGCAGTGTGCCAGTCGCTTAACCGGTTACTGTCGAGTGGTTCGCCAACTGGTGGCGGCAATAGCCAGATACGTGTTGCGCCAGCACAGCGACTCAATTCGCCGAGTAAGCTCAGGGCGCCACGGTCGGGTGAGCGGCGTGGGTCGCAGGCAATCAAAAGGCGCGCCGGGGGGAAACGGGTCAGTTGTTCGAGCAAACGCTGGCGCTGCTCACGGTTGTCGATAACCCCAGCGTCGAGCACGCCTGGGGGAAGTTGGCTGGGTGGCCACTGGTATTGCGCGTCCAGTTCAATAGCCATCAACACTGCATCTTCGCTCGGGTTGGCGTTGTGACCTGCAGCAGGCTGATGCAGGAAGTCCGGGGCACTGTCGTTTACCCCTAAGCGTTCACTGCTCGGTTGCAAGCGCTCACGCAGCAGGCTGTAGCCGGGTAAGCTGGTGTCGAGCTTAAGTGCGGCGCGGCCTGTGCTCCACAGCAGCCAGCAGGCGACTGTCAGCACCAGGCGCGGAATAATGCCGTAAACCAGCAGCACTCCGACCAACCAGCCAGCCCAACTCTGGCGCGCGGCTTCGCTGAGCATGGCACTGTCGCCACTGATGCGGATCAGTTCAGCGTCTGGCAGGCTGAAGCCAAAGAGGGCGGGCAGGGCACCAATGCTTTGGGTCAGTAAGGTAAAGGTCTCGCCGCTAAGAATGGTGCTTTCCCAGACAAAACCGTAGCGTCGAGTTGCCAAGAGCAGCAGCATGCTCACCAGCGCGCTAAGCAGGGCAACGAGCCAGAAACCGTTGCTCATCACGCCCAGCGCCCAGCGGCTAAGGCGCTTGCGCTGCAGAAGAATAAGTAATGCCGGGGCGAGCTGGGCGACCTGAGCATCACGCGCCAGCTTTTCACTGAGCCATAGCCATAAACGGCCCAAAGCACCTGCGCTATTGCCTGCGAAAATTAGGCCGAGCAGCCACGCAAGTAGCATCAAAAGATTGAGTCCAAGCATGCTGCCCAGCGCCCAGAACACATTGACCGGACGCAGGCCGTCACCCAGCGCGGCGACACTCAGGCCAATACCGCTGAACACCGCAAATACCAGCATGGCCAGTAATGCCAGACGCGAGCCTTGACGCCAATGGGTCAAGGCCTGTAACTGACCATCACGTTCAGCCAGCAATAAGGCGCGATGTTGCAGGCGCTGGGCAAAGTCACCCCCGGCCATTTGCACACGGCGATTGGTTTCGCTGTCTTCAAGTGGTCCGGTGTGCTCTTCGCGCAGGCGAATAGTCTCTGTAAGCCAGAGCTTTTGCAGTTTGCTCAGGGTATTGGAAGCTGCAGTCACGCGGTATCTCGTATCAGTACTGTGTGCTAAGCATAACCGCTGAACGCTGTTTCAACTATGCCGGCAAATTATTTGCGCGGGTTTCTGAGGGTGATGCCAATGTCTGGCTGGTCCATGAATAAGCCATCGATACCGGCCTCGAGGAAAATTTTTACTTCCTGCTCAATGTCGCCACGGGCGTTTGGATCATCGCCTTTGCGCAGATTAGTCGGCAGAAAGCTGTTTTCCGCACGAAAGGTATAGGGATGTACTTTCAACTCGGCGGCATGGGCGTCTGCGACAAAACGAGTGGCGTTAGCCAGGTTGAGAGCGCCCGTGCTGTCCAAGGCAATAATCGCGCTTTTATGTGGGCCAACCCCGACGGCGTATTTGGCAACGCGCTTGAAACCCTGTGGCGTTGCCATCTGCTCGTAGGTCAGGCTGGTGCCACTGCTGAGTTGATCAAAAGGCTGGCCTTCGCCGTATAGCTGAATCAAGCGCACATCGCTGGCACGGCTCAGCTGTTTAAGGTTATTGACCTCGAATGACTGGATATAAATCGGCGCTTTGGCGCTATCCAGGCCATTTTCCTTGAGGATTTTCAGCAGCGGTTTTTCCATGCTCAACCCCTGTTGCTGAAAGTATGTGGGGTGTTTGGTTTCGATATACAGACCAATCTGCCGACCTTGGCTGCGTTGCAGGTCTTTGCTCAGGTCGATGATTTCTTGCAGCGTTGGAATCTGCATGCTGCCATTGAGCCGCGCGTTGCCGGGGCGGACAGTGGGAATTCGTTCAATGGCGCGCAGGGTCTTGAGTTCGGCCAGTGTGAAGTCCTCACTGAACCAGCCATTGAGCTCGATCCCGTCGATGCTCTTACTGCGTTTGCGCTGAGCAAACTCAGGATGTGCCGCCACATCGGTGGTCAGACCCAATTCATTGTCGTGCCGAGCAATCAGTTGGCCATCCTTGGTCATGACCAGATCGGGCTCGATATAGTCGGCCCCCAGCGTCACCGCAAGTGCGTAAGCGCCAAGGGTGTGCTCGGGTACATAACCGCTGGCGCCCCGGTGGCCAATAATCAGTGGATGGGTTTGCAGCTTGGTGCCTGGCTCAAAGTCCGCAGGTGCTGCGCTCAGCATAAAGGGTAAGCACAGCAAGCAGGTTAAAGCGCTCATGCGAGAGCAGTGTCCAGTGATTAGCTTATTGAGTGCAGGCATGCGCGTCGTCCCTGTGCGAAATGGTCGCTGAGAGAATAGTCTGCATTGGCTTTGCTGACCTTTTGTTACAGCGATCTGATTCAAGGGTTTTAACTGAGTTTGAACCATGCTGGGCAAGCTTCACCTTGTCGCGCCTTACACCGAAGCTTTGCTATGCTCGCCAGCATGAAAAATACTCTTCCTCTTTGTCTGATTGCGGCGCTCGCGGATAACCGCGTGATTGGCCTCGATAACCAAATGCCTTGGCACTTGCCGGCGGACCTCAAGCACTTCAAGGCGCTGACGCTGGGCAAGCCGATCATCATGGGGCGCAAAACCTGGGACTCGCTTGGGCGACCGTTGCCGGGCCGGCTTAACATAGTGGTCAGCCGCCAGAGCGGTTTGCAACTGGACGGCGCCGAAGTATTTGCTTCATTGGAGGCGGCGGTGCTTCGTGCCGATGCCTGGGCTCGTGAACAGGGCGTGGATGAGCTGATGTTAATTGGCGGCGCGCAACTCTATACCCAAGGGCTTGACCAAGCGCAGCGCATGTACCTGACGCGGATCAACCTGAATCCGGACGGTGATGCTTGGTTTCCTGAGTTTGCTGCGGATGCATGGCAGCAGTCATCAAGCGAAGCGCATCCGGCAACAGAAACAACCCCGCCCTATGTATTCGAAAGCTGGCAGCGCAGGGCTTAAAAACCGGGTGTTTGCCTCTTGCGTGCAAGGCCTGGTGGGTAGGCTGCGCGTTGCCGTACCCTAAGAATGCCGCCAGGTGTGCGATTTCGCTTCACGGGTTCGCTGTGGTGGGTACCTCTTTGATAATTTGCGCGGTGCCAATACCGCGCGGGTCGCTGGCTGCTTCAACCAGATTGCTGCGCTTATGCCAAAACAACACCTGTTGATTGCCATACTGGCGCTCTAGCGCTTTGAGCTGGTAGCCGCGGGCCTTGAGCTCAGAAATTTGTCTGGCGCTGAAGGTGTTCGGTTCATGCTCGATTACATCCGGCAAATACTGATGGTGATAGCGCGCCACACTCGGCCAGGTGGCAATGGGCTTACCGTCCAGATACTGCAGGATAGAGAGCAGCACCATGCTCGGAATCCGGCTGCCGCCCGGGGTGCCAAAGCTGGCGAAGTCGTCACCGCTCTCAATAAATGTTGGGCTCATGCTCGACAGCGGACGCTTGCCTGCATCCACCGCGTTCGCGCGGCTGCCAGTCAAGCCATAGGCATTTGAGCCGTCGATATCTGCAGCAAAGTCGTCCATCTCGTCGTTGAGAAGCACACCGGTTCCGGGGGCAACGAATGCTGCACCGAAGGGCAGGTTGATCGACAGCGTTGCTGAAACCGCGTTGCCATCGGCATCAAGGACGGTGAAGTGGGTGGTGTGATTGCCTTCGTGCAGTTTGCCCGCAGGGGGCAGGCTTGAGCTTGGCGTCGCGCGTTGCGGGTCAATGCTGTTGGCGAGTTGTTTCAGGTAGTCGGGGTTGAGCAACCTAGCGGCCGGGTTGCTGACAAAGTCAGGGTCACCAATTAGACCGCGGTCTCGATAAGCACGTCGTAGGGCTTCGACCACAAAGTGTGTGCGCTGAACCGGCTCGGCCTTCTGCCATGGCAGTTGTTGCAGCATCGCCAAGCTTTGAGCGATGGCAATCCCGCCTGCAGACGGAGGTGGCGCAGTGATCAGCTCGCGGCCGTCAGACAATGGGAAACGCAGCGGGGCACGTTCCACCACCTTGTATTCGCTGAGGTCGCGCAAAGTCCAGATGCCGCCCGCTTTACGGACGCCATTCACCAGTTTGTTTGCAGTTTCACCGCTGTAGAAGCCAGCCTTGCCGTCGCGGGCGATGCGTTCAAGGGTGCGTACCAGGTCGGGTTGGCGGAGCAGGCCAAACTCGCTTGGAATTTCGCCGTTGTGCAAAAAGATTCGCGCTGTTTCCGGGTCGTCACGCATTGCTGCTAAACGCCAGCTCGCTCGCTCACGGTAAACGCGGTCATAGGAGACGCCGTCACGAGCCAGGCGAATGGCTGGCAACAGTGTGTCTTTGAGTGGGAGGCGACCATAGCGCTGGGCAAGCTCAACTAGTGCGGCAGGTAAGCCGGGGATCGCAGCAGCAAGCGGGCCATTAAGGGACAGCTCTGGTTGGATTTTACCGTCGCGTCGATACAGGTTGGAGTGCGCAGCAAGAGGTGCGCGTTCGCGGGCATCGAGAAACCGATAGGTCGGCTGCTCGCCAGCCTGACGCAGCAGGAAGAAACCGCCACCGCCCAAGCCCGAGCTATATGGCTCAACCACCGCCAGTGCCGCACTGACCGCAACGGCTGCGTCAAAAGCGTTGCCGCCATGGGCTAAGGTTTCTTCGCCTGCAACTGTGGCGGCAGGGTGAGCGCTGGCCACCGCAGCTTGACCTGGTCGGGTGGCGGCTTGCAGGCTCAAAGAGCTAAGAAGGAGTAGTGCGCAGAGAAGGAGCTGTCGAGTCATGGTAACCATCGGTTGTTGTCGCAGCGAAGGTCTGACTGGAATCTAAGGCATGATTACCTGAGATCAGCCGTTACGGGGCAGGGCGACAAGATACCGCGATTAATCACGCCTTACCGGTAATGATCATGTATTTCTGCATCAGTTCATCTTTGCTCTCAACGTTGCTTTCGTCGAGTGGAATGCAATCAACCGGGCACACTTGTTGGCACTGCGGTTCGTCGTAATGGCCAACGCACTCGGTACACAGGTTCGGGTCGATAACGTAGATCTCTTCGCCTTGCGAGATAGCTGCGTTCGGGCACTCAGGTTCGCAGACGTCGCAATTGATGCAATCGTCGGTGATGATCAGGGACATGCGGTACGGCTCCTGTCGAGGCGCGAGGCTTCGACGATTTCTAACTTCGAGAGGCGAATTGTGCCGGATTGTCGCGATGGGCGCTATGGTTCATGCCAAGCTAGCGCTGCTAGCTTGGGTTCGGCAGCTTACTCAAGTGTAGCTGGGTACGGGCTACTTGTTGAAACGTTGGTTCAGCGCTTCGGCAACCGCTGGATGGACAAACTTGCTGATGTCCCCATCCAAGGCAGCAATCTCGCGGACCAGCGTAGAGGAAATAAACGAGTATTTCTCCGACGGTGTCAAAAATAGGCTTTCGACATCCGGTGCCAGTTGGCGATTCATATTGGCCAACTGAAACTCGTACTCGAAGTCAGACACTGCACGCAGGCCACGTAGGAATACATTGGCACCTTGTTCTTTGGCGAAATGCGCGAGCAGGCTGGAAAAGCCTACCACTTCAACATTTGGCAAGTGTTTGGTGACTTCTTGCGCCAGAGCCACGCGCTGCTCCAGCGGAAACAGCGGGTTTTTCTTAGGGCTGGCTGCAACGGCAATGACCACGCTGTCGAACAATTTCGAGGCGCGTTCAACCAAATCACCGTGACCTTTGGTGATGGGGTCGAAGGTGCCTGGGTATAACACTCGATTCATCGTGACGTCCTGGCGAGTCCGTTTGGGAGTCGGATGGTAGCGCAGCAGTCCGCAGCGGCCAAGTCTGAGTGCACAGATGTTGCGCTAAAACCCTACTCTAGAGGGAGCGATCCGACAAAAAAACTTTACGGATGCGCTCCAGAGGCTTCAACTGGTTTTTAGACGCTCGGCAAGCAGGCTCGAAAGTTTGGCGGTTAGCCCGTAAACAGACAGCTGTGGGTTGGCACCAATACTGGTTGGAAATAGCGAACCGTCATGGATCGATAGATTGCTCAGTTGGTGATGGCGGCCAAGGCTGTCAGTCACTGCCTGCTTCGGGTCTTCACCCATCGCGCAACCGCCCATGACATGTGCGCTGCCGAGGCGAGTGCGGTAAAGCTCCATGCTCAGGTTGTCAATCTGACTGCGCGCTTGTGCCAGCGAGGTAGCGGATTGGGCATCAGCGTGCATTGGCATCACCGATTTCGCACCCGCGGCAAATTGAATCTCGGCCATGGTATGAAATGCACGGCGAATACCATCCCAAGTGTAGTCGGTCATTTGGTAATCGAGTATTGGGCTGCCGTCACCCCGCAGTTCGACAGTACCCTCGGCGCTCTCAGGGTGGAAACCGTCACGCATAAGCGCCAGCAGCATATTGGTGTGGGGCAATTGCTCCATGCGCAGGTTGTTCTCGACGCCAAACTCACCTAGCAGCGTGCTGCTAAGCGCTGGGTGCAGAGGTGGCACCTCAAGTTTGTAGGAGAGCGGGCCTGCGGTGCCTTGATTCCACTGGAAATGGTCGGAGTAGATTGATTGCGGCGCACCATAGAAGGGGTTGATGACCTTATCGAATAAGGCCGTCGAGAAATTAACCACATGGATAAAGGTGCGTTTGCCTGCCCGTTCATGGGGGTCTGGTGCTTCAGATCGCATCAGAATGGCAGGGGTGTTGATGCCGCCACCGGCGAGAATATAGTGGCGCGCTTTGATCTTTATTTTACGTCCTGTGGGAGCCACGCAATGCTCGTCCATTGCCACACATTCAAGCCCGCTAACCTTGTTGCCGTCATGGATCAGTCGTTCGGCGCGTGCCAGGTAAAGCAGCTCTCCGCCTTTTTCCAGGGTGGCCGGAATAGTCGTCACCAGCATTGATTGTTTGGCATTGGTCGGGCAGCCCATGCCGCAGTAACCCAGATTCCAACAGCCACGGACGTTACGCGGAATGACCTTCCAGTGGTAGCCGAGCTTTTCGCAGCCACTGCGAATGACATCATTGTTGGCGTTAGGGGGTACTGCCCAGGGTGCGACACCCAGGCGCTGCTCCATTTGCTCGAACCAGGGGGCCATTTCGCTCTCGCTATGGCCTTTGACGTTGTGCTCTTTGGCCCAATGCTCAAGGGTTTGGTGTGGCGTGCGAAAACTGGATGTCCAGTTAACCAGCGTTGTGCCTCCGACGGCACGGCCCTGCAAAATGATGATGGCGCCATCCTTGCTCATGCGCCCGATACCTTCCTGATAGAGCGTCGGGTAGGCCTCGGCTTCTTGCATCTTGAAGTCGCTGCTGGTTTTGAGCGGGCCTTCTTCTACCAGCAGGACTTTGTAGCCTGCGGCGCTGAGAATCTCGGCACTGGTGCCGCCGCCTGCGCCGGTGCCGACAATGACCACATCGGCTTCTAGCGTCAGGTCTTGCTCAAGGCGTGAACCGTTGTAGGTTTTCCAGCCGCGGGCTAAGCCTTCGGCAAATAGATCAGGTACAGGCATATCAGGCAACTCTCAATTTATTCTTCTAGGAAGTACTGGCAATAAGTCTGGTTAAACAGTGGGTGGTCCCGGGTAGCCACAATTGGCCCAGGATTCGGGGCGGCCATACCAGTTCATCAAAACCAGCTTTATAAGCGAGTCATGCCCCATTTTTAACAGGCCGATAGAGCTGTTCTGCCAGCGCTCCAAAAAGTTACGCACATCTTGTGCGCTGGCATTTTCCCAGCTACCCCAAACGCCCGTAAGCGGGCCACGGGTTAGCGGCGATGCAAGTACATCGAACAACTGGGTAGTAAGTTTGAGCAGCTCTGGCGAAAGGTAGCTGAGGCTGTTGTCGAGGCTTTTGAGGGTGCCTTTCACGGCTTGGGGCATCTGTGCAAGTGGCACAGCGCCTTCCAGTATCACTGGGATGATCACGCTTAGCAGGGCAACATCATCGGCGCGCACAACGCGATAACCCTTGGCGGGCGTGCTGGCCGAGCAGCCGCTAAGGGTGACAGTAATTCCTGCTGTTGCTAATAAAGCGGTACCAATCAGGCCGTTTTTTAAAAAGCCTCTGCGGCTCAATTCGGCAGCATTCAGAGTGGTTTCTGACATTTTTTATTATTACCTTTTGACACCGCTCGCAGTGTAGCTGCGAGCGGCGATTGTTGTATTAGCGTACGAACATCTTGTAAATCAGCTTCTGAATCGACTTGCCATAAGGCGGATAGATGGTCTTGGCGGCGTTCAGTCGCTGCTTGATCAGTATCCCTTTGGCCTTGCTGAATGTCAGGAAGCCTTCATGACCGTGATAATGGCCCATGCCCGACGGCCCTATACCGCCAAACGGCATATCGTCTTGGGCAACGTGGAGCAAGGTATCGTTGATGCAGGCACCGCCTGAGTGGGTTTCATGCATTACCCGCTGCTGTTCGCGCTTGTCATAACCAAAGTAATACAAGGCCAAAGGCCGTGGGCGTTGGTTTACATAGGTGAATGCGTCTTCGATGCGTTCATAAGGCACGATGGGCAGCAGAGGGCCGAAGATTTCGTCTTGCATGATTTTCATGTCGTCATTGACATTGAGCAGCAAGGTTTGCGGCATACGCCGACCTTGAGCGTTGGCATATAACGGAATCAGTTTAGCGCCTTTGTTTTCGGCGTCGCTGAGGTAGCCATTGAGACGTGCTTGCTGACGCTCATTGATAATGGCTGTGTAGTCAGGGTTATTTTCCAGCGTCGGGTAAAACTTCAGCACCACGTTGCGGTAGGCCTCAACGAAGCCATCAACCTGATCTTTCGGCACCAGCACATAGTCAGGCGCAACGCAGGTCTGGCCGGCATTCATGGTTTTACCGAAGGCGATGCGCTCGGCTGCGTCATCAAGTGATGCATCTTTGGCGATGATTGCCGGTGATTTACCGCCTAACTCCAGGGTTACTGGCGTCAGGTTTTCCGCGGCGGCGCGCATGACATGTTTACCGATGCTGGTCGCGCCGGTGAACAGCAAGTGATCGAACGGCAGCTTAGAGAACGCCATACCCACTTCGGCTTCGCCCAGCGCAACGCTGACCAAATCTTCTGGGAACACTTTGGCGAGCAGGTCTTTGACCAGTTGTGAGGTGGCGGGGGTCGACTCGCTCATCTTGATCATGACCCGGTTGCCAGCAGCCAATGCGCCCACCAAAGGGCCGATGGCCAGAAACAGAGGGTAATTCCAGGGCACTATCACGCCGACCACACCCAGTGGTTGATAGATAACCTTGGCGGCTGCGGGCATAAACTGCAGGCCGACGCTGCGTCGTGAAGGTTTCATCCACTTTTTGATGCGTTTGGTTGCGTAATGAATGTTGTGCAGGCTGGGCATTATTTCAGCAAGCAGGGTTTCATCTGCCGAGCGGTTACTGAAATCTGTCGAGATTGCCGTAATGAGCGCTTGCTGCTCATTTTTAATCAGGTCGCACAATGCATTTAACCACTGAATACGCTGCTCGGCAGACGGCATTGGGTTGGCTTGATAAGCCTGGCGTTGCAGTGCGAGGGTGCTGTCCAACTGGTTAATCTGTTCTTGGTTTTGTTCTAGGTAAGCGACGTTGGCGACCATGATGTAAGTTCTCTGCGGTTAGGCGTGGGACCTTGTTTGGGCAGTAGCACAAGGGTAATAAATGCTGAACTGAATATTTAGAGTAATTGCTCTACAATGTCAAATAGCTTAGCGCTATAGTGGCCGTGATGTAGCTAGGTAAAAAGTTGGGTAATGCCGTGTGGTAACACGTTTGCACCCCGTACCTAGGCCTTTCGCGTAAGTCGAGTAACTCTTAGAATCTTCGACCCAAGTAATGCACTGAGATTTTGTGGCTTATGGCAGCTCCGCAGAAAACCCGCGAACGTATCATTCTGGCGAGCCTTGAGCTGTTTAATAGCCAGGGCGAGCGTAGCGTTACGACTAATCATATTGCTGAGTTTTTGGGCATTTCACCTGGCAACCTGTACTACCACTTCCGCAACAAGCAGGCGATTATTGCCGAGCTGTTTGGTCGTTATGAGGCAGATGTCGACAGCTTCTTGCGCCTGCCAGAAGGCCGTGAGCCCAGTATTAAAGACAAAAACTTCTACCTAGAGTCGCTGTTGGAGGCGATGTGGCGTTATCGCTTCTTACACCGCGACCTTGAGCACTTACTTGGCAGCGACCCCGTGCTGTCTGAGGGCTACCGACTCTTCTCGCAGCGCTGCCTGCTCAGCGCTCAGGCTATTTATAAAGGCTTTTGTGATGCCGGCATTCTGATAATGACCGCTCAGCAGGTTGAGGCATTGACCCTTAATGGCTGGATCATCCTGACGTCGTGGGTGCGTTTTCTGTGCACCTCGCAACGCACCCCTGGCGATCTTAATGAGGAGATGTTGCGGCGCGGTATTTTTCAGGTCTTGGCGCTTGAGGTTGGGTTTGTTGCCCCGCAAGCGCGGGCTGAGGTCGATGCCTTGCACCAGACCTACCATGTGCCACTCGATGCGGTGGTTTAGCGGCGACTCGCTTGTTGGCTAAACCATTGCGGAATGCGCCGCTCAAGGTAATAGCTGGGTCGCTTGGGTGAGCCTTCAATAAAACCCACGTGGCCGCCTTTTGAGTGCAGCTCAAATTCGATGCAGTTTGCCAGTTCATCAGGTTCCGGCAGGCTGTGCTCAAACACAAATGGGTCGTCCTTGGCGTGGATCAGCAGGGTCGGTGTGCAAATCTTTCCAAGAAAGTAGCGGCTCGAAGAGCGCTTGTAATAATCCTGCGCATCGCTGAAGCCGTGCAGTGGGGCGGTGACTTTGCCATCGAAATCCCAAAATGTCCGCATGCCGTCCAGTGGGCCGAGTTTTTCTATGATTGACAACTGGTCGGCCTGACCGCTGTGGCTGAACAGGCGCTGCTTGTCACGGATGTAAGCGACCATCTCACGCATGAAGTGCGCCTGGTATACCTTTGAGAAGCCCATGCCGATGCGGTCTGCGCACTGATCAAGGCGAAACGGCACAGAAACCGCAATGGCGCCTTGCAGTTGGCTGTCTTCGCCGGATTCTCCGAGGTACTTGAGCAATACGTTGCCGCCGAGGGAATAACCGGCTGCATAGAGCGGGGCCATGGGCCGTTGCGCACGCAGGTGGCTAACGGTCTCAGCCAGGTCTTCACTGGCACCGGAATGATAGCCACGGGGCAATAGGTTGGGTTCCCCTGAACATCCACGCCAATTCAGGGCGACACTGGCCCACCCCTGAGCGGCGAGGGTTTGTTGCACGCCCAGAATGTACAGCGAGTCAGATGAGCCGGTTAAACCGTGCAGCAGCAGGACTACAGGGGTGTCGGCCTGATGGGGTCCATACCAGTCCATATCAAGAAAATCACCGTCAACCAGCCACATCCGTTCGCGTCGGCGTTCGAGTTTGGGTGGCGTGCGACACATAGAGCTCCAGAGCGTCTGTAAGTGCGCGCCAGGTAGCCACCATGCAGGTTTAAAGGATGTGTTCATATGGGTTGCCAGTGGATGGGCACAGGACGCTAGGACGCGGGTGAACGTTCCCATAATGAGTAATACACTTGTCCGGATTTCTTCTCACGATGTAACCGCCAGTTACCTGGCAAGCCCAGCTTTGATGGCGCTTTCTCACTTTCACAATAGACCCAAGCATCATCGCTAAGCCAGCCGCGAGATTCGAGCAACTCGCAGGCCGGGACTAGCAAATCCTGATGGAATGGCGGGTCCAGGAAAACTAAGTCGAATGCAGTCGCCGCCTGATTTTGCAGATAATTTAGTGCATCACTTTGCAGTAACTGACCATTTTCACAGCGCAGGGTTTGCAAGTGACCGCGCAGCGATGCAACTGAGTCCGGGTTCAAGTCGAGCGCCAATGCACTCGCCGCTCCGCGCGAGAGAGCTTCCAGGTACAGCGCACCGCTACCGGTAAAGGGATCGAGTACGCGCGCGCCCTCGATGTATGGAGCCAACCAGTTGAACAGGGTTTCTCGCACACGGTCTGGCGTTGGGCGAAGGCCCTGTGCATCAGGGAACGTGAAGCGTCGTGAGCCCCACTCTCCACCGATAATACGCACATGGCCCAGCCCGCCGTGGGCACCTGTTCTGCTAGCTTGTTTGCTCATTAATGCTCCGGAACGCCCAGCGGTTGTTCGGCAGGGGTGTCTGTGGGGGGTGGCAATTCTTTCTGCGCAACTGTCGGGCCCGCGGTGACGATGACCAATGCATCTGGATCAAGGTGCTTGGCCATGGCGGCTTTGACTTGCTCGACGGTGAGCGCCTGAATCTTCTGCATAAAGGTTTCGAGGTAATCCAGCGGCAGATTATAGAAGCCGATAGCACCTAACTGGCCGACAATCGCTGAGTTGCTCGCGGTCGAAAGCGGGAAGCTACCCGCCATTTCGCGCTTGGCGTTATCCAGCTCCTTCTCGGTTGGGCCGTTCTTCAGGTAGTCGCGTAGCAAGCCTTTAACCAGCTTAAGCGTGCCTTCGCTGAGCTCTGCTCGGGTTTGCAGGTTGATCATAAACGGGCCACGCACTTGCATTGCCGTGAAGCCAGAATAAACGCCGTAGGTCAGACCCCGCTTCTCGCGAACCTCCTCCATCAGGCGTGTACCGAAGCCACCGCCACCAAAAATTTGGTTACCCATATACAGCGCAGCGTAGTCCGGGTCGGCACGGTCGATGCCCAGTTGCGCCAACATCAGGTGCGTTTGTTTGGATGGGAACTCAATGTGGTTACTGCTTGCAACTGGCTTTTGCGGTTCAGCAATAGCCGGTAATGCAGGGCCTTTTGGCAGCGCCGCAGAGACTTTTGCAGTGATGGCTTGCGCTTCACTGCGGCTCAGGTCACCGACCAGTGCAATTACCGTGTTACCGGCACTGTAGGCCTTGGCGTGGAATGCTTTGAGCTGCTCAATAGTAATGGGCGGAATTGATTTCTCGGTGCCATCACTTGGGTGGGCGTAAGGGTGCTTGCCATAGAGCTTATCAAACAACTCTATTCCAGCGAGGCTGCCCGGGTTCTGCTTCTGATATTCGAAGCCCGCCAGTACTTGGTTTTTGATCCGGGCGAATGAGTCTTTCGGGAATGTCGGCTGGCCAATGACCTGATCAAACAGGGCCAAGGCAGGTTCGCGTTCTTTTTTCGCACTCAGGCTGCGCAAGCCTACTACCGCCATGTCACGGTATGAACCGTTGCTGAAGTCTGCGCCGAGGTCTTCAAAGCCGGAAGCAATTTGACCGACATCCTTGCCTGGCACACCTTCATTGAGCATGGCGTTGGTCAGCATGGCCAGGCCTTGAGCATCGCCATCTTGGCTGCTGCCCGCAGCAAAGGTTAGGCGTAGGTCAAACATCGGCAGTTCGTGTGCTTCCACGAACAAGACCTTTGCGCCTTCACTGGTTTTCCATGTCTGGATGTCCAGTTGGCGGTGGCTGACAGTCTCACTCATTTCGCTCAGTGATTGCAGCTTGCTGCCACTTTTGGCATCGGCGGATTCAGCGTGGGCACTGAGGCTGCTGAACGAGAGCGTTGACAGCAGGGCCAAGCTCAACAGGCCTGGGCGCAGGTAGTTGGGCTTATTCATCGCTCTTCTCCTCTGGCAGAACATAGGCGACGCTGAGGCGCTCGGGAATAAAGAATTTTTTCGCAGCTTCTTGGATGTCCGCAGGCGTCACGGCTTCTAGCTCGCTGAGCTCTTTATCCATTAGCTTCCAGGACAGGCCGACTGTTTCAAGTTGGCCAATTGAGGTGGCCTGGCTAGTGATTGAATCGCGCTCATAAACCAAGCCGGCGATCACTTGTGCGCGCACGCGGGCAACTTCTTCAGCCGATGGCGGATTGTTCTGCAGGTCTTTCAACTCCTTCCAAAGACCTGCTTCGGTCTCCTCGATGGTCTTACCTTTTTGCGTGTTAGGCGTGGCCGTCAGCATGAACAGGCTATCGCCACGCGGGTAGGGGTCATACCAAGCGGAGGCACCTGAAACCAACTCTTGGGCGCGCTCAAGATGAGTCGGCAAGCGTGCGCTATAACCACCGTCGAGCAAGGCTGCAATTAAGCGCAGGGCATGCACGTTACGCGGTTTTTCAGCGGTTGCCAGGCCGGGTACGTTGAAGCCCATCATCAGGCTTGGCAGTTGGGTCTTGAGGTGCAGGGTCAGGCGGCGTTCGCCGGGTTCATCGAGGTCTTTAGGAACCTTGACTGCAGGCACGGCCCGTTTTGGAATTGAACCAAAGTATTTCTGCGCGAGCGTTTTGACTTCCGCCTCGCTGACGTCACCAACCACCACCAGCGTGGCGTTATTCGGTGCGTACCAAGACTCATACCACTGGCGCAGTTCATCGACGCTCATGCGTTGCAGGTCTGCCATCCATCCGATGGTCGGGTTGTGATAGCCGCTGGCAGGGTAGGCCATCGCCTTGAAGCGCTCGTAGGCCAAGCTGGTTGGCTTGTCGTCAGTACGCAAGCGCCGTTCTTCTTTGATCACTTCGATTTCGCGCTTGAACTCTTCGGCAGGCAATTTCAATGTGGCCATGCGGTCGGCTTCAAGCTCCATCGCGACACTCAGGCGGTCACGTGCAAGGACTTGGTAGTAGGCGGTGTAGTCATCGCTGGTAAAGGCGTTTTCTTCTGCGCCGAGGTCTCGCAAGACATGTGAAGCCTCGCCAGGACCGAGCTTACTGCTGCCTTTAAACATCATGTGCTCAAGGGCGTGGGAAAGTCCGGTGCGACCTGGTGTCTCAAAGCTGGAGCCAACCTTGTACCAGAGCTGAGAAACCACCACTGGGGCACGATGATCCTCTCGGACAATGACCTTGAGGCCATTGTCGAGGCTGAATTCATGGGTGGCTTGGGGTTCGGCGGCGAATGCTGTGAGCGGTATGCAAAGCATGCCAATCAGCAAGCCGGAAGCGCGGCGGGCAATCGTATTCATAAGGAGGTGGTCACCGAAGATAAAGGTTCGCCAGACAAGGATGACTGGAGCGCAAATCTGCGCGCCTGAAGCGTTTGAGGTTGATGGTCCGCCTGCAAGTGGGTCTTCTCCAGCTCAATCCTGCGCCTTGGTAGATCATCACACATGGAGCATTGGTTAAACAGCTACGAATAGCTACTGGTCACGAGGGCTTAGCGTCTGCAGGTCCTGAGGTGCTAGGATACTCATCCGTTTTACTGCCGACCATGCCTGTAAAAGTGACTAAAAACTACCATCGAACAGTCAGCTGCGACTATTTGTCCTGCAACTGTTGGGTTTTTAGGGCTGATACTGGCGCGTCGCTTCTTTGAGATAGCCGGCCTCCATGTTTGGTTCCAACGACGATAAGAAGACCCCAGCAGCGTCTGACACGAATACGCCCGTGCAAACTGCTGATAAAACTGCTGAAAAGAAAGGCCTGTTTGGCTGGTTGCGCAAAAAGCCGCAAGAGCCGACACCTGTTCCGGTTCAGCCTGAAACCTTGCCGCCTGCGGTAGAGCCTGCCGAGCCGAGCGCGCCAACAGTTGAGCCAGCAGAGCCAGCACCTGCACCTGTGACCGACGAGCCTGTAGCACCTGAACCCGTTGAGGTAGTTGCGTCGCCGGTAATCGAGCCTGCACCCGTACAGCAGGACACGGCCCCTCCAAGTATCGCCCAACCAAGTGTGGCCCAACCAATTGTTGCTGCCTCTGCGGCTGAGCCGGCAGTGGCGGCGGTTGAGCAAGAGAAGTCCGGTTGGTTCAATCGCCTCAAACAGGGCCTGTCGAAGACCAGTGCCGGTCTCGGTGAGGGCATGGCCGGGCTATTTCTCGGTCAGAAGACCATTGATGACGACCTGATCGACGAAATTGAGACACGTTTGCTCGTGGCTGACGTCGGTGTAGAGGCGACGACGCTGATTATCGAGAACCTTACGCAAAAAGTTGCCCGTAAGCAGCTGACCAAGGTCGATGCACTGTACAAGTCCCTGCAAGACGAGTTGGCGGCGCTGTTAAAGCCGGTTGAGCAGCCGCTGAAAATCGACAGCAGCAAGACCCCCTACGTGATTTTGGTGGTGGGCGTGAATGGTGCAGGTAAAACCACCACTATTGGCAAACTGGCGAAAAAGCTTCAGCAAGACGGTAAGAAAGTCATGCTCGCAGCGGGCGACACCTTCCGCGCGGCTGCTGTTGAGCAGTTGCAGGTTTGGGGCGAGCGTAACAGCATTCCCGTTATTGCTCAGCACACCGGGGCTGATTCTGCCTCGGTGATATTCGATGCGGTACAGGCTGCCAAATCTCGCGGTGTCGACGTCTTGATCGCTGATACAGCAGGCCGGCTGCACACCAAAGACAACCTGATGGAAGAGCTTAAAAAGGTCCGTCGGGTGATGGGTAAACTGGATGACACGGCGCCCCACGAAGTATTGCTGGTGCTAGACGCCGGAACCGGGCAGAACGCGATCAATCAAGCTAAACAATTCAATCAGACCGTGAACTTGAGCGGTTTAGTTTTGACCAAGCTGGATGGCACCGCGAAAGGCGGTGTGATCTTCGCACTGGCCAAGCAGTTCGGCCTGCCGATTCGCTATATTGGTGTCGGCGAAGGGATTGATGATTTGCGCACCTTTGTTGCAGATGACTTCGTAAAGGCGCTGTTTGCCGAGCGTTAGTTCTCGGCCTAGGATCCTTCGAAGCAGGCATCACCGTCGTTATTCGAAGGATGCTCAACTGTTTTTGGCAAAATAATTAGGACACACCCTCGATGATTCGATTCGAGCAGGTCGGTAAGCGTTACCCGAATGGACATGTCGGACTCCACGAACTCAGCTTTCGTGTGCGTCGTGGCGAGTTTTTATTCGTCACCGGCCACTCTGGCGCGGGCAAAAGTACTTTGCTGCGCCTGATCTTGGCGATGGAGCGACCAACCAGCGGCAAGCTGTTGCTGGCGGGCCAGGATCTGGGCCAGATCACCAATGCACAAATTCCTTTTCTGCGTCGCCAGATTGGTGTGGTATTCCAGAATCACCAACTGCTGTTCGACCGTAGCGTGTTCGACAACGTCGCGCTGCCGCTGCAGATCCTCGGTTTGTCCAAGGCTGAGATTGGCGAGCGGGTGGGCTCAGCGCTAGAGCGTGTGGCCCTGTCCGATAAAGCCGAACAGTTTCCCGGGGACCTTTCCACCGGTCAGCAACAGCGTGTGGGGATTGCCCGGGCCATTGTTCACCGTCCGGCCTTGCTTTTGGCCGATGAGCCAACCGGTAACCTTGACCCGCGTTTGGCGGCAGAGATCATGGGTGTATTTGAAGACATTAACCGGCTGGGCACCAGCGTGCTGATTGCCAGCCATGATTTGGCCTTGATCGCACGCATGCGTCACCGCATGCTGACATTGCAGCGCGGTCGGTTGATTGGTGATGGAGACGCCGTCTAATGAGTGCGACCCGTATGCCACCCCCGCAGCCAGCACAACGTGTTGGAGCCGCGCCGAAAAAAGCGGAACACAACAGCCTTGAAGATGGCCCGGATTTCAAAACCCAGCTGCACTCCTGGCTAGAGAACCACCGCGCCAGTCTGGCTGATAGCTTGCGCCGTCTGGCCAAGCAGCCGATTGGCAGCTTCTTTACTTGTTTGGTGATGGCGGTTGCGCTGAGCTTGCCCATGGGGCTGTCCCTGTTGCTTAACAATGTTGAGCGCTTGGGTGGTTCGTGGCAGCGCGCTGCACAGATCTCGTTATTTCTGCAAATTGATGCGAACGATGCTGATGGTCAGGCGTTGCGCGAGCAAATCGACAAGATGGACGATGTCGCGCAGACCGACTGGGTCAGTCGTGAACAAGCCCTGTCGGAGTTTCAGGAGCAATCCGGTTTAGGCCAGGCGCTCAAAGAACTACCGGAAAACCCGCTGCCTGGCGTGGTGCTGGTAACCCCGAAAGAGGTCGACAAGGTCGGCCTTGAGGCGCTGCGCGAGCGCCTTGCCGCGCTACCGAAAGTGCAGCAGGCGCAGTTGGATTTGCTTTGGGTTGAGCGCTTAACAGCCATTCTTAAGCTCGGTGAGCGGTTTATCTTCGGCCTTACGCTGTTGTTGATCATGGCGTTGTTGCTGGTTATCGGTAACACCATCCGCCTGCACATTGAAAATCGTCGCACGGAAATTGAGGTCATCAAGCTGGTTGGCGGTACAGACAGCTACGTGCGCAGGCCTTTCCTGTATATGGGCGCGCTCTATGGTTTCGGTGCCGGCGTTCTGGCTTGGCTGGTCCTTGCGTACGGCTTGCATTGGCTCGACGGGGCAGTGGTGAGGCTGGCGGATTTGTACGGCAGTGACTTCAGTTTGGGCGGTGTTGCAGTAGCCGATGGTCTATCACTACTACTCGGCGCGGTATTGCTCGGTTATATTGGCGCCTGGCTGGCGGTAGCGCGACATCTGCGCGAGCTGGCACCTAAGTGACAAGTTATTGATTTGATTGATATTGACTATTAGTAGCGGAACTTGTAGAGACGTTCTAAGTCATATCGAGCAGTGCTAAACTGCACGTGTTAAGTCGTTTGGAGGATACAAATGTCCAATTCCTTGCAACCTGTTCATGCTTTAGTTCCAGGCGCCAACCTGGAGGCTTATGTGCATGCGGTCAATAGCATTCCGCTGCTGACTCCAGAGCAGGAGCGCGAGCTGGCCGAAAGCCTCTTCTACCAACAGAATTTAGAGTCTGCTCGGCAAATGGTGCTCGCTCACCTGCGCTTTGTCGTGCATATCGCACGTAGCTACTCGGGTTATGGTTTGGCGCAAGCTGATCTGATCCAAGAGGGCAACGTCGGCCTCATGAAAGCGGTTAAGCGCTTCAACCCGGAAATGGGTGTGCGCTTGGTGTCGTTTGCTGTGCACTGGATTCGTGCAGAGATTCACGAGTTCATCCTGCGCAACTGGCGTATCGTTAAAGTGGCGACCACCAAAGCTCAACGTAAGCTGTTCTTTAACCTGCGTAGCCAAAAGAAGCGTCTGGCTTGGCTGAATAATGATGAAGTCAAGGCAGTGGCTGAAAGCCTCGGTGTTGAGCCGCGCGAAGTACGCGAAATGGAAAGCCGTCTGACGGGCCACGACATGGCCTTCGATCCCGCTGCGGACGACGATGACGACCGTGCGTTCCAGACGCCAGCGCAGTACCTTGAGGATCATCGTTACGATCCGGCTGTACAGCTTGAAGATGCTGACTGGAGCGACAGTTCTACGGCGAACCTGCACGAAGCACTGGACGGCCTGGACGAGCGCAGTCGTGACATTCTCTATCAGCGCTGGTTGTCTGAAGAGAAAGCCACGCTGCATGACCTGGCGGCTAAGTACAATGTTTCTGCTGAGCGAATTCGCCAGTTAGAGAAAAACGCGATGAGTAAGCTCAAAGGCTCTATTGCTGCATGAGCCTAGCGATTCAAGAAGCCGCACATCAGTGCGGCTTTTTTCTGCCTGAGGGAAAATATGAAGTTAGCGCCGTTGCGAGTTCAGCATTGGTTCATTTTTGCAGGTGTCGCGGTTATCTTTTTTAGCTGGGGTGCATGGTTGATGCGCGGTTCGCAAACCCTGGAGCCGCTGGCTTGGCTGCAAAAGTGGCAGACTGAAATTTTCAACCCACTGGCCGCTGATCAACTCAGCCTAATGCGCCTGAGCAGTGAAGTTGAAGACGACGGTGAACTTTGGTTGCAGCCCCGCCTCGATGGCTCTCGACTTCTCTACCGCAGCGAGTTGCAGGCAGATGATCAGGTCTGGAGTGTCGAGGCTAGAATTGCCCTGAGCAATGATGAGTTGGTCAGCCTGATGGCGGCTGCGGGCGTTGACGAAAAAGGCGAAGAGCAGCCGCTGAGCGCGCAGTTGGTCAGGCAGCTTGGTCATTACGAGGTTGTCTACCTGAGCCTCAAGCCCCTTGATGCTGTCACTACTGAGCAGATCATCAGCAGCGTCGGTCAGCCGAAACTACGCCTTGAGCTCAAAGAAGGGGGCCAAGCACTGGTTTACCCCTCGCTTGGTCTGACGGTGCACACCCTTGATGACGATGTTGATCTGCTGTTTGCAGTGCCTCAGCGTATGCTCACCCCCTAACGTTGGGCTGGGCTACCTGCCCATCGCGTCTGCCAGCCATTGCGGCTTTGATGGGCTGAGTTGGTTCAGGTAATGACTGCCGCCGAGTTGGCGCATTTGTCGGCGAATCCAACTGGCTCGGCGATTGATATAAGCAGTTGGCCGACTGGCACTCCACTCGCGTGGATTCGGCAGCACCGCCGCCAGTAGACTGGATTGATGAGCTGACAGATAGGATGCACCCGTGCCGAAGTGATGCTCTGCTGCAGCCTGAGCGCCAAATACGCCTTCGCCCCATTCAGCCGTGTTCAAATAGACTTCGAGAATTCGCTGCTTCGGCCAAAGTAACTCAAGCAAGCCAGTGAACCAGACCTCAATGCCTTTACGCAGCCAACTGCGGCCGGACCAAAGAAACAGGTTTTTTGCCACTTGCTGGCTCAGGGTGCTGGCACCACGCACGCTGCCACCTTCCTGATTGTGCTCAATCGCTGCGCGGATCGCGGCAACGTCAAAGCCCCAATGTTCAGCGAATTTCTGGTCTTCCCCGGCGATCACTGCGATTTTCAGGTCATCAGGCAGCTCTTTCCATGGCCGCCACGTGCGCTGCAGGTCAATAGGCTTGCCGTCCATCCACGATTGCACTTTGCGCTCGACCATGAGTGCGCTACCCGGCGGTGGCACCCAACGCAACACCAGCACCAGCAAGGCAGAGCCAGCCATAAACCAGAGCAGGGATTTGAATAGAATGCGGCGGATGGTTTGGAACATGCGTGCTTGGCCCGGCGGAGTTTGCGAGCCATTATAACGATCGTACTGGCATTGTCTGGAGTGATCGATGGCTCGTTTGTGGTTAATCTTGTCGGCTGTTGCCGGTTTTACCGGGGTGGGCCTGGGTGCATTCGCTGCCCATGGTCTCAAGAAGACCCTCAGCAGCGACTATTTGGCGGTATTTCAAACAGGTACCCATTATCAACTGATCCATGCGTTGGCCCTCTTTGGTGTTGGGCTGCTTGCGCTCTATGTGCCGGGGCGCTGGGTTAACTTGGCAGGTGCGTTCTTTGCGGCAGGCATCGTGCTGTTTTCTGGCAGCTTATATGCCTTGAGCCTCAGTGGCATCGGCAAGTTAGGGATCATCACCCCCTTTGGCGGTTTGGCGTTTTTACTGGGCTGGTTGTGCCTGGGTGTCGCCGCGTGGCGCTTAACCCCGAACTGATCGACCCGCCCGTGATTGTTAGCTGACTCGTGCGTCAGAAAACAGCGAGAATGATGCGCTTTGGCCTTGGTCATAGCGGGTGATCGGGCTAGAATGCTGACCCCTTTGAATTTGGGACCGCTACGTCATGCGCATTCAACTCAATGGTGAGCCTCTTGAGCTTGCCGATGGCCAGACTGTCGCTGGGCTGATTGCTCAGCTAGATCTGACGGGCCGCCGCGTTGCGGTCGAGCTCAATCTTGATATTGTGCCTCGCAGCCAGCACGTCAGCACAGTGTTGTCTGAAGGTGATCGGATAGAGGTTGTCCACGCAATCGGTGGCGGCTGAGGTATTCAGCCATCCCTGAATATCAGTAAGTGTTGCATCCCGCCAACTCAAGCTAAAGCCGTTCGCCAGGCTTTAGGAGCGCAACCCGCACCAGGAGTTTTCGATGAGCCAAGTTCGTAACGATAAACCTTTCACGCTCGCCGGTCGTACCTATCAATCGCGTTTGTTGGTAGGGACAGGTAAGTACCAGGATCTGGAACAAACCCGTGTTGCCATCGAGGCTTCTGGAGCAGAGATCGTCACCGTCGCGGTGCGCCGTACCAATATCGGCCAGAATCCGGACGAGCCTAACTTGCTCGATGTGATCTCACCCGATCGCTATACCATTTTGCCAAATACTGCAGGTTGCTATGACGCCGCCGAGGCGGTGCGTACCTGCCGCTTGGCTCGCGAACTGCTCGATGGCCACAACTTGGTCAAGCTTGAAGTACTGGCCGATCAGAAAACCTTGTTCCCTAACGTGATCGAGACCATCAAAGCGGCTGAAATTCTGGTCAAAGATGGCTTTGATGTGATGGTCTACACCAGCGATGATCCGATTATCGCCCGCCAACTGGCTGAGATGGGCTGCATTGCAGTAATGCCTCTGGCTGGACTGATCGGCACTGGCTTAGGCATCTGCAACCCATACAACCTGCGCATTATCCTCGAAGAAGCCACCGTCCCCGTACTGGTTGATGCCGGTGTGGGGACCGCATCAGATGCCACCATCGCCATGGAACTGGGCTGCGAAGCCGTGCTGATGAACAGCGCCATTGCCCATGCACAAAACCCTGTGATGATGGCTGAAGCGATGAAGTACGCCATTGAAGCCGGTCGTCTGGCTTACTTGGCGGGGCGTATGCCGAAGAAGCTTTATGCCAGTGCGTCATCGCCGCTTGAAGGTATGATTCGCTGATAAGTCACGGAAAAACTACTGCGCTAGGGTTTCCGGGTTTCATTTTTAATTATTTGCCATCCGGTGTTGGCCTTTGCCTTGACGCTGGATGGTGCGGTTTGACCGAGTAAAGAGTACGAAATGACTGATTCTCCACAGGCCAAGCCTGACACTTCGCCTAAGCTGCGCACCATCAAGAGCTTTGTTATGCGCGCTGGGCGCATGACTGAAGGGCAACAGCGGGGGCTGGATCAGGGCTTGAGCAAGTTCGGTCTATCGCTTGAGGACGGCCCGCAAGATTTCGATGCGGTGTTTGGGCGTCACGCCCCCCGCACCTTTGAAATCGGCTTTGGCATGGGTCACTCCTTGCTTGAAATGGCGGCTGCGGCACCTGAGCACGACTTCATTGGGGTTGAAGTGCACCGTCCAGGCGTCGGAGCGCTACTCAATGGTCTGCTGACACAGAACCTCAACAACGTCCGCGTTTACAGCTGTGATGCCTTGGAAGTACTGCGTAACTGCGTCGCCGACAACAGCCTTGATCGACTGATGCTGTTCTTTCCGGACCCATGGCACAAGGCACGTCATCACAAACGACGTATCGTTCAACTCGAGTTTGCTGAGCTGGTTCGCCAGAAGCTTAAAGTCGGCGGTGTGCTGCACATGGCCACTGACTGGGAACCTTATGCTGAGTACATGCTGGAGGTTATGAATGCTGCGCCCGGCTACAAAAACCTAGCTGAAGACGGCACCTGGGTTCCGCGTCCTGCAGAGCGGCCAATCACCAAGTTTGAACGCCGCGGTGAACGTCTGGGTCATGGTGTCTGGGACCTTAAGTTCGAGCGACAAGACTAAAACGTCACTCATTGCGCCGCCACAGCCAGTGGCGGTTACAAAAAGCTGCAATTGCTTGGCCTGCGCCAATCGCCCGTGATTCAAGCCTTGCTTGCACTGCATGAGCGGCTGCGTGCGTGTTGCACAACAAATTTGTGACTGACCCAAAGCAAATGCTTGTTTGAAAGAGTAGACTGCGCCCGGCCTTTTAGCCGTGATCCCTTGCTAATGCCTTTGCAGCAAGGAATTAAGGCGTCTGTACGCCACGCTAGTCGGCCCACTTCAAGGACGAAACACTAGACCGAAAGAACTCGGTGCCAGGATGGCTTCTCACCAAGACTGACCAATAAAGCCAAGCATCTGCTTGCGCATAAAAAACAGCGGTGCATGAAAGAAGTCTGCGCTGTGGGGAGTACTGTGTTGCGTAAATTTTCGATTCTGTTATTGGCTACAGTAGCGCTGCATGCGCACGCCAAGGTTGATCCTGCTCAGGCCGCCCGGCTTGGCCAGGATCTGACGCCACTGGGCGGTGAAATGGCCGGTAATGCCGCTGGCACCATACCGCGCTGGGAAGGCGGTTTAGCCAAGCCGCCTGCCAACTATTCCCCGGGTATGCATCACCCCGATCCCTATGCGGGTGAGCAGCCGCTGTATCAGGTCAACAGTCAAAACATAAGCCAGTATCAAGCGCAGTTGCCCTTGGGCTTGAAGGCCTTGTTGGAGAAAAACCCCGATTATTATCTACGGGTTTTCCCGACCCATCGTAGCGCTGCAGCCCCGCAACGCATTTACGATGCCACTCGCTACAATGCGGTTAATGCGCAGCTGATTTCTGGTGGCAATGGAGTGGAAGGCGTTGCCTCAGGCATACCCTTTCCATTGCCGCAAAATGGCCAAGAAGCCATCTGGAACCACATCATGCGTTACCGTGGCGACCAGATCAGCTTTGTGACGAATCAGGCCGCGGTGCTCTCAAACGGCTCATACAACTTGCTCAAGCTTGAGCGTGATGTGTACTTCCTATACGGCCGTGAAGGCGTGACGCCAAAAGACCTCAATAACACCTTGTTCTACTACAAGTACAAGGTCATAGCGCCATCTAAACTCGCCGGCTCTGCGCTGGTTGTGCAGGAAACCCTTGATCAAGTCTTGGCGATTCGCAAAGCCTGGCGTTTTAACCGGGGTGAACGCCGCGTGCGCCGGTTGCCAATGCTGGCGTATGACACCCTGCAGCCAGATACCAATGGTATGGCCACCGCAGACGTTGTTGACTCCTACAATGGCGCGCCTAACCGCTACGAGTGGAAGTTGCTCGGCAAGCAGGAAATGATTGTGCCGTACAACAGTTATGCGGTGCATCAACAGGGCATCCCATACGAGAGCATCCTTAAACGCAACACGCTCAGCCCTGAGTTGCTGCGTTATGAGTTGCACCGCGTATGGATCGTCGAAGCAGACCTGCGCAAGGGCTTTAGTCACCCCTATGCCAAACGCCGGTTTTATATCGATGAAGACAGCTGGCAAATCTTGGCGGTTGATTTGTACAACAAAGAGGGTGCGTTGAGCGGCCTGCAGGAAAGCCATCCGATCAGCTATTACGATGTGCCGATGTTTGGCAGCACCTTGGAAACTATCTACGACTTCAACGGCGAGCGTTATTTTGTCGATGGTCTTGATAACAATGAGCCCATGTACAACTTCAACGTTGACCTCACTCCGCGTGATTTCACCCCACAAGCGTTGCGTCGCTCGGGCAATTGATAGCGTGCTGGTCTAGACGATTGACCCAGGGCGCCCCTGTAGATCGGGTGCGTTAGGTGCCCGTTAAACGTTCACTAAGATCCTCATTTGTGCCGGGGCCAGACGCGGAAAAGCCGCCTTAAGGCGGCTTTTTGTGTGTGACTGCTGATACAGTTACGACACGTTACGCGGGTGTTGCAATGGAGATACGGATGAAACAGGGGCCGCTCATCACGGCTATATATGTCGCCTATGTGCTGTGCTCTGATCACTGAGTGATATCGTCATTCGCTGTTCTACAGTGGATCCAACTCGTCTGTGCGCTGCCAGCTCCAGATTTTCTGGTTGTCATCAGACATATGCCGGTTTGCCGCTACGGACTGCTGGTGCTGAACATTGAAATAACCACATCACGTGGAGTTTTCAGGCCCAGTTGTCGGCTAACTTGAGGGTTTTGATACTTAACCAGTGGCAAGGTCGTGAGCCTCGTGTACCAACTCCTGCTAGGCAAGAGCATGTGGTGCGTAGGGTGTTCGGCCTGCTTTGTTGATGGTTTAGTTCAAAGCAGACAAGCTGCCGTAAAAACCGATTCCTTCATACCAAGCTCCTGTGTAACTGCGCATGGACTTAATCTACTCCAAGCTCAGCGCTCCCGTTAGATGGATTGGTCATAGCCAGCGAATTAATATTTCCTTAAAACTGGACGTGCTGGCGGGGCCAGTAAATACGGGCGATCTGCTCGAAATTAAACAGGTAAAATCAACTGACCAGTCGTCGAGAGGGTACTCACTCGGCCATCAAGCTGTCACATTCCTTATCCGCGCTTAGCCGCACGCCCTTTAGGAGAGAGTGTTGATTTACCAAAGCTTGCAACACACATTTGGCTACCAGCAGTTCCGCCCCGGTCAGGAGGCGGCAATCAATGCGGTCATGGCGGGTCGGTCGGTTGCGGCAATCTTTCCGACGGGCTCTGGCAAGTCGATGTGTTATCAGTTGCCGGCCATGCACCTGCCGCACCTGACATTGGTTGTCTCGCCACTGCTGGCTTTGATGCAGGACCAACTGGCCTTTTTACAGCGTCACTCGATAAAAGCAGCCAGTATCGATTCAGCCCAGAGTCGGGAGGAGACGGCACAGGTCATGCGCGACGCCAAAAGTGGCGAGCTAAAAGTTCTAATGATTTCAGTCGAGCGTTTAAAGAATGAGCGCTTTCGTCACTTTATCCAGCAGGTGCCAATTTCCTTGCTGGTGGTCGATGAGGCGCACTGTATCTCTGAGTGGGGGCACAACTTCCGACCCGATTACTTGAAGCTGCCGGCGTACCGTCGGCAGTTCAATATTGCCCAGGTATTACTGCTCACCGCGACAGCAACACCGCCAGTTATCGCGGATATGCAGCGCAAGTTCGAGATTGCTGAAACCGATGTGGTGACCACCGGTTTTTACCGGCCCAACCTGAATCTGCTGGTCGAACCTGTTAGCGGGGCAGACAAGCAGCGGCGCTTGGTTCAATGGCTGTCTGCAAAGACAGGGCAGCCTAGCATTGTCTATGTCACCCAGCAGAAAACCGCCGAGCAGGTAGCCGACTTACTGGCGTCCAAGGGCTTCCCTGCCAGTGCCTACCATGCCGGCATGCCCCATGAACGCCGCGAGTCGATCCAGCGCCAGTTTATGGGCGGTGAGTTGAACTGCATCGTCGCCACTATCGCCTTCGGTATGGGCATCGATAAAAGTGATATCCGTAACGTTGTGCACTATGACTTACCCAAATCAGTTGAGAACTACAGTCAGGAAATCGGGCGCGCCGGACGTGACGGCCAGCCTTCAGACTGCTGGGTGATGGCCAATCGCGACAGCCTGAATGTGTTGGAAAACTTCGTCTACGGCGATACGCCCGAGCGGGAAGGGATCAGTTATGTGCTGGGTGAGCTGCTCGCCAGTCGCGCCGATGGCCAGTGGGAGCTGACCTTTAATGCGCTTTCTGAGCAGAGCAACATTCGCGTGCTGGCGTTGAAGACACTGTTGGTGCAGTTAGAGCTCAAAAGCATTATTGCGCCGAAATACGCTTATTTTGCCGAGTATCGTTTTAAGTACTTGATTGAACCTGAGCAGTTGCTCGCGAAGTTCACGGGCGAGCGGCGTGAGTTTGTTGAGGCGTTGGTGGCATCATCGAAGCGGGCAAGAACCTGGTGTACGGTCGACTTTGATCAGCTCTACCAGCAATACAAAGCCGAGCGCGCCCGGGTGATAAAAGCCTTGGATTATTTTCAGGAAAACGCCTGGATAGAGCTTGAAAGCAAGCAGATGACAGACGTGTATAGCGTGCTTGATAGCGGCTTTGATTGCGCCCAGTTATGTGCTGAGTTGTATGACTATTTCAAGCAGCAAGAGGCCAGCGAAATCAAACGCATTCATGCCATGCTCGACTTGTTTGCAAGCGATAGATGCTTGAGCCAACGACTGGCCAATTACTTTGGTGATACCCAGGCGCCTTTGCAGTGCGGTCATTGTTCTGTCTGTCAGGGCCGGGTTGCACACCTGCCTGAAGTGCCCGCATTAGCGCCGCTCAGCCAGCAGTCGGTGGCCACCTTGGGCGCTGAGTTTATTCAGCGCTACCAAGGCATAAAGGCGGGCGCACCGAGTAGTGAATGCTTAACCCGGTTTTTGTGTGGAATCAGCGTGCCTCTGTTTACCACGCTCAAAGCGCGCAACATGGCGGGGTTCGCGGCGCTGCAGGAATACCCATACGCCCAAGTGCGGGCATGGGTCGAAGCTGTTTAGGGCTGCTTAACTGCGCGCGAGCTTTGGCTGACGGTCCATTCAAGCACTTGCGCTGAGAGAGCATCCGCTGCGTTGCCAAAGGCTGCAACTACGTTGTCGACAGAGGCGTCCGCTGCTGCTTGGCTGATGCTGAAGCGTTTGCTGGCAATTATCTGTTGCTGGCTGCCGACCAGTTGCGCATCAAGTTGGATCTGCACCTGCGGTGCGCCATTCTGGTATTCGCTTTGAAATGCGCGAAGGCTGCTGACCAGTTGCAGGTCGGTGTGCAGATGGTTGTCGTCACTGCTCACGGCAGCAAAGCGATTAGCGTTGACGAAGCCGTCGATCAAGCGATCACGCAAGATACTCGGTGCACGATCGCTCCAGCGTACGCCTTGATAGGTGCTCACCTGATTGCCATCTGGCAGCACGACAATCCGTGAGCTATCGAGAATCTGGTTGCTGTTTGGGCGGTTGATTTGCAAGGTCATCGGGCTGCGCGTTGCTGCCGAACTGGTGCTGGACAGAGTGCTTGGCAGGCGATAAACATGCAGTTGCTCAGGCTCCGGCAAGATAGAGCAGGCACTGAGCATAAGCGTGCTGAAGGCCAGTGCACTGACGCTGATAAACCGCTTCATGGTTGAAACTCCTTAATGCTATCGCTGCGCAACAGCGAGGCTGGATCGTCCTCAACGCGGCGTGAGAACGAGCGGATCGCGCCCATGGTGTCGCGCAGCTCATTAAGCGCAGGCCCAAGGTTACTGACGCCCTGCATGCCTTGGCGAAGCGCGTCGCGATTCTCGCTGAGAATACGTTCGATATTGTTGCTGCTGCGCTCCAGTGATGCGCTGATGCGCTCAATATTGTCGAAGCTCTTGCGCCCGGAATCATTGAGCAAGCTATTTGCATTGCGCATCAGTGTGGCGGTTTCAGCGCTGGCGATGCTGATTTGATTTGCGGTTTTGTTCAGGGTATCGCGTTGCTCGGCGACCATTGCGGTGACATCTTCAAGGTTTTTCAGGGTCTTCGATACATGCTCCAGATTTTCATCGTTGAGCAGGTGATTGGCTTGGTTGATCAAGTGATTGACGTTGAATACCAAGTCATCGCCATTGGCGAGCAGTTTGGCCAGGGGGGAGCGGTCTGCAATGATTTCCGGGCGTTCACCTTCTTCGCTTAACAGTCGAGGGCTTTGCGGGGTGCCGCCGTGCATTTGGATCACGGCTGTTCCGGTAATACCGGTGATCGACAAGCGGGCACGGGTGTCCGTTTTGATCGGCGTATTGCTGGCGATACGAATCCAGGCGATGACTTTGCGCGGGTCTTTTTTATCCAGAAACAACCGCTGCACATCGCCAACAGTGATGCCGCTGTATTGCACAGCGCTGCCGCGTGAGAGGCCGCTAACGGTTTCATTGAAAACCACGCTGTATTCATTGTACTGCTGGTCGGCAGAGTGCTTGCTCAACCAGATGGCAAATACCAGCGCAGCGCTAACCACTATGACGGTAAACAGGCCGATCAAAACATGATGTGCGCGAGGTTCCATTAAGCTCTCCGTGGCGCGTTATCCGCCGCCTGCTTGGCCGCGCGTCCACGCGGGCCGTGAAAATACTGCTGAATCCATGGGTCGTCTGTTGCAGCGACGTTTTCCAGCGTGTCGGCGACCAGTACGCGTTTTTGTGAGAGCACGGCGATACGGTCGCAGATGGTGTAGAGCGTATCGAGGTCGTGGGTCACCAGAAATACGCTGAGACCGAGTGCATCGCGTAGGGTCAGAATGAGCTGATCGAAGTCGGCAGCCCCAATCGGGTCGAGCCCGGCGGTGGGTTCATCGAGGAACAGAATGTCGGGCTCAAGCGCCAAGGCACGGGCTAGGGCTGCGCGTTTGATCATGCCGCCGGATAACTCAGCCGGGTATTTATCACCGGTTACGCAGGGTAAGCCGACCATGGCAATTTTGACTCTCGCCAGTCGCTCAGCCGAGGCGCGGCTGAGCTTGGCATGTTCAATCAGCGGTAGCGCAATGTTTTCGGTGACCGTGAGGGATGAAAACAAAGCTCCACGCTGATATAGCACGCCGAATCGCCGTTCGATCAAGGAGCGTTGTTGTTCATTTAGCTCAAGCAAGGTTTGCCCAAAGACATTGATCGTGCCTTCATTTGGCTCACGCAAGCCGACAATTGAACGCAGCAACACAGACTTGCCCGTACCAGAACCGCCGACCACACCAAGCACTTCACCACGGTATAAATCGAGGTCGAGGTTTTCATGCACGCTCTGCGCCCCAAAGCGGTTACACAGGCCTCGCACTTCAATCACGGCATCCTGAGTCACCAGCCCATCTCCAGCATAAATAACGCAAAGATGGCATCGAGCAGGATCACCACGAAAATTGACTGAACCACGCTGGAGGTTGTGCGCTCGCCTACAGATTGGGCGCTGCCGGTGACTTTAAACCCTTCAAGGCAGCCAATGATTGCAATCAGAAAGGCAAAGATCGGCGCTTTGATCATGCCCACCAGAAAGTGCTTAAGCTCAATGCTTTCATGGAAAATGCTGATAAAGCTGGTGACTGAGATATTCAGGGTTAGTGCACAGACCATGGCGCCGCCGACAATGCCGCAGACCATTGCGATAAACGTCAGTATGGGCAGGGCAATCAACATGGCGTAGACCCGCGGCACCACGAGCAACTCAATCGGGCTGAGGCCGAGGGTGCGAATTGCGTCAATCTCCTCGTTGGCCTTCATTGAGCCGATCTGTGCCGTGAAGGCACTCGCTGTGCGGCCCGCCATCAAGATGGCCGTGAGCAGCACGCCAAATTCACGCAGGAACGAGAACGCCACTAGGTTGATGGTGTAAATGCTTGCACCAAAATCAGCGAGAATTGTGGCCCCTAGAAATGCCACAACTGCGCCGACCAGAAAGGTCAGCAGCGCCACAATTGGTACGGCATTGAGCCCGGTTTGTTCAAGGTGTGACGTCAACGAAGTAATACGCCAGCGCTTGGGTTTGAACATCACGCTGAGCATGGTGCTGACAGTTAAGCCAAAGAACCCAAGCAGCTCACGGGCTTTGCAAAAGACATCATCGACCGCCATGCCGATGTGGCCAAAAAACTCAGAAATGGCGGAAGGACTTTTCGCCGGTGGCGTTCGGCGTGACTCCGTAATCGCATGGCCTACGCTCTGTAGCAGTAGCCGCCGTTCGGAGCTCAGTTGCGGCGAGTCGGCTGCTAGGCTCTCAAGCCGCGCTGCGCCGAGCAGGTCGACCAATAAGGCTGCGCCAGCTGTATCCAATTGGTTTATATCGTTGAGGTCGATAGTCGCATCAGCAGGTACATCTTCACGGGCGCGCATCACTTGCGGTTCGAGCGTGGCGAAGTGGGTCAAGGTCCAATCACCGCCAACGTGCAAGCCAGAGCCTGCATCCTTGCGGTCTAATGGGTGCGCGTTAATAAAGGGTGCTGTGGTCATGTGCCTGATTTAACCTGCTCGCTTTGCCGATAACAGTAACAGAGTCAGCGCCTTGTCATAACTGATCTGCTCGCTAATTGCAGCGCAGCATCCGGCATGCAAGCTAGAATCGCTTAAATGTAAATGGATCTCCGCCGTGCATGGCAGCGCTTATGGATAGCAGATAACGATGAAAAAATTCGCCTACTTGATTGTTGCCTTAGTCCTGGCTTATGGCTTTGCCAAAGAGCAGGGGATTTCCCTGCCAGGCGTTACCCAAAACCCGGGCTCAAGCGCCAATGCCGAACTGTTGCAGGCCTACAGCCGCCAGCAAAGTAATGTTCAGGTTGCAGGTCAGGGTGTTGTCGCTAAGGTGTTACGCGATGATTTGAAAGGCTCGCGGCATCAGAAATTTATCCTTCAAATTGCCGATGGTCCGAGCATATTGGTTGCCCACAATATTGACTTGGCTCCACGTATTGACGGCTTGCGCGCTGGCGACAGCGTCGAGTTTTACGGTGAATACGAATGGAACAACAAAGGCGGCGTCGTGCATTGGACGCACCGCGACCCGGGGCGTCGACATGTCGATGGCTGGCTCAAACATCAGGGGCAAACGTTCGAGTAATGATGGTTATTCGATCATCTCTGCGCCCGCAATAACACCGTCTGGCAGGGCCACAGGAGACGGGGTGATTTGCAGGTATTTGATGCTCTCACGGGGAATCATCAGTAAGTCACCATCGACCTCGATTGATAGAAACGGCGACTCAAGCTGTTTGCGCAGGCCGCGGGCCACCTCCACCGGGTCGTTACTTTGCTGGGGAAAACGCAGCGCCAAACGCTGGCCGTCTTGGAAGTACAGATACAGGTGTTTGATCGGCGTCATTCGGGCAACTCCAAGGGAAAGTACTTTGCTGTACACCAAGCCTAGACGCTGTAATTGAGTTGCGCTCGGGCAGCACGGCTATGCGGCGACACACAGAAGCTGCTCGATCAACCACTGTAGTGCCGGGTCACGTTGGCGCTGGCTAAGGCTAACCACTTCAAGGTGAAAGGGTTCCAACTCGAAAGGTAAATCAAACAATTGCAGGGGTAACAAGGTGGCGAAATGCTGGGCCAACTGGTCTGGCAACACGGCTCCGAGGTCGCTGCTGGCGACGATATGTGCAGCTTGCAGGTAGTTCGGTGTGGTGTAGACCACTTCGCGCTGCAAACCCTGCTCGTTCAACCACTGATCAACCATGCCCCGTGTTTGCCCGCCGTGGACCCACAGTTGGCGCAGTTTGAGGAACAGCGCAAGGTCAACGCCATTGTTGACCAGCGGATGGTTTTTACGCACTGCGAATTGCAGGGTTTCACTGGCCCAATGCTGGCGGCTAAATCGGGCGGGAATGTCATGGAAACGGCCTAGCACCAGATCAAGGTCGCCATTATCCAGTGCTTCTGCCGGCAAGCGTGGATTCAGATGATGAATATCAATGCGTATCCCTGGCGCTGTTTCACTGAGTTTGCGCATTAACTGTGGCATGCAAATCAACTCGACGTAGTCCGTCAGGGCAATGCTGAAATGCTGGCTGCTACGGGCTGGGTCAAAGGTCTGCCCGGCCGTTAAGCTTTGCTCGATTTGCTGTAAGGCCAGACGAATTGGCCCGGCCAGTGCCAATGCGCGAGGTGTTGGCTGCATGCTGCGACCGGTGCGGACCAACAGCGGATCATCAAGTAATACTCGCAGGCGATTCAGCGCATTGCTCACTGCTGGTTGGCTCAACGCCAGGCGGTCAGCCGCGCGGGAAACATTTTGTTCACGCATGAGTGCATCAAGCACGCGCAGTAGGTTGAGGTCGAAGCTTTGTATATTCATGGGCTGAATAGGAAGTATCACAAGACTAAATTTCAAAAATAGTAGCGCGTTGCTTATGGTGATGGGCGATCTTTTGCCCGCTCAACTACAAGAGGGATAACCATGAGCAGTTTTTTTGATATTCAGCAGGCCGCCGTTATTGGTGCCGGGACCATGGGCCGTGGGATTGTCATGAGTCTGGCGAATGCGGGTATTGAGGTCCTTTGGTTGGACAGTAATGCGCAAATGCTTGAGCAGGCGATGGCCGTTGTCGCCAAGACCAACGCCCGCAATGTTGAATTGCAACGCATCAGCGCTGAGCAGTCGGCTGCCCGCTATGCCTGCATCACTCCCGTCAATGATTACGCCGCCCTGGCCGATGTCGATCTGGTGATTGAGGCGGTTTATGAAAATCTTGAGCTTAAACAGCAAATCTTTCGCACTTTAGATGAAACGCTCAAGCCTGGTGCGATTCTGGCGAGCAACACGTCGGCGCTGGATATAGACGCCATTGCTGCTGTTACCCAGCGGCCGGATCACGTACTGGGGCTGCACTTCTTCAGCCCGGCCCACATCATGAAACTGCTGGAAATTGTGCGTGGTGAGAACACCTCAAAAGCCGTGCTGGATGCGGCCTTAGCGCTGGGTAATCGGATTGGTAAAGTCAGTGTGGTTGCGGGCAATTGCGATGGTTTTATTGGCAATCGCATGCTCAGCACCTACGTGCGGGAAGCGCGGATGATGTTGCTCGAAGGTGCGTATCCCCATCAGATAGACGCTGCGCTGCAAAGTTTTGGCTTCGCCATGGGACCGTTTCGTATGTACGACGTGGTCGGAATCGACTTGGAATGGCGTGCTCGTGAGTTGGCGGGTAAAGGTCAGGACGAGCCAGTGGTGCAAATTGACAATCGCCTATGTGAACTCGGCCGCTTCGGTCAGAAATCCGGTATGGGTTATTACCGTTACGCCGAGGGCAGTCGTCAGGCCGAGCATGACCCCGAGGTTGATGCGCTGGTGCTTGGCGTTTCTGAGCAGCTTGGTTTCAAACGCCGCGATATTGGCCCAGAGGAAATTCTTGAGCGTTGCTTGCTGGCGCTGGTCAATGAAGGTGCGAAAATCCTTCAGGAAAATATTGCCGCCAATAGCCAGGATGTCGATCTGGTCTATCTCAATGGCTATGGCTTCCCGGCTGACAAAGGTGGCCCAATGAGCTGGGCCGATACTCAAGGCGCGGCAGACATTTTGGCGCGGCTGCACTATTTACAAGAAAACCAGGGCGAACATTGGAAACCAGCGCAGTTGATTACCCAGCTGGCCGCGAGTAACAAGCGCTTTGCTGATGTGCAGGAGGGTTCGCTATGAGCTATCAGGCACCGCTGCGCGATATGCGTTTTGTCATCCATGAGTTATTCGATATCAGCGGCCATTGCCAAATCTTAGGTAACGGTCTGGATCCTGAGCTGATTGATGGCGTGCTGGAAGAAGCCGCACGCTATGCCAGTGAAGTGGTTGCCCCGCTCAATCGCAATAGCGACGAGCAGGGCGCCAGTCTTGTAAATGGAAACGTGACTACGCCTGATGGTTTCACTGAAGCCTATCAGCAATATGTTGATAACGGCTGGGCGAGCATGACCGGCCCATCTGACTTTGGCGGACAGGCATTGCCACAATTGCTGGCCTGTAACTTCCACGAGATGCTGATGGGGGCTAGCTTATCGTTTCGGGTCTATTCAGGGCTCACCGAAGGCGCTGTGCTCGCGCTCAATGCCCACGGCAGTGAAGAACTAAAGCAGGCTTACCTGCATAAACTGGTCAGCGGTGAATGGACCGGTACCATGTGCCTGACCGAACCCCAGGCCGGTACTGACCTGGCCTTGCTAAGGACCAAAGCAGAGCCACAAGCTGACGGTAGCTACCGAATCAGCGGCAATAAGATTTTTATCAGCGGTGGCGAGCAGGATCTCAGCGAGAATATCGTCCATCTGGTCTTGGCGCGCTTGCCCGATGCGCCTGCTGGTGTCAAAGGCATCAGTTTGTTATTGGTGCCCAAGTTCACCGTTAATGCTGATGGCAGCCTGGGCCCGCGCAACTCGCTGAGCTGTGGTGCGCTAGAGCACAAAATGGGGATCAAAGGCGCGGCGACCTGCGTCATGAACTTTGACGGCGCGACTGGCTGGCTTGTCGGTGAGGCAAATCAAGGTTTGGCGGGCATGTTCACCATGATGAACGATGCGCGCTTCCAAGTTGGCTTGCAGGGCTTAGGCGTTGCCGAAGCGGCATTTCAGGGCGCGCTGAGTTATGCCCGCGAGCGTTTACAGTCACGCGCGTTGACGGGCCCTGCTGCACCTGAGAAAGCCGCAGACCCGATCATCGTTCATCCTGATGTACGGCGTATGTTGTTGACGCAAAAAGCCCTGGTCGAAGGCTCACGGATGCTGGCCGGCTACACCGCGCGTCTGCTCGACTTAGAGCACGGCCATCCCGATGCCGACGCACGTAAAGCATCAGCTAAGCGTGTGGCGTTGCTGATCCCTATCGTCAAAGCGTTTTTCACCGACATGGGCCAGGAAGTCGCCAGCCATGCGGTGCAGGTCTATGGCGGGCACGGCTACATTCGCGAGTGGGGCATTGAGCAGCTAATGCGCGACAGTCGCATTACCCAGCTTTATGAAGGCACTAACGGTATTCAGGCGTTGGATTATATCCGCCGTAAATTGTTGGGCGATGGCGGCCAACAGTTGACTGAGTTGTGTGCTGAATTTAGCCAGTTGTGTGCGGCCCAATCTCAGCGCCCCGCACTAAAGGTCATGGCTGCAATTGTGCAAGCGCGTTTAGATCAATGGGGCAAGCTGACGGCTGATGTCATTGCTGCATGTCAGCGTGATCCGCAAGAGATTGGTGCGTGCTCGGTGGACTTCTTACAGTATTCGGCCTATGTGTTGTTAGCAGGCTTTTGGTTGCAGGCTGCTGCTCGTGCACAAGACCAGCTTGATGCTGGCAATGCCGATTCGGCGTTCTATCAGGCCAAATTACACAGTGCGAATTTCTACCTGCAGCGCGTACTGCCGCGTGCCAGCATGCACCGTGAAGCCCTATTGGGCGGTGCTGACTGCCTGATGGCCATGCCAGAGGCCAGCTTTGCGTTTTAATGGTCACCAGCGCCGTTTAGCGGCGCTGCACACCGAGAAAAGATAATAAGAGGACATAGCTCATGCGCCCATTCAGCTTTGCCACAACCGCACAGATTATCTGCGAGTCCGGCTCTTCTAATCGCCTGGCCGCGTTATGCCGCGAGCGTGGTGCCAAACGTGTGCTGATTGTTACCGATCCCGGAATTACCCAGTTGGGATTGCTGCGCTCGGTATTGCCGGGCTTTGCTGCCGAACAGGTGGCGTATGAGGTGTTTGATCAGGTCGTCGCCGACCCGCCAGAGGCAATCGTTGAGGCGGCGCTTTTCCAAGCGCGAGAGATGCAAGCCGAGTTAGTTGTTGGTTTCGGTGGCGGCAGTTCGATGGACGTTGCCAAGCTGATCGCCTTGCTTGCGCATCCACAAAGCAGCCAAAAACTGGCTGATATCTACGGTGTGGGTAATGCGACAGGCCAGCGTCTACCGTTGATTCAAGTACCGACGACGGCAGGTACCGGTTCAGAGGTCACTCCTGTGGCGATTGTTACCACGGGCGAAACCACCAAGATGGGCGCTGTTTCACCGCTTTTACTCCCTGACTTGGCCCTGCTTGATGCTGATTTGACCTTGGGTCTGCCGCCTGCGGTAACTGCCGCCACTGGCATTGACGCCATGGTGCACGCGATTGAGGCCTACACCAGCGTGCACAAGAAAAACCCATTATCGGACATGCTGGCGCGGGAAGCCCTGCGTCTATTGGCGGCTAACCTCGATGAAGTTGTGCATAACGGCAGTAATCGCGAAGCGCGCCAGGCAATGCTGCTGGGTGCCTGTTTGGCTGGGCAGGCGTTCGCCAACTCGCCTGTCGCTGCGGTCCATGCGCTGGCATATCCACTGGGTGGGCACTTTCACATTCCCCATGGCTTGAGCAATGCTTTGGTTCTGCCCCATGTATTGGGCTTCAATGCCAGCGCCGCGGCACCGTTATACGCTGAGTTGGCACCCCTGGTGCTGGGTGAGAAGTTGCGCGCGGGCGCGGCGATGGACCAAACCGAGCAGTTCATTATGGAGTTGGCAGACTTCAGTGAACGCAGCGGTTTGCCAACCCGATTGCGTGACGCAGGTGTTGAGCAACACATGCTTGGGCAGCTGGCGCGTGATGCAATGCTGCAACAGCGCTTGCTGATCAACAACCCCTGTGAAATGACTGAACAACACGCCTTGGCGATCTATCAATCAGCCTATTGATAAGCCGCCTTGCATGGCTATTTCAAACAAGGATTTTGCATGAACCAAGCCCAACACCTGCGTACCGATTACCGCCACCTGCAAGCTGTCACCACGCGCTGGCATGACAATGACATCTATGGGCACGTAAACAACGTCACCTATTACAGCTACTTTGACAGCGCAGTTAACAGCTATCTTATTGAGGTTGGGGGGCTGGATATTCACAATGGCGAGGTGGTTGGCTTCGTGGTCAGCTCAAGTTGCGATTACTTTGCCTCGATTGCATTCCCGGATCAGATCGAGCTTGGGCTGCGAGTTGGAAAACTGGGCAACAGTTCAGTGCAATACGAGCTGGCGGTGTTTAAGCAGGGCGAGGAGTTGGCCTGCGCAGCTGGGCGGTTTGTGCATGTCTTTGTTGACCGGCAAACGAACAGGCCGGTTGCCATTCCTGATCAGTTGCGCAGTGCGTTGGCTGAGCTAGTTGTCGGGCAATAAACCGAGCAAGCTTGTGCTTTTGCAACCAACAAAAAGCCCGCAACGAATGCGGGCTTCTGTGTAAAACGAGTCGTTAATCAGTGATGCTTTTTGTGTTTCTTGTGTTTGTTCTTACCATGATGATTATCATGGTCGTTATCGTCGGCAAGGTTGTTACCCAGCGCGCCACCTGCTGCGCCGCCAAGCCCTGCGCCAATGGCCGAACCGGTGCTGCCGCCAAGCTGATTGCCCAGCACTGAACCGCCTGCTGCACCCAGACCGCCGCCTACGGCAGATTCGGTCTTATTGCCATCGCGTGAGCTCATGGCACCACCCGCTGCGCCACCGACACCTGCGCCCACTGCCGCGCCAGTACTGCCGCCGACTTGCTGGCCGATAACATTGCCCAGCGCACCGCCCACGCCACTGCCGATGGCGACTTTTCCGTCATCAGCAAAAGCCATGGGGACTGTCAGGGCGCTAAAGGCCAAAGCAGTGATTAATTTGCGCATAAAAAATCTCCTTATAAACACCCCCAGCCGGCTATTTACCTAGGGTTAGACTCAGCTGGGCGGCACCTGACTGTGATGCAATTTGCACACAGCGCTACTGATTAGTTCGATAGCAAAAAGCCTTCAGAGTTCCCCTTTATTTTGTGTGGCATTGCGTTGGATGCCACAGTCACTGGGCTGGGCCTAAGGCAAGGGGCTAGCGGCGATGCCAGCTTCTGTCCCAATGCTTTTTGTGATGTTTCTTGTGTTTCCAGTCGCGGCGGTGGCGATCGTGGTGATGGCGGTCCTCGTGATAGCTCTTATGGTCATCAGAGCGGCTTTCGTTGGCGTAGTAGTTACCCAGTGCGCCGCCTGCACCACCTCCCAACGCTGCGCCAACCAAGCCGCCGTTGGTGCCGCCGACATAGCGTCCGGCAACGTTGCCGCCTGCACCACCAAGGCCGCCGCCAATGGCGGCTTCAGTGCGGTTGCGGCGATCTGCCCCGGCTGCACCACCAGCTGCTCCGCCCACACCTGCGCCAATTGTCGCGCCTGTGCTGCCGCCAAGTTGCTGGCCAACGGCGGCACCTAATACGCCACCTAGCGCGCCACCTAAACCGGCTTCAGTGCCACCGGCGAAAACGTTGGCGCTGCCCAGGCTCAGGGCAATAAATACAATTGAGGAGTACTTCATGGCTTCAATCACTCAATGAAAGTTGATGCCGCGATCCTCTTGTTGTCTAGCCCCCTGCGCAAGCTTAATCCGACCAGTAACCCGAGTTATTCATATTTCTTAAATATATGTTTTTAAAGGAGAACTATATTAAATATGGCGATGTCTGAGACTGATTGGCTAGATCCGGTTTTAGCTCTTTTGGGCTGATTTTGAGATCAACCCGCCACTATGGCAGGCTGATATTTCCGGCACGTTGACACGCTGCGCAGTGTCTCTCCAGCAACGCACTATGCGCTTTTGGCTTCGATCATCTGCTTGTCGGTCTCACTTGCAAACAAGCGGATGGCGATAAATTTCGAGGTTGGGGTAAAGCTACCGCTGCCGAAGCTCTGCAAGGGCACCAGTGGGTTTGCTTCCGGGTAGTAGGCGGCAGCCTGACCCGCTGGAATGTCGAATGCAAGCAGGGTAAAGCCCACAATCTTGCGCTCAAGGCCGTCATCCCAAAGCGACACAGCATCGACTTTTTGCCCGGTTTTAAAGCCCAGGCGGATGATGTCTGCCCCATTGGCAAAAATCACTTTGCGCTGGCCGGTGACACCCCGATAGCGATCATCCAAACCATAAATGGTGGTGTTGTACTGATCATGCGAGCGCAAGGTTTGCATGATTAAATCGGCCTGCTGGCCGCTGCGTTTTGCCTGCTCGGGGATTAAGTCTTCAAGCAGCGGGTTGGCCTTGAAGTTGGCTTTTCCCGACGCAGTTTGCCACTGACGCTCGGCGGCTGAGTTGCCCAGATAGAAACCACCGGGTTGCAGCAGTCTCTGATTGAAATCAGTGAATCCGGGAATGGTGTCGGCAATCAGCTTGCGAATCTCCCGGTAATCGGCAATCAGTGCATCCCAGTTGACGGGGGTATCACCCAATGTCGTTTTGGCCATGCCCGCGATAATTGCTGGCTCTGAACGCATCTGTGTTGATAACGGGGTGAGTTGGCCGTAAGAGGCGTGGATCATGCTGAATGAGTCTTCAACAGTGACCGCTTGCGGCCCTCCGGCTTGCTCGTCGATATCGGTCCTGCCCAAGCACGGCAGAATCAACGCATTAGTCCCGGTGGTCAGGTGGCTGCGGTTGAGTTTGGTGCTGATTTGCACAGTCAGCTCGCAGTTCTGCAGGGCCTTGTGGCTCAGTGGTGTGTCCGGTGTTGCCTGGGCAAAGTTACCACCCAAGGCGACAAATACGCGGGTCTCGCCTGCCAGCATGGCGTTGATAGCTTCCACCACATTGTGGCCTTCTTCACGCGGTACGCTGAATTTGAAGCGTTGTTGCAGCGCATCCAGCAACTCTGCTGACGGGCGTTCGTTGATGCCCATGGTGCGGTCGCCCTGCACGTTGCTATGGCCGCGCACTGGGCACAAGCCAGCGCCGGGGCGACCAATATTGCCGCGCAGCAATTGCAGGTTGGTGATCTCCTGAATAATCGCAACCGAATGCTGATGCTGAGTGATACCCATGGCCCAGCACATGATTACCCGCTGTGCCTCACGATATAGCTGTGCAGCATGCTCCAGCTCTTGCAAGGTCAGGCCAGATTGTTCAACTAGCGATTGCCAGGAGCTGTTATCAAGCAGGTTCAGGTACTCGTCGATCCCTTGGGTATGCGCCGCGATAAAGGCATGATCGAAGACGCTGGGCTGATTGCTGCTCACTGCCTCGCGCTCCCACTGCAGCAGGAACTTGGCGATGGCGCGCATCGCAGCCATGTCGCCACCCAGTGCTGGGCGAAAGAAACGGGTGTTGATTGGCTCAGAGCCATTGGTCAGCATTTCTATGGGATGTTGGGGATGCTGAAAACGCTCAAGCCCACGCTCTTTCAAGGGGTTGAAGCAAACCACCTGGGCGCCGCGCTTGACTGCCTCACGCAGCGGTTCCAGCATGCGCGGATGGTTAGTCCCTGGGTTCTGGCCCAAGACAAAAATCGCATCGGCCTTGTCGAAGTCACTAAAGGTGACTGTGCCTTTGCCAATACCAATGCTTTGGCTCATGGCTACGCCGCTGGCTTCGTGACACATGTTCGAGCAGTCGGGAAAATTATTGGTGCCCAGCGCACGGCCAAACAGCTGATACAGGTAGGCAGCCTCATTGCTGGCGCGGCCTGAGGTGTAGAAATCTGCCTGATTGGGGCTGTCGAGGCCCTTGAGGTGTTTGGCGATTAAGCCAAAGGCGTCGTCCCAACTGGTTGGCACATAGTGATCGGTTGCTCTGTCATAGCGCATTGGCTCGGTCAGGCGGCCTTGGTATTCCAACCAATAGTCGCTTTGTTCACGCAGTTGAGTGACGCTGTAACGCGCAAAAAAAGCGGCGTTGACTGAGCGACTGGTGGCTTCCCAATTCACTGCCTTGGCGCCGTTTTCGCAGAACTTCACGCGGTCACTTCCGGGCGAATCACCCCATGCACAGCCGGGGCAGTCGAAACCTCCATTCTGATTAGTCTTGAGCAGGGCACGCAGGTTCTTGAGTGGCTGCTTACTGTCGAGCCAGAAGCGCGTTACGCTGCGCAGCGCGCCCCAACCCGCAGCAGGCCCCTTGTAATGTTGGTAGCGTGGGTTAACGACTTGCATGTTCATTGCTTGGGCGCCCTTGTTGGTGCCGGGCTGAAAACCCTTGGCGAACTGTGATGGGGGAGATGAATCAAGTTGAGGTTATACCGCCGTGCCCACTGCACACTGAGTGCGGTTGGAGCAGACAAGCTGACTAAGGTGCTAATGCCTGCGCGAATGGCTTTCTGGATGAGTTCCAGGCTGCAGCGGCTGGTGATCACTGCGAAGCCTTGCTGGGCATCCAGTGGGTTGTGACTCAAGGCACCGATCAATTTATCCAGCGCATTGTGTCGTCCGATGTCTTCGCGGCAGAGGCTTATCTCGCCTTGGGCATCAACCATCAGTGCTGCATGTAATGCGCCGCTGGAGCGTGCTAGCCGCTGCTGGGCAGCGATGCGCTGGCGCAGCTCAACAAGGTGTTCGGCTGGCGGTAGCGGGCTGTTCGGTAACGCCTCAAGCTCGGGTAAGGCTTGATCCAGTGCTTCCACGCCGCAAAGGCCACAACCACTGGTGCCCGCCAGCTGTCGACGGTGCTCCTTGAGTGCCCAAAATGCGCGATTACTCAGGGTGACCTGGGCGCTTAGGGCATCACCGCTGCGTTCAAGCTGGATGTCATAAATTTCATCGACGCCTTCTACAAGGGCATTGCTCAGGCTGAAACCCGCAATAAAGTCTTCAACGAACGAGGGTGAAACCATCATCACAGCATGGTTGATTCCGTTGTAACTGATGGCCAATGCACACTCATCGGCCAATATTACAGCGTCAGTGGCGCAGGCTTGGGTCAGCTCGGCGTAGCTGTAGTCTGTTGGGCCGGTGGTCTGTGTGCCCGGTTTGGCTGAGTCAGAGCTGGGCATGCACGTTCCCCACATTTGCGCGTTGGTGTTTACCAAGCCTATTGCTTTAAGTAGGGCACGTCTAATCGCTAATACTGATTCATTGATCGATACGCTCTATCGGCGTAAATAATCCGCCTTATAGCTTTAATAACAAGCCTTTAGCTTCATCAAAGCACGCTTGAGCCAGGGCTGAACGCAGACCGACAGCCCGCATTATTAAGCCAAACGGGGCTAACGTGTGGGCCGCCTCTATCGGTGTCAGTGCAAGGTGTTCGGTGAAGTCACTGAGCCCACTGTTTAAAGGCATCACTGCGCAGCAGATACCGGCGCTGACGGCTTGTAGCAGTTGGTGAACAGCATCTGTTTCAAGCCGTGGAATGGGTGTGATGCCTCGCGAACGCAGGTTATGGTCGATGGATTGCCGAAAGTGCATGCCGCTGGAGAGCAAGCCCAATGGCAATTCTGCGAGGTCATCCCACTTCAGTTGTGCAGTGGGAAATTGAAAATAACGCTGGTCATACAGCAGTCCCATGCGCGACTCAGCTAATTCAAGGCTTTGATAGTGATCGCGATCAAGGCGTTCAACATAAGACAGGCCGAGGTCGATCTGGTTACGACTTAAACGCTCAAGTATTTGCTCACTGCTCAGTGAGAACAGCTGAAAGCGCAAGCCCGGATGCTGTTTGGCAAATAGCTTGATCAAACGCATCGGGTCAAAACCTGCGAGCGGCACCACACCCAAGCGCAAGGTGCCAAGCAACTGGCCACGACAGGCTGCGGCTTCCGCATAAAGCCCGTCATGGGCGGCGATTACCGTACGTGCCCAAGCCAGAATCCGCTTGCCGTCTTCGCTGAAACCCTCAAAACGCTGACCACGCTGCACCAACTCCAACCCCAGTTCTTGCTCAAGGTTGCGCAAACGCATGGATAAGGTGGGCTGGGTGATATGGCAACGTGCTGCCGCTTGTCCGAAGTGACGGGTTTCATCCAGCGCGATAAGGAATTTAAGTTGTTTGATGTCCATTAGGGCCGTTCGCTTGGGCTGAGTTCGAGTGCGCGGAGATGGGTACAGTCGTCGGCGTTAATTATTTCGCTAAAACTATATATCAGGGATGAGCGGTGCTGGTCTGTTCTGATTTCAGACTAGACTGGTAAGTCCGAGCATGATGGGCTCGGGAATTTCCCAAGGATTGAGAGGAATATAAGCGATGAGTATTTTCAGTTTCGTCAAAGAAGCCGGGGTAAAACTCTGGGAGTCAGTGGTTGGCCAGGAGGCGCAAGCTGCTGAATCACTCCAAGCGCACGTGGCTAAGGTCGGCCTGGGCAATCCAGCTATTCAACTCAGTGTTGAAGGCGAAAAGGTGATAGCCAGCGGAGAGGTTGCCAGTCAGGAGGAGAAAGAAAAAATTCTCTTGGCGCTGGGTAACGTTGAAGGTGTATCTGAAGTTGAAGACAAGATCACCGTTGCTACACCTGCTCCAGAAGCTCGCTTTGTAACGGTTAAGAAAGGTGACACCCTGAGTGCAATTGCCAAAGCTGAATACGGCAATGCCAACGCCTACAACAAGATTTTTGAGGCCAACAAGCCAATGCTTAGCCATCCGGACAAAATTTATCCGGGGCAAGTACTGCGCATTCCGCAGGAGTAAGCCGTCGAGGCTTCCAAGGTTTGGCTTAATTCAGACAGCCTTGGGCATAGTTTGAAGCAAATCGCACGCTTGGGTGTTCAATCATTCAAGCGTGCTCTGTTGTTTGGCTCGATCTACATCCACGCAAAGTGGGTTTAGCCCAAAAATTACAAATCCTGCAATATCGCCCGGTAATCCTCAACAGCGGCAAATTCTGCGGTGTCACGTGGCCCTTGGCGGCTGTCTGGTTCGCGCACGGCGAGCAGGTGGGCGATACCAAATTGTGCCGCGCTGCGTAATACAGACAAGCTGTCGTCGATAAACAGGCTGCGCGCCGGGTCAAAGGCCAAGTCCTGTTTGAGTGCGAACCAGAACTGCTGGTTTTCCTTGGCGAAGCCATAGTCGTGGGAACTGATCATCCGCTCGAAATAGCTGGCCAGCTCTATGCGCTCAAGTTTAAGTGACAGTGAGTCCCGGTGCGCGTTGGTGATCAATATCACTCTTTTCCCGGCAGCACGAATGGCCTCCAGAAAGGTGTCGGCATCTGGGCGCAGGGCAATGAGCTCTGCGACTTCACGCTTGAGGTCGCGAATCGACAGTTTAAGCTCGCGGCTCCAGAAATCTGTGCAATACCAGTTAAGTTGTCCGGCGTGCTCTTTGAACAGCGGCATCAACTCTGCATCGGCGTGTTCACGGCTGATTTTGTGATGTTCGGCGTAGCGTTGAGGCAGATGCTCCAGCCAGAAGTGATTATCGAAATGCAGGTCGAGCAGGGTGCCGTCCATATCCAGCAGAACGGTGTCGATATCGCGCCAAGGCAGTGCAGTCATATGCGGCTCATCGTCAGTCGGTGTGTTTTGTCGGTTAGGATGGTCATCCTCGGCCGTGATCAGGCAATCTCAAAGCTGATAATTCGACCAAGCACGGTATGATAACTCGCAAGAATAGTTAAGGAGCTCTCTTCATGCGTCAGAAGCCCACCGTACTCGCCCGCGAAATCGTCGCCAGCAGTCGCTTGTTTCGTATTGAAGAGCTGCAATTGCGCTTCACTAATGGCGTTGAGCGCACCTACGAGCGGCTGGTTGGCAAAGGCTCTGGCTATGGCGCGGTGATGATTGTGGCCATGCTTGATGAAGAGCATGCGGTGTTGGTTGAAGAGTATTGCGGCGGCACAGATGATTATCAGGTCTCACTGCCCAAGGGCCTGATTGAGCCGGGTGAGGATGTGCTGGATGCAGCCAATCGCGAGCTTAAAGAAGAAGCCGGTTATGGCGCGCGCAAACTTGAATTGCTCGCTGAACTAAGCCTTTCTCCGGGCTATATGAGTCAGAAAATCCAAGTGGTACTGGCCTCTGACTTGTATGAAGAACGCCTGCCAGGTGATGAGCCCGAGCCAATGCGTGTGGATAAAGTCAGCCTGCGTGAGTTGTCGAGCTTGGTTCAGCAGCCGCTGTTCAGTGAAGGCAGGGCGCTTGCAGCGCTGTATTTGGCGCGCGATATTTTGATTCAGCGTGGGGAGTTCTCGCAGTGAATGATGCTTTGATTGCAGCGGTCGTTAAGCTGGTGCGTGAGGCTGGAAAGGCCACCTTGCCACATTGGCGTGCCGATGTTGAAGTCACGCAAAAGGCTGACGCCTCTCCCGTCACAGCGGCAGACTTGGCGGCTCATCACATCCTTAATGATGGTTTGCAAGCGCTAGAGCCGAGCATTCCAGTGCTCTCGGAGGAGGCCGCCAATATTCCATTTAGCGAGCGTTCGCAATGGACTCGCTGGTGGTTGGTTGACCCGCTCGATGGCACCAAAGAGTTTATTGCCGGCAGTGAAGAGTTCACCGTTAACGTGGCGCTGATTGATAAGGGCGAGGTGGTTTTCGGCGTGGTCGGTCTGCCGGTCAGCGGCCGGTGCTTCTACGGCGGTTCGGGTCTGGGCGCATGGCTTGAAGGTGAACAGGGCGAAGCACAAGGCATTCATGTGCGCGTAGCCCCAGCCAGTGCCTTTACTGTGGTCGCAAGTCGTCGCCACTCCAGCCCGGCGCAAGAAAGCCTGCTGGCCGGATTAGCCGAGCGGGTGGGTGATTTGGATCTGGTTAATGTCGGCAGTTCACTGAAGTTTTGTCAGTTGGCTCAAGGGTTTGCCGATTGTTATCCACGGCTTGCGCCAACCTCGCAGTGGGATACCGCGGCGGCTCAAGGCGTGCTTGAAGGTGCCGGTGGCGAGGTGCTGACCTTGCAAGGTGATGCGTTGACCTATGAGGCGCGCGAGTCGCTGCTCAATCCGTTCTTCTTGGCCTTGCCCGCTTCTGCACAGTGGCGTGGGCAGCTTTTAAGCTTGGCCCGCGAACTCGCGTAGGCTGTGACAACCCCAAGCTTGTCCACCAAGGGTCAACCGGTAATCGAATGTGCCTGTGAAGATGGTGGATAAAAAAAGCGTCATCCACTTGCTCTCACCTAGTCGAGCATATCCCCGTAGCGATCATCTTGCTTGAACACCAGTGGCTGTTCGAAGCCGGGAATTACGATGCGCTCGGTGCCGAGCTCGATCTCGCGGTCGTCGATCAAGTCCTTGCCGAAGTTATAGATGATGTCCAGCTCACCAAGCAGGGCCTTGCGGTCGTATTCGGCGGCAGCGGCGCGGGTCTGCTCGCGACGTTGCAAGTAGGCATTGAATGCGGCTTCGCCATAACGCTTGCGCATCATCCGTTCAGCGACATGCGGGGCCAGCAGTACGCCGCTGGCATTGTTGCCGCCAAAGCCTTTGGAGTTGATAAAGCACACATCCATCGCCTGTGAACCGAGCTCGCGGTCTTTGGTAGAGAGGCTCAGGTGCTGCTGATGTACATCTTCAGCGACTTCATCGATGGTCTTGATGCCTGGCAAGATTCCATATTTGAAGGTGCCCAACGCCGAGATCACTTGGTCGCCACTGGCGGTTGCCAGCGAGTGTCCGACGAACGCCTTGACGGCGGTGATCGGCCAACTTTCGATGCCGAATGCCTCGGCTATGCGGTTAAGCAAGTCCGACTCAGTGGTGCGGTTTGCTGGTGTGCTTGAACCATGGGCGTGGACGAAACTGCGTTTTTGCACCGCTTCATTGCCGAGCAACTGACGTGCACAGGCGACGGCCTTGGCCATGGTCAGATAATTGCCCGGCCCCGGCGCGGAAATGGATTTTTTAAAGCCGTCGGCATTGATAAAGACGTCTGGAACAGCGCCGTGAATATCTGCGCCCAGCTCCATCGCCAGCTCATCATCCATCAGCATGATGTACTGGCACGACTCAGCCAGGGTGAAGCCGCAGTTTTTGCCAAACGGACGGCTGGCGCGCTGGAAATCGACATCCTCAGTGCCTTGGATCTGACGCAAGCCTTCCTCGGTGGCCAATGCGCCCATGGCACCGTAACCCTCGATACATTCCTGAGTGATCGGCGCTTCGCTGTTGCCAATTAATGCAACGCGCGCTTTGCCCGACTGGATGTGTTCGATGCCTTTTTGCAAGTTGTAAAGGAAGGTAGCGCAAGCGCCGGTTATGCTGCCGGTGGTGCCAACACTGCCAAGTACGTAGGCATTGATAAAGTCAGTCGGCATGCTATTGAAGCCCAGCGGCAGCTGTTTTGCGGTGACTCGGCCGCCTTTGAGGCGTGACTGCATCAAGCCGCCATAACCATTTTCATCGAGCTGGCTCATGATGCTGCCAGAGAACACCGCGACTTCATCGGGTGCGACATGCTTGCTTATCACTTGCCAGTCGATACCGGTGGAACGCAGCGCATCGGTTGCGCCAACCACGGTCATGGCCAGGCCGCGCGGGTGAAAGCGGGCATTGTAGAGTTCGCTTGGCTCAAAGCCATTTGGCAATTGGCCTGCCGATTTCACGGGCAGTGCGCGGTAGCTGTCGATTTTAAAATCACAGCTGTCATACAGGGTGACTCGCACTTCGCTAGGGCTCAGGTCTTCAACTGCCCAGTCGGACGGCAGCGGCTCTGGCAACTGTTTGCGCAGAGTGATAAAGCTCAGCGGATTACCGGCAGTGGCGTCAATGGTGATGCTTTTTTGCCAATGTGCGGCATCGACATCGAGGTACTTTTTCTCGATGCGTCGCACCAATGTCGAGGCAAAGATGTAGGCCGAGAACTGCTCGTCAATCTGGCCAAGACTCAGGGTCTCACCTTCTTCAGTCTGATACTGACCCTCAACCACCTTGATCAGCTTCATCAGTACGGCTAGGCCAGCGATAGTGGCCTGACGGCTAGCCAGGTCCATCGACTCGATCACGGTACGACGGAAACCATGGTGGAACGAGCTACGGCCTGCGGCGTTATAACCACCAAAACCAACAATAACGGGTAAGCGAGACATGGCGCAGGTAACTCCTTGAATAGGTAAACCAAGACCGACACAGCTGAAGATATGAAGTCTGTCTTGAATGCGCGAACAACGCGCAGCAGCGTTTAAATTTTCGGATGCCTATGCTGACGCATTTGGTGACTTATAAGTCACTGTTTTCGACCAAGGTAGCGGTTCACCATTACCTTACCCCTGTTAGGGTTAATACTCGACCCATACTCTATTCTGCCTCTGTGGCTAGGTGTTGTGTAAGTAGGCGCTATTTCTGGTTTCGCTGGAGAACAATAATGAACAGCAGCAATCCTTACGAGTTCGGTATGCCGCGTGACGCGGCAAATTTTCAGGCCTTGAGTCCGTTGAGTTTTCTTGAGCGCGCCGCATTCGTCTACCCGCAAAAGCTCGCCCTGATTAACGGTACTCTGCGCCAAAGCTGGGGTGAAACCTACAGTCGGTGTGTGCGCTTTGCTTCAGCGCTGGCCAAGCGTGGCATCGGCTTGGGCGACACGGTTGCGGTTATTGCGCCTAATGGTCAGGCCATGTTTGAAGCACATTTTGGCGTGCCCATGTGTGGCGCAGTATTGAACGCCATCAATACCCGGCTCGATGCTGAAACCATTGCCTTCATCCTTCAGCACGGCGAAGCAAAAGTGCTGCTGGTCGACAAGGAGTTCAGTGAGACCGTTGAGCGTGCGCTTGGGCAGATGGCCAAGCGACCATTGGTTATTGGGATTGATGATGCCGAGTACCTTGAGGGTTCGCTGATTGGTGAGTTCGATTACGAAGCGCTGTTAGCCGAGGGTGATTCTGACTATGCCTGGAGCTTGCCTGAGGACGAATGGCAGGCCATTGCACTCAATTACACCTCTGGCACTACTGGCAACCCAAAGGGCGTGGTTTATCACCACCGTGGCGCTCACCTTAATGCACTCTCAAACGCCATGTGCTGGGACATGACGCGCTTTCCGGTGTACCTGTGGACCTTGCCGATGTTCCATTGCAACGGCTGGTGTTTCCCATGGGCATTGGCGGCCTATGTCGGCACTAATGTGTGTTTGCGCCATGTCCGTGCTGATGCAATTTACCCGGCACTGGCTGAATACGGGGTTGATCATTTTTGCGGTGCGCCAATTGTCTTAAACATGCTTGCAAATGCCTCAGAAGAACTCAAAGCATTGAAAACTCAACCGGTAAAAGTGCTCACAGCGGGCGCTGCACCGCCTGCTGCAGTGATTGAGGCGATGGAGTCTCTCGACTTCAAAGTCACTCATGTTTATGGCCTGACTGAAACCTATGGCCCCAGTGTGGCGTGTGAGTGGAAGTCTGAGTGGAATGAGCAATCGCCAGAGCAGCAAGCCAAACTGAAGTCGCGCCAGGGTGTGCGTGCGCCGTTGCTTGATGCATTAATGGTGGCTGACCCGGAAACCCTGCAGCCGGTCCCTAAAGATGGTGAAACCATCGGTGAGATATTCATGCGCGGTAACGTGGTGATGAAGGGCTACCTGAAAAACCCCACGGCAACGGCTGATGCTTTTGCTGGCGGCTGGTTTCACTCTGGGGACTTGGCTGTGTGGCATGAGGATGGTTATGTCGAGATCAAGGATCGCTCCAAAGACATCATCATCTCTGGCGGCGAGAATATTTCATCCATTGAGCTTGAAGGGGTTTTGTACCGCCATCCCTATGTGCTGGAAGCGGCTGTAGTGGCAATGGAGAGTGACAAGTGGGGCGAGACACCTTGTGCCTTTATCACGTTGAAGCCTGGCACCGAATCCACTGAAGAGTCGATGCTGAAGTTTTGCCAGACCCATATGGCGCGCTTCAAAGTGCCGGGCAAAGTGGTGTTTTGTGAGCTGCCGAAAACCTCGACCGGCAAGGTGCAGAAGTTCGTCTTGCGTGAGCAGGCACGCAGCTTAAAAAATCCGTAGGGTACGATAAGCGCAGCTTATCCACCAAGGTTGAGCGGTTTATTCAAATATTTTCGCCAGAGCATGGCGGACAAAAAAAGCGTTGTCCGCCTATGGGCTATCCAACGGCGTAAATGATCTAATTTGTAGGGTGGTCAACGCGAAGCTTGGCCACCATTTGCAGGCAATTATCCAAATATCCGATTGCGCAAATGGTGGCTGAAAAAAGCGTCAACCACCCTACGTGAGTCAAAAGCCGATAACCCAATATCCATGCAATGAGCCAACAGTTCAATCCGAGTGATAAACGGAGTTTGTCCACCAAGGTTGAGCGGTTTATTCAAATATTTGCGCCAGAGAATGGCGGACAAAAAAGCGTTGTCCGCCTATGGTCTATCCAGCGGCGTAAATGGTCCAATCCGTAGGGTGGTCAACGCGAAGCTTGGCCACCATTTGCAGCCAGTTATCCAAATATCCGGTCGCGCAAATGGTGGCTGAAAAAAGCGTCAACCACCCTACGTGAGTCAAAAGCCGCTCATCGATACCTGTGGCTTAGTTCATACCCAGCCAGTTCGGCAGGGCCATGGACACCGCCGGGATGTAGGTAATCACCATTAGGAAGCCCAGCAACAGCATCAGCCAAGGCCATGCAGCGCGGATCACCTGAGTCAGTGGCATGCCGGTCACTGCTGAGGTGACGAACAGGTTCAAGCCCACTGGTGGGGTTATCAAGCCGATCTCCATGTTGACCACCATGATGATGCCCAAGTGGATCGGGTCGATGCCCAGTTGCACGGCAATTGGGAACAGGATCGGTGCCAGAATCAGGATGATTGCCGACGGCTCCATAAAGGCACCGGCCACCAGCAACACGATGTTCACCACCAACAGGAACTGCCAAGGCTGCAAGCCCGCTTCGATCACCCAGGCGGTGATGGTTTGCGGGATTTGCTCAGTGGTCAGCACGTGGGCGAACAGCATGGCGTTGGCAATGATGAACATCAGCATGATGGTCAGCTTGCCGGAGTCGAGCAGCACTTTCGGGCAGTCGCGGAAGGTCAGGTCTTTGTAGACGAACAGCGCCACAAAACCTGCATACACCGCCGCTACGGCTGCCGCTTCAGTCGGGGTGAACATACCCGAGTAGATACCGCCAAGAATCACCACCATCAGCAGCAAGCCCCAAACGGCTTTGCGAGCAGCGGTCAGAAATTCGCGGAACGTAGCGCGTGGCTGGGCAGGCAGATTCATTTTGCGCGCGACGATGTAGATCGCCAGCATCAACGCAACGCCGAGTAGCAGGCCCGGAATCACACCGGCCATAAACAGCTTGCCGACCGATTGCTCAGTGGCGGCCGCATACACAACCATGACGATTGAAGGCGGAATCAAAATGCCCAGCGTACCGGCGTTACACACGATACCGGCACCAAACGCCTGCGGATAACCCGAGCGAACCATGCCGGCGATGGCAATCGAGCCGACCGCTGCAACGGTGGCAGGCGATGAACCCGACAGCGCAGCAAACAACATGCAGGCCATGACCGCCGAGATCGCCAGGCCGCCACGAATGTGCCCGACACAGGCGTTCGCGAAGTCGATCAAACGCTTGGCCACGCCGCCGGTGGTCATAAACGCACCTGACAGCAAGAAGAACGGAATCGCCAGCAGGGTGTAGTGCTCGGAGGTTTCAAACAGTTTGATGGCCAGCGAACGGACCGAATCCGGGCTGAACAGCATGATGGTCACCGAGCCCGCCAGGCCCAGCGAAACGGCAATCGGCACGCCGATAAACATCAGCACAAAGAGTGCGACGAAGAGGAACAAAATAGTCATTAGTTATGCTCTCCGTGCTCTTTCAGTTTCAATGCATCTGCAGCTTCATCGGCCAAACCAAGACCGGTTTGCTTGTTACTCAGAATGCGCACGAAGATTTCCAGAAAACGAATAAACACCATGGCGTAGCCAAATGGCACGATGGCGGTGATATGCCATTGCTTGATGCCGTAATGGCCGAGGTCTTCAGCACCGATGCCGGCAATAAACAGGGTTCTGACCCAGTCAAAGCTGCCCACTGCGATCATCCCGGCGTAAGTCAGGCAGGCCGCGCAGGCGATCAGACCGATAACACGTTGAATTGGGCGTGGGGCCAGTTTGACCAGCGCATCCACACCGATATGCCCTGCGGTACGCACACCGTAGGCCAAACCGAAAAATATCAACCAGGCAAATAGGGCCTTGGTCAGGGCGATACTCCAGGTCATGGACTGAGCCATGTCGAGAATGTGATCACCGATCCAGAACAGGGTCTCGCTCCCGCCTTCCCAGTGGTCAGCCCAGCTGTAGAAGAAGGTGTAGAGGTTGTTGAGGATTACGTAGGTAAAAGTTACTAGCGTCATCGCCCCTAATAAAAAGGCAATAAAGCCTTCTTCAAAGTGGTCCCAAACGCGCCGCAAGGCGTTCATCAATAAGATCTCCAAAGGTGAGGGGCGAAGACCGTGGCAGTCGCGATCTTGCGTTAATACCTAGCAGCGCACCCATAGTCAGCAGTGCGCCACCGGGTTCCGAGCCGCAGATGCGGCTAAGTCACCTTATTAGTTGGATGCTTCAGCGGCTTTGATCAGGTCAGCGCCGATGTCGCCTTCAAACTTCTTCCAAACAGGCTTCATGGCATCGCGCCACTCAGCACGTTGCTCTGGAGTCAGGGTGATGATTTCGCTGGTTTTAGCGTCGATGATGCGCTGTTTGTCACCTTCGTTGAGGATCTCAGCTTGCTTGTTCACTTCAGCTGTTACTTCAACCAGGATCTTATCCAGTTCGGTGCGTACATCTTCAGGCAGGCCGTTCCAGAACTTGGTGTTGGTGATCAGCATGTAGTCCAGTACACCGTGATTGGATTCGGTGATGTACTTCTGAACTTCGTTGAACTTCTGGCTGTAGATGTTCGAGTACGGGTTTTCCGCACCGTTTACTACGCCAGTCTGCAGGCCTTGGTAAACCTCGGCAAAGCTCATCTTACGTGGGTTAGCGCGTACGGCTTTGAATTGCTCTTCAAGCACAGCAGATGCCTGTACACGGAACTTCAAGCCGCGAGCGTCTTTTGGTTCGTGCAGTGGCTTGTTAGCCGACAGCTGCTTCATGCCGTTGTGCCAGTAGCCAAGGCCAGTGATGTTTTTCGATTCCATCGAAGTCAGCAGTTCCTGGCCTTGCGGGCTTTGCTGGAATTTGTCGACTGCGTGAATATCGTTGAACAGGAACGGCAGATCGAAAATCTGCAGTTTCTTGGTGTATTGCTCGAACTTGGCCAGCGATGGAGCGATCAGTTGCACGTCACCGAGCAGCAGGGCTTCCATTTCTTTACCGTCACCGAAGAGTGACGAGTTCGGGTAAACCTCTACCTTTACTTTGCCTGGCAGGCGTTCTTCAACCAGTTTTTTGAACAGGTTGGCACCCTGGCCTTTAGGCGTGTTGTCGGCTACGACGTGGGAGAATTTGATCACGATCGGGTCGGCCGCTTGTGCCATACCGGCGATGCTCAGCGACAGGGCGCATGCGAGCGCCTTGGCAGTCATTTTGAACATGCGAATACTTCCTCTTGTTGTGTTTATAGCGTTGAGCGCCGTAGCGCGAAAAACGGGCGAACAACAACAAGTCTAGGCTGCTTGTCAGAAAATGACGGGCGCATGGCAGAGATTACCTGGCTTGTATTTGTTGTATCGCCTGCAAAGGGTAGAGCAACGCTCATGCCAGTGTCTTGGTTATGCGAAAAACAGTTAGCAAATATGCCGAGATTATCTGTTTGGCCTCGTAAAAGCAGGGTTTTGTCTATTTTTAAGCGGGGGAGTGGCATTTGTTGCTATGCGAATTGTGCATAACAACAAATGCTTGCTAAATATAAGTGGCGGTTTTCCGCCAGCTACTCGGGGGTATCTGGCGAGCTTTCGCCAGTGTCAGCGAAACTCAGGCCGTGTTTGCGCAACTTGTCGTGCAGGGTTTTGCGCGGCACACCCAAGGCTTCGGCCAGGCTGCGCATTGAGCTGTGCGAGCGATTGAGTTCGGCAGCGATGATTGAGCGTTCGAAACGCTCGACTTGTTCGCTGAGAGATTCATTTTGTGAGTCGATTGCTGGCGATTCATCGAGCACGTGTTCAAGGCCAAGACCAAGTCCCAAGGCAAAACGCTCAGCGGCGTTCTGCAATTCGCGAACATTTCCCGGCCAACTGTGGCGCAGTAACTGCGCCGACTGAGCGGGCTGCAGTGCGCGGCTGGCCAGTGAGTGGCGAGCGCTGGCATTGTCGGCAAAGTGTTGGAATAACAGCAGGGTATCGTCGCCACGTTCGCGCAGCGGCGGAATGCTTAGCGGCGCGACATTGAGGCGGTAATACAGGTCGGCGCGGAAACGACCTTGGTCGGAGGCTTGGCGCAGGTCTTCCTTGGTGGCGGCGATGATGCGGATGTCCAAGGGGATTAACTGATTGCCGCCCAGGCGCTCAACCACGCGCTCTTGCAACAATCGAAGAAGTTTGACCTGCACATCCAGGCTCATGCTTTCGATTTCATCCAGAAACAGCGTACCGCCATTGGCAAATTCAAACTTGCCGATTCGACGTTTTTGCGCACCGGTGAACGCGCCGGGTTCGTGGCCAAACAGCTCGCTCTCAACCACCGACTCGGCTAGCGCCCCGGCGTTGATCGCAACAAAAGGCCCGTCGCGCCGGTTGGACAGGTCATGCAGGGCGCGAGCGACCACTTCTTTACCTGCGCCGGTTTCACCCAAAATCAAGACATCAGTGCTGATGCTGGCGAGCGCGCCGATCTGTTCACGCAGGCGTTGCATGGCCGTTGATTGGCCGACCAAACGCGCCGTCAACTGATGCCGGTCAGTCAGTGCCAGGCGCAAGCTGCGGTTATCCAGCACTAAGCGGCGCAGAGCCAGTGCACGGCGCACACTGTCTAGCAGGTCTTCGCTGGCAAATGGTTTTTCCAGAAAGTCATAAGCGCCCGCGCGCATGGCTTGCACGGCGAGTGGTACGTCGCCGTGGCCGGTTATCAGCAGTATGGGCAGCTCTGGATCTTGCTCTTGCAGTTGCTTGAGCAGTTGCAGGCCGTCGATGCCAGGCATGCGGATATCGCTGACCACAACGCCGGGCCAATCGCGGGCAATATGGGTGGCAATGTCCTGGGCACTGGCCAGACTGGTGACCTGCAAGCCAGCAAGATCAAGGGTCTGGCTGAGGGCTTGGCGCAGGTGAGGATCATCGTCGATCAGCAAAACCTGAGTGCGGGCGTCGAGGGTGGTCATGGAGCAAAACCTCAGGAGTGGGCCGTTAACGATCCGTGTTAAATGGCAGATAAAAATGTTTACGAAGCCTGGCCGCAATATCTAGAGCACTAGCTTTTTGGGGCTTGCTTAGCTTTCGTTATCGGGCAGATGTTGCCTGTTCATTGAATTGTCACTGCGTAGCAAATGCAGGGTTAGCACTGCGCCGCCCTCTTTATGGTTGGCCAAGCGTAACTCACCTCCCAGGGCACGGATCAAGGTTTCGCAAATGGCTAAACCAAGGCCTAAGCCTTGAGCGCTGGTTTTAGTGGTGAAAAATGGCTCCAGCGCTCGCTGCAGGGATTCTTCGCTAAAGCCGGGGCCATTATCACGCAGGTGCAGGTCGAGGGTGGTTTCGTTTATCTCTGCGCTGATCCAGATGCGTCGCGGTTGCGGGCGCTCGCTCAGGGCATCCAAGGCGTTGGCCAGTAAGTTGCCGAGTAATTGGCGCAGGCGTGTCTCTCCGGCTTGTACCCATAAGGTCGCGTCTGGCAGGTCGCGAATCAGTTCGACATCCATCGCCCGGCGTCGCTTGGCCAGCAGTGCCAAGGCGTCATCAATGGCCGGTTGCAGGGCGACTGTTTCCGGCGCATGCCGGTCACGACGAGCAAAGGCACGCAAGTGCGAGATGATCGAGGCCATGCGTTCTGTGAGTTGGCTGATTAACTTGAGGTTGTGGCGGGCGTCATCGTTGCGCTGGTGATCAAGTAAAACCCCGGCATTTTCTGCGTAACTGCGGATGGCGGCGAGCGGTTGATTAAGCTCGTGGCTAATACTTGCCGACATGGTGCCGAGTGCCGACAACTTACTGGCCTGGACCAGCTCATCCTGTGCGCGGACCAACTCCTGTTGGGCGTTCTCACGCTCAAGTACTTCAAGGCGCAACCGGCTGTTGAGCTGCTCAAGGTCTTGGGTGCGTTCAAGTACGCGTTGCTCCAGCTGCTGGCGCGCATGGGCGTCAAGGGCAATGCGTTCCAGATAGTGGCGACGCCGTTGCATCATCAAGCCGAGCAGCAGTATCAGCATCAATAGTGCAGCTCCGCCAACGGCAACGGCGCTGCGTACAGGGCGGTCGAGGAGGGCGCGAGGTGCAAGAATACTGACGGTCCAACCGATGTTGTCGAGTTTGCGCGATTGCTGCATCCAGGCGTCTGGCTTGAGGTTGATTGGCGGTGGAGACTGAATTTGATAAGGCTGAGTATCGGCAATCGCTGCGCGCTCGGCGTTATCCAGTGGCCGCGTTGAATGGAAGCGCCAGCCCGGGTGCGAGGTCAGGATTACGACGCCGTAATTGTCCGTCACCAGTAATCGCTCTGGGCGGTCACCCCACAGTGTTTCGGTGTGGTCGAGATCAACCTTAACCACCAACACGCCTATCACATTGTTTGCGTCACGCACTGCAGCGGCAAAGAAGTAGCCGCGCTTGCCGGATGTGGTGCCTAAACCAAAGAAGCGTCCCGGGCGACCCTGCAAGGCCTCACGAAAATACGGCCGGTACGAGAAGTTACGGTCGACAAATGAGTCGTCTTGCTGCCAGTTGGAGGCTGCCAGGGTTTGACCATTGGGTGCCATCAGGTAAATAACGTCTGCGCCCGTTTGTTCTTTCAGGTCGTTGAGCAACCGGTTGGCACTATCACGCTTGGCCGTTGAGTCACTGTGTCCCAATAACTGACGTAATGTGGGAAGTTGCCCGAGAATCGGCGGCAACACTTCATAGCGATTGAGGGTGCCAAGCAGGTTGGCAACGTAAAGGTCGAGAATTTGTACCCGCTGATCAGCCAGTTGTTCGCGGTAATAGCGTTCAATGACGATTTGCAGCGGCCACAGCAACGGAGCAAGCACCAGTCCAAGCAGCAGCAAGCTGCGCCAACGTAGGCGGCGGGGGACAGTGGGTTGGTTTGACGTTCGGCTCATGCTGCGCATTATGCACAGAGCGAATTAAAAGCGCTTGCTCGAGCACTCAGGCGGGGTATAAAGCCCCGCCTGAGTTGGCGCAAACAAGCCTGTGTTTAAGCGATGTTATCGAAGTCGCTGGCGTCATGACGCTCGCGCAATTGTTCATGGGGTTCGCCCCACGTGCGGTTAACCATGCGGCCACGTTTTACCGCAGGGCGGCTGGCAATCTCTTTTGCCCAGCGCTGTACATGCTCATAACCTGCTACCTGCAAAAACTCGGCGGCGTCATACAAGCCGCCCAGTGCGAGAACGCCGTACCATGGCCAAATGGCGATATCAGCAATGCTGTATTGGTCGCCAGCAATGTAGCGGTTATTGGCAAGTTGCCGGTCAAGTACGTCGAGTTGGCGCTTGGCTTCCATGGCGAAGCGATCGATTGGGTATTGCTGCTTGCTCGGCGCATAGGCATAGAAATGACCAAACCCACCACCCAGAAAGGGTGCGCTGCCCATCTGCCAAAACAGCCAGTTAAGTGCCTCGGTGCGATCTTTCGCATCTTCTGGCAACAGTGCCCCGAATTTTTCGGCCAGGTGCAGCAAAATCGAACCTGATTCAAAGAGCCGTGTTGGGGACGCACCGCTATGATCCATCAGTGCAGGAATCTTCGAGTTGGGATTGACCTCAACGAAGCCGCTGGAGAATTGATCGCCTTCGGAAATATCGATCAGCCAGGCGTCGTATTCCGCACCTGAATGCCCCAGTGCCAACAGCTCTTCAAGCATGATTGTGACTTTGACGCCATTAGGCGTTGCCAGCGAGTAGAGTTGGAATGGGTGCTTGCCCACAGGTAGCACCTTGTCATGGGTCGGACCGGCAATCGGCCGGTTGATACTCGCAAATTTACCGCCACTTTCTTTATCCCAAGTCCAAACGGCGGGTGGCATATACGCTGAATTGTCGTCCATTGCGGGTTCCTCTACAGGGCAATAAGTGGATTGAGCAAGTGGGCTAACCCTATTGAGCTGGCGATGTCTGGGCGATGATCTGCTCGGCCAGGTCAGCTAAATGGCTGGCCATGAAATTCGGTTGTGGCACGTTTGCAGCGGGCAGCAGCGCATTGTGCGGTCGCGTCAGCAGGGCACCTTTACAGCCAGCAGCTTGGGCGCCAATGGTGTCCCAAAGATGGCAGGCGACCATGATTAACTCGCTTGGCTGTACCGCCATCTGATCCGCTACCCACTGATAGGTTTGCGCGGCAGGTTTGAATTTTTTCACTGACTCAACACTGAATGAGCGCTCAAAAAACTGGCTCAGCCCTGCTAAATCAAGCGCTGTAGGCGCTGGGCTGCTGGCTGAGTTGGTCAGTGTCACCATTCGCAGGCCCGCATCGCGCAACCGCTCAAGTGCCGGCGCTACATCAGCATGAGCAGGCATGCTGGCCATAAGCTGTTTCAGCTCGGTGAGGTCTGTGTCTGCGATTGTTTTGCCCTGCGTTGACGCAAGCATCTTAAGGCTGCCTGCGGCTAACTCGCCGAACGGCGTGTAGAGGCCGCTGAGGGTCATGGTTTGCGAATACAGAATCAACTGCGCAAACCATTCTCTGAGTGCTGCTGCATCACCGAAAATACGCTCGAACAGTGGGTTCAGCGTGGTGATATCAAGCAGTGTTTCGTTCACATCAAAGACGATGATCGGTGTAGGTTTGAGTTCAGGCATTGAAATTTCCTGGCGAATCCTTTTTGAAGGATCGTTCAAATATACCGTCACGTTAATTGAGAGCTTCCAGTCGATCAAGCTATAATTGAACGATCGCTCAAAATCAATTTATCGCAACTCCAAGGAATGTCATGCCCCGTGCTGCTCGCTTTGATCGTCAAGTCGCTCTGGATCGTGCTGTCGAGCTGTTCTGGTCGCGGGGCTATTACGCGTCCTCCATGAAGCATATTGAGCAGGCGCTGGATATGCGGCCCGGCAGCCTCTACGCGACTTTCGGCAGTAAGAGCGGCCTGTTTATCGAAGCGCTGGATGCCTATGTGGCGCGCACGGGTGAGAACTTTCGCTTAATGATTGCCGGGGCACCGACCGTGGTCGATGGCTTAAAGGGTTATTTACGCTCTATGGTGCGCCCATGCGATGAGATTACTCAAGCGCCAGCTCAGGCCTGTTTCTTGGTTAAGACCCTGCTTGAAGTCAACCCAGAGGATGCCGAGCTGCTGGAAAAAGTCGACACTGTACTGGCGCTGGTCGAGCAACGAATCTGCACGGCGCTTGAGCAGGCTAAAGCAGCCGCTGAGCTGCGTCCCGAAGTTGACTGCCCAAGGCTGGCGCGCTTGCTTCAAGCGCAGATTATCGGCCTGCGAGTGTTTGCCGAGCGCGACGTACCTGACGCCGAAATCAATCAGCTTGCCGAAGATATGGCGAGCCTGGTGGATTCATACCGGCAGGTTTGATTGAACGCGCTGTAGCCGGCCTTGGGTGCGAAATTGGCAAGGGCATCACGTCTGCTCGGCATGCAGGGTATTGCCATAAATTATTGAATACTTAATAAGTATTGAGTTGATATTTTACATATATTTTTAATATCGATTGATTGCCTCTAGCATCTCGTTCGCTGTCACTTGCCTGGCAGCTCAAATAAAAACAATCAAGAACGAGGCAACACCATGACGAGATGCCAATCGCGTTTGCAAACCGCGCTCGCCGCCAGTACGGCCTTTGCGATTCCACTGACTGCCAATGCCGCTTTCTTTGAAGACAGCAAAGCCTCCGTTGAACTGCGCAATTTTTATCTCAACAGTGATTACCACCAGCCTGATGCCAGTCAGTCCTTGCGTGACGAGTGGGCTCAAGGGTTTATCCTTAACTACAGCTCGGGGTTTACCGAAGGCACCGTGGGGTTTGGCGTTGACGCCATTGGTTTGCTTGGGCTCAAGCTGGATTCCGGGCCGGACCGACAGAACACCGGCTTGCTACCTGTGGGCGATGACAAAGCCCCCGATGATTACAGCAAACTAGGTGCAGCGGCTAAAGCTCGCATCTCCAAGAGCGTGTTGCGTGTAGGTACCTTGATCCCGAAATTGCCCACTGTGTTGCCCAACGATTCGCGACTGTTACCCCAGACATTCCAAGGTGCACAGGTGCAGTCCAAAGAGATCGACAACTTGACTGTGGATCTCGGTCGCCTGACACAAAACAGTCTGCGTAACTCCAGTGCTAATGATGACATGACCGTCGCCGGTAAGGGCATCAAGGGTGGGCAAGACAGTGACGAGTTCAACTTTGCGGGTGCCAATTACAAGTGGGGCAAAAACCTGACCACGGGCTACAACTATGCCCACATGGACAAAAACTACCGCCAGCATATTGCCAATATTAAATACACATACCCCCTCAGCGATGACCAGTCTGTCGAGACCGATATTCGCTATGCCTACTCCAGCAATGACGGCAACACCAACGTTGATAACAAGGCCTTCGGCGCTAAGTTGATATACAACCTTGGCGGTCACTCTTTCGGCGTTAACTATCAGGAAATGAATGGTAAAACCGGATTTCCGCATATCGATGGAACCAATTCATATCTGGTCAACTACGTGATGATTTCTGCTGACTTCGCCAGCCCCGAAGAGCGCTCCTGGCAGGCGCGCTATGACTACAACTTCGCTGCAGTTGGCATTCCCGGTCTGACCTTTATGACTCGCTATACCAGTGGCGACAACTTCGTTCGCTCACCGGGCCGAGAGGGCAAAGAGTGGGAACGCAATACTGATATTGGCTATGTCGTGCAGAGCGGCCCACTCAAAGATTTCGGCATCAAGTGGCGCAACGGCACTTACCGCAGCAACGGCGGCAACGACATTGACCAGAACCGTTTGATATTCAGTTACACCCTCGCACTCCTTTAGACCGCGCTTGTATTGACTCCGTTTTTTAAACGCCGCCAGTCAACTGGCGCTGATCAAAGCTGATTTTTCCGGAAGGAACGCACCATGAAATTCAGAAAGAATCTGATTCACCTTGCTATCGCCTATTCGCTTTTCTTCTCATACGGCGCTCAAGCTGCCAATACCGCTGACCTGCCTTGCCGGACCACCGCTGAGTGTGCGGCGCAAGCCGAGAAAATCGGCGCAACCGTGGATAAGCACAGTGCTAAGGGTGGTGCCTATGAAGAGCAGTTCAGTTGGATGAACCGCATCAACAAGGCCTCGATTGTGATGCTCACTGAAGAAGGTATTGTCACCCCAGCGCTTGGGCATAAGATTGCCGGTGGTGTGCAGCATGTGATTGATCAAGCCAAGCAGCCCAACGGTAAGCGGCCGAGCGATGTGCTGCAGGTTGAAAAGATCATGGTCGATAAAATCGGCCCTGAGGCCTCACTGATTCACTCCGGGCGTAGCCGTCAGGATATGTACGCCACCTATCGTTTGGCGGTACTGCGTGCTCAAGTCTTGGACTACAGCGATGCCTTGAACAAGGTGCGCGAGCGGATACTGAAAATCGCTGAGAAGAATGTCGATACCTTGGTCCCGGCCTACACCAACGGCGTGCAGGCGATGCCCATTAGCTATGCGCATTACTTGCTGGCATTTGAGGCCTCGTTTGAGCGCGATGCGCAACGTATTCACGAACTTTATGCGCGTTTGAATCTAAGCCCGATGGGCACCGCGGTATTGGCCAACTCGGGTTGGCCTTTGAACCGTGAGCGTCTTGCCGATCTCCTGGGCTTTGATGGGCTGCGTGAAAACTCCCTTGATGCGGGGCAGGTTTCGACCTATGACATTCCCTTGGAAGCGGCCGGCATTGCGTCATCCTCAGCGATCCGTGTGGGTGCCATGATTGGTGATATCCACACCCAATATCATCAAACGCGGCCTTGGTTGCTGCTTGATGAAGGCTCAACCTACACCAGCAGCGCAATGCCGCAAAAACGTAATCCAGGTTTGCTGATGCGCACCCGCGAATCTGCATCAGATGTGGTCGGCTTGGCTAACGCCACGACTATTCGTGCGCACAACGTGACCACGGGTATGACTGACTATAAAGCCGCATTCGACTCGCTCGGTTTATTTACCTCCGCGGTGCAGATGTACAAGCGTTTGGACAGCGTTCTGGCTGCGCTGGTGATTAATCCTGAGCGTGCAATGGAAGAACTGGATGCCGACTGGACCACGTCAATGGAGTTGGCCGATACCCTTGAGCGTGAATACAAGGTGCCGTTCCGCATTGGCCACAGTTTTGCTTCGCTGATTGTCGAAGAAGCGCGCCAAGAGGGTTATTACCCGAAAAACTTCCCTTACGACGATGCGCAAAAACTCTTTACCAAAGCGGCCAAAAAGTACAAGTGGGAGCTGGAAAAGTTGCCTCTGGATGAAGCCGCTTTCCGTGCGACTTTGTCGCCGCGCGCTATGGTTGAATCACGTAAAGGCACAGGTGGTCCTCAGCCCGCAGAAGTTAAACGCATGCTGGCTGAATCACAGAAAACCCTTAAGGCTGATCGCGCTTGGATGAAGGATCATCGTCAACATCTACTGGATGCCGATGCCGCATTGGACAAGGCGTTTGCCAAGCTGGTTAACGCGGCTAACTAAGCGGCCAGCTAAACCATTGTGCGACCGGCCAAGTGCCGGTCGCTTTTTTATACGTCGTCTACGCCGCACTAACTACATTGCCAAGCCACTAGCTCAGTACCTGCGCAAGCTTTTGTCGATCCAACTCGTTGTGCCAACTGGCTATCGCCAAACAGGCTACACAATTGCCCAGCACATTGGTCAGTGATCGGCACTTCATCATGCGTTCTACACCAATCAGGATACCAATGCTTTCAAGCGGCAGTATCTGCAGCACGCTGAGGGTTGCGGTCAGGGTAATAAAGGCCGAACCCGCGACAGATGTTGCGCTAATTGAGGTCAGCAAACTGACCAGCAGGATACTTAGGAGCAGTTGCCAACTGAGTTCGATATGCACGATTTGCGCGAGAAATATCACGGCGACTATCAGGTAAATATTCGAGCCATTGAGATTAAAGCTATAGCCGGTCGTGAGCGTGAGGCGCGCAAGTTTGCTGTTGCATCCTGCGGCCTCCAGTTTGTCAATTAAACGCGGGAGCGCCGCCACGGAAGAGCCTGTGGATGCGACCAGAAAGAGCTCCTCTTTGATATAGCCAACGAGCCTCCACATGCTGACACCGCTGAATTTAAGCGCCAGTGCCAGAACCACAAGTACATAAACCAGGCTTGCGGCATAGGCTGTAGCGACGAATTTTGCCAGCGGAATTGTTGCAGCGGTGCCGTATACGCTGATGGTAAATGCAATGGCGCCAAAAGCAGCCAGAGGGGCAAAGCGAATAATAAATTGCATCAGCCGAAATACCAGGCCAACAGAGTCATCGAGTGCCTGCCTGAGCCGAAAGCCCTTATCGCCTGAAAGCCCCAGCGCTAGCCCTACAACCAAGGCCGCGAGTAGTACTTTGAAGATAATACTGTGACCGAATGCGGCTGCGAGTAAGTTCGGGATTTGCGTTATAGAGACGCTGTCTATCGCTGTTGCAGTTGGCAGACTGCCTTCATCCGCCATTGGCATATCAGCGCCAGGCCGCAGTAGCAGGGCGACCGATAAGCCACAAACAAGCGAAAGCAGCGACATCAACTGCCAGTAACCGAGTGTCGTCAGGCTAAGCCTCAGGCTGGCGCTGTAACCACGCAAGCCTGCAACGCTTGAAGCGATAAGGACGAACATCACGATTGGCGTGATTAACCGCACGGCGGCAATGAACAGATCACTGAATGCTTTCATTTCGATCGCAAGGGAGGGCTTGTAGACACCCAAAAAACTGCCAAGCAACACCGCTAGCATCAATTGAGTAAGACCTGATCGAGCGACTCTGAACATCAGTACTTCTTAATTATTATTAGTTTTAAAACCCGCCTCGCACGGAGCTCCCTATCCTATCCCATCACTGGCGGATTCGGTATGGTGTGGCGCACATGCAGCGCAGCAACTCACTCGACACTTGGTGAACTGGTCATGGAATTGCGTCATCTTCGTTACTTCGTCATGGTCGCCGAGGAGCAACACTTCACGCGCGCCGCTGCCCGGCTGAACATGCAGCAGCCACCGTTGAGCCAACAGGTCCGCGCATTGGAGCAGGAGCTGGGATTTGACCTCTTCGTGCGCCATCCCAAGGGCGTGGTTTTAACTGCTGGCGGCAAGGTTTTTCTGAATGAGGCCAAAGAGATTCTGCGTAAAGTCGAGCTCGGCTCACTCAAGGCTGCACGCACCGCGCAGGGTATCGAGGGCACGCTGAGTGTCGGTTTCACCAGTTCGGCAGCGTCACATCCGCTGATCCCGCAGATTATCCGCAGTTATCGAGAACGCTATCCGGGGGTTGATATCCGTTTGCATGAAGGTAACGCCAGCGAACTCACTGATAACGTCATGGCTGAGCATACCGATATAGGTATTGTTCGTGCTCCGGTGGCGCATCCCAAGGCTGCTGAGTATCACCGTTTGCTCAATGAAGAGTTATTGCTCGCGCTGCCGACGGGCCACCCACTGCTCAACGGGCGACAGCCTGCAAATGAAATCAGTGTGTCGTTAGGTGAGTTGGTTAACGAGCGCTTTATTCTGGTTCGTCGCCCGGGGGCTCCCGGTATGTACGCCAACCTTGTACAGGCCTGTCGTAATGCTGGTTTTGAACCGACTATCGCCTTTGAAGTCGAGCGGATGCTGACTAACGTCAGCCTGGTGGCTGCCGGTGCAGGTGTCTCGGTGGTGCCTGCTTCCATGCAGGGTTTTCATGAGGGCAGTGTGGTCTATTGTCGAATTCATGACGCCAAGCCCCGACTGGTCGCGCCTATTACATTGCTGTGCCGCAGTTTCAACCAGTCGCCGCCCATCACTAACTTTATTGAATTGGCCCAACAACTCAGCAGCCAATACCGTAAGCGCCCAGCAGGCGGAGCGCGGAGTCAGGTTAATGCATCGCGCGCAGAGCCTACCCAGTAAGCTCCGCTGCAGCGTTACTAAAATCGCCCTGAGAGCTTGAGCACCCGAGCTATATCCCGCGCGCGCTCGCGCAACAGTTGCGGTGCCTGGCTGCAAGCTTCTGCCAGGGACATGGGCCCCGATGTGATCGAAAATGCGGCTTCGAAACCTTGAGCGTAAATGTCGGCATAGCCTGCTCCAAGGGTGCCTGCCAGTACGATTACGGGGACCTGTTGCTGGCGTGCAACGCGCGCTACACCCAGTGGGGTTTTGCCATGCAGGGTTTGAGCATCAAAGCGGCCTTCGCCCGTGATAACCAGGTCGGCACCGACAACATGCTCAGCGAGCTTGGTCAGTTGCGCCACCACCTCTATACCGGGCCTGAACCTGGCCTTGAGCAAGGCCCGGGCTGCAAAGCCAATACCACCTGCTGCACCGCTGCCGGGGAAGTCGCGATGGTCTTCGCCAAGATGGGCCTCGATACAATCTGCAAAATGCGCGAGGGCATGATCAAGGCTTTGAATCTGCTCATCACTGGCACCTTTTTGGCCGCCGAAAATATATGACGCACCCTTGGGGCCGCAGAGTGGGTTATCGACATCGGCTGCCAGCTCGAAACTCACCTCAGACAAGCGAGCGTCCAGGCTTTGCAGGTCAATTTTCTGCAACGATGCGAGGGCTAATCCACCCGGTGCAAGCGCTACGCCTTGGGCATCAAGCAAGCGTGCACCCAGTGCTTCCAGCATGCCGGCACCCGCATCATTGGTCGCACTACCGCCCACAGTGAGAATGATGTGTTGAGCGCCTAGATCAAGCGCTTCGCTAATCAGCTCACCGGTGCCTCTGGTTGTGGTGATGCAGGCATTGCGCTGGTCTACGGGAACCAGTTGCAGGCCACTGGCTTCTGCCATTTCGATAATCGCCGTATGCATCTCTGGCAGCCAACCCCAGCGCGCCTCAACGCTATTGCCCAAGGGACCGGTCACGGAACTGATGCGAAGTTCCCCTTGCATGGCCGCAAGAATGGCATCAACTGTACCTTCGCCACCGTCGGCCATGGGGCATTTGACCAGTTCGGCGTCAGGGTAGACTTCTTGCAGACCAAGCTCGATAGCCGCGGCAACTTCGGCGGCGCTGAGGCTGTCTTTGAAGGAATCGGGGGCGATTATTATTTTCATGGGTAACTCCAACTCAGGCGAGCCGCCATGCTGCCACGCATGCAAGGGCGTCGCTTTGGTAAAGTGTACAAATGAGTTGCAAGTTATCTGTGCAACTGGACAAGTAGTTGGTTACTGATCGCAGCGCAGCAGCTCAACGCCCAGGTAGAGCTCGACCAACTCGCTCAAGCGATTCACATCCTTGCCGCTCAATTCGGCAATGCGCTCCAACCGGTAACGCAAGCTATTGCGATGGATGCCCAGGGCATCTGCACAGGCCTGGGGTTGGCCATCGTGTTCACACCAACTGCGCAGGGTCAGCAGCAGTTGGCCATTGCTGTCCTTGGCCTGAATGCAGCGCAATGGTGCTAGCAAAGCTGCCACTACATCATCGTCACGACGTGCCCAGAGCAGGGTTTGCAAGCGATATTGGTCAAGGGTCAGCAGCTGTGCTGCGGGTTTTATCGTCTGGCCGTAATCAAGTAAGTTGATGACGTGCTGGCAGCCTTCACGCAGGTGTCGAAGGTCTTGCGCTGAAGCCCCTGCAACCAGTCGGGCGACATGCCAGTCTTGTGCGTTCAACCGGTCGATCAACCCTGGCAACTCGACCTTTAAACTGGCAGGGCAGCACCATAACAACGTACAAGGAGAAAGCGTGGTGCACCAACTGTCGGGGTAACGAGTGCGCAGGTATTCGGTTTTAGCCTGAATATCGGCCTCATCGCCAGCCTCAATGATATAGGGTGTGCGTGACAGGTTGGGTTTGAGCCCAAGCTGATGGGCTTCCTCAACTTGGCGCTTGCTGCCGCCATCCTCTGCAAGCAGGGCTGCGATCAGGTCATCACAACGCTGGCGACGCCATTGTCGCTCTGTTTGCATGTGGCTCTGATCAACCAGCATCTCTGCCGTCATACGAACCAGTTGAGCAAAGGTGCGCAACTCAAGCGGATTACCCGAAAGGCCCAGCACGCCAATTAATTGGTCATCATGCATCAGCGGTAAATTAATACCTTGCTGCACGCCTTTGAGGCTCAAGGCGGCTTGCTCATCAATCTCAACAATACGTTTGTTGGTCAGAACCAACTGTGCGCCTTCATGCCGCGTATTGATTCGATCCGCTTCCCCACTGCCTAAAATCAGACCTTGGCTGTCCATGACATTGACGTTGCACGGCAGTATTGCCATCGCGCGATCAACAATGTCTTGGGCAAGTTCGTGGTTAAGTTCAAACATAGTGCGGTCTTCCAGTGCGGCGTTCTGGTTTAAGCATATTCACAGATTTAGCCGTGGCGCGCTTGTTCAAAAAGACAATGATTTGTTTTTTTATTGTGAGCTTGACCAATTCACCGTGCTTTTAGCCGCTCAGGTGTATGTCATTAAAACGGGGGTTGGTTTGGAGGTTAGTCGGTTGCTTCCATACCAACATTGGGTTCTAGGTGGTCAATGTGCTTAAAGCGCTCAACCAAAAAATCAATGAAATGACGGATTTTTGCAGATAACTGATGCTGCTCAGAGTAGATCGCGTAGACGTCTGCGGGGGCGGGTTGCAGGTCATCCAGAACTAAGCGTAATCGTCCACTGCGGACATATCGGGCAATGTCCCACTCGGCTCGCAGCAGAATGCCACGTCCCTCGAGTGCCCAATTCAACACTACCTCACCATCGTTGCAGCTCAGATTACTGCGTACTTTGACTCCCCGCGTACGTGAGCCTTCGACAAAATCCCACACACCATGTGTACCGTCGTTCTGCCGTAGAAAAATACAGTTGTGATTGGCAAGGTCATGAAGTCTCTCTGGTGTACCGAAACGTTCCAGATAGAGCGGCGAAGCGCATAGCATTCTGCGGTTACTGGCGATTCTTCTCGCGTGAAATCCGGCATCCGGCAAGGCACCAAAACGGATAACAATATCCAATCCGTTAGCAGCCAAATCCATTGGTCTATCTGACAAGATCAACTGTGCTTCAACGTCTGGGTATCGATCAATAAACGCAGCCAAGGCCGGACCAATATAGCGCCGCCCAAAGCCCATCGATGCATTGACTCGCAGCAGCCCTTTAGGCTGGCGACGACTGCTGGTTACCAGTTCTTCTACCGCATCAATATCGCCAATGATCCGGCTGGCGTGACGAAAATAGATTTCACCTTCGGGCGTCAAGCTCAGTGAGCGTGTCGTGCGATTGACCAGTCGTACGCCTAAGCGCTGCTCAAGCGCAGCCAAACGTTTACTCACGGCAGACGGTGTGATTCCCAGCTCACGGGCAGCTGCTGCAAGGTTTCCTTGCAATGCAAGGACGTGAAAAAACGTTAGATCTTGAGGTCGGCTCATTATTAACCTGAATTCACTAAAGTAGTTATTTTAACTCAATCTATTCGTTTATTTCACCACATATACTCGGGCCATCACTGTCTGGCGGGCTACCCGCTAAAAACAAAAAACGGAGCGCTTTATGAACACTTACAAGATTGCTGCTATTCCAGGTGATGGAATCGGAACCGAAGTTATTGCTGCGGGTTTAGAAGTGTTACAAGGGCTTTCGAATCGCCTAGGGGGCTTCAAGTTTGATGTCACTCATTACCCATGGGACTCTGAGTATTATCTCAAGCATGGTTACTATATTCCTGAAGGCGGCTTGGCTGAGATCAAGCAATCTGATGCTATTTTCTTTGGCGCTGTAGGCAGTCAGAAAGTACCGGATCATATTTCCCTTTGGGGTCTCCGCTTGCCGATATGCCAGGGCTTTGATCAATATGCAAATGTTCGTCCTGCTCGGGTTCTGCCTGGGGTAAAAAGCCCACTGACTAATGGCCAAGCTATTGACTGGGTTATCGTGCGTGAGAACTCAGAGGGTGAGTATTCAGGTAGCGGTGGTCGTGTACACCAAGGTCTGCCGATCGAAGTTGCAACTGAAGTGTCAACTTTCACCCGCGTTGGTGTAGAGCGCATCCACCGTTTTGCTTTCGAACTGGCCCGCAGTCGTCCAGCCAAACACCTGACCCTGGTAACCAAATCTAATGCTCAGCGGCACGGCATGGTGCTGTGGGATGAAGTCTTTGCTGAGGTTGCCAAGGATTTCCCTGACGTTCGCACCACGCGTGAATTAGTCGATGCGGTCACGACCACCATGGTACTCAAGCCAGAGCGTTTGGATGTGGTCGTTGCCACTAATCTTCACGCCGACATTTTGTCTGATTTGGCAGCAGCGCTCTCTGGAAGTTTAGGCATTGCACCGACCGCGAACCTCAACCCAGATAGAACGTTCCCATCCATGTTTGAGCCTATCCATGGCTCGGCATTTGATATCACGGGTAAAGGTGTCGCTAATCCAATTGCCACGTTCTGGACCGCAGCCATGATGCTTGATCATCTGGGTGAAAAAGCTGCAAGCGAGCACCTTATGCGTGCGATTGAGGATGTCACTGCAAGTGGTTTGCACACACCAGACCTCGGGGGTACAGCCACCACCCGTCAAGTGACTGATGCAGTTCTTGAAGTCATTAATCGTTAAGACACGCCTAAAAGTACCGGCATGTCTGTCGGTACTTTCTATGTGTTGTTAACAACCGTTGCATCTTGTCGGTGTAGCGATGTGTTAACGCTGTGAATCTGCAGAAGAAATAAAGACCGAAATACCGTAGCCGGGGTTTTATTGCTCCGCCTGTTAGCTGCCTTGAGCAGCGAGCAGACATTCCTAAACAAAAATAATATATGGAGCCTCCCGACTCAGGGAGTGAATTGCATGAGCCACATAGAAATTACGTTGCTTTTCTTGCTATTCGCCACAGTTATGTTCGTCTGGGAGCGAATCCCTCTCGCACTCACCTCTATCATCGTTTGTTTGGGCCTTGTTCTGACTGGCGTACTTGATGCAAAAAGTGCCTTCAACGGGTTCATCAACACAAACGTTATCCTTTTTGTTGCAATGTTCATCGTCGGCGGCGCTTTATTTCAGACGGGTATGGCCAACAATATTGGTGGCCTGGTGACTCGATTTGCCAAGACTGAGCGCCAGTTAATTGTGGCGGTTATGGTTATAGTCGGGCTGCTCTCTGGCGTACTTTCCAATACCGGTACTGCAGCGGTGCTGATCCCTGTTGTTATTGGTATCGCCTCAAAATCAGGGTTCGCGCGTTCGCGTTTGTTGATGCCTCTCGTCTTTGCTGCTGCGATGGGTGGCAATCTCTCACTTATCGGTGCCCCCGGTAATTTAATTGCACAAAGTGCGCTGCAAAAGGTGGGTTTAGAGTTTTCATTTTTTGAGTACGCAAAAATCGGCCTTCCGCTGCTCGTTTGTGGAATTATTTATTTCGCTTTTTTCGGCTACCGTCTTTTGCCAGAAGCGAATGGCAGCGACAGCAGAACGGCTGAGCATGCCTCACCCGATTTCTCGATGGTTCCAAAATGGAAGCAAGTCACTTCCTTGGTGGTGATGATAGGCACCATTCTAGGTATGGTATTTGAAAGCGTAATCGGTATCCCGCTGCACATCACTGCATGTATTGGTGCGGCGGTTTTAGTCTTAGTCGGCGTATTAACAGAGAGGCAGGCTTACCAATCCATCGATACCCAAACCATATTCATATTTGGTGGAACATTGGCATTGGCAGGTGCGTTGGATAAGACAGGGGCTGGGGCAGAAACCGCTAGCTATATCATGGGTATGCTCGGTGAAAATGCATCACCGATTGTGCTTCTAGTTACCATATTCTCTATATCCTGTGCGCTCACCAATTTCATGTCTAACACTGCTACAACGGCACTTTTGGTTCCGATAGGTATGTCCATTGCGACCAACCTTGGTGCCGATCCAAGAGCAGTTCTCATGTGTATCGTAATTGGTGGCTCTTGCGCTTATGCGACGCCAATCGGTATGCCTGCAAACCTGATGGTGCTCTCTGCGGGAGGGTATAAATTCTTCGACTACGTAAAGTGTGGTTTGCCACTTATTTTGGTAGCTGGCGCTATATCGATACCTCTTTTGTTGATCTTTTTCCCATTTTTCCCGAGTTAATCATTGCGATTAGGCTCAAGTTTTCGGCTGTTATCTAGTGTCCTCTTGCCTGTGTATGAATGCGCAGGAGGGCCATCTCAACAATCCTCCAGCCCCAACATTTAAGGCGGTCTGCGGTGTTGAACTGCAATCGAATTATTGTGCCCGACGCTTTCTCAAGGTAGGGCAGATAGAGAGAGCCAACTTTTGTTGGGGGAGGCGTGGTTAAACCTGTTGTGGCGTCAAGTTTTCCGGGTGCATAGCGATAGGTAAGTATCAACCATGGAGGGTACCCTGATGCTATTACGAAAACTGAATTTGGCGCCTCGCGCAGCGCTTTGCTTTGGCTTTTTTTGTCTAATGATTGTCTGCGTCGGTCTGCTTTCGCTGCGTCAAGCAGACAAACTTAATGATTCAGAGACTTATGTAGAAGTTAACGTGGTCGGCACCATCAGGTTGGTTGGTGACCTGAGTAAAGAGTTTGTGGGGATCCGTCGCAACAGTGCTCTGGTAAGAAATCCGATTGAGTCTGAAGAGCGCCGCGCTCAAGCACGTAACGACATCTTGCAAGCTAGACCAAGAATAGAAAACCTTATCAAGGCCCTGGAAAGCTTAATCGTCACTCAAGATGGCCGGATGGCTTACGACGCGTTTGTCGAGGCGCGCAACGCCTATATCACCGTCCAAAACCAATACTTGGAAATTATTGCATCCGCAAACCTGGAAGAAGCGGTTCATTTCGCCGGTGACGAGATGAAGCCCGCTACTGGGCTGGTTCAAGAGACGCTGACTAAACTGACTGAAATCAATGAAGAAAAAGCCGCAGAAGCCGGCGTAGAGGCTGATGAGGTGTATAGGCAAACTCACCTTGTGGTCTGGACTTCGGTTGCAATAAGTTTTGTCGCGTCCTTGCTGCTTGCCTTACTTTTCACCCGCAGCATAACCGCGCCGATTGGTGCTTCACTGGCCATCGCTGAACGCATTGCAAAAAACGATTTGAGCCAGGATATCAAGATCGAAGGCTCTGATGAGGCCGCGCGGTTGGTCGCAGCACTTGCCGCCATGCAGAACCAACTACGAGATGCCCTTACATTGATTGGCGACTCATCCACTAAGTTGGCCGCGACCTCGGAAGAAATGCATGCTGTGACCGAGGATGCTGCGCAGACTATTCAACGCCAAGGCCACGAAATAGAAATGGCAGCAACTGCGGTGACTGAAATGAGTGCTGCCGTTGAAGAGGTTGCCAATAATGCCACTTCGACTTCGCAGATGACCGCGCAGTCCAGTGAGGCTGCTGCCGATGGCAGGACCCAAGTGGATGAAACCGTTAACGCGATTAACCTGATGGTTGCCAGTGTCGAGACAACTTCAAGTGAGGTGCAAGCACTGGTTGTGATGGCGACCGACATTAGCAAAGTGCTTGACGTGATAAGAGCAATTGCCGAGCAAACAAACTTGCTTGCATTGAACGCTGCGATTGAAGCCGCAAGGGCCGGTGAAGCAGGCCGCGGTTTTGCCGTGGTCGCCGATGAGGTTCGGGCGCTGGCCTATCGCACACAGCAGTCCACTCAAGAAATCGAACAAATGGTCAGTTCGATTCAGGCAGGCACGAGTAATGCTGTTGCCTCAATGAGCCAAACCAGCGTGCAGGCGCAGAGAACGCTTGAACTGGCTTACAGCGCCGGTAAGGCGTTGGTGGAAATTACCGAGTCATTAACCCAGATAAATGAGCGCAACTTTATGATGGCCACGGCTGCGGAAGAGCAGGCACAGGTATCCCGTGAAGTTGACCGGAATCTGGTGAGTATCCGTGACTTATCCAGCGAGACATCGGAAGGCGCGAGCCAGACCGCACTGGCCACCGCCGAACTATCAACCTTGGCCTCTGACCTGAATCAGTTAACCGGTCGATTTAAAGTCTGAGGAGCGCGTAAGTTCATTTCAGCATGATGTAGTTGACCAGCCCAGAAGAACGCTCATTCTGATGGACTTGGCTACTCGAGGTTTTGGGCTGTGGCGCGAGCAAGATCTCTGTGGGAGTAATCAGTCACACGGGACCGTGTGACTGATTTACCTATCAGGGTTTCACTCTATGCAGATCACTTAAAGATGACCTGCTTGCCATTGTGCTTCCCGGCTGTCGAGCGCTTGGGCGATGTCCGCAATGCAAGGCGACATTCCCAACGGTTTATTCTCAAGCCTCTTCAAACAGCTTTTTAGGGCGAGTATCTGCGTTTATTCGAAGTCTGTTATGAATATAAAGTCGTTTTATGAATCTGTGATCTCATCATCAAAGATGCTTTCAATGGGCTGCTGAAAAATACGTGCTATTTGAAATGCCAAAGGCAGGCTTGGGTCGTACCGGCCATTTTCTATCGCATTGATGGTTTGTCGTGAAACATTCAACCGGGTGGCCAAATCCTGTTGGGACCATTTGAGTTGGGCGCGCAGCTCTTTCAGATTATTTTTCATTGATAGCGAGTTCTTGCTATCAGCAGTCCAATCATCCACATCACCGCCATGACTGGCCAAACCCAAAGCCAAGGGATGTGTGGAGCGCCAATATTTTCCAGAAAACCATAGCTGAAGGTCAGTAATGCTGAGGCGGCAAAAGCAAAACCAAGCGCTTCAAATTGAATCCGCAGATGCATTTCATCCAGCCGCCGGAGTTGCCGAACAATCGCCCAGCACATCAAACCTGCTGGAATGACTGGGGCGAGGGTGATAACCACACGCAAGAACAGTCCTGAGTCCTGATGCTGTATGAGCAGTAACAGTGACGCTGTCAGTACCAGCATATAGAGGGCTAGCGCCGCACCTAGCTCGTAAAAATATGACTTCATTGCATGCACCTCATGTAAAGGTAGCTTTACTTTGGCATGAGGTTTCAACAATGTAAAGCATGCTTTACATTGTTGTCGCCGACGTAGTCCTCTCCCTGGGCAGGCAGCGGTGTTTCAGTCGTGGCCCAGTGCGCCGGCAATCACTGCATCAGCCAGTTCGCCGTAGGGCGCGAACATGGCGGCTACCAGATCGTTTTCTCCGCGATAGAATATTGAGCGCAGGTTGGAGAATTCGAGGAAGCCTTCATGGCCATGATGACGACCGTTACCGCTTTTGCCGATACCACCAAATGGCAAGCATGGCATGGCGGCTTGTAATGCGGCCGAGTTTACGCAGGCACCTCCAGACACAGTCCGCGCCAACACCTGCTCGGCGATGTCCGCTGTTTCGGTGAATACATAAATGCCCAGCGGGCGCTCACCTGCGTTGATGAAATCAATGGCCTCGGCGATGTCGTCATAAGTCTTGATCGGCAAGATCGGACCGAAGATTTCATTCTGCATCAGCAACATGTCATCGCGGGTATCAAGCACCAGGGTTAGTGGCATGCGGCGGCTGCCTTGCGCCATCTCGCCGCCCAGTTGAACCAGGGTCGCACCTTTGGCTGTTGCGTCCTCCAGATAACTCTGCAGGCGCTGTAGGTGACGCTGATTGATGATGCCAGTGGTGTCTTGGCGCTCGGTGTAATCCGGCAGGTTGGTATGCATGTGGTCGCTGAGCATGCGAACAAACGCATCGCGTTGTGCATGGCTGACCAAGGCGTAATCCACGGTGACGCACATCTGTCCGTTTTTGATGGTCTTGCAGCCGACGATCTGTTCGATGGTGCGTGGGTTGAGGCCATCATCGGCAATGAGCGCCGGGCACTTGCCGCCCAACTCAAGTGTGACGGGCACCAGATTCTGCGCCGCCGCCACTGCGATGCTGCGCCCGACTTCGGTGCTGCCGGTGTACATCAAATGGTCCCAGTTCAGGGTTGGGAAAACCTTGGCCAGTTCCAGACCGCCCGCGACTGCTGCGACCTGGTCGGGGTCGAAGGTGTGACGGATCATCTCCAGGGTTAGCTCGCTGCACGCCAGGGTCAGGTCGGATGGTTTGATGATCACTCGGTTACCCGCCGCCAACATTTCCACTGCCGGGCCGATGCCTATATCAAATGGGAAATTCCACGGCGCCATATTGCCAATCACGCCTTTGGGTTGTGCCAGTACACAGGCGCGCCCGTTGCCGTACAGGGCCGCATCGGGACTGCGTTGTTGCGCTTGCATCCAGCCCTCCAGATGCTCGGCTACATACTGTGCTCGACCCGCGACACCCAAACACTCCACCAAGTCTGCAAATTGGCGTGGATGCGACGAAAAGTCGGCGGCGACTGCATCTTGAATTTTTACCCGATTGGTCACCATCATATTGGCCAGCGCACCGAGCAACTCCAGACGCTGCTTTAGGTCAGGTAATGGCTGCTCAAGAAAGGCTTTTTTCTGCAGGGCAAATACCTCACGCAATTGCGCGATAGCTGCGTCGTCAGAGCTTGCCTGTTGTTCGCGTTGGATAAATGTCATGTTGTAATCTCCGCTCTGCTTCTGGAGCAGCACTAAGCGCTGCGTTTCAGGTCTTGGTCTGGGCGAGAGAACTTCAGGCCGCGATTGCTGATGGCCCCAAACTTCATATCAACCAAATCATGCAGGTAGTTTTGATTCTGCTGCCAAGGTGCGTTCTTGCCCTGTTTGGGGAACTTGTCGACGGCGCGCAGGATGTAGCCAGAACTCATGTCCAGCAGCGGACGTTGGTCTATGTCCGAATCGTCAATCACGGGCATGCACTGGCTGTAGCCTTTTTGCGCCATGTGATTGATCAAACGGCAAACGAAGATTGACGACAGGTCGGCTCGTAAGGTCCATGAGGCATGGGTATAGCCAACGCAGACGGCTACATTTGGCAGGCCCGACATCATCAGCCCTTTGTATGAGAAGGTTTGCCCCGGGTTTTTAGGTTGGCCATCGACTTCAAACTGAACGCCGCCACATGGCACTAGGTTAAGGCCGGTCGCGGTGACCACAATATCAGCCTCAAGCTGTTGGCCCGACTCAAGGCGTACGCCTTGTGCCGTGAAGCTGGCAATGCGATCGGTGACCACTGATGCGGTTTCCTTGCGCAGCGCCTTGAACAGGTCGCCGTTAGGCACCAGACACAGGCGCTGGTCCCATGGGTTGTAGCTGGGCTTGAAGTGCGTATCGACCGGGTAACCTTCTGGCAGTCGATTGGCGATGCCTTTGCGCAGCATGCGTTTGGCAAATTCCGGGCGGTGACGGCAGAGGCGATACATGAACATGCTGATCAGCACGTTCTTGCCGCGAACGATTTTGTGTACCCACTTTTGCGGTAGAAACTTGCCCAAGCCCAGGGCGACCGTATCGTTGTCCGGCAGCGACATAACATAGCTAGGCGAGCGCTGAAGCATGGTGACATGGGCGGCTTTGCGTGCCAGCGTCGGCACTAGAGTCACGGCAGTCGCACCGCTGCCAATAACCACGACACGCTTGTTGCTGTAATCCAGATCTTGCGGCCAATGCTGGGGGTGCACGAGCGTGCCCTGATAGTTTTCAACGCCCGGGAAGTCCGGCAGGTAACCGGCCTCATAGCTGTAATAGCCGCTGCACAAATAGAAAAAATTGCAGCTGTAGCGCACGGGCTGGCGTTCCGCTCCGACCTCTATATCTAAGGTCCAGCGCGCATCTTCTGATGACCATGCAGCGCGAATTACCCGATGGCTATAGCGGATGTGCTGGTCAATGCCGAATTCGCTGGCGGTGTCGCGCAGGTATTGCAAAATTTCTGCGCCGTCGGCGATCGACTTTTCCGAGGCCCAAGGTCGAAACGAGTAACCCAAGGTGAACATGTCTGAGTCGGAACGAATGCCGGGATAGCGGAACAGATCCCATGTGCCGCCAAGATCTTCGCGTGCCTCAAGCAGCGCATAGCTTTTGCCGGGACAGTTTTTTTGTAAGTGATAGGCCGCGCCAATGCCGGATAAACCTGCACCCAATACCAGTACATCAAAGTGTTCGACTGACATGATCAGCTGTCCTCATAGTGTCGCGATCGCTACGGATATGCCTGCGCTATTATTATTTTTGCCCAGCTTATTGGCTGGTTACCGTGTAACAGAATAAGGTGAAAACCTTAATCGGTAGGCAAGTCAAATACCGCATCCCATGTGTTCAACACGGCCTGGGAATTCGGCAGTGTTGTCCTGCCGAGCAGGGCGTCAGTAGGCTGTATAAACGGCCTTAACATGGCTATGATGTTCGTTGTCAGCTTCAAAGGTTAAGGTTTATACCTTAATAAAATATAGGGTCATAACCTCAGGCAATTCCATCGTTAGAAGGCACATACATGAAGCCACGGAACACGCGCGAAAAAATTCTCGCGACCTGTCGCAAGCTGTTCAATGCTAAGGGTATATCCGTGGTTACCACGGCCGGGATCGCCGAGGCTGTTGGGATTAACGAAGGTAATCTGTATTACTACTTCAAGAAGAAAGCCGATCTGATAAACGTGTTGTTCGAGCAATTCACCGAAGAGCAAATGCAGTTGCTCGACGGCGAACAGGATATGCATTTGTGGTTCCAGCTCATGTGGGACTGGCGGTTTTTCTATCGCGACAGCATGGCGTTGTTCACCTTGGAGCCCATGCTACGCCAGCGCTTGCAAGACATGTCCAACAGGGTGCAGGAGCGCGCCTTGGTGCGGCTGTTGGAGTTGGTTGAGGAAGGACAACTACGGGCCAGTGAAGACGAGCTAAAGGTGCTGTTGGAAAACAGTTGGATCATTTCGACCTACTGGATCGAGTACCTGCATTCGCGCCACGGCATCACCCGCATCACCCGCAAGCACCTGGAGTGGGGTTATCAGCAAATGCTGGCGCTGTACCGACCTTACTTGACTGGTCAAGGTGCCAGCCTATTCGCGGGGCAGAAATGATTGCGGGGCCTGTATTACCCGCGTGCGATACAGGCCTGGCTCAATCTAGTGGGTTTTGACACCTTCGACATGGTCCATCCGGGCGCGCATGATTCGCTGCATCAACCCAGGCGATAAACGCACAAGGAACCAGCCGAGGCCAACTTCCTTGCGCGGGGTTACGCAGAACAGCTTGTCTTTTACGACCGCTTCAAGCACATCCGCCGCCACCTGATCGGGCGATGTGCCTTTCTTGGCGTAATGCTCGACTGCCTGGGCCTGCCGGTTTTGGGCGGTGCTGCCGCTCATCTTGGTGTTCTTGATAATCGCTGTGTTGATGGTGCCGGGGCAAAGAATAGTCAGCCCTACATTGGTGCCATGCAGCTCTCCCGCCAACGACTGTGACAAGCCGACCACGGCATGTTTCGACGCGCAATACGGCGCAGTGCGTGGCATCGGAATAATGCCAGCGCCGGAGGCAGTGTTGATGATATGGGCAGGGCCATTCTGCTTGAGCATGCGTGGCAGAAAGTAGTGAATGCCATGCACAACCCCCATCACATTGATGTCCATGACCCACTTCCAGTCGGTCAACTCGGTATCGATCACCGCACCGGCATGGCCTACACCTGCGTTGTTGAACAACAGATCAACACGGCCTTCGCGAGCAAAAACTTCATCGGCCAAGGCGCTGACAGCCGCAGCATCTGCCACGTCGAGGCGGTGAGCGCTCGCATTGCTGAGCTCACTTGCGACTGTGGTCGCTGCAGCGAGGTCGATATCGGTGCAGTAAACCTTGCAGCCGTTGGCGCTAAGGCCGTGAGCGATGGCGCGGCCGATACCTGAGCCAGCACCTGTGACTACGGCAATCTTGTTGTTGTAATAGGCCAGTTTTGACAAGGTTTATGCTCCTTAAGTGAATTTGGGCCTGCGTGCCCTTAATCGTCATAAGGGGCAAGGGCTCAAGCACCAAAACACTGGTTTGTGGTGAACATTTTTATTCAATAATGCGTAAGGTATATACCTTATTTTTGCATCTTAGCCGCAGGCAAACCCGCGCGCCATAATCACCTGTTGTTCTAGGCGCTGCTGATATCGGCTCATCCAGCAAGATGATGGCGGGTGTGTTGCGCATGGGGAGACTTGGCCCTATGCACAGCCTGTAGATCAGGTGGCTTAAGCGCGGAAGATTAGCCGCTATCGCTCTGCCAAATCTGCCGCCATGGCTTTGAGCTTGTGCTTGAGGATTTTGCCGCTGGCTGCTGCTGGCAAACTGGAAAGCACATGGGTTTGGCTGGGGCGTTTGTAAGGGGAGAGGTGCTTGGCGACATATGCTTGCAGTGCATCTGTATCAAAAGTGCTTGGATCACTCGCCTGTATAAAAGCGATAACGGCTTCGTTGCCTTCTACATTCAGGCCGACTACTGCAGACAGTACGACGCCCGGAAAACTGTTGAGCACTGCTTCGACTTCCGGTGGGTAGACGTTAAAACCCGAGCGGATGATCAGCTCCTTGCTGCGCCCGACAATGAATAACGCGCCGTCGCTGTCTTCACGAGCCAGATCGCCGGTGTTCAGCCAGCCATCGGCACTGAGCACCAGCGCAGTCTGTTCAGCGGCGCGGTAGTAACCCTTCATCACATTGGGCCCACGCACCCATAATTCGCCAATTTCACCCTGGGCGACGGCTGTGCTCTGCTTGTTGAGCAGGCGTATTTCAATACCCGGAATGGGTTTGCCAACCGAGGTGTCATCGCGTTTTTCGTCGATGCGCGTCTGGCTGATAGTGGGTGAACTTTCGGTCAGGCCATAGCCGTTATGCAGCGTGCTGTTAAGGCGGTCTTCCACGGTGTTTTTCAGCGTCAGATCAAGGGGTGCACCGCCTGCATACATAAAGCGTAGCGCAGGTGCCAGCAACTCAATGTTTTGCTGGGTTGCGACTTCGAGCATCCGCGCAAACATTGCCGGAACCCCGAGCAGAATGCTGATGTGATCTTCGCGCAAGGCACGTATCACTTCTTGCGCATCGAAGCGCGCGGCCAGTTGCAGTGATGAGCCGCTATACAAGGTGGCCAAACAGACTGAGGCCAAGCCGAATACATGGGATATAGGCAACACGGCGTAGATCCGATCGGCGCAGGTTAGCTTGCGCATATGGCAGCCCATGCTGGCCACAAATAGCAGGTTGCGATGCGTCAGCATTACGCCCTTGGGCGTGCCGGTGGTGCCGGTGGTGTAGATCATCGCCGCCACTTGTTCGGCATTATCGGCATGCACGGGTTCAGGCTGGCAATCGAGGTTGAGTGGGCCCAAATGATAGCTGCCAAGCAGCGCATGCTCGCGGGGTTCGGCGTTGGCCAGGGCCGCATGTTGGGCTGCATCGATGGAGACTGCGCTACTGAATAACAGCCGTCGTGCGCCGCAATGCTGGCGGATGTTTTCGATTTCAGCTGGCGATAGGCGAGCGTTGATGACCACGGCCCAGGCGTTTAATCGGCTCAGGGCGAGCAGGGCGGCAACCAACAAGCAGCAGTTTTCGGCCACCAGCATGACCCGGTCACCTGCGCGCACGCCGTCATCACTGAATTGTTCGGCTAGCGAGATGCTGGCCTGACGCAACTGGCTGTAACTTAGGCTGGAGTCCCCTTCGTACAGTGCGGGCCAACTCGGTTGCTGGTCGCAGTGGCGATCAAGGAGTTGATGCAGGCGTTGAGGCAGCTCGGCGAGTGGCGTCTGCATGTCACTGACCAGCACGGCGAATCAGGTTGCGCGCGATAACCAACTGTTGAATTTGGGTGGTGCCTTCATAAATACGAAACAGACGCACGTCGCGGTAAAAGCGCTCAATGCCATATTCGCTGATGTAACCGGCACCCCCGAAAATTTGCACGGCGCGGTCGGCGACACGGCCACACATTTCTGAGGCGAACATTTTGCAGCAGGAGGCCTCCATTGAGACGTCCTGCAGTTGATCACGTTTGCGCGCGGCATCAATGATCATGCAACGTGCGGCATAAATATCGGCCTGGCTGTCAGCAAGCATGGCCTGAATCAGCTGGAACTCAGCCAGGGGTTGGCCGAATTGCTTTCGCTCCATGGCGTAGGTCAGCGCATCCCCCAGCATGCGTTCGGCAGCACCCACACAGACTGCTGCGATATGCAGACGGCCCTTGTCGAGCACCTTCATGGCGGTCTTGAAGCCGACACCTTCGACGTCACCAATCAAATTGGCGGCCGGCACACGGCAGTTCTCGAATATCACATCGCAGGTATGCGCGCCTTTCTGCCCCATTTTCTGGTCGACTTTGCCCAGTGACAGCCCCGGCGTGCCAGCTTCAACAATAAACGCGGAAATGCCACCTGCGCCCTTGATCTCAGGGTTGGTACGCGCCATCACGGTGAAGATCCCGGCCTGGGGGGCGTTGGTGATAAAGCGCTTACTGCCGTTGAGCACATACACATCGCCCTCACGCACGGCGCGGGTGCTCAGCGATGCTGCATCGGAGCCAGAACCCGGTTCGGTCAGGGCGAATGAGCCGATCAACTCACCCGCAGCCATGCGCGGCAAGTAACGCTGCTTTTGTTCTTCACTGCCGTCAATGATCAGGCCCTGTGAGCCGATGCCATTGTTGGTGCCGAACAACGAACGGAATGCCGGGGAGGTGCGGCCTAGCTCGAAAGCGACTAACACTTCCTCTTCCATGCTCAAGCCCAGGCCGCCAAAGTCTTGCGGAATGCACAGGCCGAACAGGCCGAGGGCTTTCATTTCTTCGACAATGTCCTGAGGAATGCAATCGTTCTCAGCGACTTCAGCCTCGCGAGGCACCAAGCGTTCACGAACAAAGCGTGACAGGTTATCGAGCAGCAGATTGAGCGTTTCCTGATCGTTGATCATGCAGACCTCTATTTATTGGAATTGGCGACCGAGGTTAATTTCGACGCTACGCACCAGGTGGACAAGACGAGGCCCGAGGTCATCTTCAAGCATGTGCTGGCGCAGCACGAATGCTGGCCCTCCTGCGCTGAAGGCAACAACGCCGGAGCCGTCCGGTTTACGCAGTGGAACGCCGACGGCGTTGATATCTTTCTGCCATCCGCTGCAGGACAGGCAAAACCCTTGATCCTGATATTGGCGAAAGGCTTTTTCCAATTGTTCGCAGGTGACAGGCCATTGCTCCCCTGCGCGCAAACGTAATTGGTCGAGTAGCAAATCGCGCTCGTTATCCGGCAGCGCTGCCAGATAGGCGCGGCCCATGGCGGTGCTGGCTAGCGGGATGCGCGAGCCAACATCCAGTTTCAGCGTCAGCGGGCCAGGCCCTTGGCAGTTTTCGGTATAAACCATGCTCAGGCGATCACGTGCGCCCATGGACACAGAGCTTTGCGACTGCTCGGCCATTTCCTGCATCAGCGGGCGTGCCTGACGCCGGATATCCAAGCCGTTGAGGTGAGCGTAACCGAGTGCAAGCACACCGGTATCCAGCGCGTACTTACCCAAACTGTCGATGTGTTGCAGGTAGCCGAGACGTGTCAGGGTGTGGGTCAGACGTGAAACCGTGGCCTTGGGTAAGCCGCTGCGCTTCGCCAACTCCTGGTTACCTAACAACTGTTCGCCGGGGCGGAAGCAGCGCAATAATTCCAAGCCCCGTGCCAGAGCGGTCACGAACTGCCGGTCCTGCTCAAGTGTCTGGTTATCCAGTTCGTTGTCGATCGGGTCGCGCATACTCATGGGGATTCCTTATGCCTCAGGCAATACTGCCCGAATGCCTGGCAGATGCTGGCACAGGCAAATTCGGCGAGTCAATAATTCAAAACATCATTCCGCAGGGCGGAATTTAACTGAAGGGCACGTCTTTGCTGGGTTTAGGCCAATTCACTGAGAGTTTGCTTATACCCTGGTATTTACCGAACAAGGGGTGTTCGTAAACTATTTCCAATCACAGGTGCACAGACGTAGGCTGATTGTAATTTCAAAATAAGATTCCGCATAGCGGAACATAAGGAGATCGTTTTGAGCGAGACCCTAGTTGAACGACCTTCCACGGCTGTCGCCTTGGTCCGCCTCAACCGGCCCGAGGTCCGTAATGCACTGAATCAGGTGGTGCGCGAGCAGTTGGCGGCGCACTTCACGGCCTTGGGGAATGACCCTGATGTGCGCTGTATTGTCTTGACGGGGGGCGAGCAGGTGTTCGCTGCCGGGGCGGATATTCGCGACATGGCTGAGCGCGGTGCAATGGAAATGCATTTGCGCCAAACCCATCGTCTGTGGGCGGCAATTGCTCAATGCCCGAAACCTGTGATTGCCGCTGTGAATGGTTTTGCTCTAGGGGGTGGCTGTGAGTTAGCCATGCATGCGGATTTGATCGTGGCGGGCCAGAGCGCCAGTTTTGCCCAGCCGGAAGTGCGCGTGGGGGTGATGCCCGGTGCCGGTGGCACTCAACGACTCACCCGTGCGGTCGGTAAATTTCAGGCGATGAGAATGCTCCTGACGGGGTTGTCGGTCACGGCCGATGAAGCCCTGCGTATGGGTCTGGTCAGTGAGGTGGTGGCCGATGACCAGGTGCAGCAGCGGGCGCTTGAGCTGGCGGAGTTGATCGCCAACATGCCGCCGCTGGCAGTCATGCAAATTAAAGAGGTATTGCTGGCCGGTCAGGATACTTCACTGGAGACGGCGCTAATGCTGGAGCGCAAGGCTTTCCAACTGTTGTTCGATTCCGCTGACCAGAAAGAGGGCATGCAAGCCTTTCTGGATAAGCGCAAACCGGTGTATCAGGGGAAATAAACATGGCTGCGCGTGAAATAAACCGTATGGCGGTGGTGGGTGCCGGGGTGATGGGCGCGGGTATCGCGCAGATTGCGGCCCAGGCGGGGGTGCAGGTTTTGCTGTTTGACCAGCGCGAAGGTGCAGCGGATAACGGCCGCGAAAGCATAATCGCGACCTTCACCAAGCTGCTCGCCAAGGGCCGTATCAGTGAAGAGGCTGCGCAGGCCGCAGGTGCGTTGCTCAAGCCGGTGACAGACCTGGCCGAGTTGCGTGATTGTCAGTTGGTGGTCGAAGCCATCGTCGAGAACCTCGAAGCCAAGCGGGCGCTGTTCGCTGAGTTGGAAGCCGTGGTGGCCGATGACTGCTTACTGGCCAGCAATACCTCGTCGCTATCGGTAACGGCGATTGCCGCCCAGTGCCGTCTGCCAGGTCGAGTCGGTGGTTTCCATTTCTTTAACCCCGTGCCGCTGATGAAGATCGTCGAAGTGGTTGACGGTTTGCAGAGCGAGCCTTGGGTTGGTGCCACGCTGCTGGCCTTGGGTGAGCGTTTTGGCCATGTGGCTGTGCGCGCCAAGGATACGCCGGGCTTTATCGTTAACCATGGTAGTCGCGGTTTTGGCACTGAAGCCATGCGTGTGCTTACTGAATCGGTTGTCGATGAAGCGGGACTGGATAGTATCCTGCGCGAGCAGGCTGGTTTTCGAATGGGGCCTTGTGAGTTGTTCGACCTGACGGGGTTGGATGTGTCGCACCCGGTCACAGAATCGATCTATGCCCAGTACTACCAAGAGCCGCGTTATAGGCCGACGGTCATCACCCGTCAGCGCCTGGATGCCGGGCTGCTGGGGCGCAAGACTGGGCAGGGTTTCTACCGTTATGTTGATGGCGTGGCGCAAGTTCCGCAGGAGCTTCCCGCTCCGCAGGTCGAGTTACCACCTGTCTGGATTAGCCAGGCCAGGCCGCACGCGCGGGAGCGAGTTTTACAATTGCTGGGCACGCTTGGGGCGAGCGTTGAAATGGGTTCGCAGCCCAGTGATGGCGCGTTGTGCTTGGTTTTGCCGTTGGGTGATGATGCCACCACTAGCGCCATCAAAGAGGGGCTCGATCCACAACGTACAGTGGCGCTGGACACCTTATTGCCGCTGGATCGTCGTCGGGTGCTGATGACCACGATTGCCACACAAGCGCACTGGCGCGATGCGGCTCACTGTTTGTTTGCTGGCGATGGTATGGCGGTGAGCGTGATCCGTGACAGCGCCGGTTTTGTCTCGCAGCGGGTGCTGGCTCAGGTGGTCAATATCGCCTGCGACATGGCGCAACAGCAGGTGGCCAGCCCTGAAGACATCGACCGGGCGATTCGCTTGGGGTTGGGTTATCCCAATGGCCCGCTGAGTTGGGGTGATGCATTGGGCGCGGACAACATTCTGTATGTGCTTAATCAATTGCATGCCTTCTATCGCGACCCGCGTTATCGGCCAAGCCCTTGGTTGATGCGGCGTGCATGGCTGGGCCTGTCGTTGTTGACCTGCGAATCATGATCGCGCATTTACCATCAGCCGGTCAGGTTGTGGGTCTGTTGGCCAGATCTGGTGGTTGTTATTGAGCACGTGTAAGGAATAAAAAGCATGGCGAGCTATCAAGCCCCTTTGCGGGATATGCAGTTTGTACTCGACGAGTTGCTCGAACTGGAGCAATACCGTGATTTGCCTGGCTTTTCTGATGCCAGTCCGGATGTGGTGGCTGCGATTCTGCAAGAAAGCGCCAGGCTCGCCAGCGAAGTGCTGGCGCCACTCAATGCAGTAGGTGACCACCAAGGCTGCCAGCTGAGCGAAGGTGAAGTGCATACGGCCGCCGGTTTTCGTGAGGCGTTTCGGACTTACACCGAAGGCGGCTGGAGCGGTTTGACTGCGCTGCCGGAATACGGCGGCCAGGGCCTGCCCCATGTGCTCGGTATCGTTGTGCGCGAAATCACCAGCAGCGCCAACATGGCATTCTCGATGTTCGCGGGGCTCAGCCATGGGGCGGCCAATGCCATAGTCAACGGAGGGACTGACGCGCAGAAAGCGCTGTTTTTACCGCCGATGATCGAAGGCCGCTGGACCGGCACCATGAACCTCACCGAACCCCACTGCGGCACCGACTTAGGCTTGCTACGAAGCCGGGCCCAACCGCAAGACGATGGCAGTTATAGCATCAGCGGCACCAAGATATTTATCTCCGCAGGCGAGCATGACCTTGCCGAGAACATCATTCATCTAGTGCTGGCGCGCTTGCCGGATGCGCCAGCGGGCGTGAAGGGCATCAGCCTGTTTATCGTGCCCAAGTTCTTGATCAATGCCGAGGGTTCGCTCGGTGCGCGTAATGGCGTGCAGTGCGGATCACTTGAAGAAAAAATGGGCATCCATGGCAACCCGACTTGCGTCATGAACTACGACGGCGCTACAGGTTACCTGCTCGGCGAGCCACATCAGGGCCTGCGAGTGATGTTTGTGATGATGAACAGTGCCCGTCTTGCCGTCGGTGTGCAGGGCCTGAGCTTAGCCTCTGCGGCCTACCAAAACGCCGCACGCTATGCCCGCGAGCGCTTGCAGGGCCGGGCACCCGGTGGCGCTCAGGCACCGGATCAACCGGCAGACCCGATCATCGCGCATCCTGACGTGCGTCGTATGTTGCTGACCCAGCGCGCCTTTATCGAAGGCGGGCGCGCACTGGCCTATTGGGCGGGCGTGCAGGTCGATCTGGTGCATAAACACCCGGACGCCGAAGTACGCGAGGCGGCTAATGATTTGCTGGGCCTACTCACGCCGATGATCAAGGCTTATTGCACGGATAAGGGTGTGGAAAGCACTAGCCTGGCAATGCAGTGCTTCGGTGGCCATGGGTACATCCGTGAGTCGGGCATGGAGCAGTACCTGCGCGATGCGCGCATCACACCGCTATATGAAGGCACTAATGGTGTCCAAGCGATGGACCTGGTCACGCGCAAACTAAGGCTCAATGACGGCCGGGCACTGCGCCGCTTTATGGCGTTGGTCGAAGATTTTTGCAGCAGCGAGCCGAGTGAGTTCAAGGCCTCACTCACTCAAGCGCTAGAACACTTGCGCCAAGCCACGGATCATTTGCTGGTTGATGCCAGCCCAGCCGATACCGCCGCCGCGGCAGTGGATTATCTGCAACTGACTGCGCTTGTGGCCTTCGCGCTGCAGTGGGCAAAAATGGCCTCCGTGGCCCAGAAGCGCCTGCAACAAAATTCTACGGATACCGACTTCTACCAGGCCAAACTGCACACCGCACGTTTCTTCTACCAACAGCAACTGCCGGAAACTGCTGTGCACCTACAGCGCATTCTGGCAGGCAGCGAAAGCCTGCTGGCGTTCGCTGACGAGCAGTTTTAGAGGGCGTTGTCGTCTGCTGGGCTATCGCTGACTCGGGAGTAATAGAGAAACGGGGTAGACCGGTATGGCTTGAGTTCTGAGCTGCAGCCTACCGCCTTCCCCAGGTTCTGATCTAACCAAGTCAAACGGCCAAGCTATGAGCTACTTTGCGGTGGGCTTGCTTCGTGACGCTATCTAACATGGGAAGACGTTGAGCGTACGGACCGAGAAGAGGGTCAGGGTAAATTTGCCTCCGTCGATGAATCCTCCACGGGAGAGCTCGGCTCTTGATTGGCTTCGGCTGCCAGCTTCAAACGGTCGGCTTTACTGACGTAGGTCGACTTCTTGCGCGGAGCCTTTTTAGCACTGGCTTTTTTGGCGTGGGCAGCCAGTAACTGCTTTATTTTTTTGCGACGATTCATGGTTGTGACTCAGCCAGTAAATTTTTCAAAAATAGTGAATAGTAAACCAGATCCCTTTCCCCGGCGGCATCGGCCTTAAAACTGCAACCATCGGGATTCGTTCGGTTGAACCGAGGCATTGATTGGCGTCTGCGTTATCGCTTGGCCGGGTGTTTCGTCCAATAACCTACGCTGCCGGGCCATTTGGCGATGGGGTAATGGCCGCGGCCTGAACCCTGTGAATTGATCTACTGCGCGTTAACCCATTCGACGCGGTTGCGGCCTGATGCTTTGCCTCGGTACAGAGCGGCATCCGCTTGCTGCATGGAGCTGTCGAGGGCTTCTGTGCTTGTGAAATTATCTGATACGCCGATGGTCACGGTACACCGAACGGGTCGCATCGGATTGCCTCCGGAGACTTCACTGTGTTCGATTGCCGCCCGCGTTCGCTCTGCCAATTGCAGTGCACCGGTCTTGTCTGTGTCCATGCTGACGATAACGAACTCCTCTCCGCCCAATCGGCAAATGAGATCGCCTTGGCGGGCGTTGGCTTTGAGGAGTTGGGCAACATGGCATATCACCAGATCCCCCATCTTGTGACCGTGGGTGTCGTTGATGCTTTTGAAATGATCGATATCCACGATCAACAGGTATATAGGCCCGGCGGTCCTAGAGCGGAAGTGTGCCTCCAGTCCATCCATCAGCCCGCGCCGGTTCAGCAACAAAGTAAGGGGGTCATGGGTCGCCATTGTGCGCAGTTCTTCATTCAGGCGGCGTAGAACCAGCCAGACCACAGAAGGGGGAAGTACGGTCCCCAAGAACGACATATAGATGTAGAAAGTCCTTTGGAAGCGGGTATTCAAATCAAGCGCCTCAAGGCCACCGGAGAGGATCATCCCCAGCTTCGCGGCGTTGAGGATGCAGATGCCACCGATCAAGACGGCAAACACCACCATCTCAACACGCAGGTGCTTGGCAACGTTTTGCCTGGCATAGAGCACGGCCACTGTCATGGCCAAGAAAAGCGCCGCGCACGCCCCGGCCAACATCGCATAACGAGCTTCGTTACCGAGCGTGAATTGCACCAGTACCTGTGCCGCCGTGTAGCTAGCTGCTAGAGTCAGCAGTGGTCGCCAAACGGAGGTTGGGCGATCAAAAAACCGCAGTGCTCCAATGACATACGCGACGGGTGCGCAGAGCGTCATTGTGTGGTTGATGACACTCACCAATCCCCAGCCTGCAGGGCCACCAAGCAACTGCAGGATGTAGGCAAGTCCGAGCAGCAGATTGCCCAATGCAAAGACTTCCATGCCCATCTTCTTGCCATTCAGTCGTGTGCTGATCAGCAGGAACATCACGCAAAAACAAAGCAAATGCATGCAGAGCATGCCGAGGATGACGGTGGTGACCATGGGTTCGCGCAAGTGGGAGGCTAACAACAGGAGCCGAGCACTGAAGAAGTGATGGAAGCGCGGCTCCCAGCGTGTTTGGCATCGCTATTTAATGGCTTGAATCATAGCCACATGTAGCACAGAAAGACAAACCATTGAGCCCCCGAGGCAGGCTAGATAGGGAATAACAGGGCGCGAGCACTTTATTAGTGCTACCGATCGGTTGCAGGGTGACGACTGACATCCGTTTAGAAAGGCAGTGCTCGCTGGGGCTAAGGTGAACTTGGAGCGTATACCGATCTTCCTATGGTTCGCCCCACGGCTTACTCAAGGCCTCATTGTGCTTCCGTCTTCTTGGCCAACGCCTATTGGGGCCAGTGTTGGTTCCGTGGCCAAATTCGGCGCAAACATCCTGCCGTTTGGCGCGACTTTCATTAAATACCGGGCTACCCATTGTGGGCAGTGCTATTGCGGGTGGGTGGGAGGACGGCTGGTGGGTTTTACGTTTCACAGGCAAAAAAAAGCCTCGCATCGCTGCGAGGCTTTCTTTGTATGGTGCCGGCACCAAGAGTCGAACTCGGGACCTACTGATTACAAGTCAGTTGCTCTACCAACTGAGCTATACCGGCATTTGTGGGGCGCATTATATAGATAACTTTGTACCTGACAAGGGGTTTTCGCTGAGTTTTTTGTTTGTCTGGCTATGAGCAGCAAAATCCTTATGCACAATTGATCAGTAATTAATCAATTGGTACAGGATAAATGTGATTGTCATCACATTGTCATGCAAGCTTATGTTTTTGTTAGCAATTAGTTACTAGCCAAAATAGCACTGAATTTTGCCTGATGGCAGGCAGGGCCTTTGGGGCGGCTTTTGCAGAATCTATCAACAAAGTTATCCACAGGTTCAGTGGGTAACGGCGATGCGCTCTGCGAGCAGCATAAGGTTGCGAGGAGTGAGTTCGCGCGAGCAGAACGTACCAAGCTGGACGGCGTAGCCGTGCTCGCGCAAATACAGGGCGCGATCGAGCAGCAGCCAGACTTCTAAGGGGCGGCGAAACAACCCGCGCAGCAGCTCCAGATTGCGCACTTGGGCGAGTAGCTCCCAGCCTTTTGCTTCAAGTTTCAGCCAGTCGGTTGAGGCAGGTGGAGGTGCAATGTGTTTCAGCTCGGCTAAGTCGGTGCAGAACTCGGAGAAAGGCTTTTTAAACCAAGCAGACGCGAGTGATGGTGTTGGCAAATATTCGTCAAGGCCACGTATTTCGCGCTGTAGAGCGTCGAAGGCCAACCGCCTGGCCATGGATGTATCGCGCTGCTTACGCTCTCTGGCACCAGCCGTTACGGTCTCGCTGAGAGGTAAGCCGAGGTCTTGGATGGACAGTTCAAGCGTGGATGCTTGGGCGAGTTTTGACAGCGGTAGATAGTGGCTGGTGCTGATGCGGTTGTAGCAACAAGGGGCGATCGCCAACTGCTGGCAGCCTACCTCGTTGGCCAGTTTAATTAACCGAATATGCAGGTTGCCGCAGGCATGTAATGCCACGGGAGTGTGCTCGGCTGTGAGTCGTTTTGCAGCATCTTCGGCCAGCACATCCTGCTGAATATGCTGGGCATTAATGCCTAGTTTTATACTTAGCTGCGCACCTTTATCCACAAGCTCAGGGTCATGCTCAAAACAGCTCAATGGCTGCCCTTGGCGAGCCAGTAAGCGTCCGAGATGGCCCTTGCCTGAGCACCAGTCGAGCCAGTGTTGGGTCGGCTTGGTAAAGCTCAAGCTGTTGGCGAATGCCTGGATTTGCAGCCACTTGCGCCCCGGGATCTCGTTGCTCAAGCGATTGGGCAATTCAGGGCAGCTTATTTGCGGCAGAGGTGCAATTTGGCACAGCACTTCGGCCTGTTTGGCCAAGCTACCAAAGGGCTCTGGTGCATTTAGCTGGTGCGGCTGTTGGTGTGCGAGTTCGGCGTCTGCAAGGGTGCGTGATTTCAACCAAGCGGCTAATTGCGGATGGGCCTGTTCCCATGCCATGGGCCTGTCGCTGAATGGGCGGGGTCGCCAGAGGACTTGATGATCGCTGAGGAAGCGATCTAGCGCAACGAAGTGCTCGGCTAAATCGCTATGTGATGGCATTTGTGAGGTCTCAACGGGGATCTGCAGGCCATTGCGGCCTGCATTCTCTTAGCGGCCCTGGCAGGCGTCTACACGCAGCCAGCGCTCAAGCAACCTGAATGCTTGAACCAAGACGTATGCAATAACCAGATAGAACAAGCCGGCCGCAAAGAATATCTCCACAGGCAGATAAGTCCGGGCGATGATCGTACGCGCCATACCCGTCAACTCTAGCAGGGTTACGGTGCTGGCCAGGGCGCTTGCCTTGAGCATCAGGATGACTTCGTTGCTGTACGCTGGCAGGCCGATGCGTGCAGCGCGGGGCAGAATGATGCGCAGCATGGCCTGGCTTCGGGACATGCCCAAGGCGCGTGCCGCTTCGACTTCACCTTGTGGCACAGCTTGGATTGCGCCCCGCAAGATTTCCGCAATATAGGCGGTGGTGTGCAACGTCATGGTGATCACTGCGCACCAAAATGGGTCGCGCAAGATCGGCCACAGCGGCCCGTTGCGCACTGCGTCAAACTGGGCAAGGCCGTAATAGACCAAGAACAGTTGGACCAGCAGTGGCGTGCCACGAAAGAAAAAGATATAGCCGTAAGGAATGCCGCGAACCAGCAGGTTCTTTGACGAGCGGGCGATGCCCATCGGTATTGCCAGAATCAAGCCGGCAACGACCGCGATAGCGACCAGCTCAAGGGTCAGGACGGCACCTTCAGCCAGGCGCGGTAGCCATTTGATGATGACTTCCCAGTTCATGCGGCGCTCCTGCTAAATCCGCGACCTGCGCGTTTCTCAAGGAAGTACATACCGGTCATGGCAATGACTGTCAGGCCAAGATAGATAAATGCGGCAACCATAAAGAAGGTGAAGGGTTCTTTGCTTGCGGTGACGGCAATTTGCGAGCGCCGCATGATTTCATTGAGGCCAATAACCGAAACCAAAGCTGTGTCTTTCATCAGAATCATAAACAGGTTGCCAAGGCCGGGCAGGGCGATGCGCCACATTTGCGGCAGGACCAAACGCCAGAAAATGCGTGGTTTTGACATGCCCAGCGCTTGACCCGCCTCGCGGTGGCCTTTGGGGATTGCCAAAATAGCGCCACGAAACACTTCAGTCGCGTAGGAACCGAAGCACATGCCGAGGGCGATTACGCCAGCAGCAAAAGGGCTCAGTTCCAGGCTTTCTAAACCCAGAAAATCAGCCAGAGTTCGCATCATGCTAACGGTGCCGAAATAAATCAGCAGGACCCAAAGTAACTCAGGGATGCCGCGCACAATGGTTGAATAAGTCCCGCCCAGCCACTGCAGCGGCTTGTAAGGCGATGTTTTGGCCAGCGCGCCAAGCAATCCAAGCACCAAGCCCAATACCAGCGCAGAAAGCGCCAGCTTAATGGTCATCAAGGTACCGGCAGCGAGTGCAGGGCCGAATCCGTAAAGGTCGAAAGTCATGGGGGCTCAGATGCTTGCGCCGCCCGGTTTAGGGGCGGCGCAAAGCTAGCAGCTTAGTAAATGCTGAAAGGGAAATACTTGTCGTTGATCTTCTTGTAGGTGCCGTCAGCAACGATCTCTTTCAGAGCAGCATTAAGCTTCTCGCGCAGAGGGTCGTTCTTGCGCACGGCAATACCGATCTTGTCGTTGTCGAACACTGGGTCGCCTTTGAATTCAAAGTTCTTACCCGCATCGCTCTTCAGCCATTCCCAGTTGACGAAGGTGTCAGCCAGTACGCCATCAAGACGGCCTGATGCCAAGTCCAGGTATGCGTTTTCCTGGGTGTCGTACAGCTTGATGTCGACAACGTCATTCATGTTGTCTTCCAACCAAGTACCGGCGATGGTCGCGCGCTGAGCACCAATCACTTTGCCTTTGAGGCTGGCTTTATCAGTGGTGAAAGTTTTGTCTTTTGGTGCAATGAATTGCAGCTTGTTGGTGTAGTACGGGTCGGTGAAGTCAACCGCTTGCTTACGCTCTTCGGTGATCGACATAGAAGCGATCAGGAAGTCGAACTTCTTAGCGTTCAATGCTGGAATGATGCCGTCCCAGTCGGAGGTCACGACTTCGCATTCGGTTTTCAGTTTGGCGCACAGTGCTTGACCGATTTCGACGTCGAAGCCGCCAACTTTGCCGCTTGCGTCAATCAGGTTGAACGGAGGGTAAGCGCCCTCGGTACCCAACTTCAGTTTGTCTGCGGCGACTGCGCTGGTGCCGAAAGCCAGAGTGGCGGCTGCAACCAGTAAAATCTTTTTGTAGTTCTGCATTCAGTGTTGCTCCGTGTTAGCGATTGCTTGACATGAATTGTTTGCAACGCGCTGAGTCAGGGTTATCAAACACCTGCTCGGGCGTTCCTTGTTCTTCTACCAGGCCCTGATGCAGGAAGACCACTTCACTGGAAACCTGACGAGCGAAATTCATCTCATGGGTGACCAGTAACATAGTGCGGCCTTCGTCTGCGAGTGCGCGGATCACATTAAGCACTTCTTGTACCATCTCCGGGTCGAGCGCCGAAGTCGGTTCATCGAAGAGAATTACTTTCGGCTGCATTGCCAGCGTACGAGCGATTGCTGCGCGTTGTTGCTGGCCACCAGAAAGTTGGTTGGGGTAAACGTGGCGTTTGTCGGCAATACCCACTTTTGCCAGCAGCGCTTCCGCCGTTTCAATGGCTTCTGCTTTGCTTTGACCCAGTACGCGGCGCGGCGCCTCGATGATGTTATCGAGCACGCTCATATGCGGCCACAAATTGAAGTTCTGGAACACAAAACCGATTTCACTGCGCAGGCGGTTGATCTGCTTGCCATCAGCCGCAATCAGCTCGCCATTTTTGGCCGATTTCAGTTTGAGTTCTTCGCCGGAGACAATGATTTGTCCCTGGTGCGGGTTTTCCAGCAGGTTGATGCAACGCAGAAAGGTTGACTTGCCTGAGCCGGAAGAGCCAAGAATCGAGATCACATCCCCATCGCGAGCGGTGAGGGAAATGCCTTTAAGCACCTCGAGGTCGCCGTAGCGCTTGTGCAGGTTGCGGATTTCCAGCGCGGCAGCTGCATCGGCCATGGGTTGTCCTCTTGTTATTGGATGATTGCCAAGTATCAATTGGCCATCCTATCTAAAGCGCCAAGCTAGCACAGCGTCTTGTGGAGCGCCAAGCAGGCCGGGGGCGGTATCGAGTCTGAGTGCGCAAGGGTGTCGCATCACTGCAGTTGCCTGTCGCGCAGATACAAAAAACGCCAAGCATGTTGCTGGGTTTTTATCTAACTGGCTAAAGGCTGGGTCAAGCTATAACAATTTGTACGCTTCTGCGCGCAAATGTGGGCTAAACAGCTGAATAAGCTGCAAAAGTAGACAAATTATGCCCGAGCAATAGCGATCAATGCTAGCCAAAGGCGATGGGCTGGCAGGCAGCACTTGTTTAAGTGCTGTATTGCTTGAATAGCAGGCAATAAAAAACCCCAAGGAATTTAACTTCGCTTGGGGTTTTCGGTATTAGTGGTGCCCAGAGACGGAATCGAACCGCCGACACGGGGATTTTCAATCCCCTGCTCTACCGACTGAGCTATCTGGGCAACGGGGCGTATTAGACGGATTTGGCGAGGTCATGTCAAGCGCCGGTTTGAAAAATATTTAAAGATAACGGGCGCTTACGGTTAATAAGGGTGAAATCGATTAAGTTTTGATCAGTTTCACCCTTGGCCGGAATTATTCGCTGGGCGGTACGTAACCTTCAGCTTGAGCGTAATCCTCGCCCGACAAGAATTTGTCCATCTCGGCTTGGAGGAATTTACGGTCCTCGGCGTTCATCATGTTCAGGCGACGCTCATTGATCAGCAGGGTTTGGTGTTTCTGCCACTCATCCCAAGCTTGTTTGGAGACATTGTTGAAGATGTCTTCACCCTTGGCTCCTGGGTACGGCGGGCGTTCAAGGGCTGGAAGTTCTTGTTTGTGCTTGCGGCACATTACGGTACGGGTCATGACAGTTCTCCTGCATTCAAAGCGTCTGCCGCGCGTTTCAGTAATTTTTTGACTGGGGCAGCAAGGCCCAAGCGTGGCGGTTGGGCGAGGTTATACCAGAGCCAGTCGGCCTCGGCCACGCTCGTCGGTGCTGTGGTGACGTTGATCAGCCAGGGTTCGATAGCGAGTTGGAAGTGGCTGAAGGTGTGCGTGAGCTCGGCCAGCGGCTGGCGCGCGCCTAAATTCAGTTGATGGCTATTGGCGAGTAATTCTAGCTCGTCCAGGTCGGATAGCTCGGGCAGGCTCCATAAGCCTCCCCAAAGGCCGCTGGACGGTCGGCGATAAAGCAGAATGTCGCCTTCACGGTTGGCCAGTATCGGCATCAGTGTGCGCTTTTGTGGCAGGGCTTTGCGCGGCTTGGGGATGGGGTAGCGTATCTCCAGTCCAAGCAAATGTGCCTGGCAGCCTGCTTTTAGCGGGCACAGCAGGCAGCTCGGCTTGCTTCGCGTGCAGAGTGTTGCACCCAGATCCATCATCGCTTGGGTGTAGTTATTCACGCGCTGCTGCGGGGTGAAACGCTCGGCAACATCCCAGAGCTGCTTGGCTACTTTGGGTTCGCCCGGATAGCCCTCTTGGGCGACGTAGCGAGCCAGCACGCGTTTGACGTTGCCGTCGAGAATCGGTGCGCGCAGGCTCATGCTCAGGCTGGCGATAGCACCTGCGGTTGAGCGGCCAATGCCGGGCAGGGCGATAAGGGCTTCCAGGTCACGGGGGAACTCGCCGGCATGCTCAGACATCACAAGCCTGGCGGTTTTTTGCAGATTGCGGGCGCGGGTGTAGTAGCCCAGCCCGGTCCACAGGTGCAGCACTTCATCCTCGGGCGCTTCAGCGAGATCGCGTACCGTTGGCAGGGCGTCCATAAACCGGTCGAAGTAACCCAGAACAGTGCTGACCTGTGTCTGTTGCAGCATGATTTCTGACACCCAGACCCGGTAGGGCGTGATGCCCTGTTGCCAGGGCAGGTCTTTGCGACCGTGCGCGTCATACCATTGCAGAACAGCTGTTGAGAACTGCTCGGGGCTCATCGTTTGAACAGGCCCTTAAGTGCGTCTTTCAATTCCGGGCTGACTTTGTCGCCGAGTTTTTCTTCAAGCTTTTCATTGATTTTATCGCCAGCCAGTTTTGCCGCGACTTTGCCCATGCCGGCTTTGTCCAGGCGGCAGGCTTTTGCACCAAGTTCAAGTGGGCCGCGGCAGCGGATTGGCCATTCAAGACCCACGTAGCGTTCGTTCACTTGGCAGGCCGGGTCCGGCATTTCGCGGGTGTCGCCGAGCAGGGTGACGCCGATGCGGTAGTCCAGGCCGAGCACACGCAGGTCCAGATCACCATCGCCAGCTACATCCAAGCCCGGTACTGCGACTTTCAGGTCTGGATTACTGGCCACGCCATTGCGGAACGTCAGGTTGCCGTGGAGGGTTTTGAATGGGGTGTCCTTGCCGGTAATTTCACGGGTCAGTTGCTTACGGTTAAGGGTGGCAATGCCTTGGCAGATTTGCTGCTCTAGGTTGGCGTCAACCAGCACGCCGTTTTCCAGGGCGAAGCTGCTGGTGCCATTGAGTGCGTCAACCCAAGCTTTTTGGCTGTTGCCACTGGAGGTTAGGTTGGCTTGCAGATCAAGCAGGCCTTTGACTGGTGCTTTGTTCTTGGCCGTAGTCAGAAATGGCTCAACCGGCAGGCGCTTAATGGTGCTTTGCAGGCTTAAAACGGGTGTGGCCGGGCGCACATCAACCTTGGCTTTGGCCTGAAAACTGCCGTTACCGAGATTGCCGCTGGCGTTGTCGAGTGTCAGCAGGCCGCTTGTGCTTTTGGCTTGCAGGTCGACATTGCTGAAGTGTTGTTTGTCGTAGGTTAATTGAGCAAGGTTCAGTGCGACCTGCATGTCGAGTTTGCGCAGGCGTTCGATTGGCAGCACTTGCTCAGTGCTCCAAGCTTGCTGGGTCGGTGCATTGGGCAGCTCTGAAGTGCCTGCTCCGACTTTGGCTACGCTCTGTTTGACTTCAGCATCACGTGCGTTTGCTTCTTTCGATTTCGGCGGCAGGTAGCGGTCAAGGTCAAGCGTGTCGCCTTTGAGCTTTACCCGCAGCGCTTGTTTGGCGAAGTCGTCGACTGCAAGCTCGCCGGTGAAGGTGGTGTCATCAAGCTTGAGGGTCATTTCATCGAGTTTGATGCTGTTTGGACTGCCGCTGAGGCGCGTCACCAGCTCAAGTTTGTTCAGGGTGGTCTCATCGGCCATAGGCGGGATTTCCTGACCAATGCCTTTAAGGAACTGGCGCAGGTTCACTTCGGCAACAGACAGGCCACCACTTATTTTTGGCTTGTCGCGCAGGTCGGTTACCTTGATGTCACCAATGGCGCGCAGTTGGTTGGCAGATAGTTTCAGGCTGCTCCACTGGGCCGTATTGGCGGCCATATCAGCGGTGAGCTGGCCTTGCAGGGCATAAGTCAGGGTTTGGCCGTTAAGGGGTTCGCCGGATGCTTCGCCGGAGATTTTTGCGTTCTCAAGTTCATAGCGCTTTAACACTTGATCAAAGCGCAGGTCGCCTTGCAGCTCAGTGCGGGCGCGCAGGACAGGTTTGTTGATACCAAAGAAAGCGCTGAGCTTGATCGGTACGCTGGCACCTTCCTGGATCGCGCCGGTGGTCAACTGGATGCTTTCAGCGCTGAATTGCTGGCCTTTCTGGGCGTTGTGGTAGTCAACGCGAGCGCTGTTGACGATCAGGCTGTCAATATCGAGCTTGACCGGGTCGCCTCCCTTCGCCGGTGCGGTCGGAGTGCTTGGCTCTGGCTTGGTTGCAGGGTCATTGGATGCATTGGCCACTTTTCTTGGGTGGCCGACGTTTTCCCAGTTGCTGTGCCCTTTGTCGTCAATATCCAGATTGAGGTTGAGGCCATCAACGCGGATATCACTCATCTGGATTTCTTTACGCAGCAGCGGCAAGACGCGGACCGACAAACCAAGCAGGCGTAAATCCGCGAATGGCTTGTCCGGGGTGTCAGCGCTGGCCAAGGTGGCGTCGGTCAGCTCAAGGCCCAGCCAAGGAAACAGGCTCCAGCCAATATCGCCATTGAGTGTCAGCTCAAGGTTGGCTTTCTCGCGGGCGAGATCGCGGATCTCGTCTTTATAGTCGTTGGGATCGAACAAGTGGGTCAGGGCAAAGCCCAGAGCCACAATGATCAGCAGCAGTCCGAGGAAGAATAAACCCAGGATTTTGCCGAGCGATTTCATGAACGATTCCTTGTGTGCATTAGCATAAATATAAACGGGTAAGTATAGCGTCGCGCGCGTTACATATTAATGCCTGGCAATTCGCTCAGCGATTGCAAGGCTGGCAGTCAGGCCCGGCGACTCGATCCCGAATAGGTTGATCAGCCCTTCCAAGCCGTGGTCTGCAGGGGTTTGGATGACGAAGTCGGCAGCCGGTTCCCCTGGACCCGACAGCTTTGGACGGACGCCACTGTAACCCGGCACAAGGCGTGAGCTGTCGAGTTTTGGAAAATATCGGCGGATTGCCTGGGCAAAAGGTTCAAGCAAGCCGCTCTCTACGCTGTAGTCGAGTCGTTCAACGTAGCGGCTATCAGGACCAAAACGCAACTGGCCACCCATGTCTAGCGTGGCATGAATACCGAGCCCGGTCGCGTTGGCTTCAGGCATCGGGTATATCAGGCGGCTAAAAGGTGAGCGGCCACTGTAACTAAAGTAACGACCTTGGCACAGGTGCAGTGCGGGGATCAAATCCGGATTGAGACCCTTTGTGTTGTGCGCCAGTTGCTGAGCAAACAAGCCTCCAGCGTTTATAACGTGCTGCGCCTTGAGGCTGAATGCTTCACCACAGCTATAACCCTGTACAACCCAACCATTAACTGTGGGCTCAAGCCGTTCTATCCGTGTATCGAGTACAAGCTGTGCCCCATTGCGCTCTGCCTGGGTGAGTAATGACTGCAAATAAGCATGGCTGTCGATAATTCCGGTGCTTGGCGACAGCAATGCCTCAATGCCCTGCACCGCAGGTTCAAGTGTATGGAGTTGTTGCTGGCTGATGGCCTGTAGATCATTAACGCCGCAGGCTTCGGCGTTCTCGGCAATGGCCGTAAGTTTGCTCCGCTGCTCATCACTGACAGCCACCAGCAACTTGCTGATGCGTTGATGTGGCACCTGGTGCTCGGCGCACCACGCATACAAGCGGTCCCGGCCCTCTATGCACAACTCGGCTTTGAGTGAGTCTGCGGCGTAGTAAATGCCCGCATGGATGACCTCGGAATTGCGACTTGATGTGTGGCTGCCGATGAGCTTTTCGGCCTCGACTATCAAGGTGCTTTCGTTGGGTTTGGCGAGCCGGGCGGCGCATGCAAGGCCGAGTGCGCCAGCGCCAATGATCAAGCGGTCAATTGTGTCCATGGGCGAGAGCCTGCTGAGTTGTCATTAGGATAGTGCCGCAAAGTGGTGATGGATGTCAGTCAGCAACGTATTTATACGATGGCAAAAGTGCCTGCAGATAGGCCATGCAGACCCCTTCTAGAGGGGGATTTCTTACTAACGGTAATTAGCGGGGCGTCAGCATTGGCTATCGCCGGTAGCCGCCTCGGATAAGCCTGCCTATAATGGCTACCCTTTTGCATAACGATTGAGTGGAGCAGGTGATGGCCGAACGTACGGCATTCGTCGAGCGCAATACACTGGAGACCCAAATCAAGGTCTCGATCAACCTGGATGGCACTGGCAAGGCTCGCTTTGATATTGGCGTGCCATTTCTTGAGCACATGCTTGACCAGATTGCCCGCCATGGCCTGATTGACCTCGATATCGAGTGTAAAGGCGACCTGCACATTGACGATCACCACACCGTCGAAGATGTGGGGATCACCCTCGGTCAGGCGTTTACCAAGGCCATTGGCGACAAAAAAGGCATGACTCGTTACGGTCACTCCTATGTGCCGTTGGACGAAGCGCTGTCGCGCGTAGTTATCGACTTCTCGGGTCGTCCGGGCTTGCAGATGCACGTGCCATTCACCCGTGCGGTGGTTGGCGGCTTTGACGTTGACCTGTTCCAAGAGTTCTTTCAGGGCTTCGTCAACCATGCCCTGGTCAGTCTGCACATCGACAACCTGCGTGGCACCAACACTCACCACCAGATCGAAACCGTGTTCAAGGCCTTCGGCCGCGCACTGCGCATGGCTGTAGAGCTTGACCCGCGTATGGCCGGACAGATGCCGTCGACTAAGGGCGTGCTCTGATGCAAACGGTAGCCGTTATCGACTACGGCATGGGCAACTTGCACTCGGTCTCCAAGGCACTTGAACATGTGGGGGCTGGCCGTGTGCTGGTCACCAGCGATGCACAAGTGATTCGCGAAGCTGATCGCGTGGTGTTCCCCGGCGTTGGCGCAATCCGTGACTGCATGGCTGAAATCCGCCGTTTGGGCTTTGATCAGTTGGTGCGTGAAGTCAGTCAGGATCGTCCGTTCCTCGGCATCTGCGTGGGTATGCAGGCGCTGATGAACCGCAGTGAAGAAAACGGCGGCGTTGAGTGCATTGGTCAGTTTCCAGGCTCTGTGCGCTTCTTTGGCAAAGGCCAAGTTGAAGACGGCGAAGCGCTGAAAGTCCCGCACATGGGCTGGAATGAAGTCGCACAAACAGTTAAGCACCCGCTGTGGCATAACATTCCTGACATGGCGCGTTTCTACTTCGTGCACAGCTATTACGTCGAAGCCGGCAACCCGAAGCAGGTGGTCGGTCGTGGTCATTACGGCAACGATTTCGCCGCCGCCTTGGCTGATGGTTCGCGTTTTGCGGTGCAATTCCACCCGGAAAAAAGCCATACCCATGGCTTGCAGTTGCTGCAGAATTTTGCGGCGTGGGACGGGCGCTGGTAAATGGCTCGGGGCAAGGAGAAAGCCGCCATTCTTAGCCTTGAACCGGCTCAGGAAGCGGCTGCTGTTGCAAGCCTACAGAGGTTTCTTGATCAGCGCTTCGAGCTTGAGCTGGGCTCGTTTGAAGTGCAGGAAATTCTTGAGCTGTTCAACCGCGAGATCGCTCCGCTCTACTACAACAAGGCTGTCGATGATGTGCAAACTGTGCTCAGAGACCGGTTTGAGAGTATCGAAAGCGACTTGTGGGCGCTGGAAAAAAGTTAATGAGCCGCTTGAGCGTCTGCTGGACAGGGGTTCAAGGGTTTTCTCGGATTAATGATAAGACTTGAGTAGGTTCAACCGATGCTGATTATCCCTGCAATCGACCTCAAAGACGGCGCCTGTGTGCGTCTGCGCCAAGGCCGTATGGAAGACTCAACAGTGTTCTCCGATGATCCGGTGAGCATGGCGGCCAAGTGGGTTGAAGGTGGTTGCCGCCGCCTGCATTTGGTTGACCTGAACGGCGCATTTGAAGGCCAGCCAGTCAATGGTGACGTGGTCACTGCAATCGCCAAGCGCTACCCGAATCTGCCGATCCAGATTGGCGGCGGTATCCGTTCGCTGGAAACCATCGAGCATTACGTCAAGGCGGGCGTTAGCTACGTCATCATCGGCACCAAAGCAGTCAAGCAGCCAGAGTTCGTGGCCGAGGCCTGCAAAGCCTTTCCCGGGAAAGTGATTGTTGGTCTGGATGCCAAAGACGGCTTCGTCGCCACCGACGGCTGGGCTGAGGTCAGCACTGTGCAGGTTATCGACCTGGCAAAGCGCTTTGAGGCTGACGGTGTCTCGGCCATCGTTTATACCGACATCGCCAAAGACGGCATGATGCAAGGGTGCAATATTCCCTTCACCGCGGCGCTGGCAGCAGCCACCTCGATTCCGGTTATTGCCTCGGGCGGTATTCACAACCTCGGCGATATTAAAAACCTGATGGCCGCCAAGGCACCCGGCATTATTGGCGCTATCACTGGCCGGGCTATCTACGAAGGCACCTTGGATGTTGCCGAAGCGCAGGCGTTTTGCGACAGCTTCAAAGGCTGATTTCCCGCTTCAGTCGGCAGACAACTCAGGGTTGTCTGCCCTCAACAGGACTCCATCATGGCACTGGCAAAACGTATCATTCCCTGCCTCGACGTCGACAATGGCCGCGTGGTTAAAGGCGTTAAATTCGAGAACATTCGCGACGCCGGTGATCCGGTAGAGATCGCCCGTCGCTATGACGAGCAGGGTGCTGACGAGATTACTTTTCTCGACATCACCGCCAGCGTTGATGGTCGCGATACCACGCTTCACACCGTTGAACGCATGGCCAGTCAGGTGTTTATCCCGCTGACTGTCGGCGGTGGTGTGCGTACGGTGATGGACATCCGCAACCTGCTCAATGCAGGCGCTGACAAGGTCTCGATCAACACGGCCGCGGTATTCAACCCGGAGTTTGTCGGTGAGGCCGCGCAGCGCTTTGGTTCGCAGTGCATCGTTGTGGCTATTGATGCCAAGCGGGTCTCTGGCCCTGGCGAAACGCCGCGTTGGGAAATCTTCACCCATGGCGGGCGTAAGCCTACCGGGCTGGATGCCGTGCTGTGGGCGAAAAAAATGGAAGACCTTGGCGCGGGTGAGATCCTTCTGACCAGCATGGATCAAGACGGCATGAAGAGCGGTTTTGACCTGGGCGTTACTCGGGCAATTAGCGAGAGCGTGGGGATTCCGGTCATCGCTTCGGGTGGCGTGGGTAATCTCGATCATCTGGCTGATGGGATTCTTGAAGGTAAAGCGGCTGCGGTTCTTGCCGCGAGTATTTTTCACTTTGGTGAATACACTGTGCCTGAGGCGAAAGCCTATATGGCTAGCCGCGGCATTGTTGTGCGTTAGTGTTATGCATGCGCTATCTCAGGTCACGGGGAGTGACCTGAGTCGCAGCTATAGAGATCCGATTGTTGTCTGCTTAAAAACAGGGCTAGTCTTGCCCACCTAAAATTATAAGTTTTGAAATAGGGTCGTAATTGATGTTGAAGCGTCTGCTGTTGGCAAGTGCTGGGGCACTGCTATTGATGTCTGGGGTGGTGCGGGCCGAGATCGATGAAAGTTACCGCATGGTCTTGCTGACCGAGAACTTTCCGCCATACAACATGGCAATCAACGGTAAAAACTTCGCGCAGGAAGATAATCTCGACGGCATTGCTGTGGATATCGTCCGTGAAATGTTCAAACGTGCGGGTATTCAGTACAGCCTGACCCTGCGCTTCCCGTGGGATCGGATCTACAAGTTGGCGCTAGAGAAGCCAAACTACGGCGTTTTTGTGACGGCGCGTTTGCCTGAGCGTGAGAAGCTGTTCAAGTGGGTTGGGCCAATTGGGCCGGATGACTGGGTTCTCCTGGGGCGTGGCGACAGCACCATCACGGTAAAGAATCTTGAGGAAGCCAAGCAGTACAAAATTGGCGCTTACAAGGGTGATGCCATTGCTGAGCATCTGGAGAAGCAAGGGCTGTCTCCAGTTACGGCATTGCGCGATCAGCTCAATGCCAGCAAGTTGATGTCCGGACAGATTGATTTGTGGGCAACGGGTGACCCAGCGGGGCGTTACCTGGCCAAGCAAGAAGGTATCTCGGGGTTAAAAACCATCTTGCGGTTTGATACTGCTGAGCTTTATCTGGCGCTCAATAACGAGGTGCCAGACGAGGTGGTACAGAAGCTGCAGGCAGAGTTGGACAAGATGCGCAAAGAGGGCTTTGTCGACGACACGCTCAATAGCTATCTGTGACACCAAACGGGCCTTATAAGGCCCGTTTGCATAACAGGGATTTGTCGAGGGGCGCTACAGCCCAGATGAATAGGGGTGTCGTAAGCCAATAATCACAATACACGCGGGGCGGGGAAATCAAGATGCTAAAGAAAGTGAAGAACGGTCTGTTATTCGCACTGGTACTGATGGCGAGTGCAGCGCATGCCGAGTTACCAGAAGACTACAAAGTAGTGTTACTGACTGAGAACTTTCCACCCTTTAACATGGCGGTGGACGATAAAAACTTTGCGCGTGATGACGGTATTGATGGCATTAGCGCGGACATCGTGCGCGAGATGTTCAAACGTGCTGGCATTAAGTACAGCCTGACCCTGCGCTTCCCATGGGATCGCCTGTATCGCCTGACTCTGGATAAGCCTAACTACGGCTTGTTCTCAACCACCTACACCGAAGAGCGTAAGCCGCTGTTCAAGTGGGTTGGGCCATTGGCTAAAACCGGTTGGGTGTTGTTGGCAGCGCCCGGCAGCGATATCAAAGTTACCAGCCTTAAAGACTCTGCGAAGTACAAGATTGGCGCTTACAAAAATGATGCGGTCAGTCAGGCTCTGGAGAGCGAGGGCATGCAGCCAATCAATGCGCTGCGTGATCAAGAGAACGTTAAGAAGCTGACCTCTGGCAAGATTGATCTATGGGCAACGACTGACCCTGTTGGTCGTTACATTGCCAAGCAAGAAGGCGTCAGTGGGCTCAATACAGTGCTGCGCTTCAAAGAAGCTGAGCTGTATCTGGCCCTGAATAAAGATACGCCGGATGAGGTCGTGCAGCGTTTGCAGAAGGCTCTGGATGAGCTGCGCGCTGAAGGCTTTATTGATGATATGACAAACAGTTACCTGTAACTGCGGCTCATAAAAAACCGGTTTGGTGATAAGCCAAACCGGTTTTTTTGTGGCTGCTGCTTGTGCAAGTAACTCGAATATTTGCGGCCAATGGTGGATGAAAAAGCGTCATCCATTCTACCGTTCGCGCGGATTCTTCAGTTGCGGGTGATGTTCAGCCCTTTGAGCAGATTCAGCGCTTGGCTCAATTGGAAGTCATCATCTTGCGGGCGTTCTTGGGCGGCTCTTTCACTGCTGCTTGGCTTATCGGCACCGCCGTTACCGTTGCCCAAGTGGCCCTGTAGATCGGCCTCTCGGTAATTGAGGCTTGAAGCCGGGCCTTCACGGGTGAGCTTGGCGCGATTGACTTCTATGTCCGGGACGATGCCCTGAGCCTGGATCGAGCGGCCATTCGGGGTGAAGTAAAGTGCAGTGGTGAGCTTCAACGCACGGTCGCTGCTCAGCGGCAGGACCGTTTGCACTGAGCCTTTACCAAAGCTGTCGGTGCCCATGAGCACGCCACGTTTGTGATCTTGCAGCGCGCCAGCAACAATTTCTGATGCCGAAGCGCTACCGCCGTTGATCAATACCACTAGCGGTACGCCTTCGCTGGCGTCAGCTGGGTCTGCGGAGAAACGCAGCTCAGAATTGGCGATGCGGCCTTTGGTGTAAACGATCAAACCTTTCTTGAGGAAGTGATCGGTTACTTCAACGGCTGCTTGCAGCACGCCGCCTGGGTTGTTGCGCAGGTCAAGTACCAGACCACTGAGTTTCTTGCCGTTGTCCTTGCGCAGTTTGTTCAAGGCTTTGCCGACTTCTTCGCCGGTGTTGACCTGAAACTGCGAGATGCGGATGTAACCGTAGTTGGCCTCCAGCATCTGGCTCTTGACGCTCTTAACCTTGATGGCCGCGCGAGTCAGCTCGACAACAAAAGGCTTTGAGCCGTCACGCACGATAGTCAATTTGATTTTGCTGCCCGCTTTGCCGCGCATTTTGTCGACGGCATCGAGCATCGACAGGCCCTTGGTTGGCTGGTCGTCGATTTTGATAATCAAGTCGCCCGGCTGAATACCCGCTTTTGACGCTGGGGTGTCATCAATGGGCGAGACAACTTTGACGAAGCCGTCTTCCATGCCCACTTCAATGCCGAGCCCGCCGAACTCTCCGCTGGTGCTTTCTTGCAGCTCAGCGAAATCCTCGGGGCCGAGGTAGGCAGAATGGGGGTCAAGGTTACTGATCATGCCTTTGATGGCATTTTCCAGCAGTTCTTTATCGGTAACCGGCTCGACGTAAGAGCTTTTGATGCGGTCCATCACCTCAACGAAGGTGCGCAGCTCATCCAGCGGCAATGGCGCTTTATCAGTGGCGGGAGCGGTTGCTGGAGCGACGACCTCTGCTGCATGAGACAGTGATACGCCGCTAAGTAGGGCGATCGCTAAGGCCAGAGAGGTAAGGCGGGACAAATGCGGCATGTCGAACTGACTCCTACGGAATAAAGAAGCGCTTATCCTTGCGCGCGGCACCATTGTGCCGGGTCACTTGGGCGACCCTTTTGGCGAATCGCAAAATACAATGCAGGCGTATCTTGCCCGCCGCTGGTACCCACTGTTGCAATTGGGTCGCCAGCTTTAACCACATCACCAGCGTTCTTTAGCAGGCTCTGATTGTGCCCATACAGGCTCAAATAACCATTGCCATGGTCGAGAATGACCAGAAGTCCTGCTCCGCGCAACCAGTCAGCAAAAACAACACGCCCGCCATGTACGGCGCGGACTTGGCTGCCGGCTGCTGCGCTAATCAGTACGCCATCCCACTTGGTTCGAGCGTCTCCGCCGCGCGGGGTTCCATAGCGTGCCAGTAGACGGCCATTTACCGGCCAGGGTAGTTTCCCGCGGGCATTGGCAAATTGGCCGCCGTAGACCGCGCCAGAGCTGACAAGTGGCCCGCTCGGGATGCTGGCTGCAGACCCGGATGACTTATTTTGGCGCTTGGCCTCATTCGCGGCGGCAATGGCTCGCTGGCGTGCGGCCTCTGCTTCACGGGCCTGACGGGCAAGGGTTTCATCGATGGTTTTGATGACTTTGGCCAACTGGGCCTGATCACGCTGACGGGCTTTGAGCTTTTTGTCGCGCGCCGAGTAGTCAGTGTTGAGCTTGGCCAGCGCCACCTGACGTTGTTTGCGAACCTGCTCTAGCTTTGCAGTCTGAGTGTCGAGGGTACTTTTGCGCTCAAGCAGTTGGTGTTGCTGGGCGGTGATTTCATTTTCGACGTTGGCCAGTTGGCGCAGGGTTTCGTTGAAGGTATTCAATTGCTCCATGCGTGCCTTACTGACGTAGTCATAGTAGGTCATGGTGCGCGAGAATTTTTCTGGGTTCTGCTGGTTGAGCAACAGCTTGATGTACTCCTGACGGCCACTTTGGTAAGCCGCCCGGGCTTGAATTCCGATCAGTCGCTGCTGTTCAATTCGCGCGCTCTGGAGTTTTTTTTTCTCTGTTTCCAGGTCCTTGATCTGTTCTTCGCCTTCGTTGAGCTGGTCTTGCAGGTCTTTAACCTGTTTTTCCAGCTCGCCCATCTCGGTTTCGGTCTGTTTCAGCGATTTCTGGACGCCGGACTTTTCCTGCTGAATTTTTCCCAGCAGTTTTTTTAGCTCGACGACGTCTGACTGAGCGGCATTGAGCTTTTTTTGCGCGTCACTTTTCTCATCTGCAAATGCAGGGGAGAGCAGGCACGTCATCAATATCAGGATTAGGGCGCGAAACATGGGGTGAAGGCATACCTGTGCATAAAGTGACCCTAGTATGCCCGTGCTCTGGAGCAAAAAAAATGCCCCAGACCAGCGGGCTGAGGCATTTGTGCTTTTTATTAACCAATACTCACTTGTTGAAGGTCAGGATGCTGGTGCCGGTCATCTCGCTTGGCACTGGCATACCGAGCAGCGTGAGCATGGTCGGGGCAATATCTGCCAGTACAGCGCCATCACGTACTTGGGCATCGCGCTTGCCAACATAAATAAATGGCACTGGCTCGCAGGTATGTGCGGTGTGCGCCTGGCCGGTGCACTCATCTTCCATTTGCTCAACGTTGCCGTGGTCGGCGGTAATGAGCGCCTCGCCACCGACTTTCTCAAGTGCGCTGACGATGCGGCCAACACAGCCATCCAGGCATTCAACGGCGGCAACTGCAGCGTCGAATACGCCGGTATGGCCGACCATGTCGCCATTGGCGTAGTTGACCACAATCACGTCGTAACGCTGGTTGTCGATTGCATCGACGATTTTATCCGTGACTTCAGGCGCGCTCATTTGTGGCTGTAAGTCATAAGTCGCGACATTCGGTGATGGGATCAGAATGCGTTCTTCGCCGGCGAATGGTTCTTCGCGGCCGCCAGAGAAAAAGAAGGTTACGTGAGCGTATTTTTCGGTTTCAGCGATACGCAGTTGAGTCTTGCCGTTATTGGCCAGGTACTCGCCGAGCACATTGGTCAGCGGTGTCGGTTTAAAGGCGCTCGGCGTATCGATACTCGCAGCGTACTGCGTGAGCATAATGAAACCCGCAAGTTGCGGTGCGCGGGCGCGGCTGAACTCGCTGAAGTCTGGCTCAACGAAGCTGCGCGTTAGCTCACGGGCGCGGTCGGCGCGGAAGTTCATGAAGATAACAGCGTCGCCGTCTTCAACGGATACGGCATCGCCCAAGGTGGTGGCTTTAACGAACTCATCGCTTTCGCCGCGTGCATAGGCGGCTTCAAGGCCAGCACTGGCATTTGCGGCATTGAATTGGCCTTGGCCACCTACGATCAAGTTGTAGGCTTGTTCAACCCTGTCCCAGCGGTTGTCGCGGTCCATGGCGAAGTAGCGGCCAATGAGGCTGGCGATTCGGCCCTTGCCGAGCTTGGCGAAGGTGCTGTCGAGCAGATCAATCGACGATTGGGCACTCTTTGGCGGCGTATCGCGGCCATCTAGAAAAGCGTGCAGGTAGACTTTTTCAGCGCCACGCTTTACCGCCAACTCAACCATGGCGGCAATGTGATCTTGATGGCTATGCACGCCGCCGTCAGACAGCAGGCCAAGAATATGCACGGCTTTAGCATTGCTTACGGCGCTATCAACAGCTTGGGTGATGGTCGGGTTTTCAAAAAACTCGCCATCACGAATGGACTTGGTCACGCGGGTGAAGTCTTGATAGACCACCCGGCCAGCGCCGAGATTCATGTGGCCGACTTCAGAGTTACCCATCTGCCCGTCTGGCAGACCGACGTCCATACCGCTTCCAGAGATCAGCCCGTGCGGTTGTGTCGCACGTAGGTGATCGTAAACCGGTGTATTGGCGGCAAAAATGGCGTTGTATTCGGGGCTGTCACTGTGCCCGAAACCATCAAGAATGATCAGAACCAAAGGTTTTGGCGTGACGCTCATAAAGCTTGCTCGCTCTGCTGTAGGCATAAAGATTGACCATTTTAAGGCCTAGAAGCTATCAAGTCACCGCCAGACGGGGTTTGGCCGACTTGTGGGGCTGTGTATACTGGCCGGCATTTTACCGTCCTGGAATTTCACTGATGCTTGCTCACGCGATTGAATTTGTCACTAACCACTATTTGCTAGCCGGTGCTTTCGTCATTCTGCTTGTGTTGCTGCTGGTCACTGAGCTGCAAAAAGGCGGTAAGAGCTTGAGCAGCCGTGAGCTGACAGCGTTGCTTAATAACGAACAGGGGATTGCACTGGATGTGCGATCGCAAAAAGATTTCTCTGCCGGTCATATCGTTGGTTCGCTGCACATTCCAAACGATAAGCTAGCGACACGCATGGCCGAACTAGAGAAACATAAGGCTAAAACCATTGTGGTGATTGATGCGGCCGGCCAGCATGCCGGTACTGTAGCGCGTGATCTGCAAAAAGCAGGCTTCACCGCTGCAAAACTGTCAGGTGGGATGGCTACTTGGCGTGGTGATAACCTACCTGTGGTGAAGTGATATGGAAGTCGTAATTTACTCAAGTGACTATTGCCCTTACTGCATACGTGCAAAGCAACTGCTCACGAAAAAGGGTGTTGCATTCACTGAAATGCGAGTCGACGGCAACTCTGCGTTAAGGTCAGAAATGACCCGTAAAGCAGGCAAGACCTCGGTTCCACAGATTTGGATCGGCGATACCCATGTGGGTGGTTGCGACGAACTTTATGCCCTGGAGCGCGCTGGAAAGCTCGACGCATTGCTCAAGGCATAACATCAGTACTCTGTTAACTAATAAAAAGGCTTTGGCATGACTGAACAAGCAAACACTGACGCTGGCGCAACTGAAGAACAAACTCCACAGTTTTCGCTGCAGCGCATCTACGTACGTGACCTTTCCTTTGAAGCACCAAAGAGCCCAGAAATTTTCCGTAAGGAATGGACTCCAGCGGTTGAGATGGACCTGAACACGCGTCAGAAGCCCCTCGATGGCGACTTTCATGAAATCGTGCTGAGCCTGTCGGTGACCGTTAAGAACGGTGACGAAGTTGCCTTTATTGCTGAGGTTCAGCAGGCGGGTATCTTCCTGATCAAAGGTTTGGATCCAGCGTCCATGAGCCACACGCTCGGTGCTTTCTGCCCGAACATCCTGTTCCCGTACGCCCGTGAAACACTGGACAGCCTGGTTGTTCGCGGTTCGTTCCCAGCCTTGATGCTGGCGCCAGTGAATTTCGATGCACTGTACGCCCAAGAGCTTCAGCGCATGCAGCAAACTACACCAGAGACTGCAACTCACTAAGTTGAGTGCGTCTTATAAAAAACGCCCCTCGGGGCGTTTTTTGTGGCTGGCGGTTAGCGCAAAGTCTGGATTTTACTCTGCTTGGTTGGATGCAGGCATCGCAAAGTCTTGCTGACGCCATGCCTCGTAAACGGCCACGGCAACAGTATTGGACAGGTTTAAGCTGCGGCAACCTTCGCGCATTGGCAAACGTACACATTGCTCCACGGGCAGGGCGTCACGCACCTCTTGTGGCAAACCACGGCTTTCTGGGCCAAATAAAAATGCATCACCGGCTTGGTAGTTCACTTCATGAAAGCCTTGGGTGCCCTTAGTGGTGAAGGCAAACACACGTGGCTGTCCGAGGCTGGCCAAGCAGCTTTCAAGGTCTGCATGGCGCTGTAGAGTGGCATATTCGTGATAATCCAGCCCTGCTCGACGCAGGCGTTTATCATCCAATTCAAAGCCAATTGGCTCGATCAAATGCAGACTGCATCCGCTATTGGCACAGAGCCTGATAATGTTGCCAGTATTGGGCGGTATTTCTGGTTGAAAAAGGATGACGTGAAACATGCGCGGCTCCGAGCGTGAAGGCGGGCAGTATTCTACTCCCGATATTGATGATAGGCCTCGTCCTTGGTTGCGAGTTATTGGCTCATTGGCCATTTTTGGCTTTTTAATCGGTTTAATGTTTGGTGATCTATTTCATCCTGACGCATTACGTCTAGATCGCGTCGAGGTGCAGGAAGACCAATTGCAACTGTGGTTCAACGAACAGCCAACCCCACAAGCCCGTGAGTATAACGGCGCGTACCTGCTGCGTTTGGAAACACTGGGGCGTGAACAACAAGGCCAGTTGCAACTCAACGGGCGAGCAGCTAACTGGCGATTGCAAAGAGATAAGCGGGAATTGTTACTGACTGTACTTGCGGCCCGTCCCCTGCGCGGCGAATGGCGCGCTGATGAGGTAGACGGGCAATGGCGGCTGACTGTCAGCCTGATGGAGCAATAAAAGAGGGGAATCCCCGGCCTGCCTGTACCAAGGTCCCCGAAACTGGAGTTACTTAGGTATATGCAGGCAGTGTGCCAACTTTCTGATTTCGGCTTAATGTCAGCAATAACAGGCTGTTTGCGCGACTCAACGCCTATTTGTTCGGATTTTTAATCCTTAAAAGTGTCTCTGATGAGTGCACTCGCACCTTTTTGAGCGCTTTTATTGGGCATTGTTTATGCGGCTGTGTAATTGGTGGTGGTTGGTTTATCGCGATTGCTGATTATCAGTACTTCTTTTAGGTGCCAATGAGCGCTGAGGGGAGGTGCACGGACAGGTTGAGGCTGTATTTGCGCGAATCGATTTTACGGATTAAGCGTAATATCTTTCCCGTGATGAGGTGATTATCAAAATACTCTTTCGGACTAATCTGTGTTCAAGCGATTCACAGACTTATTCGAGGAGATCTTTATGCGCAAACTTTTTACCCCGGGAACCGTTGGGAGCTTGCCTACCCCAAACCGTGTGGTGATGGCTCCCATGACCCGCTCCAGAAGTACTCAGCCAGGCGACGTTGCCAATGAAATGAACGCGGCCTATTACGCACAGCGGGCATCGGCTGCGTTTATCGTCACTGAAGCCACACAGATTTCGCCTCAGGGTAAGGGCTATTCATTTACGCCAGGCATATACAGCGACGAACAGGTTGAAGGCTGGCGCTTGGTTACGCATGCGGTGCATAAAGCCGGAGGACGTATTTTTTTGCAGCTTTGGCATGTCGGGCGCATGTCTCACCCCGACTTTCATAACGGTGCATTGCCGGTTGCACCGTCAGCGGTGCCGTTCGAGGGAAGTATCTGGAAGGTCGATCCCCAGACTGGTGTTGGCAGTATGGTCAAATGCCCAACGCCACGAGCATTAAGCCGCGACGAGATAAAGGCAATTGTTGAAGACTACCGTCGAGCGGCAAGTAATGCCATGGCCGCAGGTTTTGACGGCGTTGAAGTGCATGCTGCCAATGGCTATTTGATTGATCAGTTTTTGCGTACCACTTCTAACATTCGTACCGATGAGTATGGTGGTTCAAGGAGTAACCGTCTGCGCTTTCTCAAGGAGGTGATGGATGCAGTGGTTGAGGAAGTCGGTGCTGATCGTGCTGCCATCCGTGTTGCGCCATTTTTGACGGCGCGGGGTATGGAGTGCCCCGATATTCTGCCGACAATATTGGAAGCGGCGAGTTATTTACAGGATAAAGGTATTTCATACCTGCATCTGGTCGAGGCCGACTGGGATGATGCGCCCAAGTTTCCAGAGGACTTCCGCCAAGCGGTGCGTGAGCGGTTCCGTAATGCCATTGTGGTTGCAGGTAAGTACGATCTTGAGTTGGCTGAATGGGTGCTCGGTCGAGGGTATGCTGACTTTGTTGCCTTTGGACGCAAGTTTGTCGCAAACCCTGATCTGCCACTTAGGCTGGAGAAGGGGTATCCACTGGCTGGAATTGAAGGGGCCGAGTTATTTGGTGGCACCGAGCGCGGCTACTCGGACTTCCCAGCGTGGTCGTCACAAGGTTAGGTTGTGCTGCTATCCCTAAAATCTCCTTGAGTGCTGCTCATACAGCCAGCTTCGAGGAGATTTCATTCATCAGTATTTTGACCCGGTGCGGCGTTGCATGGCCGGAAGGGTAGACCATTTGCAGGTCTACACCCGGTAGTGAGTAATCTCCCAGCAACTCTACCAGCCGGCCTGCTTCCAGATCTTCTCTCACATCGATATATGACTTAATACAGATGCCATGGCCAGCCAGGCACCACTGGCGTACTTGATCACCGTCATTAGCGATTCGTCTTCCTGATACCAGAACTTTGAAGGTGCGGCCTTGAGAGTGAAACTGCCATTCACGGTGGATACTGTTGCCAAAGCGCATCAGGATGCATTGTTGGTGAACCAGCTCCGAGGGATGCTCAGGTATTTCATGGGCACTGAGGTAGGACGGTGATGCGCAGACCACGCGGCGTCCCTCGCTAAGTTTTCTTACCTTGAGTGTACTGTCTGGCAGCGCGCCATAGCGAATAGCGATGTCTATGCCGAGCCCCGTCAGGTCTAAAAAGCCATCTGTCAGGTTTAGGTCAATGCTGATGTTTGGATTAGCCTCCAGGAATTGATCAAGAATGGGTACGAGGCGATTTCGTCCGAGATCAACTGGGGCGCTTAGACGTACGAGGCCAGATATTTGCTCACTGCCTAGTTTAATAGTGCTTTTGATGGACTCGGCATCTGCTAGTAGTCGGCGAGCCCCTTCGACCAGAACGCGCCCTTCATCAGTCAAACTGATCGACCGTGTGGTTCGGCTAAGCAGCGTCGCACCGTAATGCTTTTCTAGAGCGCCAAGTCTTTCCGATACAGATGTGGGCGAAAGTCCTGCCTCACGACCTGCGGCAGAGAGCCCTCCTTTTTCAACAATTAATAGGAACAGGCTTAAGTTCTCGAAGAGCATTATTCGGTTGTCCCAGAATATGATTCGGGTTTATTTAATTTCTACGTTATGCCATATCACCGAAGCACTCAAATTGATTTCTAAACCTTGGCCATCGACCGTTAGGATAGTCGCTTAGTGCTTGCCGTAAGAGGGCTGATAACGGCTGAGAACCTGATCGTCAGCTGTAAGGTCGAGCGCGCAGGCATAAAAAACGGGCCTTAAATCAAGGCCCGTTTTTTGTGCTGCTCAAATGTTGATGACTGGTTTAGCTGTCATCACCGTCGTCATCGTCACCGCCGTCGATGTTCATGCCCAGCTCTTTGATTTTGCGGGTCAGGGTGTTGCGGCCCCAGCCGAGCAGTATCGAGGCATCGCGGCGCCGGCCCGCGGTGTGTTTGAGTGCGGTTTCTATCATGATCCGCTCAAACGCTGGCACTGCGGTGTCGAGCAGGTTCGACTGGCCGCGACCAAGTGATTGATCCGCCCATTGCCGTAACGCTTGCTCCCAATTACTGACTGGGGCGCTGTCTTGCGGTTGTGATAGTAGCTCGGGCGGTAGGTCGTCGATATGCACTTCACGGCCAGAGGCCATGACGGTGATCCAGCGGCAGGTGTTTTCCAGCTGGCGCACATTGCCCGGCCAGGACAACTGCTGCAGGTAGTCTTCGGTTTCGCTTTTAAGCAGCTTTGGCTCGACCGACAGTTCCAGTGCCGCTCGGCTTAGGAAGTGGCGCGCCAGCGTTGGGATGTCTTCGCGGCGGTCAGACAGACGCGGAATGTGGATGCGAATGACATTGAGGCGATGGAACAAGTCTTCACGAAACTTGCCAGCGTGGACCAGGCTTTCAAGGTTTTGGTGAGTTGCGGCAATAATCCGGACATCAACCTTGACCGGGGTGTGACCGCCAACGCGATAGAACTCGCCATCCGCCAGTACGCGTAGCAAGCGCGTTTGAGTGTCGGCTGGCATGTCGCCGATTTCATCGAGAAACAGGGTGCCGCCATCGGCTTGTTCAAAACGTCCACGGCGCTGGTTAGCGGCACCGGTGAATGCGCCTTTTTCATGGCCAAACAGCTCGGATTCCATCAGGTCTTTTGGAATCGCTGCCATGTTCAGGGCGATGAACGGGGATGACGCACGTGGGCTGTGGCGATGTAGGGCGTGGGCGACCAGTTCTTTACCGGTACCGGACTCGCCGTTGATCAGTACGGTGATGTTGGAGTGCGATAACCGGCCGATGGCGCGAAACACTTCCTGCATCGCCGGCGCTTCACCGATGATTTCAGGGGTTTGTGTTTCCACAACGGGTGCACTGAGGTTCTGTTGCTCTTGCGCATGTTGGTTGGCGCGCTTGACCAGAGAGACCGCTTCATCAACGTCAAATGGCTTGGGTAAATATTCGAATGCTCCGCCCTGATAAGACGCGACGGCGCTGTCGAGGTCGGAATGTGCAGTCATGATAATAACCGGCAGGCGCGGGTGTTGCTCTTGGATGCGCGCAAGCAAGTCGAGACCACTGACGCCCGGCATGCGGATATCAGAGATAATCACATCAGGCTGTTGCCGTGACAGCCGGGTGAGCATGCTGTCGGCGTTATCAAAGGTTTGCGTGGTCATGCCTTCTTGTTGCAAGGCTTTTTCCAGTACCCAGCGGATGGAGCGGTCGTCGTCGACAATCCAGACGGTTTCACTACGGGTCATGGCTGAGTTGCTCCTTGTTCCAGCGGCAGAAAGATCGAGAATACGGTGTGGCCCGGATGGCTTTCGCATTCGATCAGACCTTGGTGCTGACTAATGATGTTCTGGGTGATTGCTAGGCCAAGACCAGTGCCGTCGGCACGGCCACTGACCATTGGGAAGAAGATGGTTTCTTGTAGGTCGGCAGGTATGCCGGGGCCGTTGTCGATAATTTCTATTTTGGTCACCAAGCGATGCCGCACATGGCCAATGGTGAATTGGCGCAATGCGCGAGTACGCAAGGTGATGCGCCCCAGGCGCATATCGTTCAACGGGAAGAGCGCTTGCATGGCGTTGCGCACTATATTGAGCATGGCTTGGATCATTTGTTCGCGGTCGATCAACACATCCGGAATACTTGGGTCGTAGTCGCGCACCAATGTGATGCAGCCTTGGCTCTCGGCTTCAACGAGGCTGCTGACGCGCTCCAGCACTTCGTGAACATTGGTCATCGACAGCGATGGCAGCTTGTTTGAGCCGAGCATACGGTCAACCAAATTACGTAGACGGTCAGCTTCTTCAATGATCACGTTGGTGTAATCCTTGAGGTTTTCTTCCGGCAGTTCGCGTGCTAGCAATTGCGCTGCACCGCGAATGCCGCCAAGAGGGTTTTTGATCTCATGAGCCAAGCCGCGCACCAATAATTTGGTGGTCTCTTGCTTGGAGAGCTGCGCTTCTTCTTTGGTAATGCGCAGCATGCGGTCGCGGGGGAATACTTCGAGAAGCAGTAAGGTTTTACCGCGGCTGATCACCGGGGTAACGGCGTAGTCTACGGTGAGATTTTGCCCTGTTACCGAGGTCAGTACCGCTTCCCGCTTATTGAACGGGTGGGCTTCTTCGACTGCTTGGCGCAAGGAGCTGACTGCCTCGGCCGACTCAGTAAAAAGTTCACTGATAAATTGGCCATGGCTGCGCTGGCCACTTATGGCTAAAAGCATTTCGGCAGCCGGGTTCATGTATTCAAGACGCAGTTCTGCATCAAGCAATAATGTGGCTGTTGTCAGGTTGTCGAGTAGCAGGCGGTGCAGTGCGTCGTTAATGATCATAGGCATCGGCTTCCGGCAGTGGTTATGAAAATGCAAGAAGCAAACCAAAGCACTGAAAAGTAGCGTTTAATCAGCAAATAAAGCGACAACGCCCGCAAATAGGTATAGGCCGCTTAGTTTGCGGCGACCCAAAACAGGGAGAGTATAGAAGGGGTTATGCATACGCGCACCTAAGTGGTGCGCTCGGCGGAAAGGCTACATAAAGGGCACGAAAGGGATGTCGCTTTCTTTTTCGGGTTTATCCTTTAGTGGGCATTCGGGGCGCACACCATAGTCTTTAATTTTGCAGGGGTTAACCTGACGCTTCTGTGCCAGCGATGTACGCAACAGGTGAAATGGCTGACTGGGCGTGCGCTCAATAATTCGCTCGTTTTCATCAATGATCTCAACCGCTAACTGATGTGTGCCACGATCAATATTGTCCAGCGGGAACACGGGGCTTCGACCGGTCTCGCCAACCGTATTGCCGTCGAGAATCAGGCGGAAGCGATGCCCGGGGAGCAATTCAGGTTCGCTGGTGGCGCTAACAATCAGATCACCCGCGTTGTCGCGAATCGTCGCATCCGGTTGTGGCACCAAAATGCGCAGCATTTGATAGGACAACACCACGGGCTGGGTATCTTCAACTTCAGGCTTGAGCTTGATGGTCGGCGTCATGCTGTTGGTCGGTGCCATCTTGACCGGCTTGGCATTGCCGCCTCGAGGTTGGTCGGTAAATACCCGATTCCCATCTGCATCTATATAGGTGTAGACCTGTGCTGAGATGGACAGGCTAAACAGCAGTAATAAACAAGTTAAAAGTGCGCGCATCAAGGGGCTGGCTTAGGTTTGGGTTTAGGGGCGAATGCCGGGCTGTTGTTGGTGTTGACCCGTTGCACGGTGAAGGTGCTGGTCTCGCTTTGCTGTACGGCACCACTGGTGCTGATCACTTGTACGGCTAACGAGTGTTCGCCGCGGTCAGCATTGCTTACTTGCAGGCGTGGTACGTTCGTTGGCTCACCATAAGGTTGGCCGTCCAATAGCAGTTGCAAGCGATGTGCCGGCGCCAAGCGCGGCTGGATATTAACCCCAACGCTGAATGTACCGTTGTTTGCCCGCAGCGCGGCTTCATCTGGCAGGCCGGTCAGTTCCAGTACTTGGTAGGACGCCTGAACCTGCGCGGGGGCGTTGTCGCTCTCGTCGCTTAAAGGCTGTTTGGGTGTTTGCATCTCTACCGTGTTGGTCTTTGGCAGGTTGATGGTTTCAGTCTTGGTGCCTTCGGGTGGCTCATTGGTGAAAACCGTATTGCCGTTAGCGTCAGTGTATTTGTAAATTTGTGCGCTGGCCGGTAGGGCGGCGGCGAGTAAAAGGCAGGCAAATAGTGCACGCATGAGCGATCCCTCAACTTGGCTAATTGATTAAGATTGCATTGCTCGGCGTTGCTGGCAAGTGTCGGCATGTTGCAGTGTGTGCGGGCGCATAAATTATCAGGCTGAGCGGCGCTTCGGGTGCTGGTTTTGTAGGCAAATGACAGGTGCGCGTCTGATACGGCATTCGCAGCTTGGTCAGCGTGGGTCAATTAATAATCGAACTTGTCTGCGAAAATGGTGGCCGAAAAGAGCGTCGACCACCCTGCGGGAGCGTCAGCCACAGGGGCGCAAGTACCGCCGCGAGTGAGGGTCGTTGTAGGGTGGTCAACGCGAAGCTTGGCCACCGGCTCTCGGCAAGTCAGCCGTATTTACTTAGGTGAAATGGTGGCTGAGTAAGGTGTTGACCGCTCGGCAGCGTCAGCCATTAACGCATTTTTCGCTGATAAAAAAGGCCACCCGAAGGTGGCCTTTTGTCATACCGGCTGGATTAGACGCTGTAGTACAGGTCGTATTCCAGTGGGTGTACGAAGGTACGTACTTTGATTTCTTCTTCGTGCTTGAGCTCAAGGTAAGCATCGATGAAGTCGTCGCTGAATACGCCGCCTTTGGTCAGGAACGCGCGACCTTTGTCGAGCTCTTCCAGGGCTTCTTTCAGGCTGCCGCAAACCTGTGGGATCAACTTGCCTTCTTCTGGTGGCAGGTCGTACAGGTTTTTGTCAGCTGCATCGCCAGGGTGGATCTTGTTCTGGATGCCGTCGATACCGGCCATCAGCAGTGCTGCGAAAGCCAGGTATGGGTTGGCAGCTGGATCCGGGAAGCGCGCTTCGATACGGCGAGCCTTAGGGCTGGCAACATAAGGAATACGGATCGAGGCCGAACGGTTGCGAGCCGAGTAGGCCAGCATTACTGGAGCTTCGAAGCCAGGAACCAGACGCTTGTACGAGTTGGTTGCCGGGTTGGTGAAGCCGTTCAGTGCTTTACCGTGCTTGATGATACCGCCGATGAAGTACAGGGCGATGTCAGACAGGCCGGCATAGCCTTCGCCAGAGAAGGTGTTCTTGCCGTCTTTGGAGATCGACATGTGCACGTGCATACCTGAGCCGTTGTCGCCGTACAGTGGCTTAGGCATGAAGGTAGCCGTTTTGCCGTAGGCGTCAGCAACGTTGTGTACGCAGTATTTCAGGGTCTGAACTTCGTCAGCCTTGGCTACCAGCGTGTTGAACTTAACGCCGATTTCGTTCTGGCCAGCAGTCGCCACTTCGTGGTGGTGAACTTCGATCACCAGGCCCATATCTTCCATGGCATTACACATGGCAGTACGGATTTCGTGGTCGTGGTCGCATGGCGGAACCGGGAAGTAACCACCTTTAACGGCTGGACGGTGGCCTTTGTTGCCGCCTTCGATGTCGCCGTCAGTGTTCCAGGAACCCTGCTCAGAGTAGATTTTGAACATCGAGCCGGAGATGTCCGACTTGAACTTCACTTCGTCGAAGATGAAGAACTCTGGCTCTGGGCCAACAAATACAGTGTCACCGATACCGGTCGACTTTAGGAATTCTTCAGCGCGCTTGGCGATGGAGCGTGGGTCGCGGTCGTAGCCTTGCATGGTGCTTGGCTCAACGATGTCGCAAACCAGAATCAGGGTTGGCTCTTCGGTGAACGGATCCAGTACGGCAGTTTCGTCAACTGGCATCAGGATCATGTCGGAGGCTTCGATGCCTTTCCAGCCATGAATGGAGGAACCGTCGAACATTTTACCGTGTTCGAAGAAGTCTTCGTCCAGCGCGTCACGGGCTGGCATGGTTACGTGGTGCTGCTTACCCTTGGTATCAGTGAAGCGCAGGTCAACCCACTTCACGTCGTGTTCTTTAATAAGTTGAATCGACTTCGACATGCTGTCCTCCAGGCGGATAAGGCTCAATCTGTTGAGCCCACAAAATTCGAAAAAAGCTCGGCGGATATTCCGCCACTACATACCTGCCTCACAAGGGAGCAATTTGCATGCCAGTGCACTGTGATGGGCTAAAACCCGCAAACGCAGGAGCGGCGGGGGTTTATTGCCTATTACGAGCAAAGCTACGCACCAAGTGAGTGCTAATCAAAACAATTAAGCACCAATGTGGTGCGGTAAAATGTTTGCGTAAGGTTTTTGATCAAACCTTGCACAATTTCCGCTATAATCCGCGCCCCTGTTTTTTCGCGAGCTTGGCGCGCGTTGCTTCCATGAAACTAATAGTTAAAGTTTTCCCAGAAATCACCATCAAGAGTCGGCCGGTTCGCAAGAACTTCATCCGTCAGTTGGCGAAGAACATCCGCTCCGTGTTGCGCGATCTTGATCCGCAGCTCTCGGTTACCGGTGTCTGGGATAACTTGGAACTGGAAACAACCTTAACCGATGCCAAGCTTCTCGGCGAGCTGACCGATCGTCTTGGCTGCACCCCGGGGATCACTCATTTTCTTGAAGTGCATGAATACCCATTAGGCGATTTCGATGATGTGCTGGAAAAGTGCAAACTGCATTTCGCCGACCAATTGCCGGGCAAGATCTTTGCTGTGCGTTGTAAGCGTGCAGGTAAGCATGCTTTCAGCTCCATGGATGTTGAGCGTTATGTTGGCAGCCAATTGCGTCAGCAGTGTGGCGCTGCCGGTATCTCGCTAAAAGACCCAGACGTTGTTGTGCGCATGGAAATTCGTGACCAGCGCCTGTTCGTTATCCATAACCAGCATGAAGGTCTGGGTGGCTACCCACTGGGTTCGCTGGAGCAGACATTGGTATTGATGTCCGGCGGCTTTGATTCAACCGTTGCCGCTTATCAAATGATGCGTCGCGGTTTGGTGACTCACTTTTGCTTCTTCAACTTGGGCGGCCGCGCTCATGAATTGGGCGTGATGGAAGTTGCGCACTATTTGTGGAAGAAGTTCGGCAGCTCGCAACGGGTGCTTTTTATTAGCGTGCCGTTTGAAGAGGTGCTCGGCGAAATCCTCGGTAAGGTCGATAACAGCCAGATGGGTGTGGTGTTGAAGCGCATGATGTTGCGCGCCGCTACGCAGATCAGTGATCGGCTGCAAATTGATGCATTGGTGACCGGTGAGGCCATTTCTCAGGTGTCGAGCCAGACCCTGCCGAACTTGACGGTGATTGATGCGGCCACTGAAAAGCTGGTGTTGCGTCCTTTATTGGCCAGTCACAAGCAGGACATTATTAATACCGCGACGCAGATCGGTACCGCCGATTTTGCCAAGCATATGCCTGAGTACTGCGGTGTGATTTCGGTGAATCCGACCACCAAAGCCAAGCCCGACCGCATTGCTTATGAAGAAAAGCAATTCGATATGGCAGTGCTTGAGCGAGCAGTGAAGAGTGCTACACAGCTGCCGATTGACAAGGTCATCGATGAGCTGGGTAAAGATATCCACGTTGAGGAAATCAGCGAAGTTCTGGCCGGTCAGGTGGTGATTGATATCCGTCACCCGGATGCTGCCGAAGATGAACCGCTAAAGCTGCCTGGCACTGAGGTGCAGGCGCTGCCGTTCTACGCTCTCAACAGTCGTTTCAAAGAGTTGGATCCTAGTCGCCAGTATTTGTTGTATTGCGACAAGGGTGTCATGAGTCGCCTGCATGCCCACCACTTGCTAAATGAGGGGCATGCCAATGTGCGCGTTTATCGTCCGACATAAGACGCCTGGGTTGAATGGCGGTAGCATCCGCCATCGCCCTCCCGACATACAGGCGGCGTAAAAGCTGCTGAGCCCGGCATTAACGGCCATTGCTCTAAGCGTTTTTACGCCGTCTGGCAGAATTTATAATTAGTTAATACTCGCCGCCTAAACTATGCGGCAAACCGAATCCTCTGATCGAGATACACAAGTGATCGATAATCTACGTAACATCGCAATCATCGCCCACGTTGACCATGGTAAAACCACCCTGGTAGACAAACTCCTGCGCCAGTCCGGCACGCTTGACCGTAAAGAGCTTGAAAACGAGCGCGTAATGGACAGCAACGACCAGGAAAAAGAACGTGGTATTACCATCCTGGCTAAAAACACCGCGCTGAAATGGCACGACTACGACATCAACATCGTAGACACCCCTGGCCACGCCGACTTCGGTGGTGAGGTTGAGCGTGTAATGAGCATGGTTGACTCCGTGTTGCTGGTGGTTGATGCCCAAGACGGCCCAATGCCACAGACTCGCTTCGTAACGCAGAAAGCGTTTAAAGCTGGCCTGCGTCCAATCGTTGTGATCAACAAAATCGACCGTCCAGGCGCACGTCCTGACTGGGTTGTTGACCAGATTTTCGACCTGTTCGATAACCTCGGTGCTACCGAAGAGCAGCTCGACTTCCCTATCGTTTATTGCAGCGCCCTGAACGGGATTGCAGGTCTTGAGCACGATAAGCTCGAAGAAACCATGGACCCGCTGTTCCAAGCGATCATCGACCACGTTCCAGCTCCAGCTGTAGACGTTGATGGCGCATTCCAGATGCAAATCTCGCAACTGGACTACAACAGCTTCCTCGGTGTTATCGGTATCGGCCGTATCGCTCGCGGTAAGGTCAAAACCAACACCCCTGTGACCGCGATCGGCACTGACGGCAAGAAGCGTAACGGCCGTATCCTCAAGATCATGGGCCACTCGGGTCTGCAGCGCGTTGAAGTAAACGAAGCCCAAGCTGGCGACATCGTTTGCGTTAGCGGCATGGACGAGCTGTTCATTTCCGACACCCTTTGCGATCCATTGACCGTTGAAGCGCTTGAGCCGCTGACTGTTGATGAGCCTACCGTGAGCATGACCTTCCAGGTTAACGACTCGCCGTTCTGCGGTAAGGAAGGCAAGTTCGTCACCAGCCGTAACATCAAAGAGCGTCTGGAAAAAGAGCTGCTGTACAACGTTGCTCTACGTGTTGAAGAAGGCGACAGCGCTGATAAATTCAAGGTTTCTGGCCGCGGCGAGTTGCACCTCTCGGTACTGATCGAAACCATGCGTCGCGAAGGCTTCGAACTGGCTGTAGGCCGTCCTGAAGTGATCATTCGTGTGGTTGATGGCGTTAAAAACGAACCTTTTGAAAACGTCACAATCGACCTGGAAGAGCAACACCAGGGTCCGATGATGGAACAGATGGGTAACCGTAAAGGCGACCTGACCAACATGGTTCCAGACGGCAAGGGCCGTGTACGTCTTGAGTACACCATTCCTGCGCGCGGCCTGATCGGCTTCCGTAACCAGTTCCTGACCCTGACTTCGGGTTCGGGCATCCTGACAAGCATCTTCAGCCACTATGGTCCGATGAAGTCGGGCGACATGGGCGGTCGTGTTCAGGGCGTTCTGGTTTCTAGCGCTACTGGTAAGGCACTGACTTACTCCCTGGAAACCCTGCAGGCTCGCGGTAAGTTGTTCCTGGGCCACGGTGATGACGTGTACGAAGGCATGCTGGTTGGTATCAACAGCCGTGACAACGACCTGGTTGTTAACCCAACCAAAGGTAAGAAGCTCGACAACATGCGCGCTTCCGGTAAAGACGAAACCATCGCGCTGGTTCCGCCAATCCGTTACACCTTGGAACAGGCTCTGGAATTCATCGAAGACGACGAACTGGCTGAAATCACGCCTAAGTCGATCCGTCTGCGTAAGAAGTTCCTGCTTGAGACTGACCGTAAGCGCGCTAGCAAAAACTAAGTCTTAGTTTTCGCTGCGCCTAAAACCCCTGGCAGCTTGGCTGTCAGGGGTTTTTTTATGCCTATTGATTGACGGGAAATAGTTAATTGATTCAGCGGGATATGCGCATATCAAACAACATTCTTTTCACAATGTTTCTGCTAGCGTGATCGGCTTTGAAGTCTCGGCACCTGTATTTATGCGATTTGCCTGTTGTCCGAGCTTCTAGATGATGATTAGGGGTTGAAGATGCAAACAGCGGCAAGTGGTAAAGGTGAGTCCGGCTGGGATTGGGCGGGGCTGGGTTGGCTGTTCTTGTTTTTCTGGTACTTCTCCGGCGTCACTCAATTACTTATCCAACTGACTGACACCACGGGTTTTGTCAGCTTTCGCCAAGCGTTCTTGATCAGTGGTATCTGGCTGATACCCGTCCTGCTGTTTCCTAAGAAAGCTAAAGCAATCGCCGCTGTGGTGGGTGTCGTGCTGTGGGCATGCTCGTTGGTGGGCTTGGGTTACTTCTGTATCTACGGCCAGCAGTTTTCGCAGAGCGTTATTTTCATCATGTTTGAATCAAACATGGCAGAAAGTATGGAGTATTTCGGTCACTACTTTGTTTGGTGGATGATCCCGGTTTATCTGGCATACAGCTTCGGAGCTTGGCTGCTGTGGCGCAAAATTCGACCGCTTGAGTTCGGCGTTAATCAAGCGCGCGTGCTCAGCGTTGTCTTGCTGATCTGCTTGATTGGTTACCCGCTGGGTAAAGAAATTAATAAGCGCGCCACGCTTGGTCTGGCCGTTGAAAAATTTGAAGAGCGTATCGAGCCTGCAGTTCCTTGGCAGTTGGTAGTGGGCTTTCGCAAATACCGTGCGCAGCTTGCCAGCATGGAAAAGCTGCTGGCCGGTAACGCCAAGTTAGCACCACTCAAAGGCATGACTGATGCGCGGGCGGACAAGCCAACAACCCTAGTGTTGGTGATTGGTGAGTCAACTAACCGCCAGCGGATGAGTCTCTATGGCTACCCGCGTGAAACCACTCCCGAGTTGGATAAGCTGCGCGACCAATTGCAGGTGTTTGATAATGTTGTCACGCCGCGCCCCTACACGATTGAAGCGCTGCAGCAGGTTTTGACGTTCGCCGACGAGAAAAACCCTGATGGTTATATGACCACGCCATCGCTGGTCAATATGATGAAGCAGGCCGGTTATAAAACCTTCTGGATTACCAACCAGCAGACCATGACCAAGCGTAACACCATGCTCACCACGTTCTCTGAGCAGACCGATGAACAATATTACCTGAACAATAACCTTAGTCAGAATGCTCGTCAGTACGACGGTGATGTGCTTGAACCCTTTGCCAAGGTGTTGGCCGACAAAGCACCGCGCAAGTTGATTGTGGTGCACCTGCTTGGCACCCATATGCGCTACAAGTACCGCTACCCGGAATCTTTTGAAAAATTCACCGATAACACGGGTGCTCCTAAGTGGGTGACTGAAGATCAGCTAGCCACCTATAACAGCTATGACAATGCGGTGCTGTATAACGATTTTGTGGTCTCTAGCCTGATCAAGAAATTCTCGGCCACTCAGCCTGACGGCTTTCTGCTGTATCTGTCCGATCACGGTGAGGCCGTGTTCGACACCCCAAAGGGCGGCGTGATTGGTCGCAACGAAGGCAAACCAACCTCGCCGATGTACACCATTCCCTTTATGCTTTGGGCGTCTGAAAAATGGAAAGCCCATGCTTCATTCGACTTCAGCACCATGCTCGATCGGCCATACAGCAGTTCGAACCTGATTTACACCTGGGCTGATTTGGCTGGGCTGAACTTTGGTGAACTGGATAAGAGTAAGAGCTTGGTGAGCAACAACTTTATTGTGCGGCCGCAAATTATTGGCAATCCTTACGAGCCTAAATCATTGATTGATTTCAGCTTGATTAAGCCAAAGAAAGCGCAGTTGAGTGAAGGCGACCTGGCAACCAATTAGCCAATGCAGGTATTGCAAAAACCCTGCTGATGGCAGGGTTTTGCAGTTTAGCGAGTCGGCTTGGGGATATAAGCGCAGTAACCAGGGCGTGGACCAATTTTGGGGTGGTTGCGGCAGGTTTCCGGGCGTACATCGTAGATTGTGCACAGGCGCGATTTGCGGTCTAGGTACATGCAATCATTATTCGATAGGCGCGTCAGGGTGAAAATGCCTGACTTCTGGTTGAAGCGCTCGACAATTCCTTCCTTTTGCAGGCGCTTGGCGACGTTCTTCAGTGGGTCACCTTTTTCAAATTCGTCGGCTACACCCATGCGAATTAAATCGCTTAGGCGCACTTCGACGGGCAACTGGCAGCAACTGGAGTTGCAACTGTGGCACATGTCACTGGTGTATTTGGCCCACGTATCCAGGCGGTCGATTTCAGCGGCGGCAATCAGGTTGTTTTTCATCGGTCTGCTAAGCGTAGGAGGGAGTTGCGGCGGGCGATAATAACCATGTCAGGGGTTTTGTGAAGCGGTATCTGCTGATCGGTTAGCCTGCATCGACAACAAGTTTAGCAGTACACAGGGTGTTGGTACTTGATCGAACTGCTAAACTGCGCCAGATAGAGCGTTTTAGCGGTCTTTTTTGCGATCTTGAACTAGTTGGTAGGCAGTATTTTACGGCTATTAATAGCCCATATTTTCTTCTGGTTTAGATTGGGGTGATTTTTGCGCATCTTCGGTTGTGGGGCGTGGCCATGCTCTATTCGCGACGTGTTTACGACCGTTGATGCTTGGCCACTGCATCGGAGTGCGCTGCGTTGAGTTTTTTCAGCTCATGCAGTCAGTCCGGCTGGGCATTTCCTGCGCAGTTGTTGATCACCAGCGCAGTCTGCTTTGGGGTGATTTTATTGTCGCGCTGGGTGTCGCAGCAGCGATACTTTCCGGGGCAGCGCAACTTCATTTGGCTGCACTTGGCCAGTCTGTGGTGGATGCTTGCTGCAAGCCTTGAGATGGCTGCACAGGGCGCTGAGTGCAAAGTGTTTTGGGCGTCCATGGCCTGGCCCGGAATCCTCCTGACCCCGACTTTCTGGGCGGTGTTCCTCTGGCAGTACCTCTTTAGCAACCATCACCGTTTGAGCCGTCCTGTGCTGTTGCTGCTTAGCGTCGCTCCTGCGTTGTGCTGGATACTGGCGCTATCGAACCCCTGGCATCACTTGATGTATACCGAGCAAACAGCACCGTTCAGCAGCGACTACGGTTCGCCGGTTAAGTATGTACATGGCAGTGCGTACTACCTCGCTGCAGCTTACGGTTATCTTTGCATGGCGTTCTGTTTCGGTATTGTGCTGCGTGCGGTGCTGCAGAGTCGCGGTCTTTATCGACGCCACCACCTGGCCTTTTTAGTGCTTACCTTGGTGCCATGGGCGACAAATGCCAGCTATGTGTTTTTCGGGGTTTCGCTTTTTGGTTTTGACCCAACGCCATTTATTTTTGCCTTTACGCTCATGGCTTTTGCTTGGCTTATTATTGGGGTGCGCCTGTTTGACCTGTTGCCGGTGGCGAGAAACCTGTTGCTTGAAGCGCTGTTTGACCCGGTGCTGGTGGTGGACTCGCAGTTGCGTGTGGTCGAGGCTAACCCAGCTGCGCTGAAACTTTCAGGGCTTGAACGTGGCTGGCAAGGGCGTCATCTGCAGCGTTGGCCAGTCGTAGGGGAAAAGCTCCATGAGCTGCTTTGCCAGGGTGATAGCTACGAGCCCAATCAGTTGTTGTCACTCCCGCAGTTCAGTCGCTACTTCGAGCTCAACATTCGACCGATTGAGCGCGCCAGTCATGAGCTAGGGCAGATGATCTATCTGCGAGATGTGTCTCAGCGGCATATAAGTGAGCTAGAGCTGGCAGAAGCATTGGCTGTCAGCGAGCAACGGCTGCTCACAATCTCCAACTTGCACGAGCTACTGCGCGAGCAAGCCCTGCGCGACCCGTTAACCGGCCTCTACAACCGACGCTATCTCGAAGAGTTTTTTGCTTTGGAAATCGCTCGGGCAAGGCGTGAGGAAAAGCCATTATCACTGGCGCTGATAGACCTTGATCATTTCAAGCTGCTCAACGACAAGCACGGCCACCTCGAAGGTGACGATGTGCTCAAAGCGTTGGCTGATAATCTGCGGCGTAATGTGCGCAGCTCCGATGCCGCTTTTCGAATTGGCGGAGAGGAATTTCTTCTGGTGCTGCCGGGCGCTGACCTTGAGGAAGCGTCCAAGCGCTTGAATATTATCTGTAAACAGCTGGCCGAGCAGCCTTTGGAAACCCGTGGGGGCTTACGTCAGGTCACCTTATCGGCCGGGGTTGCGTGCTGGCCAATACAGGGCGCAAGTTTGGATGAGTTGCTCGATATTGCCGATGCCGCGCTGTATCAAGCTAAGCGTGGCGGCCGCAATCAGGTGGTAACACTGTGATGAGTACTGTTTTTATCATGACTGGAGAGGAGTATTCAGTCAGATTTTCGGATGCAATCAATTCGAAAACTAGCTAGATTTGAGCTGTTGGTACTGCCTATAACAATAAAATAAGGAATGCCCAGTGAAACGCACCCTAACTCCGCTCGCTGTAGCGTGCATGCTCGCAAGCTATTCAACCTTCAGCAATGCAGGCCCTTTCAGCAGCTTAATTGTGTTCGGCGACAGTTTAAGTGATGCCGGGCAATTCGCAGATGCAGAGGGTCCTGCTGGCGCGACCAGACGTTTTACCAACCGGGTTGGCCCGACCTACCAAAATGGCAGCGGTGAAGTGTTTGGTTCGACTTCGCCCATGCTGCTCGGCGAGCAACTCGGACTGGGGCCTCAAGCACCTTCGACTTCGCAGGTGTATGCGGACCAGGGTTTAGTCGATGGCAATAACTGGGCAGTAGGCGGCTATCGCACCGATCAAATTTACGCCTCTATTACTCAACCGGGCGGCTCGGTAGCGGGGACCCGTACCCGCGATGGCTATTTGGTTGACCTGGCGAATCGTGGTTTGAGTGTTGACCGCAATGCGCTGTTCTACGTCAATGGCGGTGGTAACGACTTCCTCCAAGGCACCATTTTCAGCTCCGGCCCGCAAGCGGCGGCAACCCAGTTGGCCGATGGTGTGCGGGCATTGCAGGGCGCTGGCGCGCGTTACATCATGGTTTCGTTGTTGCCAAATGTGGGCACCACGCCGGCTATTTCCGGTACGGCTTTGGCACCGACCATCACCTCGATTGGGCAAGATTTTAATACTGAGCTTGTGAGTCAGTTGTCGCAGATCGATGCGCAAATTATTCCACTCAACGTGCCCGTGCTATTCACTGAAGTGCTGCAGAATGCGGCGGCCTATGGCTTTGATACCACGCAAGACCTGACCGGCAGTTGCTTTGCTGACTGTGGCAACATCAACGCTACCTGGGGCATCAACAGTGCAACGCCAGACCCCAGCAAGTTGCTCTATAACGACAGCGTGCATCCGACAACAGCGGTTCAGGAAATTTTCGCCGACTACGCCTATTCGCTGCTCGCGGCACCTTGGGAGCTCAGCTTGTTGCCTGAAATGGCTCACGGCACCCTGCGCGCGCACCAAGATCAGTTACGCAACCAGTATGTTGCCGATTGGGAATCCTGGCAGCCTGTTGGCCAGTGGCGTGCAATCGTTTCCGGCGCGGGTCAGCACCTTGACTTTGACAGTCAATCCGCTTCGCCAAGTGGTGACGGCGATGGTTACAGCCTGAATGTGGGCGGTAGCTATCGAGTTGACGATAGTTGGCGATTCGGCCTGGTCATGGGGCTTTATGAACAAAACCTTGAAGTCGGCAGTGCTGATTCCGACTATGACATGCGCAGCTACTTAGGCAGCGCGTTTGCTCAGTATCAACACAATCGCTGGTGGGCGGATGCGTCCGTATCGGCCGGTTACTTGGATTATCACGACCTCAAACGCAAGATAGAACTGGGCCGTGTTGAGCGTTCCGAGAAGGGTGATACCGACGGCACTTTATGGGCGCTTTCGGGTCGGGTCGGTTATGACATCGCCCAGCCGGGTAGCACCTGGCACCTGAGCCCATTTGTGAGTGCTGACTACGCCAAGGTAGAGGTCGACGGCTATGACGAGAGTGGGGCGAGCTCAACTGCATTGAGCTTCGGTGACCAGGACCGCACATCAAAACGCCTTGGTATCGGTATGCAGGGGCGATGGGCTATTACACACGCCACGCAGGTGTTTGCCGAGGTCGCCCATGAAACTGAATACGATGATGACAGTACCGATGTGCGGGTTTCCCTCAATAGCTTGCCCGGCATCGACTACAAACTGCAGGGCTACACTCCGGACGACAACCTCGATCGTGCCAGCCTCGGCTTTAGCCAACAATTGACTAGCGACCTTGCGCTTCGCGGGGTGTACAGCTTAAGTAAGAGCGACGACAACAAGCAGCAAGGCGTCGCACTGTCGCTGGCTTGGGACTGGTAACGACCGATGGGCGGCAGCAGGAGACGCTGGCGCCCATAACCGGTTAAACTGCGCGCGATTCCCTACCTTCGGAGCCACATATGTCCCGCGTTACCTTGAGCCGTTATCTGATCGAGCAAACCCGCAGCCACAATACCCCGGCTGATCTTCGCTTCCTGATTGAAGTTGTTGCACGGGCCTGCAAGGCGATCAGCCATCAGGTATCCAAGGGCGCCCTTGGCGGCGTGCTAGGCAGCATGGAAACCGAGAACGTACAGGGTGAAGTGCAGAAGAAGCTCGATGTTATTTCCAACGAGATTCTACTTGAAGCCAACGAATGGGGTGGCCACTTGGCTGGCATGGCGTCCGAGGAAATGGACAATGCCTATCAGATTCCTGGCCGCTATCCGAAAGGTGCCTACCTGTTGGTGTTTGATCCGCTTGATGGCAGCTCGAACATCGATGTAAACGTTTCTGTTGGCACCATCTTCTCGGTACTGCGCTGTCCCGATCGTAACGGTGACGAAGGGGATTTGGGTGAAGAAGCTTTCCTTCAGCCGGGTACCGAGCAAGTGGCTGCAGGTTACGCAATCTACGGCCCACAAACCATGTTGATGTTGACCCTGGGTAACGGCGTTAAAGGCTTTACCCTGGACCGTGAACTGGGCAGCTTTGTACTGACCCATGACAACATCAAAGTGCCTGAAACCACCCAGGAATTTGCCATCAATATGTCCAACCAGCGCCACTGGGAAGAGCCAGTTAAGCGTTATGTGGGTGAGTTGCTGGCCGGTGAAGAAGGTCCACTGAAAAAGAATTACAACATGCGCTGGATTGCTGCCATGGTTGCAGACGTTCATCGCATCCTGACGCGTGGCGGCTTGTTTATGTACCCACGTGATAGCCGTGAACCTGAGAAGCCAGGCAAGCTGCGTTTGATGTACGAGGCCAACCCCATGTCGTTCATTATCGAACAGGCTGGTGGCGTTTCGACCAATGGTGAACAGCGCATTATGGATATCCAGCCGACTTCTTTGCACCAGCGTGTTGCGGTTTACCTGGGCTCGAAAGAAGAAGTTGAGCGCGTCACCTCTTACCATAAGAAGTAAAACGTGAGCCAGCCTTGGCAGTCATTGCTTGAATGGTGGTTTGGACCTTCGGTACAGGCCGCCGAGGCTGCGAATGCACGCACCAAGCTTTGGTTTGGCAAGCGTGACAGCCAGGATGCCGAGGCGCGTGAGCGCTTCGGTGATTGGGTTGAGCAGGCATTGGCGGGCCAACTGCTTGAGTGGCAAGAGCAGCCAGAGGGTTGGTTGGCGCTGATTCTCTTGCTTGATCAGTTGCCGCGCATGATCTTTCGTGATGATCCGCGAGGGTTCTCTGGCGACGCACTCGCTCAACAGTATGTTCAAACTGGCATTGCGCAAGGCAAAGACCAGCAGTTAGCCCCTATCCAACGGGTATTTATTTACTTAGTGCTGGAGCACTCCGAAGATCTTCGCTTACAAGATCAAGCGGTGGCGGCTTTTACTGAGCTCCTCAATCAGGCCTCTGCGTCTGAGCAATCCCTGTTCGCTGATTATCTCGATTACGCCGAGCGTCATCAGCGCGTTATCGCGCGCTTTCAACGCTTTCCCCACCGCAACAAGGTTCTGTCGCGCCCCTCAAGTGATCAAGAACTGTTGTTTTTGCAGGAACCCGGCTCGCGTTTCTGACGTCATATGCGGCAGACGGTGAGCGACTGTGCCAAGCTTAGCTCATCGAAAATAGGGAGCTTTAATTATGTCGCTGGGTAAATTCGCGTTATTAAGTTTTTGTGTACTGCTGGCTGCGTGCAGCAAGGTCACACAAGAAAACTATTCCAAACTCAAAACCGGAATGACTAAAGCCGAAGTGGAATCACTGCTCGGTGATCCGACTGATTGCTCGGGAGCTATGGGCCTGTCGAGTTGCACTTGGGGTGATAGAAAACAATTTATCAGCGTTCAATATGCCGGCGAGAAAGTCATGATGTTTTCGGGCGAAGGTCTGAACTGAGGAAACTATGAAACGCATTTTTTTAGGTGTCTGTGCCGCGGCAATGCTGGCAGGTTGTGCCAATTCGGGCACTGGAGCAGTGCCGCCTAAAACCGTTGATAAGGTTGATCTGGAGCGTTACCAGGGGACTTGGTATGAGCAGGCACGCTTGCCGATGTTCTTCCAGCGCAATTGCAAGCAGTCAGAGGCGCATTACGCACTGCAGGCTGATGGCAGCGTCAGTGTAGTTAACAAATGCCGCGACGCTGAAGGCAAGTGGCAGGAAGCGGTGGGGCAGGCGGTGCCTCAGGTCGAGGGTAAGACCGATAAACTTTGGGTCAGCTTTGATAATTGGTTCAGCGATATCCTGCCTGGCGTAGCCAAGGGCGAATACTGGGTGCTGTATCTTGATGATGACTACCAGCATGCGCTGGTTGGCAGTCCTAACCATAAGTACCTGTGGATGCTTTCGCGCAGCACTGAACTGGCTAAAGAACCACGCGCCAAAATGCTTGAGGTGGCTCATGGCCAGGGTTTCGAGACCGAGGATTTGATTTGGCGCACGCCGGACGCTGAGATGCCCAAGCAATAAACATGCGGCGTCTGCATTGCATGCAATGCAGACGCGCTATTGCCAACTAAGCCGTGCCAGCTTCCAGTCATCGCCGTCACGCCACCACTCAAGCCTGACGGCATAATGGCGAGCGCTATCGGGAATCAAGCCTTCAGCGCCGGTCATGGCGACTTGGGCATCGGTGTAGCCTTTAGAGCTGTATGTGGGGTCTATTTTATTGTCTTTAGTCAGGGCAATGACTTTGACGTTCTTGTAACGTAAGAACATTAAAGTCATGGTGCGCTTGGCCCAGTCATGATCAAACTGCTGCTGCGCTGCGAACTCTGGGTGCAGTTGGTCCATCACCGCAGACGTTTTTTTCGCTTCAAGATTGTCTTGGAGTTGCTGTACTTCCTTGTCTAGTGCAGCCTGTGGGGTGTCCTTGACGCCGCAGCCTGAGAGTAGGGCGAAACTCAGCAACAGAGCTAATCCAATGGGTTTTACTGGCATACGCGAAGCCTACTCCATGGGTATGATGACAGTGCCAGCAGTGCTGATGACACTGTATAAAAAAATTAAAGGAGCTGACCATGCAAACCTTGTATCCGGAGATTAAGCCCTACGCCCGCCATGAGCTGGCCGTGGATGCGCCGCATGTACTTTATGTGGATGAAAGCGGATCGCCGGATGGTTTGCCTGTGGTGTTTATTCATGGGGGGCCGGGGGCGGGCTGTGATGCGCTGAGCCGGCGTTTCTTTGATCCGAACCTGTATCGCATCGTCACCTTTGATCAGCGTGGTTGTGGACGCTCAACCCCCCATGCCAGTGTTGAGAATAACACCACGTGGGACCTGGTCGCTGACCTGGAAACTATTCGCCAGCAGCTAGGCATAGACAAGTGGGTTGTTTTTGGTGGCTCCTGGGGTTCGACGCTCGGTCTGGCCTACGCTCAGGCGCACCCCGAGCGGGTTCATGGTTTGATCTTGCGCGGGATATTCCTCTGCCGCACGCAAGAGTTGCAATGGTTTTACCAAGAAGGCGCCAGCCGCATGTTCCCGGATTATTGGCAAGACTACATTGCGCCGATTCCGCAGGAGGAGCGGGGCGACCTGGTCGCTGCCTTCCACAAGCGCCTGACCGGGAGCGACCAGATCGCCCAGATGCATGCCGCAAAAGCATGGTCTACCTGGGAGGGCCGAACGGCGACACTGCGGCCGAACCCGCAAGTCGTTGATCGTTTTACAGACTCACACCGAGCCTTATCAATCGCTCGAATCGAGTGCCACTACTTCGTTAACAAGGGCTTTCTTGAGCCGGATCAACTTATCCGTGATATGAGTAAGATCGCCCATCTTCCCGGGGTTATCGTGCACGGTCGTTATGATGTCATTTGCCCGCTAGACAACGCCTGGGAACTGCATCAGAACTGGCCCAACAGTGAATTGCAAATCATCCGTGAGGCTGGCCATGCGGCCGCTGAGGTGGGGATTACCGACGCATTGGTCCGTGCAGCCGATCAAATGGCCCGGCGTCTCCTCGACCTGGCACCTGATGAAGCATGAAGGCACTTATTCAGCGGGTAAGCAGTGCGCAGGTGTCGGTTGAAGGTGAAGTGGTTGGTGCTATTGATCAGGGCCTGTTGGCGCTCGTCGGTGTTGAGCCGCACGACACCGCCGCCAGTGTCAGCAAGATGCTGCAACGATTGCTCAAGTACCGGGTTTTTAGTGATGCAGCCGGCAAGATGAACTGCTCATTGACCGATGTGGCTGGTGGGCTGTTACTGGTGTCGCAGTTTACGTTGGCAGCGGACACCAAAAGTGGCCTGCGCCCAAGTTTCTCGACTGCTGCGCCGCCAGCCTTAGCGACTGAGTTATTTGATTTACTGCTTGAGCAAGCGCGTCTTCAGCACCCCATTGTGGCCACCGGGCGCTTTGGCGCTGACATGCAAGTGCAGCTTACCAACGATGGGCCGGTTACTTTTTTGTTAGAAACATGATCTTCGCGGCTACCAATGGTGGCCGTTGTGGCTTTGAAAAAACGCAGATATTTATGGCGGCTAATGGTGGCTGAAAAGAGCATCAACCACCCTACAATAGCTTCAACCACAGACTGCACTTACGCCTGCTAATGATCACCGTTGTAGGGTGGTCAACGCGAAGCTTGGCCACCGGCATTTGGTAAGTCAGGCGGATTTTTGTGGGCAAAAACGGGTGCGAAAAAGGCGCCTAGCAGGCGCTGTACGCCCTACGCCAATGCCTCGGCAACAAAGTCGAGGCGGTCTTGGCCGAAGTGCAATTCATCGCCGACAAAAAAGCTCGGGGCACCAAATACACCCCGTTTGATGGCTTCTTCAGTGTTGGCTTTCAAGCGCTCTTTGACCGCCTCATCGGCGGTCAGCCGGGCGAATTCTTCAGGCTCAAAACCTGCTGCTGTCAAAACCTGCGCCACTTGCTGCAGGTCACCCATATTCTTCTTGTGCACCCACATGGCTTCAAACACGGTTTTAACAAAGAGCTCGAAACGCTCGTCATCAAGATAACCGGCGGCACCGCGCATCAAGGTCAGGGTGTTGATCGGGAAGCTGGGGTTGAAGGCCAGCGGCACCCCGTAACGCTCCGCGAACCGCGCAAGGTCTTGCAGCATGTAGCGCCCTTTTGCCGGGATTTGCACCGGTGAACTGTTGCCGGTGGCTTTGAACACACCGCCCAGTAGCATGGGACGCCAGATGATTTGCGCATCTGCATTGGCTGCAATCTTGGGCAGTTGAGTCCAGGCCAGATAGCTGGTGGGGCTGCCGAAATCAAAGAAAAACTCTACCGATTTGCTCATCAAATCATTCCTCGCAGTTGCGTGACGGACATGGGCCTAAAAGGTTTCCATCCACGGCCGTAAATCCATTTCGTGAGTCCAGCTATCCCGTGGTTGGCAATGCAGTTGCCAGTAGCTGTCGGCAATATGCTCGGGGTTGAGGATGCCGTCTTGTTCTTTAAGGGCGTAGCGCTCAGGAAATGTTTCGCGGATAAACGCAGTGTCGATGGCACCGTCGATAATCGGGTGGGCGACATGAATGCCTTGGGGGCCAAGTTCGCGAGCCATGCTTTGGGCTAGCGCGCGTAAAGCAAACTTGGCACCGGCGAATGCGCAAAACCCTTTGCCACCGCGCAATGAAGCCGTAGCACCGGTAAAAATGATCGTCCCTTGACCACGTGGCAGCATGACTTTGGCTGCTTCGCGGCCGGTCAGGAAGCCGGCTAAGGTCGCCATTTCCCAGACTTTGCGGTAAACCCGCTCGGTGGTTTCGGTGATGGAAAAATGTACGTTGGCGCCGATATTGAAAATCACCGCATGCAGTGGGCCGACTTCACGTTCGATGGTCGCGAACAGCTCAATTACCTGTTCTTCAACACGGGCGTCACAGCCGAAAGCCCGGGCCTTGCCGCCATCTTGCTCAATGCTATCGATCAAAGGCTGCAATTTTTCTGCATTACGCCGGGCGACGCAGGCAACGTAGCCCTCACGGGCAAATCGCTTAGCGATCTCGCCGCCGGTGGCGTCTCCAGCTCCCACGACTAAAACCGCTTTGTTTTGAATTGTCATAGTTTCTCCGTGTTGAGTTCTGTTTTGGAACTTACAATGATAGTCGGTTCCAATTTGGAACCTGTCAAGTTATTCTTATTCAAGAATCTGTGGAGGCGATCTATGCGCTGGGAAGAACTTGACCAACAACCGTGCTCCTTGGCCCGAACCCTGTCGGTGGTCGGTGACCGATGGACGTTGTTGGTGCTGCGCGAATGTTTCATGGGCATTCGTCGTTTTGACGACTTTGAGCAACGTCTTGGCGTGACCCGGCACCTGTTGAGCGATCGCTTAAAAAAGCTGGTTGAGGCCCAGGTGTTGAGCAAGCACGCGTATCAACAGCGCCCTGTGCGTGAGGAGTATCGCCTGACTGGGAAGGGGCGCGACCTTTATCCAGCAATTATGGCGTTGGTGCATTGGGGGGATGTGCATATGAGCGAGGGTGGCGAAGCGCCAATTCTGCATCGGCACACGAATTGCGGCGAGCAGATGCATGGGCTGATGGTGTGCTCCCATTGCGCAGAGCCGCTGGTGCCGCAAGCGGTGCAGTTGGAGGAGTCGCCTAAGTACAGTGGCCAACTGCTGCCTGCCCATTGGGCGCAGCGAGCGGCTGTTGATTAGTGCTTGGTTAAATGCTCAAAACAGGCGAGCGAGCAGGGCTGTAACGGCCGTCTCGACACGCAGAATACGTTCACCAAGCTGCACCGGGGTCAACCCTGCTTCATGTAGCTTGTCGACTTCGTAAGGGATCCAGCCGCCTTCTGGGCCAATCGCCAGGGTCACCGGACCCTCGACCGCACGCGGGCACGCCGGGTACTCACCGGGGTGTCCGACCAGACCGAGGCTGTCGCCAATCAACTGTGTCAGATGGTCTTCGACAAAGGGTTTGAAGCGCTTCTCGATACGGATCTCTGGCAGCACCGTGTCGCGAGCTTGTTCCAAGCCCAGGATTAGCTGCTCACGTATCGCTTCTGGCTGCAAAAAAGGCGTCTGCCAAAAGCTCTTTTCAACCCGGTAGCTGTTGAGCAGCACCACGTGAGCCACACCCATCGAGCTGACGGTTTGCAGCACACGGCGGAGCATTTTCGGGCGCGGCAGTGCGAGTAGCAGGGTCAGTGGCAGCTTTGCTGGGGGCGCTTGATTCAGTTCGAACCGGATATGCGCCTGCTGCGCATCCATGTGCAGGATCTGGGCATTGCCCATTAGCCCACCTAAGCGGCCGACCCGTAAACTGTCTCCTGCCTCAGCGCGATGCACTTCCTGCATGTGCTTCAGCCGCCGACCGCTGAGTATGGCCTGGTCGGCGCTGATGCAGTCGCTGTCTTCGAGCAGCAGCAGGTTCACGGCTTAGCAGCAGGGTTCTGGTCGTTGCGTTCGGCCAGTTCGGTCGCTTCATCCGCCGCTTCTTGCTCTTCAGCTTGTTGGGCTTCTAGTCGCTCACGGCGCTTGACCATCGCACCGCAGAGCAAGCCTGCTTCAAACAGCATCCACATGGGCACGGCGAGCAAGGTTTGCGAGAAGATATCGGGCGGTGTCAGGACCATGCCGATAGCGAAGCAGCCAACTATCACATAAGGGCGACTTTTGCGCAGGGTGGCAACATCAACGACGCCAACCCAGATCAGCAGAAAGGTGGCTACGGGGATCTCGAAGGCTACGCCAAAGGCGAAAAACAGGGTCAATACGAAGTCGAGGTATTGGCCAATGTCCGTCATCATCTCAACCCCTTCCGGGGTGACGCTGGCGAAGAAGCCGAACATGATCGGGAAGACCACGAAGTAGGCAAAGGCCATACCGCCGTAGAACAGCAGGATACTGGAGATCAGCAAAGGCACGGCGATGCGTTTTTCGTGCTTGTACAAGCCGGGTGCAATAAACCCCCAGATTTGATGCAAGATCACCGGGATCGCCAGGAACAGCGCGACCATCATGGTCAGCTTGAATGGCGTCAGGAATGGCGACGCCACGCCCGTTGCAATCATTGTCGCGCCAGCGGGCAGGTAAGTGCGCAGCGGAGCGGCCACGAGGGCGTAGATGTCTTGTGAGAAGTAAAACAGCCCAGCGAAGAGTACAAATATTGCAAACACGCAGCGCAGCAGGCGCGAGCGCAGTTCGGTCAGGTGCGAGATAAGCGGCATCTCTTCATCGTGTTGCTCAGGTAGTCGGCTCATGGTTGTTGGGTTTTATCCTGGCTGGCAGCAGGGCTTTGCTCTGCGGCAGGCAAACCTGTGGCTGGCTGCAGTGGTTCACTGGGCGTGCTGACTTCAGGCGCTGGGCTTGGTGTTTCACCAAAGGGGGCTTGAGCTGAGCTGCTGGGTTCCGCGTCGATGGCGGTTTTTGGCGTTTGCGTGGCTGGTTCGGCTGAGCGTTTGCTTGATGGCAGAATGTCATTCTTCATCGCTTTCATTTCACGCTCAAGGTCGAGAATCTGCTCGTTGTGCAGTTGTCGGCGAATTTCATCAGCGCCGATCTCGCGTTCAACATCAGCTTTGATTGCGTTGAAGCTACGTTTAATCCGGCCAATCCATAAGCCCGCTGTACGCACTGCTCCCGGCAGGCGCTCGGGACCGAGCACGACAAGGGCTACTAGTCCGCACAAAAGCAGTTCGGTGAATCCGATATCAAACATGAGAGCTGACTCTTTGGACCTGTAACACAGGGCCTACAATAGAACGGGTAAGCGGCCAGCAGAGGCTACGCATTACTGTTGCGCAGTATCGGCTTGGCCGTTTCAATAGAGCGAGTTGTTAACGCGGGCTCAGTCTTTCTTCGCAGGGTCTTCAACCTTGCGCGCCTGGGCGTCAAAGGTCTGGCCTTTTTCGTCTTCAACCGGCGGCTTGTCCGCGTCGTCATTGCCCATCGACTTACGGAACCCTTTGATCGCGTCACCGAGGTCCGAACCGACACCCTTGAGGCGCTTGGTGCCGAACAACATAACCACGATCAGCAGGATGATCAGAAGCTGCCAAATGCTAATTCCACCGAAACCCATGATGTGTTCTCCGATTTAAATAAGGGTTAGGACTCTGAGCGTGCAGCTTTTTCAGCATGCCCACTCAATCCAAAGCGTCGATCCAGCTCGTCCAGCACCGCTTGCGGATGCTGACCCAGCGCGGCCAGCATGACCATGCTGTGAAACCACAGATCGGCTGTTTCGTATATCACGTCACTGCAATCACCAGTGCTTGCAGCATCCTTTGCGGCGATGATGGTTTCAACCGATTCTTCACCGACTTTCTCTAAAATCTTGTTCAAGCCTTTGTGATACAGGCTCGCCACGTAGGATGAGTCTGCCGCCGCGCCTTTGCGTGACTCAAGTACTTCAGCCAGGCGGGTCAGGGTATCAGTCATGGCTGTGTCCTTCGGCATAAATTGCTTTTGGGTCTTTGATCACGGCGTCGACTGTTTTCCACGCGTCATTTTCAAATACGCGGTAGAAGCAGCTCTCTCGACCCGTGTGGCAGGCAATGCCACCCAGTTGCTCGACTTTAAGGATGATCACATCGGCGTCGCAATCCAGGCGCAGCTCGTGAAGCTTCTGTACGTGCCCGGACTCTTCGCCTTTGCGCCACAGTTTGCCACGTGAGCGCGACCAGTAAATGGCACGGTTCTCGGCGGCGGTCAGGGCCAGTGATTCGCGGTTCATCCACGCCATCATCAGCACTCGGCCAGTCTGGTGGTCTTGAGCTATAGCCGGAACTAAGCCGTCACTGTTCCACTTTATTTCGTTAAGCCAATCGTTCATTGCAGATTCCGCCCATTTCGGGCTTTTCAAGTCTCTAGTTTGCCAGTACGGATCGAGTGTGGCTATCGGCGCAGCACCAGATAAATACCGCCAGCGAGCATTGTCCAAATTGGCCACGCTGTTAATTCAAGGATTAAGCCTTGGCTAACCGCTCCAGCAATCAATACGCCACCAAGCAATCGGGCCGGCCAGTTTGAGTGGCTTTGCTCGACGGTTTTGACCGTGAGCTGTTGCTGATTGAGTTTTTCCAGTGTATCGCGGGCAATCTGCGACAGGTGTGGAACCTGCTCGGCTTGTTGTTGCAGGTTGCGCAGCAAGTGCTTCGGGCTATAGCGTTCACGCATCCAGCGCTCCAAAAATGGCTGGGCGGTACTCCATAAATCAAGGTCTGGGTAGAGTTGGCGGCCCAACCCTTCAATATTGAGCAAGGTCTTCTGCAGCAGCACCAACTGTGGCTGGACTTCCATATTGAAGCGTCGCGCCGTTTGAAACAGGCGCATCAGAAGTTGGCCAAAGGAAATGTCCTTCAGAGGTCGCTCGAAAATGGGTTCGCAGACAGTCCGAATTGCTGCCTCGAAATCATTCACTTTGGTCTGTGCCGGTACCCAGCCTGAGTCGATGTGCAACTGGGCGACACGGCGGTAGTCGCGTTTAAAGAAGGCCAACAGGTTGCGCGCCAAGTAGTCCTGGTCTTCTGGGGTCAGGCTGCCGATGATGCCGCAATCGATGGCGATGTACTTGGGATTCCAGGGCTGGCTGGTGCTGACAAAGATGTTGCCGGGGTGCATGTCAGCGTGAAAAAAGCTGTGGTCGAACACTTGGGTAAAGAAGATCTCTACACCACGCTCTGCCAGTAGTTTCATGTCCGTGCGTTGATCGGCCAGTGTCGCTAAATCGGTCACAGGAATGCCGTATATGCGCTCCATTACCAGCACTTTAGGTCGGCAATAGTCCCAGTAAACTTGCGGCACGTAGAGCAGTGGCGAGCCTTCAAAGTTACGGCGAAGCTGACTGGCGTTCGCCGCCTCGCGCAGCAGGTCGAGTTCGTCGTAAATGGTTTTCTCATAATCGCTGACAACTTCGACTGGGCGTAGACGCCGTGCGTCTGTCGAGGCTTTCTCGGCCACCTTGGCAATGATGAACAACCAGGCAATGTCTTGGCGAATCACCGGCCGCAGACCGGGGCGGATAACCTTGATCACCACTTCTTCGCCGGTTTTCAGCTTGGCTGCATGCACCTGCGCAACTGAAGCGGATGCCAGTGGCTGAGGGTCAAACCGGGCAAAGAGGTCGGCCACTTTGGCACCGAGCTGTTGCTCAATCAGGGCCAACGATTGAGCCGGGTCAAATGGCGGCACTTGGTCTTGCAGTCGGGTCAGTTCGTCGGCGACGTCGAGTGGCATCAAATCGCGGCGAGTGGAGAGCAGTTGGCCAAATTTGATAAAAATCGGGCCTAGCTCTTCAAGGGCCAGGCGCAAGCGCTCGCCGCGACTGAGTTTGAGGTCTTTGCGTGGTAGCCAGCGCCACGGCAAGGTGTAGCTGAGCATGCGCATCCACAGCGGCAGCGGCATGGCAAAGAGCAAATCATCCAGTTGGTAGCGGATGACTACGCGCAGAATTCGGAACAAGCGACGTGCGGCGAGTAGCTTCATTCGGTGGGCTTATTACGTTGGGCGAGACGTTCGATGCGGGCATCGAGACGGTCGAGGGCTAACTTCAGGTCATCCAGTTCGGTAAAGCGCGCATTGGCTTCACGTTGGCCAACCAAGGTGCGTGACTCTTCGCTGAGATAGTCGGCGAGGTTTAAACGCAGTGTTTCAAGTGTTTGCGTCGTCCAGCCAACACGGCTGCGCAGGTGGCTGCTTACTAGCTGGCTGCCTACCGGGCCGAGCCAGCATGACACCTCGTATTCCCAGTCGAGTTCGAGGTCTTGCAGTACCGCGGCGAAGTCCAGCAGCACGGCGCTGTCACCTTCAAGCTCAACTTCGGGACTGTGCAGCACTGCGGTTTTGTCGCTGCTGGTGGCGAGACGAATCAGGCTCGAAGCGGGCGCACGAAGTCGACAATCGACATCACCTTCCCAGTGTGCCGCGAGCATCAGACCTTCACCGTCGGGCATGATAAACAGGCTTATGGCTGGAGACAGGCAATCAACGGCAATGACTTTGCCAGCCAATGGCTCAAGGCGAGGCAGCGCAGTGCTGTCCATCGTCAGCACACGGTTGAGGCCGGTTTCGACTCCGGCCAATAGCCCGCTCAGCAACATCAGGGTTTGATACCCCGGTGCAGCGCAACAATACCGCCAGTCATATTGTGATAGGTGGTGCGCTCAAAACCGGCTTCAACCATCATTGCCTTCAAAGTGTCTTGATCCGGGTGCATGCGAATCGACTCAGCCAAATAGCGGTAGCTTTCGGCGTCATTGGTGATCAGCTTGCCCATCAGCGGCATAAAGGTGAATGAGTAGCGGTCGTAGACTTTCGACAGCAGGGCGCTTGATGGCTTGGAAAATTCAAGAATCAACAGGCGTCCACCGGGCTTGAGTACCCGCAGCATCGAGCGAATGGCGTCTTCTTTGTGGGTTACGTTGCGCAGACCAAAGGCGATGGTCACACAGTCAAAGTGGTTGTCAGGGAATGGCAGTTTTTCGGCATCGGCCTGAACAAACTGGACATTACCGGCTACGCCACGATCGAGAAGACGATCACGGCCAACTTTGAGCATCGAGTCGTTGATATCAGCCAGCACCACTTCGCCCGTTGGGCCGACCAGGCGAGAGAACTGACGCGTGAGATCGCCAGTGCCGCCGGCAATGTCGAGCACCTTGTTGCCGACACGCACACCGGACAGCTCAATGGTGAAACGCTTCCACAAACGGTGCATACCGCCGGAAAGCAGGTCATTCATGACATCGTACTTGGCGGCCACCGAGTGGAACACTTCTGCGACTTTTTCAGCCTTCTGGCTTTCCGGCACGTCGGTGAAGCCAAAGTGTGTGGTCGGTTCGCTGTCGCTGTTCTTGCGCGGATCGTTCATGTTGCGCTCACTTGAATCATAGTGAGCGACATTCTAAACCTGCGACGTGGCTTATGTCTTGGCATGTGCTTAGTGGCTGTGAGCAGAGCGACCAGCGAGCCTGCTATAGTCAGGCGAATTTAGCTCGCAAACTCGAGGAACCCAATGGCCAAAATCGACATTCAACGCCCTCACTCACTGGGGCGCGAGGGCGCACGTGAGAAAGCAGAATATCTCGCTGAGCGCTTGTCCAACGAGTATGGCGTGCGCTATCAGTGGAACGGCGATGTGCTTGAGTTCAAACGCAGTGGTGCGGACGGTCGAATTGAAGTTGGCGAAGATCAAGTTCGGGTACAGCTCAGCCTGGGTTTGATGCTCTCGGCACTGAGCGGGACTATCAAACGTGAAATTGAACAGGTTCTGGATAAGCACCTCAAAGCCTAGCACCGTACTTTTTGCAGCTTTTATGTGCTTAGGGAGCCTCTGAAAAAGGTAGCGAGCGACGAAAGTACAAGGCAAAAAGATGTGAAAAAGCGGCGTCTATGAGCATTTAGAGCCGCTTTTTAACGCCGTAATACCTAGCGCCGTAGTTTTTCAGTGGTTCCTTAGTATGTAGATTCTAATTTTCCTCTATAGGGTGTATCTCAAGCCTGCACTTTGTGGGCGTTTCCTCTTAAATACTTTGAGTGAGGTGCACCATGTCAAAAGTTGCGATCAAAAAGAAAGTCGTGGTTGAAGACAAAGCCACTGTATTGAGCGACGCAAAAGTCTACGCACGTAAAATCTGGTTGGCAGGTTTGGGTGCTTACGTCAAAGCGGGTCAGGAAGGCGCTGATTATTTGAAAGACCTGATCAAGACCGGTGAAGGTGTTGAGCAGAAGGGCAAAAAAATCGTTGATCAACAACTCGATGCAGCGAACAGCCAGATCGACAGCGCTAAGAGCAGCGTGCGTAGCAATGTCAGCAGTGTTAAAGGCAAAGTTGAATTGCAACTCGACAAAATCGAGAAGGCATTCGACACTCGTGTTGCCTCGGCTCTAAACCGTATTGGTATTCCGTCTAAGCAGGACATCGAAGTTCTCTCTGCTAAGCTGGATGAGTTGAGTGCTTTGCTTGATCACGTCTCGCGTACCAAATAAGGAGAGTCGAATGGCTGTTAAGAAGAAGGTAGAAAAAGAAGCTAGTTCGTGGATTGGGGGCGTAGAGAAATACTCACGCCAGATTTGGCTGGCCGGTTTGGGCGCTTACTCCAAAGTCAGCAAGGACGGCACCAAGCTGTTCGATACGCTGGTCAAGGATGGCGAGAAAGCTGAGAAGCAAGCCAAGACAGAAGTCGACAAACAAGTCGATGCTGCTAAGTCCTCAGTTGATGCACGTGTGGGCTCTGCCCGATCGAAAGTCGACGAAGTGCGTGGCCGAGCAATCGGTAAGTGGGGCGAGTTGGAAGAGGCTTTTGATAAGCGCTTGAACAATGCCATTTCGCGTCTGGGTGTGCCGAGCCGCAATGAAGTCAAAGCGCTTAATGCAAAAGTTGAAGGCCTGACCAAGCAGATCGAAAAGCTCACCGGTGTTTCGGTTAAATCAGTTAAGCCTGCAGCCAAGCCAGCACCTAAAACTGCTGCTAAGCCTGCTCCAAAAGCAGCGGCTAAACCTGCTGCAAAACCAGCGCCGAAAAAGCCAGTGGCCAAGGCTGCGGCTAAACCTGCGGCTAAACCTGCGGTAAAGGCTGCAGCTAAGCCAGCACCTAAGGCTGCTGCTAAACCAGCCGCCAAACCTGCGGCGAAAGCGGCAGCCAAACCGGCGGCTAAGCCAGCCGCAAAACCAGCGGCTAAGAAACCAGCAGTGCGCAAGCCTGCGGCGAAACCCGTCGCTAAACCCGCTGCGGCCAAGCCTGCTGCGACACCGGCTGCACCTGCTACTGCAGCCACACCAGTTGCACCAGCAGCTACTGCACCGGCAGCACCAACGACACCGACTACACAGTCCTAAGCGTTTAGCTGCTACACAAAAAGCCCGGAACAGTTCGCTGTCCGGGCTTTTTGCTGTCTGTGATTTAGTCTTCCAGGTAACGCTGAGCCAGAAGCTCGGCGGCAAAACGTGATTCAGCATTCAGGTGCGGGGCAACCAGCATCATCACTTGATACACCACCAACCGACTTTCACCTTCACTGCCGATGATGCGTTGGTAGTCGAGAGAGAACAGCAGTGTCAGGGTGATCTGTTCAACTAACTGGCCAAGGGACTGGGTATCGCTCAGCAATTGATCTTCAGCTTTGAGCCTTGCAAGCAGGGCTGCCAGCGTGCGCTTTAGCGCGTTAAGCCAGTGACGCATGCCTCTGGCTATTTTGGGCAGACGCCCGGTCAGGTTGGACAAGTCCTGGAACAGAAAACGGTAGTGAGCCATGCGCTCGGCGATCAAGTGCAGGAACAGCCAGTAATCTTCGACATCCAGTTGGGCATCTTCGGGCGGGTCGAGTAAAGGTACAAGCTCGGCTTGGAAGCGTTCGAAGAGCCCCGTGATTAGGGGTTCCTTACCATGGAAATGGTAATAGAGGTTGCCCGGGCTAATCCCTAGCTCGTTGGCGATTTCCAAGGTTGAAACATTTGGTTCACCCTCCTGATTGAACAGCATCAGGGCGCATTCGAGAATCCGTTCACGAGTTTTCATGCTGATTTCTTATTGTTGATGCACATGGCGTGAAGATAACTGTGTCACGCCATTTCGGCCAGTAGCAGATTGCGCTGGCACTGAATAAGCGAGTGTTTTGCTGTTGGATATTTGTGGACAAGCTTCAGGCTGTTGCACCCAATTGTCTGCGAGGGGTGGGTAACGTTTTTTACCCACCAATATTGATTGGGGTGAGGTGTCTTCATTCGTCACTAGCGCCTGCCTGATGCATTGCCTAGCGTGCGTGTACGTAATGCCCGGGCGCCTCTGCCAACGCAGGATGATTTTGGTCGCCAATGGCCATAATGGTTTCTCGCTGAGTACCTGAGCGGGCTTGAATCCACTCCAGCCAAAGCGGCCACCAACTGCCCTGCTGATTTTTTGCGTCGTGATACCAAGCCCGCGGATCTGAGGTGAGTTTGGCGCTCTCAAAGAAGTTGGCTTTAGGGTTGCCAGGGGGGTTGAGGATGCTTTGGATATGCCCGCTATTGGACAAAATAAAGCGCCGGTCGCCACCGACTAGCAAGGTTGAGCGATACACCGCATCCCAAGGCGTAATGTGGTCATTGATCCCCGCGACATGGAAGCTGTCAATGTTCACTTTCTGCATATCAATCGGTGTCCCGCAAATCTCCAGAGCTCCGGGTCGGGTCAATGGGTTGTACTTGAAAAACTCGATCAGGTCACCATGCAGTGCAGCTGGCAAACGGGTGTTGTCGTTGTTCCAGTACAGGATGTCGAAAGCGGGTGGTAGCTTGCCCATTAAGTAGTTGTTGACCCAGTAATTCCAGATCAAGTCATTGGGTCGCATCCAAGCAAAGACCTTGGCCATATCACGGCCATCGAGAACGCCTTGCTGGTAAGAGCGCCGCTTTGCAGCCTCAAGGGTCTTCTCGTCGGCAAATAGCATTGCCGGACTTTCTATTTGGCTGTCGAGCAGGCTGACCATATAGGTTGAGCTGGCAATCTTGCGCAGCTGGCGCTTGGCTTGCAAATGCCCTTGCAATGCCGCGATGGTCAAGCCGCCCGCACATGCACCAAGCAAGTTAACGTCTTTACTGCCAGTAATTGCACGGCACACATCGACGGCTTCTTCGAGTGCTTGCACATAGCTGGAAAGGCCCCACTCGCGATGTTGAGGGTCAGGGTTACGCCAACTGACGACAAAGGTTTGCAGGTTGTTTTTCAAGGCGTACTGGATGAAGCTTTTCTCGGGCGAGAGGTCAAAAATGTAAAACTTGTTGATTTGCGGCGGTACGATCAACAGAGGCTTGGCGTACTGTTTTTCGCTCATCGGCTTGTACTGAATCAGCTCAAGCATTTCATTGCGGAAGATCACTGAGCCGGGCGTAGTGGCCAGATTCCGGCCCACCTCGAATGCATGCTTGCTGACTTGGCTGGGCATGCCCCCGTTATTCATCAAGTCATCGAATAGATGATTGAGCCCTTTGAAGACACTGGTGCCGCCGCTGTTGAAAAGTTCTTTCAGGGCCAGTGGGTTAAGCAACGAGTTTGAAGGCGATAACGCATCACTCAATAGCGACGAAACAAAGCGCGCGCGGGTGCGGTCATCGGCTGACAGCGTGCTTTCATCTATCCAGTTGTTGAGTTGTTTTTGCCAGGCCAAATAGGCTTGTAAGCTGCGCCGATAGAATGGGTTATGGTGCCACGTCGGATCGCTGAAACGGCTGTCTTGAGGGTTGACCTTGTGCGGAGTATCACCCACCAGCACGCGGCCTAATTGGCCACCAAAAGCCAGCAAATGCTTGGCGCTGTGTACCGGCTGCTTAAGGCCCTGCAGCGCCAATACACGGAATGTGGAGATAACATCGCGACCGCGAAGCCCTGAAATAGCGTTTTGCGCGTTCATAGCTCTGGCAGTACTTGGCAAGCTGCTTTTGCTGATTTTATCTGGCATGAAATAACACTCCGTCGTTATTACGCTGCGAGTCTTCAGTGCAATTTCCTTACGCTTTGCTGCTGGGTCTATGCCGCATCAAAACTCAAGGTGAGTGCATATCAGGTCGCGAGGACTCATTGTTTTATATTAAGCAGCAAGGCTTGTACCAATATGGCTAAACCTGCATTGCAGAGCCTGCGGGGCTTGCAGGCGAAAAACCGGCAGCCCTTAAATGAGTCAACTATAGGTGCCAAGCACTACAAGTGTGCGACAGTCTGATGACTGTCACACCTTGGTTAATGGGACGCTGCTGCGACGGGAACGGGATGCATCACTGCGCGTTGGCGCTCTTCATCAAGGAACTTCATGATAATGGGGGCAACTGTTTCAGCGCGGGTCACCAGGAATAGATGGCCGTCATCAATCACATGCAGTTCAGCATTTGGAATGCGCCAAGCCAGCAGACGCATGTTGATCAGAGGGATAATCGGATCGTCATCTCCGGCCAGTACCAGCGTCGGTTGATGAATCTTGTGTAGCCAGTGAATACTGGTCCAACCCAGGCCTGCGAAAAGTTGCCAGTAGTACCCAACCTTGCCGGATGAACGCACTTTGCTGGCATGGGACATGGCCAACTTTGGGTCACGGCGAAAGGCTCCGCCATAGATAATGGGCGCAATCTGCACACCATACGAAGGCTGGATATAGCGTCGGGGGCTGGCCATGCGTAGCAACACCTTAGGTTTGCCAGGCACCATAAATGCACCCGCGGCGGTGGCCGCCAATACCAGTTTTTTGCAGCGCTCAGGGTAGTCGTGAGCAAATTGCTGGGCTAATGCACCGCCCCAGGATACGCCGATAACATTGACTTGACCGTAGTCGAGGTAGTCGAGCATCCGTGCAGCCAGTTTGGCCAGTCCGGGGAAACGATAGGGTGTGCTTGGGGTTGAAGAGCCGCCAACTCCAGGCACGTCAAAAGCAATGACTTCGAGCTCTGGGTCAAGTGCTTTCACGAACGGCATGACCAGCTCAAGGTTGGCACCGATGCCGTTGAAGATGAGCAGTGGCGCTATCTTGCTGTTACCGGGGCGGACCGCGGTTCGGATCGTCTGGCCATCCAGTTCGATGGTGCGAAATATAAATGGTAGCGACATACGCATAGCCCTATCAGTTAAACCGTTGAGATGGACGGTCCTGGCTGTATCCATAGCCTCCAGATAATTCTGGTCCGCTGAGTTTCAGCGAGCAGCGCCATTCTTGCGCTGCGGGCATCAGTGCGCAGTGCGCAGTTCATTAGCGTTCGTGTACATAGGTTCCCGGTGCGGCTTCACCTGCCGGGTATTTTTTATTGCCAAGCTGGGCTTTCGCCGGTTTGGTTTTACCTGAGCGCTCTGCCAACCATTGCTGCCAGTGCAGCCACCATGAATCGGTGTGTTTGGTTGCGTTTGCCTGCCACTCTTTAGGGTCGTCATGCATTTCAGAGTTGGTCATGTAGCGTGACTTGGGGTTGCCAGGCGGGTTGAGAATGCTTTGGATGTGGCCACTGTTGGACAGAACGAACTCGCAGTTGCCGCCAAACAGCTTGGCTGACTTGTAGCACGACTCCCAAGGCGTGATGTGGTCAGTGGTGCCCGCGACGCAAAACAAATCGCTCTTAACCTGTTTCAGATCAATCGGCGTGCCGCAGACTTCAAGTGCACCTGCACGCGTCAGTGGGTTGGTCACGAACATATCAATGAATTCGCCATGCAGGGCTGCAGGCAATCGGGTGGTGTCATTGTTCCAGTACAGGATATCGAAAACGGGCGGCTCGTTACCCAATAGGTAGTTGTTGACCCAATAGTTCCAGATCAAGTCGTTGGGCCGCATCCAGGCAAAAACCTTAGCCATGTCGCTGCCTTCGAGCACACCGGCTTGGTAGGAGCGGCGCTTGGCGGCTTCAAGGGTTTTCTCATCGGCAAACAGCGCGACCTGCGTGTCCATCTGGGTGTCGAGCACACTTACCAACAGGGTAAGGGCATGGACTTTCTGCTCGCCCGATGCGGCGTAATGACCGAGCAGCGAGGTGGTGGTTAGGCCGCCGGAGCAGGCCCCCAGCATGTTGATGTCTTTGCTGCCGGTAATGGCGCAGACCACATCAATTGCTTCCTTGAGTGCTTCGATATAGGAACTTAGGCCCCATTCGCGCTGGGCTTTAGTTGGGTTACGCCAACTGACGACAAATGTCTGTACGCTGCTGCGCAAGAGAAAGCGCGCCACGCTTTTTTCTGCCGACAAATCGAACACGTAGTACTTGTTGATTTGCGGCGGTACGACCAGCAGTGGTCGCTCGTGCACTTGCTCAGTGACAGGTGAGTACTGAATCAGCTCCAGCAGGTCATTACGAAAAACGACGGCGCCTTCAGTGGTTGCCAGATTCTTGCCCACCTCGAAGGCGGACATATTTACCTGGCTTGGCATGCCGCCGTTATTAACCATGTCTTTGGCGAGATGGGAGAGACCGTCAAGCAGGCTTTTGCCGCCAGTCTCGAAAAAGCGTTTGACTGCCATTGGATTCGCCAGCGTATTGCTTGGCGCCATGGCCTCAGTCATGAGGTTGACCACAAAATGACCGCGGCTGGCATCTTGTGGCGATAAAGTGCTTTCGTCGATCCACTGGTGCAGCTCTTTGCGCCACGCCAGATAGGTCTGTAGGTAACGCCGATACAGCGGGTTCTGGCTCCAGGCAGGGTCACTAAAGCGCTTGTCTGTTGGGTCAGCCTGTAACTCCGATTGACCAAACATCACGTTCTTCAGTTCAAGACCGAAATGCGCGACATGCTTGGCACTGTGCAGAGGTTGCCTCAGCGCAAGCGACATCACCATTCGCGCGGAAGTCAGCAGATCTTTACCGCGGATCCCAACAACGGGATTAAGGCCGAGGGTGTTTTCTGAAGCTTGATGCTTCAGGGCATCATTATTTTTATCAGCCATTTGACGCTCCATTGTCCTGAGACACCTACCTCAATTGCATTATGCGCGCGGACATAATCAAGGGCTCGGCATTACTCGGGTTACCGTGTGTTATCAACGTAACTACTGTGTGCAACTGGATATTCCAGATGCAGGTAACTTGCCAGTTACTTGGTTACCCGAGTTTTTACCTTTACGCAAGGCATGCGTGTGCAGCTTCTGATTAAAGCAGTATGACGGGAGATATTAGAAAATGCGTTCTAACTGTGCACATCAAGCGGGTCACGGCGATGAGGTGACAGCTTTGGTGCATGGCAGATGGGCACGGTGCAAGGCCCGTGCACAGATAAGCGGCTGAAACCTTTACTGCATAAGCCGGACAACTGACTCGCTGGGGTCGCGAGACTTTCCGGCGGTTTGCAACTCGGCGAGGTAGTCTGACCAGAGCTGATCCTGACGAGTGGCAAGCTGGTACAGGTAGTCCCAACTGAATAGGCCGCTGTCATGGCCGTCGTCGAAGCACAGTTTTAGTGCGTAATTACCCGCCGGTTCGATGCTGCTCAAGCCAACATTGAGTTTGCCAGTTTGCAGGATTGGATTGCCGTGGCCCTGGACCTCGGCGGAGGGGGAGTGAACGCGTAAAAATTCGGCGGGCAGGGTGTAGCTGCCCTCGGCGTACTTGAGTGTCAAAGTCTTCGACGCCTTATGCAATTCGATTGCGCTGGGGATCTTGGCCATGGTCAATGCTTACGCCGTGCAAAGGGTTAAATAACAGTAGCTGCTTTTGTTGCGTAGGATTTGCCAACGCGAAGCTTTTTCACCATTTGATGAGGATCAAAATAGCCAAGTGTTGGTAACTCACTTAATTGTCTGTCGGAACACTATTGTCTGTCAGAGCAATGGTGGACGAAAAAGGCGTCATCCACCCTACTACGCACCTGGATTGGTGGGTAAAAAGCGTTACCCACCTCAGGTATCGGCCATCGCGTTAGAGGATATAGCGCGACAGATCTTCGTCTTCAGCCAATTCGCCCAAATGGCTGTTTACGTAGTCAGCGTCGATCTGAATGGGCTTGCCGGTATGTTCGGCGGCTAGATCCCCTGCACTGAATGAAACCTCTTCGAGCAAGCGCTCAAGCAAGGTGTGCAGACGACGGGCACCAATGTTTTCGGTCTTTTCGTTGACCTGCCAGGCAATCTCCGCGATGCGCTTGATGCCATCGCCGACAAACTCAATGCCCAGACCTTCAGTGTTGAGCAGGGCGGCGTATTGTTCGGTCAGTGACGCGTGGGGCTCGGTGAGAATACGTTCAAAGTCTTCCGGGCTCAGGGCTTTTAGCTCGACGCGAATGGGCAGGCGACCCTGCAGCTCTGGCACCAGATCGCTCGGCTTGCTTAGGTGGAAGGCACCCGAGGCAATAAACAGGATGTGGTCGGTTTTGACCATGCCCAGTTTCGTATTGACTGTGCAGCCTTCGATCAGCGGGAGCAAGTCGCGCTGTACGCCTTCGCGTGAAACGTCAGCACCGCCGGTGTTACCGCGCTTGGCGACTTTGTCGATTTCGTCGATAAACACAATGCCGTGCTGTTCAACGGCTTCCAGAGCGCGAGTTTTCAGTTCTTCTTCATTGACCAGGCGCGCGGCTTCTTCTTCGCGCACCATCTTCAAGGCATCTTTGACCTTGAGCTTGCGGCTCTTGGTTTTGCCTTTGCCCATGTTGGAGAACAGGCTCTGCAACTGGTTGGTCATTTCTTCCATGCCCGGAGGGGTCATGATTTCGATACCGGCTGGGCTGTCAGCGACTTCGATTTCAATCTCTTTTTCGTCCAGCTCACCTTCACGCAAACGTTTGCGAAACAGTTGGCGGGTGTTGGAATCAGTGCTCGGTGCGGCCTCTTCCTGGAAGCCTGAGCGGGCAGGCGGCAGCAATGCATCAAGGATGCGGTCTTCGGCGGCGTCCTCTGCGCGGTGGCGCACGCGGACGATTTCCTGCTCGCGGAGCATCTTCAGTGCAGCATCTGCCAGATCGCGGATAATCGACTCAACATCGCGGCCGACGTAACCCACTTCGGTGAATTTAGTCGCCTCAACCTTGAGGAATGGCGCGTTGGCCAGTTTGGCCAAGCGACGGGCGATTTCGGTTTTACCCACGCCGGTTGGGCCGATCATTAGAATGTTCTTGGGTGTGACTTCTGCACGCAACTCAGCGGGCAGTTGCATGCGTCTCCAGCGATTACGCAGGGCAATGGCGACGGCACGTTTGGCATCGTCTTGGCCAATGATGTGGCGGTTCAGTTCGTGGACAATCTCACGGGGTGTCATGGACATGGGTAATAGGCTCCAAACGGCGCTCAGGCGGATTAAACCGCCGAGTCCAGTTCCTCGATAGTCAAATTCTGATTGGTGAATACACAAATAGAGGCGGCAATATTCAGTGAGCTTTCAGCGACTTCGCGAGCGGACATTTGCTCGGCGTTTTGCAGCAAGGCCAGTGCTGCGGCTTGGGCGAAGCCACCGCCGGAGCCCATGGCGATCAAGCCGTGCTCAGGTTCAACCACATCGCCATTGCCGGTAATAATCAGCGATGCATCTTTGTTGGCGACCGCGAGCATGGCCTCGAGGCGGCTCAGTGAGCGATCGGTTCGCCAGTCTTTAGCCAGCTCAACGGCGGCACGGACCAAATGGCCCTGGTGTTTTTCCAGCTTGCCTTCAAAGCGTTCAAACAGGGTGAAGGCGTCAGCAGTTGCGCCAGCAAACCCTGCGAGCACTTGGCCGTGGTACAGGCGGCGAACTTTTTTCGCGTTGCCTTTCATCACGGTGTTGCCCAAAGAAACCTGGCCGTCGCCGCCCATGACGACTTTGCCGTGGCGGCGCACTGATACGATTGTGGTCAAGGGGAGAGTCTCCACGCTGCGGGGCGAAAATGCCCAATGTAGAAACAAATGGGGGGGCGATGCGTGGTTTTCAACCGAGGCGGGGGGATTTTCGTTGAAATGGGTGTTGAGGGCGTTACAGAAAATTGCTGACCGGCTCGGTGCGAGCCGGTCATAAGCCGTCTTAGTTAGTCTGACGCTGTTGCAGTAACAGGTTACTAAAACCGTTGGCGGCCAAGGTTTTTTGCGACGCAGCCAGTTGCTCGCGTGTCGAAAACGGGCCAACCAGCACCCGGTGCCAGGTTTCGTCTTTGACTGTGCCAGCCTCGACGCGCACGCTCTGGCCGAGCAGGGTGATTTGCGCACGAACGCTTTCAGCGTCGTCCTTGCGCCGGAACGAGCCCGCCTGCAAGAAGAACTGAGTGGTCACCGGCGCAACTTGCGCAACAACCGGTGGCGGTGGCGGTGTTTCGCCTTTCAATGCCGCCTCGGCACGTGCTGCATCTATCTTTGCCGCTTCTGCTGGGGTTACCGGTTTCTGCTCAGGCTTGCCTGGCGGCACGGCTTCAGGCGGGACTATGACTTCTGACTCAGGTAGCAAGGTATAGAAGTCATACTTAGGCTTGTTGGCTTCAGGCTTGGTCGCAGGTTTAGCCGTTTTTGTGTCGCGTGCTTGCTCCATGCGATCACGTTGCACCTCGCCACTGCCGGGCTTAAGGTTCATCAGCAGCATCACAAATACGCCAATGGCCAAGCCACAGGCAAGCCAGATCCATCCTGGAATAGGCTTTTTAGCAGGTGCTTTGTAACGACTGGCTCCGCGTTTAGGGGCCGGTTTTTTACGGGCTGCCACTTACATACGCTCCAATGTTTCCAGGCCGAGCAATTGCAGACCTTGTTTGAGTGTGCGACCGCTCAGCGCTGCTAATCGCAGACGGCTTTGCTGAAGTTGCGGATTTTCAGCGTTGATGATCGGGCAGTGCTCGTAGAAGCTTGAGAACAAACCGGCGACATCATAAAGGTAGGTGCACAGAATATGCGGAGTGCCTTTGTCTGCGACGCTGTTGAGCACTTCTGCGAACTGGGCAAGTTTGCCTGCCAGTTCAATTTCTTGTGGCGCTTGGAGATCCAGCGGGCCTTTGATTTCCTCGAAGGATTTACCCAGCTTGCGCAACACGCTGGCGACCCGCGTATAGGCGTAGAGCAAATAAGGGGCGGTGTTGCCTTCGAAGCTGAGCATGAGCTCGAAATTGAAGCTGTAGTCGCTGGTGCGGTGCTTCGACAGGTCAGCATATTTGACTGCGCCAATGCCAACTGCGTGGGCGATGCTGCGCAGTTCATCCTCGCCGATGTCCGGGTTTTTCGCTTTGACCAGTTGATAGGCGCGTTCCTCGGCCTCGTCGAGCAGGTCGATCAGCTTTACCGTGCCGCCATCGCGGGTTTTGAATGGGCGGCCGTCAGCGCCGTTCATGGTGCCAAAGCCCATGTGTTCGAGTTGCATCTGTGGGGCAACGAATTCGGCGCGGCGTGCCACTTCAAAGGTCATCTGAAAGTGCAGTGCTTGACGTTGATCAACAAAGTACAGCGCACGATCGGCCTTCAAGGTTTGGCTGCGATACCGCATGGCCGCAAGGTCAGTGGTTGAATACAGGTAGCCGCCACCGGCTTTTTGCACAATTACTGGCAGAGGATTGCCTTCAGCGTTTTTGAACTCATCGAGAAACACGCACTTAGCACCTTCGCTCTCACTGAGCAGGCCTTTAGCGTGCAGGTCTGTTACAACCTGAGCGAGATCGTCGTTGTAAGCGCTCTCGCCGCGCACATCGGCAGGCGTCAGTTTAACGTTTAGGCGATCATAGGCCTTCTGGCAATGGCTCAGAGAGATCTCATTGAAGCGGTGCCACAGGCGCATGCACTCGGGCTCACCCGCTTGCAGTGCAACCACTAACTCACGGGCCCGGCTGGCAAAGTCTTCAGAGTCATCGAAGCGTTTTTTCGCCGCGCGGTAGAACACTTCGAGGTCGGATAATTCACTTTTCGCAGCCTCTGGGTTTTCTTCCATATAGGCCAGCAGCATGCCGAACTGGGTGCCCCAGTCGCCCACATGGTTTTGCCGGATGACGTCATCGCCAAGGAACTCAAGCACCCGTGCAACCGCGTCACCAATAATGGTCGAGCGCAGGTGCCCGACGTGCATCTCTTTGGCCAGGTTCGGCGAGGACAGGTCAATGACAACCCGCTGGCTTGCACCGGCTTTACGTACATTCAGGCGAGGGTCGGCCAGTGCAGCTTCAAGGCGCTGAGCCAATGCGGCGTTGTTCTGATAAAAGTTCAGAAAGCCGGGACCGGCGATTTCGACCTTGTTGATTTGCGGGTCAGCAGGAAGCGCTGCAACCAGTTTTTCGGCCAGGTCACGCGGTTTCATGCGCGCAGGTTTGGCCAGCATCATGGCGATATTGCTGGCGAAGTCACCGTTGCTTTTGTCTTTGGTGTTCTCCACCTGAATCGTCGGGGTCAAGCCTTCAGGCAGCACGCCTTCAGCAGTGAGGACGGTCAGGGCTTGTTGGATCAGGTGGCGAATGCTGTCTTTCATGGTCTGCTCTGTCGGCCGATCTGGCGCGGCTGCGCGTGGGGCACTGGTTGAAAACTGTACATTATCGGCAGCTTGAGGGGGCCGCATCAAGAGCAAAGCTCTGAATGGTGGTTAAAACCTCACTCTACTGCCCTGAAACCTAAGGCTTGCCGATTAAAACAAGTCGATTGGGTCGACATCCAGTGACCAGCGTACTGAACGGCCACTGGGCATTTGCTCAAGTGCATTGAGCCAGCTATTAAGCAAGCGGTGTAGCGGAGCGCGGGCATTACTTTGAATCAGCAGTTGAGCGCGATATCGTCCAGCACGGCGCTCCATCGGCGCAGGCACCGGGCCAAGTAACTCGATACCTCCCAGTTGCAGTTCTTCAAGTTGCAACTCTGCCTCGGTGCACGCCTGATCGAGAAACCCTTCTGCCTGGCCTGGTTTATGCGCCTCGGCGCGCAGCAGTGCCAAGTGACAAAAGGGAGGTAAGCCAGCGCTGCGGCGTTCACTAAGGGCTTGTTCGGCGAAGGCGAAGTAGCCCTGTTCGGTGAGTTGTACCAATAGCGGGTGGTCGGCAAGATGGCTTTGGATAATCACCTTGCCTGGTTCTTCGGCGCGACCTGCACGACCTGCAACCTGAACGATCAACTGGGCCATGCGCTCGCTGGCGCGGAAGTCTGCCGAGAACAACCCGCCGTCGGCGTCAAGAATGGCAACCAAGGTCACGCGTGGGAAGTGATGTCCTTTGGCGAGCATCTGGGTGCCGACCAGAATACAGGGCTCACCTTTTTGTACGGTATTGAATAGGTTGCTCATGGCATCTTTGCGCGAGGTGCTATCGCGGTCGACCCGCAAGACGGGTACATCAGGGAAGAGGATTTCTAAACGCTCTTCGGCACGTTCAGTGCCAGCGCCGACCGGGCGTAAATCAACGCTTTTGCATTTCGGACAGTTGTGCGGCTGGCGCTCGCTATGGCCGCAGTGGTGACAGCGAAGTTCTCGTGAGCGTTGATGGACTGTCATGCGGGCATCGCAGCGCGGGCACTCGCTAAGCCAGCCGCAGTCATGGCAGAGCAAGGTCGGGGCAAAGCCACGGCGATTGAGAAACACCAAAACCTGCTGGCCGGCCTCCAGGGTTTTACGGATGGCTTGCTGCATGGGGCCGGAAATTCCCGAGTCCAGCGGCAAGCTCTTTACATCCAGGCGTAGAAACTTCGGCGCTTTGGCTCCTCCTGCGCGCTGGTTGAGGCGCAGCAGGGCATAGCGGCCCATGTTGGCATTGTGCAGGCTTTCCAGCGATGGCGTGGCGGAGCCGAGCACTATCGGGATGTTCTCTTGGTGGGCGCGGACGATGGCTAAGTCGCGGGCGTGGTAGCGCAGGCCTTCTTGCTGTTTATAGGAGGCGTCGTGCTCTTCATCGATGATGATCAGTCCGGGGTTTTTCATCGGAGTGAATAGCGCTGAGCGAGTGCCAATGATGATGTCGGCCTCACCATCGCGCGCCGCCAGCCATGCATCGAGCCGGTCGCGGTCGTTGACAGCCGAGTGCAGTAACGCGATGCGGGCGTTAAAACGACGCTCGAAGCGCTCCAGGGTTTGCGGGCCTAAATTGATCTCTGGGATCAGTATCAGTGCTTGCTTTCCTGCTTCCAAGGTTTCGCGAATAAGCTGTAAATAGACTTCGGTCTTTCCACTGCCGGTCACGCCTGCTAGCAAATAGGTATTGAAGCTGCCGAGCCCAGAACGAATCGTGGTGGTGGCTGCGCTTTGTTCTGGGTTTAAGGTCAGCTCAGGTTGTGCCAACCAGTTGCTTGGTCGTGGATGGGCCGCGTGGCGACGCACCTCGAGGCGCACCAAGTCCTTTTCACGGAGCAACTCAAGGCTGTCTTTATTCAGTTGCAGTTGGCTGAGTAAACCGTGCGCTACGCCATGGGGGTGTTGGGCGATGGTCTTTAATGCGTCGCGCTGGCGCGGCGCGCGACTGAGGCGTGGGTCGTCGACGCTGGCGCCTTCATTGGCCAGCCAAAAGCGCTCCTGTCGCGCCTGAGCCGGTTCACCTTGACGCAGTAAAATCGGCAGCGCCCAGCTAAAGGTGTCGCCCAAGCTGTGCTGATAATATTGTGCGGTCCACAGGCAAAACTTGAAAAATGGAGCCGGTAGCGGTGATTGAGGGTCGAGCAGTTCCAGAGCCGGTTTCAGCTTGTCGGCAGGGACGTCGCTATGGCGTGTGATTTCAACCAGAATGCCCACCATCTCGCGCCGACCGAATGGCACCCGTAGCCGAGCACCCGGCTGCAAAGCATCAAGGGGGATGCCTGCAGGCGGCAGGTAGTCGAATAGTCGGCGCAGTGGCGAAGGCAATGCGAGGCGCAAAATAGCGTCGGTCACACACAGGCTCCCGGTGAGAAGGAGGCGAATATTAGCATGTGATCAAACGACAGCCGGTACTTTACACTGCTTGCGTGGGTTTCAAGGTCTGGTATAGTCCGCAACCCGTTCGTGCGGTACCTGACATCCGGTTAGGTGGCGGCACACATTATTGAGGAATACACGATGAAAGCCGATATCCATCCAGAATACGTCGCTATCGAAGCTACTTGCAGCTGCGGTAACGTTATCAAGACTCGTTCGACTCTGGCTAAGCCACTGAGCCTGGACGTTTGCTCTGAGTGCCACCCGTTCTACACTGGTAAGCAGAAAGTCCTCGACGCTGGCGGCCGTATCGACCGCTTCAAGCAGCGTTTCGGTGTTTTCGGCGCCAAGTAAGTGGCCGAATCTTCAAGGGCCGCCAGATGGCACTCTTGTCGAAACTAAAAAAGGCGTCCCTAGTGGGCGCCTTTTTTGTTTCTGGGTTTTACCTTTTGCCCGCGCAGGCGCTGTGCTCTGCTCCGGTTGCGGGATCGGTGGTGGCAGTCAGTCGGGTTGTCGATGGTGACACGCTGCGCCTGGTTGATGGTCGTCGGGTGCGCTTGGTTGGCATCAATGCGCCTGAGATGGCCACCAAAGGACGCCCCATTCAAGCCTATGCTGAGCAGGCCAAACGCCGTCTCAGTGCTTTGGTCGCAGCCAATGACGGCAAGGTCAGTGTGCAACTGGGTGTCGATGCCAAGGATCGCTATGGGCGTACACTGGCCCATGTTTTTGATGCCCGGGGCCGGAGTCTGGAGGCGCAGTTGCTGGCTGAGGGGCTCGGTTATTGGGTGGCCGTGGCCCCTAACCTGGCGTTGCGTCACTGCCTGCAATCCGCCGAGCAGTCAGCCCGAATGGCTAAGCTTGGTCTCTGGCGTACTTCCCCGGTCATTGCCGTGCAGGCACTGAATGCTGGCGGTTTCGCATTGCTGCGTGGGGTTGTTAAGCGCGTGCAGCGCAATCGTGGCGGGCTGTGGCTGGAGATGGATGGATCGCTGGTGCTGAGAGTGCCGCTGGATCAGGCCGATGAATTTATCCGAGCCCATGGGCAAGCGTTAGTCGGGCGTTCTGTTGAGGCGCGAGGTTGGGTGGTCGATCGTGCGAGGCATTCGACATCTGCCCGGCAACAAGCACGATGGATGCTGACCTTGGGGCATGAATCGATGTTGCGGGTGCTGCCTCACTAACGATGGGGTTCAATGGGCTATTGAACCGCTGCGAATAGGCAGTCTATGGGTATTGAGTGCCAAGGCTGACCGAACAGTCTTGTGCACCTGTATACAATTTGCGTATCCTCGGCGGTCTGCATTAACAGTCCAAAAAAGCGGAACGCCGATATGTCTGATTTGAAAACTGCCGCTCTCGAATATCATGCCCAACCACGTCCGGGTAAGCTGAGCGTAGAGCTGACTAAGCCAACTGCAACAGCCCGTGATTTGTCCCTCGCCTACAGTCCCGGTGTTGCCGAGCCTGTACGTGAAATTGCCCGCGACCCTGAACTGGCTTACCAGTACACCGGTAAGGGCAATCTGGTTGCGGTCATCTCTGATGGCACCGCAATTCTTGGCCTTGGTAACCTGGGGCCATTGGCTTCCAAGCCTGTGATGGAAGGTAAGGGCGTACTGTTCAAGCGTTTCGCCGGTATCGATGTATTCGATATCGAAGTCGATTCTGAAAGCCCACAAGCATTTATCGACACTGTTAAGCGCATCTCTATCACCTTCGGCGGTATCAACCTCGAAGACATTAAAGCCCCTGAGTGCTTTGAGATTGAGCGTGCGTTGATCGAACAGTGCGACATTCCAGTTTTCCACGATGATCAGCACGGCACCGCAATCGTAACGGCTGCTGGCATGCTCAATGCGCTGGAAATTGCTGGCAAGACTGTTGAGGACGCAAAAATTGTTTGCCTCGGCGGTGGTGCTGCTGCGATTTCCTGCATGAAGTTGCTGGTGAGCATGGGTGCTAAGGTCGAAAACATCTACATGATCGACCGTAAAGGGGTTATCCACGCAGGCCGTGACGACCTCAATCAGTACAAGGCTGTTTTCGCCAGCGAAACTGACAAGCGTACCCTGGATGACGCGCTAGACGGTGCTGACGTATTTGTCGGTCTCTCCGGTGCTAACCTGCTCAGCCCTGAAGGTTTGCTCCGTATGGCGCCTAACCCGATCGTCTTTGCATGTTCGAACCCAGACCCCGAAATTAAGCCTGAGTTGGCCCACGCTACTCGTAGCGACGTAATCATGGCGACGGGTCGTTCGGATTATCCAAACCAGGTCAACAACGTGCTGGGCTTCCCATTCATCTTCCGCGGTGCTCTGGACGTTCGCGCCACACGCATCAACGAAGAAATGAAGATCGCCGCTGCCAATGCATTGCGTGAAATTGCCAAGCTGCCGGTGCCTCAGGAAGTCTGCGATGCCTACGGCGGTATCGAGCTGTCCTTTGGTCGCGAATACATCATTCCGAAGCCAATGGACGCTCGCTTGATCACCCTGATCTCTGATGCTGTCGCTAAGGCTGCAATCGAGAGCGGTGTGGCGACACTGCCTTACCCGGCGCATTATCCGCTGCAATCAGTGGATGACGTGTTCAAAGGCTAAGCCTGTGGCATTAAAAAAAACCCGCTTCGGCGGGTTTTTTGTGTCCAGTGTAAGGGGATGGCGCTTTTATCATCCACCCATTGGGACTGCTGCGAATGGCCGAGTCAGTCGCGGTGGGCAAGCATCGCGTTGCCGCACCCTGCGAGAGATTGCGTTTTGGGTGGGGGCGATCACCCATCACGCACCTCGCTAGAACAGGTCCATCGGTGCTGAGTCGTCAGCGGGCAGTGGGCTGCCTGGTACGCCAAGGTTAGGATCAATCTCGCCCATTGATGGCGGCGTATCTTCATTCTTGAACAGCTCAAAGTAAGCGTCAGGCGTGCCGGGTGCAGCGGTTCGGCCACTGAATGGGTCGATGCGCAGCGTCAATATGCCCGGTGGCTCTTTTGGCGGGTGGCTTGGCTTGTCCTTAAGCACTGCGCCCATGTATTTCATCCAAATCGGCAGGGCCACTGTGCCACCAAACTCGTGGCGGCCAAGGCTTTCGGGCTGATCAAAGCCAGTCCATACAGTCGTTACGTAATCGGCGTTGTAGCCTGAGAACCAGCTGTCTTTCGACTCGTTAGTTGTACCGGTTTTTCCAGAAAGATCATCACGACCCAGTGCCAGTGCGCGACGCCCGGTTCCGCGTTTGATCACGTCCTGGAGCATGCTGGTCATGATGTAAGCGGTGCGTGCATCAATGATCCGCTTAGCGACTGCAGGCTCGACAGGCTGCTCCGGGTCGGTGGTTCCGGCTTGCGCCACAAGGCCTGTGTCCAATGCCGGGGCTTCAGGTGCTGCCTGTGTTGCGGTGTCTTCGGCGAGCTCTTGTTTTTGCTCTTCTTCAGTGGGCTCTACGCTCGGGACTGACGGTGGGTTGGCGAGAAAAACGGTTTTGCCGTGGCGGTCATCGATCTTCTGGATCAAGTAGGGTTGGGTCTTGTAGCCGCCATTGGCGAATGTCGTCCAGCCTGTGGCGATTTCCATTGGCGTTAAGTCGGCGGTGCCAAGGGCCAGGGACAAGTTGGGCGGCAGGTCTTGTTTGTTGAAACCGAACTTGGTGGCGTAGTTGCGGGCGTACTCGACACCAATCGCCTGGAGTAAGCGGATCGAAACCAGATTGCGTGACTTATACAGTGCGACGCGCAAGCGTATTGGGCCGAGGAAGGTGTTGTTGTCGTTCTTTGGGCGCCAGACTTCATCGGTATTACTGTTGGCGAAGACAATTGGCGCGTCATTGACCAGGGTTGCAGCGGTATAGCCTTTGTCTAATGCGGCGCTGTAAACAAAAGGTTTGAAGCTCGAACCCGGCTGACGTTTGGCCTGCACTGCGCGGTTGTAGTTGCTTTGCTCAAATGAGAAGCCGCCTACCAATGCGAGGATGGCACCGTTTTTGGGATCAAGAGAAACCAGTGCGCCTTGGGCCGCAGGTAGTTGTACAAAGTTGAGATTGCCGTCTTCGGCGCGTTGTACGCGGATAAGATCGCCAACCTGAGCAACGTCACTTGGTTGTTTAGGGCGTGGACCCATGCTGTTGGTATTAAGGAAGGGGCGCGCCCACTTCATGCTTTCCCAGTTGACGGCTTCTTCTTTGCCGTCGCGGGTCAGCACCAGAATTCCGCTTTTCTCAACTTGCGTGACAATTGCGGGTTCAAGTCCGCCAAGGGATGGCTTCTTTGCCAGCTCGGCGATCCAGGTTTCTTTGGTCATGCCTGGCAGGCGGCTTTCTGGGCCGCGATAGCCGTGGCGTTGGTCGTAAGACAGCAAACCGCTGCGCACGGCATCGTTGGCTGTTAATTGGAGGTCGCTAGGGACTGTGGTGTAGACGTTAAAGCCTTCGGTGTAAGCCTCACTGCCGTAGCGTCCGACCATCTCGGCGCGGGCCATCTCTGCAATATAAGGTGCGGCAAGGTCTGGGGTGGCGACGTGATAGCTTGCATTTACCGGCTCTGCGAGTGCCGCTTGATAGCGTTCTTCATCGATTTTTCCGAGCAGGCGCAGGCGACCAAGGATCCAGTCGCGGCGTTCCTTGGCGCGGGTTGGGTTAACCAGGGGGTTGTAGCGCGACGGGGCTTTGGGGAGTCCGGCAATCATCGCCAGTTGTGAGAGCGTCAGCTCGCCAATCGGTTTGCCGTAATAAACCTGTGATGCGGCTTCGATACCGTACGCGCGTTGGCCAAGGTAAATTTTATTGACGTACAGTTCGAGAATTTCGTTTTTGCTCAGTTCGCGTTCTATTTGCAGGGCCAAGAGGATTTCGGTGATTTTCCGCGAAAAGCTACGCTCATTAGTGAGGAAGTAGTTCTTGGCTACCTGCATGGTGATAGTGCTACCACCCGTTTGAATTTGGCCACTTTTTAAAATTTGCGTGGCAGCGCGCATCAAACTACTCGGGTCAACGCCATAATGGTTCTCGAAGTTGTCGTCTTCAGCCGCCAACAGGGCATTGATAAAGTCCGGCGGAATATCTTTGAATTCGATGGGGGAGCGACGCATCTCACCAAACTCGGCGATCAGCTTTCCGTCGCTGCTAAATACTCTTAAAGGTATTTGCAGCTGGATGCTACGCAAGGAGTCGACAGAGGGCAGGCTCGGGCTTAGGTAGAGGAAAGCCCCACTTAAACTGAGTAATAGGCCACAAAAAATGGCGACACAGGACCATGCAAAGAATTTCAGCAAACGCATCAAGATTTTTGGATTTCCAGATAAAAGAATGAGTTAAGAACAAGACAAAGCAAAAAGGAAAAAACCGATCACATTATAAGCGTTTTTTTCCACTGGGAGCCATTTGCGCTTCTGTCAAGACTGTTATTTAATGTAGAAAAACATAAATAGTCCGTAAGTAACGGATGCCAATAGGAAATCGGTCGTGCTAGGGCTCTTCAATAAGAAAGCGAATACGCTGCTGGGGATTGATATCAGTTCGACTTCAGTAAAGCTCCTCGAGTTGAGTTGCTCAGGAGGCCGCTACAAAGTAGAGGCCTACGCTGTTGAGCCGCTCCCACCTAATGCTGTAGTTGAAAAAAACATCGCCGAGATGGAAGGGGTCGGCCAAGCACTTACGCGCGTACTTTCTAAAGCCAAGACGGGCGTTAAAACTGTGGCGGTTGCCGTCGCAGGCTCTGCGGTGATTACCAAGACCATCGAGATGGAAGCCGGGCTTTCTGATGATGATCTTGAGAATCAGTTGAAGATTGAAGCGGACCAGTACATTCCTTATCCACTCGAAGAAGTTGCTATCGACTTCGAGGTGCAAGGGCTGTCGCCGCGTAATGCTGAGCGTGTCGAAGTCTTGCTGGCGGCATGCCGCAAAGAGAATGTCGAGGTGCGTGAAGCAGCGTTGGCGCTTGCTGGTCTGACCGCCAAGGTGGTGGACGTTGAGGCGTATGCGCTCGAGCGTTCTTTTGCCCTGCTCGCGGAGCAATTGGGTGCTGGCGATGATGACCTGACCGTCGCGGTTGTCGATATCGGCGCAACAATGACCACGTTGAGTGTTTTGCATAACGGCAAGACTATTTATACCCGTGAGCAAATGTTCGGTGGCAAGCAGCTGACTGAAGAGATTCAGCGCCGTTATGGTTTGTCGGTTGAGGAAGCGGGTCTTGCGAAAAAGCAAGGCGGCCTTCCAGACGACTATGACAGCGAGGTGTTGCAGCCGTTCAAGCAGGCGGTAGTGCAGCAAGTGTCACGCTCGCTGCAGTTCTTCTTCGCTGCGGGTCAGTACAACGACGTTGATTACATCTTGTTAGCCGGAGGCACGGCTTCGATTCCTGATCTCGACCGCTTGATTCAGCAGAAGATCGGCACCCAGACTTTGGTTGCTAATCCATTCGCTGAAATGGCGTTAAGTAGCAAGGTCAATGCGGGGGCGCTTGCGAGTGATGCGCCAGCCTTGATGATTGCTTGTGGTCTGGCGATGAGGAGTTTCGACTAATGGCACGGATCAACTTACTTCCGTGGCGAGAGCAGTTACGCGAGGAGCGCAAGCAGCGTTTCCTCGTTGCGCTCGGCGGTGTGCTGGCGGTTTCTGCAGGCTTAGTGTTTTTGGGTGATCAGTACTTTAGCAGTGCGATTGAGCAACAAAATGCGCGTAATGAATTTGTGCGCAAAGAGATTGCAGTGCTCGATACCCGGATTAAAGAAATCAGTGAGCTAAAAAAGCGCCGCGAGCAACTACTTGAGCGGATGAAAATCATTCAGGACTTGCAAGGCAATCGGCCGATTATTGGCCGGGTTTTTGATCAGTTAGTGAGAACTCTGCCCGATGGCGTTTTCTTTACCGGGCTTAAAATGACCGGCAAGAACATCGCAATTGTCGGTGCGGCTGAATCCAATAACCGTGTCTCGAATTTAATGCGCAATCTCGATGCCTCAGAGTGGTTAACCCAGCCGAACTTGACTGAAGTTAAAGCGGTGACTGCAGGTGCGGTAGATCAGGCCAACGTATTTCAGCTGACGGTGCAACAAACGCAACCGAAGCTTGATGGCGAGGAAGTTAAAAAATGAGCCTGAGAGAATCGTTGGATGGTTTGAAGCAGATCGATATTAACGATCTTGACTTGAACAACGTTGGCTCTTGGCCGGCTGCAGTCAAAGTGATTGCTGGCGCCTTGTTGTTAGTGTTGGTGTTGGCGCTCGGTTATAAATTCCACCTGGAAGACCTGCAAACCCAGCTTACGGGTAAGCAGCAAGAAGAAGTCACGCTCAAAGAGCAGTTTTCATCCAAGGCTTTTCAGGCGGCTAACCTCGAGGCCTACAAAGAGCAAATGAAGGAAATGGAGGTTTCATTTGGTGCGCTGCTCAAACAGCTGCCAAGTGATACTGAAGTGCCGGGTTTGCTTGAGGATATTACCCGCACCGGTTTGGGCAGCGGTCTTGAATTCGAAGAAATCAAGCTCCTACCTGAAGTCGCGCAACAGTTTTATATCGAGTTGCCGATACAGATCAAAGTAGTGGGGAGTTATCACGACTTGGCCACCTTTGTCAGTGGTGTGGCCAGTTTGCCGCGTATTGTCACGCTGCATGATTTTGATCTTGTCCCAGCGAGCAAAGACTCAACGAGCAAGCTGCGTATGTCGATTCTTGCCAAAACCTACCGTTATAACGATAAGGGGGTGCAGAAATGAAACGCACCCATTTAGCAGTTTTCCTAACGGTGTTGACGCTTAGTGGCTGTGGCTCAAGCAGTGACTTCGCTGACTTGCAGGCCTACATGGATGAGGTGCGCGCTCGGCCTAAAGGGTCTATTGAGCCGCTGCCTAAGTTTCAGCCATATGAAAGCTTTACCTACAGCGCCGCGTCACTGAGAAGTCCATTCCAGCCGCCGGTGAAGATTGAAATGGTACAGCGCGCCAAGGGCTCGAAAGAAATCAAGCCTGACGAGACGCGAGTTAAACAGTTCCTTGAAGGCTTCAATATCGAAGTCTTCGAGATGGTCGGTACATTGTCCAATGATCGCGGCACGTTTGCCTTGGTTAGTGGTGCAGGGGGCGTTCATCGAATCAAGGTAGGGGATTACCTCGGTCGAAATAACGGACGCATCACCGCTATCAATGAGTCGCAAATTGATGTGATTGAAATCGTTCCAGATGGTGAAGGTGGCTGGCTTGAACGGCCGCGAAGCCTCTCCCTCAAGGAGCGCTCTTAAATGAGCGGAGAGAACATGAAAAAAAATAATCTGTCTGCCAAACGGAACCTGAGAATGAATAGCTCCCTTACACGTCTAAGTATCTCCTTATTGGGAGTTCTGCTTTCGCCTGTGCTGATGGCAGCTAATCTCGAAGCGCTTGATGTCGATGCGTTGCCAGGCGATCGCGTTGAACTGAAAATGACTTTCGACGAGCCGGTTGCGGCTCCACGTGGTTATACCATCGAGCAGCCCGCGCGGATTGCGCTGGACCTGCCTGGTGTGACCAACAAGCTGGGGACTAAAAACCGCGAGCTGGGTGTCGGTAATGCGCGCAGTGTGACGGTGGTCGAAGCTAAGGATCGCACGCGCCTGATAATCAATTTGGCAGATTTGGCTCCGTACAGCACACGCGTTGATGGCAATAACCTGTTTGTGCTGGTTGGTGCTAACGCAGGTGCAGCAACAACCGCAGCCGCGCCAGCCCCGGTGCCTTCTACTTATAAAAAACCGCCAACCAGAAGCTATGTTGCTCAATCCAAAGCGATTAGCAATATCGACTTCCAGCGCGGTGAGCAGGGCGAAGGCAATGTGGTCATTACCTTATCTGACCCAACTGTAAGCCCGGACATTCAAGAGCAGGGTGGCAAGATTCGTTTGGATTTCGCCAAAACCCAGCTGCCTGAAGCCCTGCGCGTGCGTTTGGACGTAAAAGACTTTGCTACCCCTGTGCAGTTTGTCAGTGCTACGGGCTCGGCTGATAAAGCCAGCATCGTCATTGAGCCGACAGGCTTTTACGACTACCTGGCGTTTCAAACCGATAACAAGCTGACGCTTAGCATTAAGCCGCTGACCAAGGATGACGCTGAAAAGCGCAAGACTGAGCGCTTTGCCTACAGTGGTGAAAAACTGTCGCTGAACTTCCAGGACATCGACGTGCGTTCAGTGCTGCAGCTGATTGCTGACTTCACTGACCTCAACTTGGTAGCCAGTGACACCGTTGCCGGCAATATCACCCTGCGCTTGCAGAATGTGCCATGGGACCAAGCCCTGGATCTGGTACTGAAAACCAAAGGCTTGGACAAGCGCAAAGTCGGTAACGTGTTGTTGGTAGCGCCTGCTGACGAAATTGCGGCCCGTGAGCGTCAAGAGCTGGAATCGCAAAGGCAGATTGCTGAGCTTGCTCCGCTGCGCCGCGAGTTGATTCAGGTTAACTACGCCAAAGCCTCGGACATGGCCAAGTTGTTCCAGTCGGTCACCAGTGCCGACGGCAGTGCAGATGAGCGGGGTTCGATTACCGTCGATGACCGCACCAATAGCATCATCGCCTATCAAACCCAAGAGCGTCTTGATGAGCTGCGTCGTGTAGTCACTCAGTTGGACGTTGCGGTACGCCAGGTAATGATTGAGGCACGAATTGTCGAGGCAAATGTTGACTACGATAAGAGCCTTGGTGTGCGCTGGGGGGGGGCGAAAGTGATTGGCGGTGGAAAGTGGAATCTCTACGGAAACGATGATCAAGGTGACGAAGGCGGAAACTCTGGAGAGGATGCTAGCGGTAACTTTCCGTTTGTTGATTTAGGTGTTGCCAACCGGACTGCAGGTATTGGTATTGGTTTTATTACCGATAATACAATCCTTGATCTTGAGCTTTCGGCGATGGAAAAGACCGGTAACGGTGAAGTGGTATCGCAGCCAAAAGTAGTTACTGCTGATAAAGAAACGGCCAAAATCCTGAAAGGGTCTTCAATCCCTTACCAAGAGGCCAGTTCAAGTGGTGCAACCACTACTGAGTTCGTCGAGGCCGCCCTGTCACTCGAAGTGACCCCGCAGATCACGCCTGACAACCGCATTATTATAGAAGTCAAAGTGAACAAGGATGAACCCGACTTCGCTAACCAAGTAAACGGCACGCCAACCATCCGTAAGAATGAGGTGAATGCCAAGGTTCTTGTCTCGGATGGCGAGACTATTGTGATCGGTGGTGTGTTCTCCAATGAGCAACGCAAAGGTGTGGATAAGGTGCCTTTCTTAGGGGATCTGCCATATTTGGGGCGTATGTTCCGTCGCGATATTGTTGAAGATTCAAAATCTGAGTTGCTGATCTTCCTCACGCCGCGCATCATGAACACCCAAGCTGTCGCGGTGAGCCGTTGATTAAGTGCAAAATCTGATACTTGTTGGCCCGATGGGCGCTGGAAAAAGCACCATCGGGCGGTTGTTAGCTAAAGAGTTGCGTTTACCCTTTAAAGATTCTGACAAAGAAATCGAGCACCGGACCGGGGCAGATATCCCCTGGATCTTTGATGTTGAAGGTGAGCAAGGCTTTCGTGAGCGTGAACAGTCGGTAATCGTTGAATTATGCGAGTCTCAGGGCATGGTGCTGGCCACAGGTGGTGGTGCGGTGATGCGTCCTGAGAATCGTGCTGCCTTGTATAAGGGCGGTAGGGTGGTTTATTTGCATGCTTCTGTTGAGCAGCAAATCAATCGAACTGCACGAGACCGTAACCGCCCCCTGTTGCGTGCACCTGACCCGGGTAAAGTCCTGCGCGATTTGTTGGCATTACGTGATCCGCTGTACCGTGAAATCGCCGATATTGTGATCGAAACCGATGAGCGCCCCCCGCGAATGGTTGTGCAAGAGATACTTGATCGACTAGAAGCGCTTCCTCCCCGTTAAAGCGCAGCAAGAACTGCGCTATCCTAGAGCCCTTTTCTGACAGGGGGCTGCATGCAAATTCTTCAAGTCGAGCTCGGTGAGCGTAGTTACCCTATTTATATCGGTGCAGATCTGCTCGCCCAGCCACAGTTGCTGGCCCAGCACATTGCAGGTCGACAGGTGGCAATCGTCACCAATGAAACTGTTGCGCCCTTATATTTGCAGGCATTGCAGGATGCGCTCAGTGGTTTTAACGTGACAGCTGTTGTTCTGCCGGACGGCGAAGTCTTTAAAACCTGGGAAGTGCTGCAGCAGATTTTTGATGGGTTATTAACGGCGCGGCATGATCGGCGTACGACCGTCGTTGCGCTGGGTGGAGGGGTTGTGGGTGATATGGCAGGCTTTGCTGCCGCCTGTTACCAGCGTGGGGTGAACTTTGTTCAAATCCCAACCACCTTGTTGTCGCAGGTTGATTCCTCAGTGGGCGGTAAAACCGGGATAAACCACCCGCTTGGCAAGAATATGGTCGGCGCGTTCTATCAGCCACAAGCGGTATTGATTGATACCAAAAGCCTGGTGACTTTGCCCGAGCGCGAGCTTTCCGCAGGTTTGGCTGAAGTCATCAAGTATGGCTTGATTTGCGATGAGCCGTTTCTGCAGTGGCTTGAGGTGAACATGGGTGCACTGCGGGAATTGGATCAAGGCGCATTGACGCAAGCAATTGAGCGATCTTGCGCAGCCAAAGCGCGTATAGTCGCCGCCGATGAGCGAGAGTCCGGTGTACGGGCGACGCTTAACCTTGGGCATACCTTCGGCCATGCGATAGAGACCCATATGGGCTATGGTGTGTGGTTGCATGGTGAGGCTGTTGCCGCAGGTACTGTCATGGCGCTGGAGATGTCGACGCGCTTGGGGTGGATCGAGCCTGCAGAGCGTGATCGCGCCATTCGTCTGTTTATCGCGGCGGGTTTGCCCGTAGTGCCGCCAGAAGTGATGACTCCTGAGCACTTTCTTGAACATATGGCTGTCGATAAGAAGGTGCTTGATGGTCAGCTAAGGTTAGTACTGCTCCGTCAGATGGGCGAAGCGGTGGTGACCAGTGAGTACCCACGTGAGATTTTAAATGCCACGCTGAGCGCTGATTATGCAGCGATGGCCGAACAGCTAAAAAATTAAAGAGTGTCCCATGACTAGTTTGCACGCTGACGAGGCGTTCCTCGACCATTACCAATTTAGCCATGACCCATTTGCTGCTCGGGTACCAGGTTTCAAGTTCTTCCCTGCTCAGCGCAAACCAGTGCTGGGGCAACTCCACCACTTGGCCCGTTACAGTCAGTTGCTGCTGGCGGTGAGTGGCCCGCAAGGCAGTGGTAAGACGCTTTTGCGTCAAGCCCTTGTTGCCAGCACCAATAAGCAGGCGGTACAGAGCGTTGTCGTCACGCAAAATGCCGGTGAAGGCATGGGCGTGTTACGCCAGGTCGCCCAAGGCCTGCAAGTGGCTCAGCCGGATATGCAATCTATATTGGCTCAAGTCGGTCAGTTGGCTATCACCGGGCAGGAGGTTTATGTCCTGGTTGATGATGCCGAACAGCTCAGTGACAGCGATTTGCGCAATTTGGTGACTTTGGCAGCAGGCGGCCCTGAGGGGCGTCCGCATGTATTCCTGTTCGCTGAAACGGCGATGCTGCCTCGCTTTGATCAAGTATCTGACGGTGAAGAGCACTTCCATGTCATCGAATTAGAGCCGTACACCGAAGAGGACATGCGTGAGTATCTGGCGCAGCGTCTTGAGGGTGCAGCGCAAGGGCTGGAAGTCTTCACTGAAGAGCAGCTCGAGACTATCTATGAGCGCTCCGAAGGTTGGCCGGGCGCGATCAACCTAGCTGCCCGTGAAGTGCTGGTTGATGCCATGCAGGCCAAGCGTGCAGCGGGCAAAAGCTCGGGGTTCGCGTTCAATATACCGCGCAAGCACTTGCTGGCATTGGCTGTGGTGGTTGTCGGTGTCGCGGTTGCTTGGATGATGCAGGGGCGTGACAAGCCTGCAATGCCTGAGGGACAGTCTCAAGCGCCGGTGGAAAATGCTCAGCCGCAGGCACCTGCTGCCGAGGCCACAACCGATACGGCTAATCAAAGCAGCGATCCTGGCGCCCCGGCAATTGAGTTCGCGGGTTCTGACCAACCAATGCCTTTGCCATTGGTTGGGGAGTCGCAACCTGTTATTCGTGACACCGAAGTCAGCAATAATCAGGCGCAAGAAGCGACGGAGCCGCAAGCCGATACACAGGCTAAGCCCGCTCCGGACGCTAATTCGCGTTTGCTGGTTGATACCCGTGAGCAAGTGCCAGCTGAAGTGCCTGTTACGCCGGTGAAAACACCTGAAGCCGCCAAGCCAGCTGCCAAGCCGCAGGCCGCGAAACCAGAAACTGCAGCGCCTGCTGCAAAGCCGGAAAATATCACTGGGTGGTATGCAGACCAGGCGGGCTCGCGTTACACCTTGCAAGTTGTGGGCACCAGTGCCGAAAGCAATGCCAAGGCTTTTGTGAGTCAGAATGGCAGCGAGTACCATTACTTCAAGAAGATGTACAACGGTAAGCCACTGTACGTTGTAACCTATGGTAGTTTTGCTACTGCGGATGCTGCAAAAGCCGCCATCACTAAAATGCCAGCGAAGGTTCAGGCCGGTAAGCCTTGGCCGCGCACCTTTGCAAGCATCAAGTTGGAAATCGCTCAAGCTCGGTAATCACGCCGCTTAGACTGATATGACCAGATGGTCGTTAGCACGACTATCTGGTCTAAAATATCGTTTTCGCGACATATGATTGCATTAGGTCGTCACTAAAATTTGTGACGTCCCGAGTGGATATGTACAATGACCACCCTTTTGCCTGCGCAAAGCTGGGGCGATGCCCTGCGCGCACGGTAAGTTATTGAATTAGAAAGTAATTACCTCCCTAGAAAAGGAGGCAGCCTGGTGAGAGTCCCTATGAAAGCAGGTTTGTACCGTCCTGATGAGTTCAAGGATAACTGCGGCTTCGGCCTGATTGCCCATATGCAGGGCGAGGCTAGCCATCACCTGCTGCAGACCGCTATCGAAGCCCTGACATGCATGACCCACCGTGGTGGGATCAACGCTGACGGTAAGACTGGCGATGGCTGTGGTCTGCTGATGCAGAAGCCTGATGCATTCCTGAGGGCAATTGCCCAGGAGCAGTTGTCTGTCGAGTTGCCTGAGCAATACGCCGTGGGTATGGTTTTTTTCAACCAAGACCCGGTCAAAGCCCAAGCTGCTCGTGAGAACATGAATAAAGAGATTCTGGCCGCTGGCCTGAGTCTGATCGGCTGGCGTAAAGTGCCAATCGACACCAGCGTACTGGGCAGACTGGCGCTTGAGCGTTTGCCGCAGATTGAGCAGGTGTTTATTGGTGGTGAAGGCCTTAGCGACCAACAGTTCGCGATCAAGTTATTCTGCGCGCGTCGCCGTTCTTCGGTGAGCAATGCGGTGGATGCTGAGCATTACATTTGCAGCTTTTCGCACAAGACCATCATCTACAAAGGTTTGATGATGCCGGCGGACCTGCAGCAGTTCTACCCGGATCTGGGTGACGAACGCCTGCAAACCGCTATTTGTGTGTTCCACCAGCGTTTCTCGACCAACACACTGCCGAAGTGGCCGTTGGCGCAGCCGTTCCGTTTCTTGGCGCACAATGGTGAGATCAACACCATTACCGGTAACCGTAACTGGGCGCAGGCGCGTCGCACCAAGTTCGCCAACGGCCTGATCCCTGATCTCGACGAGCTAGGCCCGTTGGTTAACCGCGTGGGTTCGGACTCATCGAGCATGGACAACATGCTTGAGCTGATGGTCACCGGCGGTATCGACCTGTTCCGTGGCGTGCGTATGATCATTCCACCGGCCTGGCAGAACGTTGAAACCATGGACGCCGATTTGCGCGCGTTCTACGAATACAACTCCATGCACATGGAGCCTTGGGATGGTCCGGCTGGCGTCGTGCTAACCGATGGCCGCTATGCCGTGTGCCTGCTTGACCGTAACGGCTTGCGTCCAGCGCGCTGGGTGACCACCACCAATGGCTATATCACCCTTGCATCGGAAATCGGCGTTTGGGATTACAAGCCAGAAGAAGTCATCGCCAAAGGCCGTGTCGGACCAGGTCAGGTTCTGGCTGTCGACACTGAAACCGGGCAAGTGCTTAACGCCGAAGACATCGACAACCGTTTGAAGTCGCGCCACCCTTACAAGCAATGGCTGCGCAAGAGCGGTATGCGTATTCAGGCGACCATGGACGACCACGACCACGGTTCCGACTTCTATTCAGCAGACCGCCTGAAGCAATACATGAAGATGTATCAGGTGACCTTCGAGGAGCGCGACCAAGTGCTGCGCCCACTGGGTGAGCAAGGTCAGGAAGCCGTTGGCTCGATGGGTGACGACACGCCAATGGCGGTGTTGTCGCAGCGTGTACGCTCGACTTATGACTACTTCCGCCAGCAGTTTGCGCAGGTTACCAACCCGCCAATCGACCCGCTGCGTGAAGCCATTGTTATGTCGCTGGAGATCTGCCTCGGTGCCGAGCGCAACATCTTCGAAGAGTCGCCAGAACATGCCACGCGCGTAATCCTCAGCTCGCCAGTCATCTCGCCAGCCAAATGGCGCACCTTGATGAACCTGGAAAGCCCAGGCTTTGAACGTCATTTCATCGACATGAACTATGACGAAAGCATCGGCCTGCAAGCTGCTGTCACCAATATGGCTGACCAGGCAGAGGAAGCAGTACGCTCCGGTAAAGTGTTGCTGGTACTCAGTGACCGCAACATTGAACAGGGCAAGCTACCGGCCCATGCGTCATTGGTTGTGGGTGCAGTGCATCACCGGTTGACCGAAAAAGGCCTGCGTTGCGACTGTAATATTCTGGTCGAAACCGCGACTGCACGTGATCCACATCACTACGCAGTCTTGCTCGGCTTCGGCGCCTCGGCGGTATATCCGTTCCTGGCCTATGAAGTGCTCGGTGACCTGATCCGTACCGGGGAAGTGCTTGGCGACCTCTATGAAGTGTTCAAGCACTACCGCAAAGGCATCTCCAAAGGCCTGTTGAAGATCCTTTCGAAGATGGGTATCTCGACAGTTGCCTCGTATCGTGGCGCGCAACTGTTTGAAGCCGTTGGTTTGTCCGATGAAGTTGTTAATGTCAGCTTCCGTGGTGTTGCCAGCCGCATCAAAGGCGCACGCTTTGTTGATATTGAAGCTGAGCAGAAACTGCTGGCCAATGAAGCCTGGAGCAACCGTAAGCCGATTCAACAAGGTGGCTTGCTGAAGTTTGTCCATGGCGGCGAATACCATGCTTACAACCCTGATGTGGTTAACACCCTTCAGGTTGCCGTGCAGCAGGGTAACTACGAAAAATACAAAGAATACAGCGCGCTGGTTGATACCCGGCCGGTGTCGATGATCCGTGACCTGCTCAAACTCAAACAGGCTGACAAGCCATTGAGTCTTGATCAGGTTGAGCCGTTGGAATCGATCTTCAAGCGCTTTGACTCGGCGGGTATCTCGCTGGGTGCCTTGTCGCCTGAAGCTCACGAAGCTATCGCCGAAGCGATGAACCGCCTGGGTGCGCGTTCTAACTCCGGTGAAGGCGGCGAAGATCCATCGCGCTACGGCACCATTCGCACCTCGAAAATCAAGCAGGTGGCCACAGGTCGTTTCGGTGTCACTCCGGAATATCTAGTCAATGCTGAAGTGCTGCAGATCAAAGTCGCTCAGGGCGCTAAGCCGGGCGAGGGCGGTCAGTTGCCGGGCGGTAAAGTTAACGGTTTGATTGCACGCCTGCGTTACGCAGTGCCGGGCGTCACCCTGATTTCGCCACCGCCGCACCACGACATCTACTCGATTGAGGATTTGGCTCAGCTGATCTATGACCTCAAGCAGGTCAACCCGGCTGCGCTGGTTTCGGTCAAGTTGGTTGCAGAAGCAGGTGTGGGTACGATCGCGGCAGGTGTGGCCAAAGCCTACGCTGACCTGATCACCATTTCAGGTTACGACGGCGGTACCGGTGCATCACCACTGACCTCGATCAAGTATGCGGGTGCTCCGTGGGAGTTGGGTCTGGCTGAAACGCACCAAACCCTGCGCGGCAACGACTTGCGCGGCAAGGTTCGAGTGCAGACTGACGGCGGCTTGAAGACTGGTCTTGATGTGATCAAGGCAGCAATTCTCGGGGCTGAAAGCTTTGGCTTTGGTACTGCACCGATGATTGCGTTGGGCTGTAAATACCTGCGTATTTGCCACCTCAACAACTGCGCAACCGGTGTTGCAACCCAGAACGACAAACTGCGTAAAGACCACTTCATCGGTACGGTTGAAATGGTCATGAACTTCTTCAAGTTCGTGGCTGAAGAAACCCGTGAATGGTTGGCGCTGGTGGGTGTGAGCAGTCTGGAGGAGCTGATTGGCCGTACCGATTTGCTTGAAATCCTGCCGGGCGAAACAGCCAAGCAGAACAACCTGGACATCAGCCCGCTGCTTGGCAGTGACCTGATTCCGGCTGACAAGCCGCAGTTCTGTACAGTTGATCGCAACCCGCCATTTGACCAAGGTCTGCTTGCAGAGAAAATGGTTGAACTGGCGAGTGAAGCCATCGCTTCAGCAAGTGGCGGTGAGTTTGAACTCGACATTTGCAACTGCGACCGTTCGATTGGTGCCCGTGTATCCGGTGAAATTGCCCGTAAACACGGTAACCAGGGCATGGCTAAAGCGCCGATCACGTTCCGCTTCAAAGGCACTGCTGGGCAGAGCTTTGGGGTGTGGAACGCCGGTGGCTTGAACATGTACCTGCAAGGCGACGCTAACGACTACGTCGGTAAAGGCATGACCGCCGGTAAATTGGTGATTACGCCGCCGCAGGGCAGCCCATTTGCCACTCAGGACAGCGCCATCATCGGTAACACCTGCTTGTACGGTGCAACCGGCGGTAAGCTGTTTGCAGCCGGCACTGCTGGCGAGCGTTTTGGTGTACGTAACTCGGGTGCTCATGCGGTTGTTGAGGGCACGGGCGACCATTGCTGCGAATACATGACTGGCGGTTTCATTTGTGTGCTGGGTAAGACGGGCTATAACTTCGGCTCAGGCATGACTGGCGGTTTCGCCTATGTGCTTGATCTGGACAACAGCTTCTACGACAAAGTTAACCATGAACTGGTCGAGATTCAGCGCATCAACAGTGAGGCGATGGAGGCTTACCGCAGCCATCTGCAAGCTGTGTTGGCTGAATATGTTGCTGAAACAGCCAGTGAGTGGGGCGCTAATCTGCTTGAGAACCTGGACGATTACTTGCGTAAGTTCTGGTTGGTCAAGCCGAAGGCTGCCAGCCTCAAATCCTTGCTGTCGAGCATGCGCGCTAACCCGCAATAGAACAGCTTCAAGCGGCTGTCCTGGGCCTTAATGCTCAGGGCAGCATGCTCACCGTGATTGTCTTGCTGCGCCGATTTATAAGCTGCGCACGCTGTTGAGAGGTTTTGAAATGACTGAACGTCTGAATAACGACTTCCAGTTCATCGAAGTTGGGCGTAAAGACCCAAAAAAGAAGCTGTTGCGTCAACGCAAAAAAGAATTTGTTGAGATTTACGACAACTTCAAACCGGCTGTTGCCGCCGATCAGGCGCACCGTTGCCTGGGTTGCGGTAATCCCTATTGCGAATGGAAGTGCCCGGTGCACAACTTCATACCTAACTGGTTGAAGTTGGTCTCTGAAGGCAACATCCTGGCTGCAGCCGAGCTGTCGCACCAGACCAATACGCTGCCGGAAGTCTGTGGCCGTGTGTGCCCGCAAGACCGCCTCTGTGAAGGGGCTTGTACCCTTAACGATGGTTTCGGTGCGGTGACTATCGGTTCGGTCGAGAAGTACATCACCGACACGGCTTTCGCCATGGGCTGGCGGCCTGATATGTCGGGTGTTAAACCGACTGGCAAGCGTGTGGCTGTGATCGGAGCAGGTCCTGCGGGCTTGGGTTGCGCTGATGTATTGGTGCGCAGTGGTGTGACGCCGGTGGTGTTCGATAAGAACCCAGAAATCGGCGGCCTGCTGACATTTGGTATTCCTGAGTTCAAGCTCGAAAAAACTGTCCTGAGCCATCGCCGTGAGGTTTTCACTGGCATGGGTATTGAGTTCCGTCTCAATACCGAAATCGGTAAAGACATCAGCATGGATGAACTGCTCGCTGAATACGATGCCGTGTTCATGGGTATGGGCACCTACACCTACATGAAAGGTGGTTTCCCGGGCGAAGACTTGCCGGGTGTACACGATGCGTTGGATTTCTTGATCGCCAACGTTAATCGCAACCTGGGTTTCGAGAAGTCGCCAGAAGACTTTATCGACATGAAGGGCAAGCGCATTGTCGTACTTGGCGGTGGTGATACGGCCATGGACTGCAACCGCACCTCGATTCGTCAGAGCGCCAAGTCCGTGACCTGCGCCTACCGTCGTGACGAAGAGAACATGCCGGGTTCGCGCAAGGAAGTTAAGAACGCCAAAGAAGAAGGTGTTCGCTTCCTGTTCAACCGTCAGCCAATCGCCATTGTCGGTGAAGACAAGGTTGAAGGTGTCAAGGTTGTTGAAACCCGCCTGGGTGAGCCTGATGCCCGTGGCCGTCGCAGCCCAGAGCCGATTCCTGGTTCGGAAGAGATCATCCCGGCGGAAGCTGTGCTGATCGCGTTTGGTTTCCGTCCAAGCCCTGCACCTTGGTTTAGCCAGTTTGAAATCGAAACTGACAGCCAGGGCCGTGTGGTTGCACCGGAGCAGAGCCAGTTCAAGCACCAGACCAGCAACCCGAAGATCTTCGCCGGTGGCGATATGGTCCGTGGTTCCGATCTGGTGGTGACGGCAATCTTCGAAGGCCGTAACGCCGCTGAAGGTATTCTCGACTATCTGGGCGTCTAAAACGCTATTGCCGTAACTTCATGGCTCCTAAAAAGCCGTGATTGAACGCGGCAAATCGTCACGATAGACAAAAGGCACGGCACTCGCCGTGCCTTTTGCATTGTGGTCTGCGAAAATACCCGCACTTTTTCTCGTGCTGGCCACTGCTGACTGATGTGAGTGTCATGCGGCGAACTGCGAGAGCTGAGAATTCTATGACTTACAGAGAATTGTGAAGATGACTGCCTTGAAGAACGACCGTTTCCTGCGCGCCCTGCTCAAGCAGCCTGTAGATGTCACCCCGGTGTGGATGATGCGTCAGGCTGGCCGTTACTTGCCGGAATACCGTGCGAGCCGGGCTAAGGCGGGCGACTTCATGAGCTTGATGATGAACCCAGAGTTCGCCTGTGAAGTGACCATGCAACCCTTGGATCGCTATCCACAGTTGGACGCCGCAATTCTGTTCTCAGACATTCTGACCATTCCCCACGCCATGGGTCAGGGTCTGTATTTTGAAACAGGCGAGGGCCCGCGCTTCAAAAAAGTCATCAGCTCAGCTGCCGATGTAGATGCGCTGCAAGTGACCGATCCTGAGAAAGATCTCGGTTATGTCATGGATGCCGTGCGCACCATCCGTCGTGAGCTTAATGGTCGCGTGCCGCTGATTGGTTTCTCTGGCAGCCCATGGACCTTGGCCACTTACATGGTTGAAGGCGGTTCTTCCAAGGATTTCCGCAAGTCCAAAGCCATGCTCTATGACAATCCGCAAGCCATGCACAACTTGCTGGACAAGCTGGCACAGTCGGTCACCGCTTACCTCAATGGGCAGATTCTCGCGGGTGCTCAGGCAGTACAGATTTTCGATACCTGGGGCGGTAATCTGTCATCTGCTGCGTACCAAGAGTTCTCGCTGGCTTATATGCAGAAGATCGTTAAGGGGCTGATCCGTGAGCACGACGGACGTAAAGTCCCGGTGATCTTGTTCACCAAGAACGGCGGCCTTTGGCTTGAGTCGATGGCGGCGACCGGTGCAGATGCACTGGGCCTGGATTGGAGCTGCGATATCGGCGAGGCGCGTAAGCGCGTGGGTAATCAGGTTGCGCTACAGGGCAACATGGACCCGACGGTGCTGTACGCCAAGCCAGAGGCAATTCGTAAAGAGGTTGCACGCATTCTCGCCAGCTACGGCACCGGCACAGGCCATGTATTCAACCTGGGCCATGGCATCACGCCTGAAGTAGACCCTGCCCATGCCGGTGCATTTCTTGAAGCGGTGCATGAGTTGTCGGCGCAGTATCAACCGTAAGCCTATTGCTGCGCGGCGAAAAAGCCGCGCAGCGTTATGGTATTCGCAGTGCTTGCTATAGGGCACAGAGTTGTCCAATGGAAACGATGCGAAGTCTACGCAGCAGTTACGTATTGATTGAGCATCGCGGGTGAGTTTCATGCTCGCTTAGAGGGTTTACTCGAAGAGTGCTTGGACCCGGGCCAGCACATCGTCAATTACCACATCAGGCACTGACTCAATGCGTTTTGCGCTACGAGCCACAAGGTCTACGGTGCGAATCTGGTTACACAGAACAACGCCTTGGGTTTCAGTACCAGAACCACTTAGTGGTACTGCGAAACCCGCATAACGGGCAAAGTCACCGCCCTGCGTGATGGGCGCGATTATGGCCAGCCCAGATGCGTTATAAGCTGCAGGCGTAAGAACCAACGCCCGACGAAAATCTCCCTGCTGTTCACGCCCAGCCGTTGGGCTCAAGTTCAGGCGGACAATATCTGCCCGATTAAATGTGCCTCGCTTCAAACCTCACGTCCTGTCGGCGTCATGCTGTTCCACTCGCTCAGCTCTACGGGTTCAGGTGCATTCAAGTCACATTTGGCCATTAGATCAGCTAGCCGATAGTGCAGTTTGGTTTTAGCCGGTTTAAGCGTCATCACATCTGCAGATGCATCCAGTGTCAGCACATCGCCGCTGGAGAGACTCATTTGTTTGAGCACAGTTGCCGGTAGTCGAATCGCTGCGCTATTGCCCCATTGCTGAATTTTGACTTCCATATGATCACCTCATGAAGTAGATACATTGTAGAAACCAGCGAGATAAACGCAAGCAAAAGTTTAGACCCAGCGCATAGGCAAAGGGTAAGCAAAACAGTGCTTGTCCTCCGGCCTCTGGGCGATGTCTTCTGTATTCGAAGTGTATGCGGTCGGTAGGCTTGACTTGCAACCTGATATTGATTCGTAAGGATCGAATAGCAGCGCAGTTGAGCTCCGTGGTTTAAGCCTGAAGTCGGCTTACCGGCGGCTTTATCGACAACTATTGGCAAGTACTCTTAGGCCTTCGCTCAACCCAAGCGTACTTGCCAAAGGTGCGATCACTTGATCTTGGCCAGCTTGCCTTTAAGTGCGACGCCTGCCACGAATGCGCCGGCATGGCATTCATAGTTCTTGCTGTCGCGCATCTCATTGCGCTTGTAGAAACTACTGATATCCACCACGGCATTCGCCCCAGCTTTTTTGGCCGCGTCTTGCAGCGTAATCAACGCAGACTTTAATACCCAAGAGCAGGCCTCTTGGTCAGACTTGTTGAAGGCGTTGGTTTTTTTGTTGGTGACCACTTCATTTAGCGTGTTGGATTTAGCCGGCAGCTTTTCACCTGCTAGATAAAATTTGACGCTGCCATCCAAGCGGCCTTCTTCTGTTGCATCGACGACAACGGTGTGAAAATCGAGCATTAGTTTGGTATCACGGGCCTGACTCAGCCCAGGAACGGCGGCTAGGATAGCCAGGGCAAAACTCCAGTGTTTAAGCTGCATTATTGTTCTCTCCATGGTGGTTGTGTTCAGCCTATCTGTGGCTGTTTTTGTTGTAAAACGGCTAATGGGTTATTGCTCGTTAAGCCCCCAGCGCTTAAAAATCAGCGAAGTATTAACCCCGCCAAAGGCGAAGTTGTTATTCATCACGTATTCATTACTCATCTGCCGAAACGCCCCATGCAGATAGTCGAGCGGACCACAGCGGGGGTCGATGTGATTGAGATTGAGGGTGGGCACGTACTGATCACTGTTCATCATCTCGATGCAAAACCAGGACTCCAGTGCGCCGCATGCGCCCAAGGTATGACCGAGAAAGCTTTTCTGTGAGCTGATTGGCATCTGCTCGCCAAACAGGCTGCTGGTGGCCAATGTTTCTGCGATATCGCCTTGCTCTGTAGCGGTGCCATGCCCATTCACATAGCCAATTGCATGGGGCTCAAGCTCGGCATCGTCCAAGGCCAACTGCATGGCTTGGCGCATGGTTGCTTGTTCCGGTTTGGTAATGTGCAGGCCATCAGCATTGCAGCCGAAGCCAACAATCTCAGCATGAATGCGTGCACCTCGGGCGAGGGCATGCTCAAGTTCTTCGAGCACTAACATCCCTGCACCTTCACCGATGACAAGACCATCACGCGAACTGTCGTATGGGCGTGGTGAGCTTTGCGGGGCATCGTTCTGCAGGCTGGTGGCATAGAGTGCATCAAACACCATCGCCTCGGTCGGGCAGAGTTCTTCGGCGCCGCCTGCGAGCATCAAGGGTAAACGTCCAAACTTGATTGCTTCAAAGGCGTAGCCTATTCCTTGGCTACCGCTGGTACAGGCACTTGAAGTCGGAATCAGCCGACCCTTCAGACCGAAGAAAATGCTGATATTGGCCGCTGTGGTATGGGGCATCATGCGGATATAGGAGTTGGCATTAAGGCCATCGGCGACCGAGTTCAGCAGCATATTGCCGAAGGCTTTGATTTCTTCAGTGCTACCAGTGGAGGAGCCGCAGGCAACGCCCATGCGGCCATCTTGAATGCATGGGTCGCCCAAAAGATTGGCATCTGCAAGGGCTCGCTCGGCGGCATAGACCGCCAATTTGGAGACACGCCCCATGCTGCGCAATTGCTTGCGCGTCCAATGCTTGGGCACGCTGAAATTATCAATTGGCCCGCCAAGACGCGTGTTCAACTCGGAATAACGGTCCCACTCATCCATGCGGCGAATGCCGCTACGGTTGGCGCGGAAGTTGGCTGCGATGCTTGGCCAGTCATCACCCAAAGAGGTAACGCCCGCCATGCCGGTGACTACCACGCGTTTACAAGCTTTCATCAGCACAGCCCTCCGTTCACAGCGAGGACTTGGCGGGTGATGTAGCCGGCTTCTTCAGACATCAGAAAATTCACCGCGCCTGCTACTTCCTCGGGTGTGCCAAGGCGCTGCACAGGGATCATCTTAAGTAACTCATCCACGGGTACATGCTCATCAAGCATGTCGGTATCGATCAGCCCGGGGGCCACGCAGTTAACCGTAATCTTGCGCTTGCCCAGTTCAATGGCGAGGGCTTTGGCTGCACCAATAACACCGGCCTTGGAGGCGCTGTAATTGACTTGGCCGCGGTTGCCAATGAGCCCGGAAACCGAGGTAATGCAAACGATACGACCAGGCTTTCGCCGGCGAATCATTGGCATGGTCAGCGGTTGCAGGACATTGTAAAAACCGTCCAGGTTGGTGCGTAAGACTTGATCCCAGTCATCTTCGCTGAGGGCCGGGAAAGCGCCGTCACGGGTGAGCCCGGCATTGCAGACCACTCCGTAATAGGCGCCGTGCTGCTCGATGTCGGCCTCAAGTTGCTCGCGGCAGGCGGCGCGGTCGGCAACGTCAAACTGAAGGATGCGTGCGCTTTGCCCCAGGGCGGTAACTTCAGCTTGTACCGCTTGCGCATCTTCACGCCGGGTTCGGCAATGCAACACCAGATCATGACCGGCGCTGGCCAAGCGTAAGGCAATGGCCCGGCCAATACCGCGACTGGAACCGGTTACCAATATAGGGTCAGACATGCTTTGGGGCCTCGCCGGATTCTTGTATAAACTGGGTTATGTTAGGCGGTTGAAATACATTGAGGCGGGCTGTTGCGTAAATGCCCGGGCCGTTGAGGTGGCATTCGAACACCGCCATGCCATTGTCATCTTGTAATGTGCGCAGGGCCTTGATCTGCAGCACTGCTCCCAAGGGGAACGATTCGACATCGCACTCGAACTTGCGGGTGCCGAGCAAAAAGCCCAGCGCCACAGGTTTATTTGCTGCCCGCGCATGACTGCCTGCAAAAGCGGCGATGCTCTGGGCCATAAGCTCTACACCTAACCATGCGGGGTAACTGCCGTCCGCCTGGTTGAACAGTCCACCGGCCTTAACCTGCACGCGGGTCTCGACATCGTCTTCGCCGTAGCTGACAACTTCATCCAGCAAGATCATATCGCCTGAATGAGGGACAAGTTCTGCCATTGAAAAAAGACTCATGGCATCACTCCAAAGATCAGGCTGAGGTTACTGCCGCCAAAGGCAAATGAATTGCTCATGGCGTAACGCGCAGGCGTCTCAAATCGAGTGCCGGGTTCCGCCAGTTTGATGGGCGCAAGTTGCGGATCAGGCGCGCCATCCCATCTATGTGGCGGCACCCAATGACTGGGGTTGTGTTCGCTAAGCGTTAGCCAGCAAAACGCTGCTTCCAGTGCTCCAGCCGCCCCCAGGGTATGGCCGCTAAGCGCTTTAGTTGACGAACACAAAACACCTTGAGGAAACACGGCCTGTACGGCTAGGGATTCCATGGCGTCATTATGCTGAGTCGCGGTGCCGTGCAGGTTCAGGTAATCGATATCTTCAGCCTCAAGTTTGGCTGCGCTCAGGGCCGTGCGCATGGCCTGCTGTGCGCCCAGTCCATTGGGCTCAGGGGCGGAAATATGATGGGCGTCTGAGGTTGCACCGCCACCGAGCAGTGCAATGGCTTTGGGGGCATTGCTGTTTGGGTCACGGGACATTAGAAACAACGCAGCGCCTTCGCCAATATTGATGCCCTGGCGATTGCGCGAAAATGGCTGGCAGCGTTCTTCGCTCACCGCTTCGAGTGAGCTGAAGCCATTGATGGTTAGGCCACATAAGCTGTCGGCTCCGCCGCAGAGCACTGCATCACAGACGCCTTGCTCCAGCAGTCGATGAGCGCTAAGCAATGCCCGCGCACTTGAGGTGCAGGCCGTTGAGATGCAGTAGGTGGGTCCGCTGAGGCCGAGCCAGTCGCTTAGAAAGGTGGCGGGGGCTGAGATCTCTTGCTGAGCGTATGAATAGTCGGCAGGCAGCGCGCCGTGGGCGTCATGCAGGGCAATACTTTGTGCTGCTTCATCAATGCCCGATGTGCTGGTGCCGATGACTACCGCCACTCGATGACTGCCTACACGTTCAATGGCTTGGCGGATTTGCGGCTCGATTTGCCGTGCCGCCGCAAGCAACAACTGATTGTTGCGGCTCAGGGATGCTTCCATCCCGGCGGGCATCTCGGGTAGCTGGCTGGTCACTGTGCCAAGGGTGAGGTCTCGATCATTGAGCCAGCCACTTTGCTTGCGCATACCTGAGGTATCCCCACTGAACAGTGCGTGGGCGACCGTTTGGGTGTCTGCGCCGAGCGCGCAAATCAGCCCAAGATGATTAATGTAACTGGGCATCAAGGTTTCTCGTCTGAGGCGATACGAGTGACGTGATAACGCACCTGGGCGTTCGTCTCAAGGGTGAAATCAAGAGGTTCACTGTAACTGATCCGCCAGTCGGGGCTCAGTTCTCGTTGTCTGTCATTGATCAGCTTCCAGCTGTGTGCCGGGTAACTCTCGGCAAGGCTGGCGGCTGGGCTGAGCGCAAATAAAATAGCTGCAAAGAGTTCGCGTGCCGGCGGGTTCGGCGGTAGAAGCCCTTCGTCATGCCAGACACCAGCGATCAGATTTTGGCGAGATAACGGCGTGCCCATCGGATCAAACAATGACCAGCGTAATGCTGAGCGCTGCGCCTGAATGACCAGCAGCCAAGTTTGTGGGCCATCTGTAGCTTGGCGCTCAATCTGCAAGGTCAGTGGTAATTGGCTTGGCAGCTTTGGCGCTGTCTGCGGCACTGGCGTATGGGCGGCGCAAGCGGTCAGCAGCAGGCACAGGCTGATTGTCAGGCCGCGTACTCGCTGGCTGAGCATAATCAAGTGGCGATAGATCAAGAGTCTACCTGCAAAGGCTTGCGCGCCACGACATTGACCAGGGTTTCATCGCGCTCCCCAGACGGTTTTGGTTTATGTAAACCCAAGCGTTCCAGCAGGCCGAAATCCTTGGCACGGCTCCACCACAAGTAAGGATATGACACCTGCTCAGGACTGAACTCGAAGCCTTGCTTATGCAGCATGTGCAAGTATTGTTCGGCCGTTTTTTGCACGTGCATGGGGTGGCGGAACAACCAACGGATTACCCAGGTATCGATATAGAAACGGGTTGATTCGGCAAAGAGTAACAGCCCGCCGGGTTTGAGCACTCGGTAGAACTCGGCCAGCGCCTGATCTTGCTCCACCAGATGATGGAAGGTCTGGTGGCAAAACAAGATGTCGACGCTTGCATCTGCCAGTTTTATTGCCGCGCAATCGCTGCTGACTAACTGCACCTCAATGCCTGCGTTGCGGGCTTCCGTCTGCGAGCATTGCAAGCTGTGCGGGTCGGCGTCTAAGCCGATCAGCTGGCTTGGGGCAAAAGCCTGGTGCAAGAGTTTGAAAGACTTGCCTTGCCCGCAGCCTGCATCCAGTACCACCGGAGCCTTTGGCAGCGCTGAGCCTGCGAGTGCCTTGAGGTCATTGATCGCGACACGTAACACGTGGTGCTGCCAGACATGGCTTTGCAGGAACCAGATACCAAATCCGGTTTCATCAACATAGGTATTTGCAGCAGGGTTCATAACAGTCCTTGTCAGGTTGGCGAGCAAAGTTGTGCAAGCACGCTCAGGCGGCGTTTAGGCTCCGCAACATAGGGGTTGCTTTGGTCCCAGGCATAGCCAGCGAGAATTGAGCTGATCATGCGGCGGATAGGCGGTGCAGCATTTTCGAAGAAAATGACATCTTGGAACGTGCCGTCGTACCAACCTTCAACATAGGCGCGGAAGGTATCCACACCACGTTTCAATGGCTCGGCAAACTGGGTTTGCCAATCAACCTGTTCGCCACTCAGCTGAAGGTGCAGCACCTTGGCTGCCATGCTCGCTGAGCGCATGGCAATAGTCACGCCGGAAGAAAACACCGGGTCGAGAAATTCGGCAGCATTGCCCAGTAATGCATAGCCGGGACCGTGCAGCTGTTTTACGTTTGCCGAGTAGCCGCCCAGCGTGTTGACCGGTGTATCCCAGACGGCGTTGGCCAAAACACGCGCTAGCGAGGGCGCCTGTCTTATCAGTTCACGCAAGCAAGCTTCGGGGTCATCACTCAAGCCTTCGAAGCGTTTAGCATCAGCGACAACCCCAACTGAACTGCGGCCATTGCTGAATGGGATGGTCCAGTACCAAATATCGCGCAGTTGCGGATGGGTGGTAATAAGGATGCGCTCACGGTTGAATGCAGGGCTGTGGATGCGGTCTTCGATGTGGCTGAACAGTGCCTTGCGTACCGGAAAGGTCGACGGCAGCTCAAGGTCAAGCAAGCGTGGGAGTACGCGGCCAAAGCCACTGGCATCCAGGACGAAGCTGCAGTTGACTAAGTACTCTTCATTGTCGCTTAAGCGTTTGACCTTCAACTGCGGGCGCTTGGCGTCAAAGTCAGCCGCTATCACCTGTTGTTCATAGCGAACCTCAACGCCTTGGCGCTGCGCTTCGTCGGCGAGGATCTTGTCGAATTTGGCCCGTTCAACCTGAAAGGTCGAGCCCTTGCCAACGGTGAAGCCGTCGCGAAAATCGATGTCGGTATAGCGCTCGCCATAGGCAAATGCAGCGCCATGCTTAACTTGGAAGCCAGCGTTCTCGATGGCATCGAGCATGCCCGCCTCTTCGACAAAATCGAGGCAGTGCGAAAGCAGGCTTTCGCCAATCGAGAAGCGCGGAAACTGCTGGCGTTCGAGCACTAAAACATCATGGCCATTGCGTTTTAGCAGGGCGCTGGCGATTGCGCCTGCTGGGCCTGCGCCAATCACTACGACTGTTCTATCTTCGGTTTCAGCGGGCTTCACTGTGCGTCCCTGTAAGAGTGGTTTTCCCTGGCCCTGAGGTGACCGTTGAGGCGTTAGGGCTGGCCCAAGGTGAATAGATAAAACTGAATAACAAGCCGAGGCTGACCGTCAGGCCAAAGTTGGCAATGGCGGGTGTACTGCTGAACATCAACAGGCCGAACGAGAGCCAACTGGTGAGCGCCGAAAGCAATGTGCCAATCAGGCTCACGGCCTCACCGCCGACAGACTCACGCATGAGGATCGCATAGTCGATACCGATGGCGGTGATCAGCAGCAAACCGAAAACACTAAACAAGGTCAGTGGCTGCCCAAGCCAACCTAAGCAAGCCAAGGTCGTCAGTGCAGCCAGTAGCGGCAAACTGACCACGCGAAGTGCGCCGCGCAGGCCAAAGGGCAGGCACAGCAATACAACAATTGCTGCACAGGAAATCAGTTTCAGAGTGGCCGCGCTAATCTGGGTCTGGCTGAATAAGGCATTCAGCTCACCCAAACGGTCAACCAATTCAACCCCCTCAATACCTTTGGCGGCGTCTTGCAAACGTGCTGTGCTGGTTTGCCCATCGAGGCTGATTAAGCCGCTGACCCCTTGTGAGGTGGCTCCCATCCACAAGGGGCGCCATGGTTCTGCCAGTGGGGTGGCGAGCACTGCATCAAGTGACCTGGCCGGCTGCTGCACCAGTGCGTCCACTTCAGCAGTGAGCGCTGCTGGTGAAATACCGGCATCTAGCAGTGGCTGCCAATGCTGTTTCAGCGCTTTAAGCGCCACCTGCAGTTCACTTAGTTGTGGCGTTGCTAGAACCAGTTGATTGAGTGAGCGGTAGCCGCGTAATGCTTTGTCAGCGATCAAGCTGTCGAGGCGAGTGCTGAGCGCCGCTTGGCGTTGCAGCAGTTGTTGTTCATCCGCTGCGTGGACTAAATAAAACTGGCTGGTGGGTTGTTGACCTGTCAGCTCGGCAATGCGTTGTGCTTGGCTAGCAAGACCGGGCTCTTTACCCAGCCACTGACGCAGATCATTCTGGGTCTCTAACTGCATAATGCCACCCAGGCAAAATAGCGCCACGCCAATCATTAGTGGCCACGGTGCGTTTTTAATCAGGCGCCTGCGCCATTGCAGCATCCGCTGTGCCAGCTTGAGTAAGCCCGGAGCAGGTTGCAGACGCATGCCTTTAAACCACGCAGGTAACAGGCAAATCGCGCATAAATACGCGCCAATCAGCCCCGCTGCGGAAAATACTGCAATTTGGGTCAATGCTTGAAAGGGCGTGAATGCCAGCGCGATGTAGCCAAGCAAGTTGGTTGCCAGGCTCAAGCTTAAACCGGGGAGGGTTGCACGCATCGATGACCAGCTTTGCCAGTCCTGTTGCGCCCAGCATTTGCTCAGGTAGTGTTGCGGGTAATCAATGGCTACGCCGATTAGGCTGGCACCGAGAATCAGGGTTATGGCATTGATTTGGCCAAAGGCCATGACGCACGCAGCACTGCCCGCCAAAAGCGCCACCGCCACAGGCAGCAGGCTTAGCAATACTCGGGCTCGACGGTAAGCGAAATACAGCAGCGCGATCAGCGCCATGATGGCGCTACCACCCAACAGGCTGATCTCACGGCTGGCTTGGGTTTGTCCGGCATTGGCATAGAGCACGCCACCGCTTGCGAGGACTTGGCCGCCCGAAGCTTCGGCGATACGCCGTGCGTTGGCCACATCTGCCGCGACTAACGCCGGCGCTTGCAGGTCAAATGCGTTGCCGTGACTTTGCGCCCGTAGCAGCACCCACGTCATGTTCTTTTCGGCGATGACGAGCGCGCCGCTACCGAGATCAGCTTGCACCTTGCTGTGCGGGGCCAAGGTGGTTTGTGCCCGTGCAGTTAAGCCCAGCCAGTCTTGTTCGGTGGGCACCAGTGTTGTATTGGCGAAGGTGTCGAACAATTCGGCCAAGCGGCGCTGAATGAATGCCTGAGGCTGATGTATCAGCAGTTGTTTGTCAGCACTCGGGAGCAATGCCAAACGCCGGGCCAGAAGTTGCTGCCGAAGGCTCGGCACATCACTTTGCAAGTGCCACTGCACATTCTCGAAGTGTTTGCTGGCCTGCAGTTGTTGGCCTATTTGTTCTGCTAGCTGGATAGCTTGTGCACGCTTCGGGTGACCGACCAGCAGCAAAAGTTCACGGTTGAGCGGTTCCTGCATGCGCTTTTCTGCGGCTTGAACCTCTGCGTCGGCATGACTCTGTGGTAGCAGGGCAAGTAAGCTCGCCGCTATTGGCGGGCCATTGCGCCATTGCCAGGCCACCAGGCAGAGGAGCGCCACAAGCAATACGCCAAACAGGCGCGGTAAGGTGCGCTCAGTCGGCAAAGTCGGTTCGCTCGGTTTGATTCAGTGCGGTTGCGCCCTGGCTGTCTGGCAGCTTCAAGAGGGTGCGATCGCCTTGGGTTTCAAACAGCTCAATGCGTTGCACCAGCTGCGCGCCATGAATCTCTATACGGCTGAAAATCTGCTTGAGCAACAATGCGCGCGGCGTCAGCGTCAGCGCCCAGTCATCTTTGGTTCCTTGTAGCTGCAGGTCAAAGTCGCTCTTCAGTCCTGAGCTGTCGCCCCGTAACAACGCCAGAAACAAGCGGCTTTGTTGCGCGGCTGCGTTGTTGCCGGATTGCGCCTGCCAGCCAGAGGCCGTGCGTTTGGCGATGCCTGCACTGTTGATTCGGTAATCTTGTTTGATTGGGCTTTGTAACTGCCACAACAGTCCTTTGTCAGCCGCAAGAACAAACTGGCCGCGACTGGTCAGGGGCTGAGCCATGGCCTTCAGGTGTTTTTCTTGGATAAATGGGCCCCGTACAACGGCGTTTTTAGCGAGTTGGTTGCCAAGTGCGGTCAGGTCGAATGCGCTGGCAATGGGCGTCATCAATAGACAGCACAGTGCAAGCGCCATACGGCGTATTGAGCGACTCATGCCAGCGCCCGCTCTACAGCATTTACAAATACCCGCGGCGACGCCAGTTGCATTTCCCGGCTGGCAATATCAACGGCGACTTGTACACTGCTGGCACGGGTCATGCGTTCCCCGGTTGCAGCATCGCTGATCAGGTAATGAATTTTTAAGCGATTTTCCCACTCGACAAGGTCCGCTCGGACGATGAGCTTCTGGCCGAATGCGGCACCGCGGATGTAGCGCAGTTGCAGATCAATAATTGGCCAGGCAAAACCTGCATCACGCATGTGTGAGTAGTTGTGGCCGATTTTATCGAGCAGGGCGCAGCGGGCAATTTCGAGGTATTTGACATAATGGCCGTGCCAGACCACTTCCATCATGTCGACATCGAAAAAGGGCACGAGAATTTCACTCTCAACCTGCAACACGCCACTACTGCGCATAAAGCCTCCAGTGTTGTTGACGAATACGCTGCAGGCAGAGCCGCAACTCAGCTTCCAGGCCTCGGTCTTCTATAACGGGCGGGAATTCTTGCGCCAGTTGTTCGCGCATTTTCAGTAGCGCCTCAGGCAGTTGCCGTGGACTGCTTTGCAAGCGTAACCAGACACCCTGATTGGCAGCAAGCAGGGTGGCAGCGGCCACTTGTTCTGTCAGCTCAAGGCTGCGCAAGGCATCGCGAGCGGCAATAGTACCCATGCTGACCTTATCTTGGTTATGGCACTCGGTTGAACGCGAAAATACACTGGCTGGCAGGGTGTTTTTAAGTGCCTCGGCGGTCCAGGCGCTGGCACCAATCTGCACGGCTTTAAAGCCATGATTAATCATCGCGCTGCTAGCCGGTGCGCCGGATAAGTTGCTCGGCAGGCCGTGGTTGTAGCGGACATCAACCAGCAAGGCGAGCTGTCGGTCGAGTAGGTCTGCGACGTTGCCGACCAGATTTTTCAGGCTGTCCATGGCAAAGGCAATATGGCCGCCATAGAAGTGCCCGCCGTGCATGACGCGTTCGGTTTCGCCATCAATCAGCGGATTGTCATTGGCGCTATTGAGCTCGGTTTCAATAAATTGACGTAACAACCCCAGGCTGTCAGCCATGACCCCTAGCACGTGTGGTGCGCAGCGTAGCGAGTAGCGATCCTGCAGGCGATGAAGCGCGGCTGTCGGCCCGGTTATCGCCAGGTCTTCGCGTAGCCAGGCGGCAACCTGCATTTGCCCCGGGTGCGGTTTTGCGGCAAATAGGCGTTGGTCAAAGTGTTCCGGGTTGCCTTCCAGTGCGATCACATTTAGTGCGGTGATGCGGGTAGCGAGCTGCAGTAAATAGTCGGCACGTGAGTAGGCCAGGCACGCCAATGCGGTCATCACTGCTGTCCCATTCATCAAGGCCAAGGCTTCTTTGGGGCGTAAGGTCAGCGGTGTCCAACCCAATTCTTTATGCACCTCTTGGGCGCTGCGCTGCTGGCCTTTGTAAAACACTTCGCGTTCACCGCTTAGGGTCGCCGCAACGTATGACAGCGGGGTCAGGTCGCCGCTGGCACCCACCGATCCTTCTTCAGGAATTAACGGCAGAATGTCGTGCTCAAGGAACGCCTGTAAACGCTCAAGCAATTCAATGCGTACGCCAGAGACACCAAAACACAGCGATTGCAGGCGCGCAGCCAACACCGCACGGGTTGCTTCAGGTTCCAGCAGCTTGCCCAGGCCGCAGCCGTGAAAGGTATATAAATGGCGTGGCAGGGCTTCGACCTGATGCAGCGGCACGGCGACCACACAGGAGTCGCCATAACCTGTGGTCACGCCGTAAATCACGCCTTCTTTATCCAATAGGGTGTCGAGAAAGCGCGCCCCTTTGGCTATTTTTTCACGGTAGGCGGCGTCGTGCTGCAAGTGCGCTTTGGCGCGTTGCTGCGACAGCGCGACAACCTGCTCAATCGACAGGTGAGTTTCGCCAAAAATGACCGGCTCAGGCTGGTGTGTCGTCATCGGTATTCCAAAACGGATAAAAGTTGAACCACTGATCGGGGGCATCCAGGCAGCGCTGAGCTAGACGGTTGGCAAAGCGTTGCGTCCACTCATGTATCACGCTGTCGCGATTGTTGCGCTTCCATTGCACGCTGGCGGCGAAAGGCTCAAGCAGGATCTGATACCTGCCCGCTACTTTGATACAGCTCAAGAAGTTAACCGGGCATTTAAGCAGCCCAGCCAATAACCAGGGGCCTTGGGGGAATGCGGCCGGTTGACCGAGAAAGTCGACGCTTACCTGGCGTGCGCCGTGCAAGGCAACACGGTCGCCTGCTATTGCCAGCCACTCGCCTTGCTCAAGACGCTCTGATAATTGCAGCATAACCGCAGGATTGAGCTCGCTGACTTGGATCAGGCGCATGTTACTGGCGCCCGCCTCTGCGAGTAGCCGGTTAAATTGCTCGGCGTGTTTGGTGTGGACCAAGACATTCATGGTGACCTTGTCACCCAGCTCCGCCAGGGCGCGGCAGACTTCAAGATTGCCCAGGTGCGCGCCAACCAGCATTTGCCCGCGCGGGCTGTGCATCTGTTGGCGTAGTTGGTGGGGGTCAATCAGCTCAATATCGTTAAAGGTTAATTTCCCGCGCCAGATATCCAGCTTGTCGAGCAAGGCGTCAGCAAAGGCCTTGAACTGGGCAAACACCGAGCGCAACGTCGGCGCGGCAGTTTTGCCGCTCCACTGCATCAAGTTGTATTGATACTCGGCAATACTGCGTCGGGCTTTGCCGCCGAACACAAAGAAGTAGAGAACGATCAGATAGAGCAGAGGGCTAATCAGACGACGACCAAGAATGCGCGCGGCGGATACGGTGAACTTCATCAGCAGTAGGCTGCCGCGCTCTTGCTGAGAAGCCCAATGCTGGCGCTTTTCCGTCTGGCTCATTGACGCCACCTGCGCCAGACAATCAACGGTGCCCGCAGCAACATGCCAAAAAATAATTTGGCGTGCATTTTCGAAATGAGCAGATTGTCGTGGACCAGACGAAAATGCGAGAGGCCGTCCAAGGGATAGTTCACGTGGGTGGGTAGCCACTGGATTGGTTGGTTCTGCCACGTCATGCGCACCAGAATTTCCGGGTCGAAATCCATGCGCTTGCCCAGTTTAACTCGGTTGATTAGCGCTACAGTGCTGGCCAAGGGGTAAACCCTGAAACCGCACATGGAGTCGCGAATCTGCAGCGACAGGCTATTTATCCACACCCAAACATGCGTCAGGTAGCGCGCATATAAACGGCCTTTGGGCACACTGTTGTCGTATTCGGGGTAGCCGCAGATAAGTGAGTCAGGATGCAGGCGTGAGCAGTCGAGAAATGCGCTTATATCACTCAGGTTATGTTGGCCGTCAGCGTCCACTTGCAGGGCATGGCTGAAACCGAGCATCTGTGCCTCACGCAGGCCGGCCATTACGGCACCGCCTTTACCTTGATTTTGCAGCAGATGCACCGCATAACAATCCGCCTGCGCGGCAAGCTCTTCGATCACGGCAGTGCAAGCCGGACTGGAGGCATCGTTGACCAGAATGCACGGCAGCTTGGCTCGGCGTAATGCCGCGACCACATGCACCAGGGCGTGTTCGTGATTAAACACAGGAATGACGGCGCAGACGTTATGCATGGCCGGTCAGCAAGATACGGCCGGATGAGCACGGCGCATGGTTATGGCTGAAGTTAAAATACAGTTTGCTGCGGTCTGTATCGAAACGCAGCGACAGCTCGATGGCGTCACCGGGGCGCATCAGTTGCTGAAATTTGAGGACTTCCATGCCGGCGAAGCGTGGCGGTAGCTCGGTGAACAGTTGACGGGCTAAAGCCATCACCCAGCCAATCTGAACAACGCCTGGCACCACTGGGGTTGTGGCGAAGTGGCCGCTGAAGTGGGCAAGGTCGATCGGCACCTGAAGTTGCAGCACGAACACGCCATTGTCTTCAGTGAGGCTGTCAGGCTTGATCTGTGTAGGCCTTGCTGTGTCCAGAAGCTGCTCAATCTCAGTCTGTGCCAGCTTTCCCTGGCTGTTGTAGGGCAGCTCGGAAGCGAGTCGCCAGCGTCGAGGCAGTGCTATAGGCTCAACATGTTCGCTGAGATGGTTACGCAAACCCTGGGTGATGGTGCGCCGCCCTTGATTACGCAGTGCATAAAGGCCTTCTGGGCTGAGCGCAATCAGTGCGCCGAGAAATGCCCGCCCCTTGTGCAGCGCACCTACACGCGAATCGCTAACCCATGCATGACTATTTAGCGCGTGTTCAAGCATGGGCAGCGATACGCGCTTTTCTTCCAGTTTGATAATGCGGTCTAGCCGTGCGCGCAGCAAAAATCGCCCATCGGCTGCAATTTCAATCGCATCGGCGGTTTCTTCGCGTTGGCCGGTTGGCAGATAGGGGGAGGTCAGTGATAGAGCCCCTTCAGGCGTTTGGCACACTTCGACGCCATTGAAGGGCTGCCAGTATTCCCCGCCTTGCCGCCAAGCGATACCGCCGGTTTCAGAGCTGCCATAAATTTCGGTCGGATATTGCTGCAAATGCGCATGTAGATTTTGCGCGGCCTCAACGGGTAATGCGCCGCCAGATGAGAACACCTTGCGCGCCCTGCTCAAGGCTGGCCAGTTCAGGTTGTCGCTCATGCGTTTAAGCAACGCTGGGCTGGCGACCCAGATGAACTCTGGATGTGCGAGGCTGGCGCGTTGTATGTCTTCACTGAAGGGTAGGGCGCGTCGCAGGAAAACCCGGCCTGCGCACAGGGGCCATAACACCCGGAAAAGAAGGCCATAGATATGCTGTGCCGAGACACTGGAGACCACCACTGCTGCGCCAATCGCATTACCCCAGAGCTGCTCCAGTGCGGTGACTTCGTTGGCGAGTTGCTTGAGGCTCTTTTCGATCAGCTTGGGCTCGCCACTTGAGCCGGATGTGCACAAGGTCAGGCGGCACGTCTCAGTGTCTAAGCGCGTTGCAAGCGCAGGCGTGCAATGGCAGGTTTCTGGCAAGGCGTCGAGCCATAGATCAACCTGTGCCGTCAGCTTTGAGCGGGTTTGTTGCTGTGCATCAGCGGCGAGTAATACGGTCACGCCTGCCTGCCACGCGGCAAACAAAGCAATTGCCAGATCGCTTGCATCGTCGAGATACAGGGCGATGCGCTGAACTTTCTGGGCGTTGAAGTAGCCCGCCAGCAACAGCGCCTGTTGGCAAAACCGCTCATGGTTAAGCGCTGGTTCAAGGCTAACGCTGCGTAGAGCCTGTGGCTCAAGTAACAAGGCCTCAAGGGAAATCCATTTCATGCGAATCTTCTTACGCGTTGGCGAACTAACCATTCAACAGCGAACAGTAGCCCCATCAATAAATAGGCAATCAAACCGTTATAGAGCGTCCACCATGACAGGGGTGCCCATAACGTCAGGGCTGTTGCGATCAACCCATTACAAAAAAAGAACCCAGCCCACACCTGCGTAACGGCACGGGTATAACGCACAGCCACAGCCGGTAGCTCAGGCTCACGCAAACGCGCCAGGCGCTCAATCAGCGGTGGCCCGAATTTTAGGCTCAAGGCAAACAAGCAAAGAAGCATGGTATTCAACAGCACCGGGTACCAGCGCAATAAAGCGGGCTCACCTGCGACGCCGAGTAATGCGCAGAACATCAGCGCGGCCAATGCCATCCAGCGGCCACCTGGACGCTTTTCGCGCAGCAGCAACCGGGCCAGCCACAAACCACCGAGCAGCGCCGCAAATACACGTGGCGATAAATGCTCAATGCCGAAATACACCGCAAACGGATATGCCAGTCCAGCGAGTAATAAAACCAGACCAAGCAGGCGGCTCATATGGGTTCTGGGTTGACCAGCTTGAATACGGCCTCGACCACATCACCCACAGTGCGTACAGATTTGAACTCATCGGCAGCTATTTTTTTGCCGGTTTTACGCTTGATGTGGTCAATCAAGTCAACTGCATCAATGCTGTCGATTTCCAGGTCTTGATACAGGTTGGCATTGAGGCTGATGTCCGCGGCGTTGAGCTCGAACAACTCGACAAGTGAGTCGCGCAGTGTATTAAAAATTTCATCACGATTTTGCATGCTATTAACGCTCTCAAACAACCTGACGTGCAGATACAAAGGCCGCCAAGTTGGCAACGTTGGCGAAGTGTTGGCGGGTGTCTTTGTCTTCCGCGTCTATTTTGATACCGAAGCGCTTTTGAATGGCCAGCCCCAATTCAAGTGCATCAACGGAGTCGAGCCCGAGGCCATCTCCAAACAGGGGTTGATCGGCTGCGATGTCATCTGCAGACATGTCCTCAAGGCCCAGTGAATCAATGATCAAATTCTTAATTTCGAGTTGTAGTTCGCTCATCTGTTGCGAGCTCCTTGATGAAGTATTGGTGCAAGTACTCATTGAGCTTGCGTGAAGCTATCGGCGCAGAGGCAGAAGCCTTGAATTGAGCGGGGTCGATATCCGGGCCAACGCGCAATTGAAAGTGAAAGCGCCGGGCAGGAATGCTGTACCAAGGCTCAGCCTTGGTTAGCGTGCTGGGCGTAACGCTTATTGTAACCGGCGTGATGCACTGTGCTCCGCGAATAGCGATGGCCGCAGCGCCCCGGTGGAAGCTTGGGGGCTCACCTGGAGTGCTTCGTGTACCTTCGGGGAATACGATCAAGCATTGCCCGCTTTGCAGCGCCGCCGCCGCTTCATCAAGCATTTCCATGCTGCCGCTGTTGCTGATGTAATCAGCCGCCCGGATCGGGCCGCGCATGCAGGGGTTGCTCCAAAGGCTTTGTTTAACCACGCAGTTGGCATCGCGAATCAACGAGATAAGCACCACCACATCAATCAGTGAAGGGTGGTTGGCGATGATCATTTGCCCGGGCTTACCCAGACGGTCTGCGCCTTCTATGCTGTAAGTCAGGATGCCACTGCGGAACATTAACTGAACGAACCCGTTGAAACTCAGGCTGATGACTTTGCGTGCTCTTAGCCGGTGTGCTTTCGCATCGCCGGGGATGAGTGTCAATAATGGAAAAACCACCGCTCTGAGTAACACTCCACCTATCCCAAATAGGCTAAAACACAGCGCCGTAGCCAGCAAACGCCAGAGGTATGGCGGGCTGTACGGGCTTAATTTAGCGTGCGTGACCACGTCCATTGCCGTCGGCTCCAGTAGTGGATGAGGGGGTGGTCACGGCAAAGCGCCTTGAGCAAATTTAAAGGGTGCGGCCATTCGCTAATTGGGCCATTTCCAGCGTTCAGTTGTAACTGCCAGTCGTCGCCGGGCGTGAGTAAAAGCCCTACGGCATAGGGAAAAGGTACGTCATCAATGTAGGGGGTATAGATGGCAGCCGGGGACTCTTCAGCAATCACCACTAATACGGCGGGTGCGCCTTCATTGAGCAATAAGCAGGCTTCTTGTATGGCGTGTTCGAGGCTGTCTCTGGCGGCAGCGAGCGCTGTCATCTCACTGGTGTCACCGCGCAGGATCGACCATTGGCCGATAATTGCGTTATGCACCGATAAGCTAAATTGGGTAGGGGACAATGGCTCATTGCGCGCAAGGTCATTAAGCAAAGCCAGTGTGCGTGGGGTTTCGCCGTGGCGTGAAGCAAAAATAAAGGGTAGGGCAGGTAGTGTTTCAGCTAATGGCCAGGCAACATTGAAGACCATCCGCGCCAAGCGGCTTAGACGCCTGCGCTGCATCGGTGCAATAAAGCTGACATCAGGCTGTTGCTGCTCATCAAGCACGCGCACTGGTGCCTTGCTCCAGTTATGCCACTGTTGCGTGCTTTCCAGGCCGGGAGCCCAGGCACGCCATTGTTCTATGTTGAATCGCATCACGGAAGATATTACCTGGCCCTTGGGACATTTTTGACTGTTGCAGCAGTCCCGCTATTTGGCCAATAGTGTGAGGGCAAAGCCAATCATTGTCAGGGGAACATACAGTTTGAGCTCGATGAGCTTGTGGCTCAAGAGTGGCATTATCTAAGTGGCATGAGTTTTGCGCAAACGTTGTTCTTGATTAATTTTGAGCGATTCAGCTCATATTTTAGAATGATCAAGCTGATATGCATAAGTGAAGGGTCGGAGATGCTAGGTTGCATTGGCCTTGTCATGTACTTTCGCTAACGTTCATGTCTTTTCAGGGATTGGGAGCAAATAAAATGCGGCGTGTGGTTTTTAACCAGAAGGGCGGTGTTGGTAAATCCAGTATTGCGTGCAATCTAGCGGCTGTGAGTGCTTCACAGGGCTACCGAACGTTATTGATTGACCTTGATGCGCAAGCAAACTCAACCCATTACCTTACGGGATTAACGGGGAACGAGATCCCATTGGGGATTTCCGAATTCTTCAATCAAACCTTGTCTGGCGGCCCCTTTGCCAAGAAGGGAAAGGTTGATATCTATGAGACCCCATTCGATAACTTGCATGTCATTACTGCCACGGCTGAGCTTGCAGACTTGCAGCCCAAACTTGAAGCCAAGCACAAAATTAATAAGCTGCGAAAGCTGCTGGAAGACTTGTCTGAAGATTATGAGCGGATTTACCTCGACACTCCGCCTGCCTTGAACTTCTATACGGTTTCAGCACTTATTGCGGCTGATCGGGTGCTTATTCCTTTTGATTGCGATAGTTTCTCGCGCAATGCCCTGTATGGCTTGCTGCAAGAAATTGAAGAGTTGAAGGAAGATCACAACGAGGGTCTTGAAGTAGAAGGTATTGTGGTCAACCAATTCCAGCCGCGTGCGACGTTGCCCCAGCAGTTGCTGGATGAGCTAGTGGCTGAGGGGTTGCCAGTGCTGCCAGTTAACTTGATGAGCTCGGTAAAAATGCGAGAGTCGCATCAAGCCTGCATGCCACTTATCTACCTGGAGCCTCGGCATAAATTGACTCAACAGTTTGTTGAATTGCACGACTTGCTCAATCAGCGGTAGGGTGGTCGACGCTCTTTTCGGCCACCAATAGCCGCAGTTTTTGCAGCCTTGGTGGACGAGCTTCGCGTTGTTACGCCCTACAGCAGCCCTGCGATTGAACTCAGCGCACGACAAAAATATCGCAGGGCGCTTTGTGCAGAAAGTGCTGGGCAAGGCTGCCGAGCAGCGCTTGCGACAGTGCGCTGCGACCGTGACTGCCGAGCACCATCAAGTCTGTCCGGCGGCTATTAAGTTGCTCTTGCAGTGCCCTTAAAATGCTGCCTTGCTGCACTGAATGGCTTAGCTTAGGACCGTTTTTCGATAGCTTTAGGGCCTCATCTTCCATCAACTGGTCGATTAACGCGCTCTGGGTTTGCAGTTGCAGTTCAACCTGTTTGGCGTTGCCCTTGTCAGGCTCGAATACGTGCAAGGCATGCAACTCAGCTGAGCTGGGCAGTAGGTCATAGGCTTTGTTCAACGCACAGCAAGCACAGACTGAAAAGTCGATAGCCGCAAGGGAGCGTTTATAGGGCTTGGCATCATTGCGGGCGACAATCAGCATCGGAACGCTGCTGCGTCGGGCTATGCGGTCGAGGCTGGTGCCGGAGAAATAGTCATGGCGAGAATGATGCGCGCCTAGCACCAGTAAGTCGCAACCGAGCGCGTTGATTTGCTGCAAAACTATCTCAGACGGTTTGCCGCTAAGAATTCGCAGGGTCGCCGTTTTCGGTGCGAGTGTGCTCAAGCTACGATCTAAGGAGCGCTTGGCAGCATCGTGCTGCTCTCTGCTTTGCGTTGGGTCAAGCACGTGCAGGACAGTCAGCTTGGCGTCATGTTGGCTGGCAAGTTGAGCGGCCCTGCTCAACGCGAGATCGGCTGTGTCTCTTAAATCGTGGGCGATAAGAATATGTGCAGTCATTGAAGATCTCTCCGGCCGACCCCTGTCGACACGTTTATTATCACCCATCAATTAGCTGGTCTTTTGCGCTATAGCAAGGTCATGTGTCAGTGCATTCGTAACTGATAATAACCACGACTTTCGGCAACCACTTCCCCGCTAGCATCCTTTAGCTGAAGTTCCAGTATGTACTCCGCTTTTCCCAGACGTTGAGCTTCATCTTCCAAGCGTTGTATTTCAGTTGAGCTTAATCCTGCCTCGACAGTGATATCACCTTTGGCGGGACGCCGAAAGCGAAGGTTCATTTCTTTAACGACTGGATAAAACCGCTTCACATCGAAGCTGGTGAGAAACAATGCACCGCCAGGAATTTCTGCGAGGGTGAACAATGCACCTGCATACATGCTACCTATATGGTTTTCATTGCCCGACATGGGCATGCGCAGGCAGACAAAGCCAGGTTCAAGCGCTTCGGCTTTGAGGCCGCTGCGTTTCACAAAGGCAATTTGTTCTTCAGTCAATTGGCGGGCGATCTCAAATGGCAGGGACATGGCTAGGCCTTATGCTTATTATTCCACTTAGGCTCCCTAGCTTAACCCCAGGCCTAAAGGCTGCAATTGACTATATGTGCCGCTGCGCTTGACCGCAGTGCTCAGGTTAAGCCTGGCTCTTAAGCCAGGCCATTAATTGCGGTAGCGCCATGGCGCCGCTCTGGCGCGCGATTTCTTTGCCCTGACGAAACAAAATCAAACTCGGGATTGAGCGAATGCCCAGCTGTCCGGCTAATTGCTGATGGGCCTCGCTGTCGAGTTTTCCCAAGCGGTATTGCCCCTGCAGTTGGGTTGCTGCCTGCCTGAACGTTGGTGCAAAAGCTTGGCATGGCCCACACCAACTGGCCCATACATCAACGAGTAATGGCAGGTCGCCTTTGGTCTGGCTGGCAAAGTTGGCTTGGGTCAGTTCAATTGGCGTGCTGGTCAGCAGGCTTTCCTTGCAACGGCCACAGTTGGGTTTGTCACTGAGGCGCTCATTTTGGATGCGGTTTAGGGCATTACAGCTGGGGCAGGGTATGAGCAGTGGATCGGGCATGATGGACTCCAGGTCTATTGCTTAGATTTGCGGTCACCGCAGGCTGTTTTCAAGGTAGCCAGAACCCAAGCCTTAGACTGGAACCAATGGCCAGAACAATGGAATGACGATGGTTGCCACCACCCACAACAGCAAGTTGAGCGGGATACCCACTTTCATGAAATCGGTAAAGCGATAGCCGCCGGCGTTGTATACAAAGGTGTTGGTCTGATAGCCGATTGGCGTCGCGAAGCTGGCGCTGGCGGCAAACATAACCGCAACTACAAAGGCGCGGGGGTCCACTCCCAAGTGTTGGGCCAAGCCAATTGCAATGGGTGTGACCAAGACTGCAACGGCGTTGTTGGAGAGCATTTCAGTCAGCACGGAGGTAAACAGGTACAGCATGGAAAGCATCAGCAATGGTCCGGCCCATGGCAACCAGCCCATCATGTTCTCAACCAATATTTTGACCAGGCCGACCTTGTCCATGGCGATGCTGATAGCAAGCATGCCGAAAATCAGGCTGAGGATTTTCCAGTCAACGGCTTTGTATGCATCCTCAACATCTAAGCAGCGCGTCGCCAGGACGCTGACGGCTCCAATAATTGCCAGACCTTCAATGGGCATAACGCCAAATGCAGCAAGGATCATCACGGCAAGCGTCGCAACGATCGCGATCGGCGCTTTGTCGCGGCGAAACGCGCGCTCTTGTACGGCGTTGAGGCTGATCAGCTCGCCGTTGTCGGCGAAACGTTTGATCTGTGCGGGCGTGCCTTCCACCAGCATCACGTCGCCAAACTGCAGCTCGAAATCATCCAGGTTGCCCTGGACGTTTTCGTCCTGACGATGCACCGCTAAGACGGCAATGCCGTATCGGGCGGTCAAGTCGAGGTCGCGCATTGGTCGGTGGCTGTATCGCGAATTGCGACCGACTATGGCTTCAGCAAGAATTACATCGTGACTGCTGATGGTTTCAAAGGCATCGCTGCGATTGAATGATAAATGACCACTTTCACGCAGCTCGACTACGTTTTTGACTTGGCCATGCAGTACCAGGCGGTCGCCACTGGCCAGCAGGGTGTCATGGCCAGGTGCAGTCAGCTCAAGGTCTGCGCGAAACAGCTTCAACACTTGCAGGCCGCTGCCACCATTGAGATTGGCTTCGCTAAGGGATTTACCGATCACTGGCGAGTCATGGGGGACCAGCAGTTCGGTCATAAAGGTGCGATCGAGATCCGGGCGTAACTGGCGCGATAGGGTGTCGCGGTTCGGCAGTAGGTGACGGCCGACCAAGAGCAGATAGATCATGCCAGCAGATGCCAGAATCAAGCCGGCACCGGTAATTTCAAAAATGCCGAAGGGAGCCAGCCCGGCTTTACGGGCCACACCGTCGACCAGAATATTGGTCGAGGTGCCGATCATGGTCAGGGTGCCCCCCAGAATTGTTGCGTATGACAGTGGGATTAACAGCTTCGAGGGCATGGTCCCTGCACGGCGCGCCAGTGATATAGCAACCGGGGTTAAAATCGCCACAACTGGGGTGTTGTTCAAACAGGCGGAGATCACCAGCGCAGTCAAGGTCAAACCGGTCAGCACGCGTATCGGGCTGGTGCCAACAAGGTTGCCCAGCCAATTACCTAATGCATCGATGCAGCCTGTTCGTTCAAGTGCTGCGGAGAGCACGAACATACAGGCGATCGTGACTGGCGCTGAGTTGGACAGCACGCTGAGTACTTCCGCCGGGCTCAGCAGTTGCGTAACAAGTAGTGCGGCGACCGCAATGGCGGCGACGATGTCTGGGCTCCACTTTTCTCTGATGAAGGCAACCAGTACCCAGATGAGCAGCGCGCCAACAAATAACAGTGGTAGTGAGTCCCCGAACATGGGTGTCCTTAAACGTTGAATCTATCGAGGGCAGTGTTGCCATGTGCTCGTGGTCGTCAAGATAGTGGCGTTTGCTTAGATAGTCTAAGAATGTTTGATAAGGTTTATATGCCTTTTCGGTTTAATAGATAAGCTGTACCCATCAGCCCGTTCGCCACTGTGACTATGTCTTGCAGTTGATGCGCGATAGGCTCCTCGTTGATCCAGGCACATGGCGATAAGGAGCAGACGATGCGTCAGTTAGGCATTCTCGGTGGTATGAGTTGGGAGTCGACCAGCAGTTATTACCGGCTGCTGAACCAAGGTGTTCGCGAACGTCTAGGTGGCCTGCATTCGGCGCCATTGTTGCTGCACTCTGTTGATTTCGCGGATATTGCCGCGCTGCAAAAACAAGGCGACTGGGAGACTGCAGGAGTGGTGCTGGCAGACATTGCTCGACGCCTGCAAGACGCCGGTGCAACGGCCCTGTTATTAGCCACCAACACCATGCACAAAGTTGCCCCAGCGATTGAGGCGGCTGTGGATATCCCGCTGCTGCACATAGGCGACGCTGTTGGTCACGCGTTGCAGCAGCGCGGCATCAAGCGTGCTGCATTGCTAGGTACACGCTTCACCATGCTCGAAGATTTTTATCGCCAGCGCCTGGCTGAGCGCTTTGCGATAGAGGTGTTGATTCCGCCAGGCGAGCAGGTCGATGAAGTTGACCGGGTGATCTTTGCCGAATTGTGCCAAGGCCGCTTTGAGTCCAGTTCACGTGACTACTACTTGCAATGCCTCGCGCAACTTCGCGAGCGTGGCGCGCAGGTGGCAATACTTGGCTGCACCGAGATTGGCTTGCTGCTTGAGAACACTCAAGCCGCTGTGGACATGCTCGACAGCACCGAGTTGCATGTAGAAATGGGGCTCAACTGGATACTCGCGGATGTTCAGCCCCGGTAAAGTAGGGCGAATCAGGATGAACAGCTGATTTCCAGGTGCTTACCCCAATCTGGCGGACGTTGGGCGAAGCGTTCTTTGCCCGGCTGCTCGGCAAAGGGCTGGCTGAGCACCTGATGCAGCTCGCGCACAATGCTGTAATCGCCTTTTTCAGCCGCCTCGATTGCCTCCTGAGCGAGATAGTTACGCAGGATGAATTTGGGGTTTACAGCATGCATGCGTTCTCGGCGCTGCGCTTGTGATTGCCCTTGTAGCGGGTCACGGGCCATGTATTGCGCGGACCAAGCATCGAATCCGGCTAGATCAGTAAAGTCATCGCGCAGGCGTGCCAATGCAGCTTGCGGATCGCTTTCGCCCAGCTCACGGAAGAACAGGCTGTAGTCGATTGCGCTGTTTTGCATTAATTGCAGCAGGCGCTGGACCAATGCCTCGTCGCCTTCATCGGCGCTGGTGAAGCCTAAGCGCCGGCGCATCAAATCCAGATAATGACTTTGGTACAGCGGCAGGAACAGATCCAAGCTGGCGCGAAGTGCTTCAACGCTGATCAGTGGAGTTAACGCCTGACCGAGCGCTGCAAGGTTCCATTGGGCGATGGGCACTTGATTGCTAAAGCTATAACGCCCCGTGTCGTCGGAGTGGTTGCAGATGTGCTTGGCATCAAAATCATCAAGAAAGGCGTAGGGGCCGTAGTCGAATGTAATCCCAAGGATCGACATGTTGTCAGTATTCATCACCCCGTGGCAGAAGCCATAAGCCTGCCAGTAGGCAATCATTTCAGCGTTGCGCTCAACGATCTGGCGAAACATCATTAAATAAGGGTCTTGCTCTGCCATACAACTTTCGAAGTGGTTGTGCAGTACGTGTTCGGCCAGTTGTTTTAGCAGCTCGTGTTGTTGGGTGTAATAGAAATACTCAAAGTGGCCAAAGCGGACATGGCTTGGCGCAAGGCGCAGGACCATGGCGGCGGTTTCTTTCTTTTCGCGCCACACCGGAGTGCTTGAGCCTGTTACGCAGAGTGCGCGGGAGCTGGCGATACCCAGTGCATGAAGGTGCTCGCTGGCAAGAAACTCACGGATCGAACTGCGCAGTACGGCGCGGCCATCACCCATGCGCGAGTAGGGGGTTTGCCCGGCACCTTTGAGGTGCAGATCCCAATGTTCGCCCGCTTCATTAATGACCTCGCCCAAGAGTAAACCTCGGCCGTCACCGAGCCTTGGTGTATAGCCACCAAACTGGTGACCGGAGTAAACCATTGCCCGTGGTTCGGCGTCGCTCCAAAGCTTATGCCCCGAGAATATCTGCGCAAAAACGTCGGTCTCTGCCTCGGTAGGGTCTAGGTCCAGCAGCGCCATGGCTGATTGGCTGGCAACCACAAGGTGCGGCTCGGCAATCGGCTCTGGCAGGACATGGGTGGAAAATTTATCCCCCAGGCGGGCAAAGCGATTATCAAAGGTCAGCTCGCTGAGTTGTTTCAAGGCGCTACTCCGGTAAAGCAAAGACGGCTGAGTGTTTAGGGAGCTTCTGAAAAAGGTAGCGAGCGACGGGAGTACAAGGCAAAAAGCTGCGAAAAAGCGACCGGGGTCGCGCTCGACTTTAGTTGTCCTAAATGAGCATTTTGAGCATTTTTTTAACGCGGTAATACCTAGCGCAGTAGTTTTTCAGAGGTTCCTTAGCTCAGCCGTCAGGGTGAAGCATTACAATAACGCGCCGTTCAGTTGGGGTCGACCGCAGGCGGCGTTCCTTTGCTCAGTGACACAGGCTGTTGGGTGCCGATTTCTGTGCCGATCACTGGCTCTTGCTCTGATTCTGGTTTTGCCTCCGGCATCGGGCTGCTCTGGACAATTACCGGGCTGGTTGCCTTGAGGTTTAGCTCGGCACCATTAAGGTTTTTGACCATGACGTCCAATTGATTGAAGGCCATCTCGATGTTGTTTTCGCGGAAGCTCATGGCGATACGGGTCAGTAACTCGTCGGTGGCAGCATTGCGGTCACCCAGTTCACGTACATGCACCCGCAACTCATAATTAAAGGTGCTAGCGCCAACCGAGAGGAAGAACAGCAATGGCTCTGGATCACGCAGTACGCGCGGGTTTTCCATAGCGGCTTGCATCATCAGCTTGCGGGCCAGTTCAAGGTCGGACTCATAGGCCAGACCAATCATGATGGTGATTCGGGTGATGGTGTCATTCAGTGACCAGTTGACCAGTTGGTCGGTGACAAAGGTTTTGTTTGGCACAATGATTTCTTTACGATCAAAGTCGGTAATGGTCGTTGCCCGAATGCGGATTTTACTGACGGTTCCAGAAAGGTTGCCGATGGTCACCACATCACCGATACGCACCGGGCGCTCAAACAGAATGATCAAGCCAGAAATAAAGTTGGCGAAAATCTCTTGCAAGCCAAAACCCAGACCGACGGAGAGGGCTGCAACCAACCACTGTAATTTGTCCCAGCTCAAACCAAGGGTCGACAGCGTGACAACCGAACCGACTGCAACGATGGTGTAGGACAGCAGGGTGGTCGTGGCGTACGAGCTGCCTTGGGCAAGCTTCATTCGCGACAGTACAAAGACTTCTAGTAAGCCCGGCAGGTTGCGCCCGAGTGCGATGGTTATACCAATGATAACCAATGCCCCCAACACGTCGCTAAGGCTGATGGGCACCATGCTGGCCATTGTGCCGGTACCACTGACATATTCGTACAGCGTGAAGTTATCGAGGTAGGAAAACACTGAAATCAGGTCAGCCCAGACCAGCCAGAGCAGGCTGATAAAGACCCCAAGCAAGGCCAAGCGCACCAGTCTTAGCGATTGCTGATTAACCTGGTCGATATCCAGTGTCGGCTCTTCTACCACGACTTCGCCAGTCTCGGATTCCTCTGCGGCCTGTGTGGCTTGGCGTTTGGCGATTGCACGCTGGTAAGCCAGGCGACGCGCCGCAACTGAAAGCCCACGAACAAAAGCTGCTTCGACGATTAAACCAATCATCATCAACCCGAGGGTATCGAGTAAGCGGTCGGTAAGTTTTATCGCGGTGTAAAAGTAGCCCATGCCGACCATCACGATCAGTACCAGCGGCAACATGCAGATGATACAGGCGACGAAGGTCCGGAAGAGTGAGGTGTTTTCTCGCGCTGGCCCAGTCAGCAGAACACGACTGAGCAACCAGGCCATCAGCGCGTAACAGGTCACGGATATGGAGATACCGAGTACGTCATCGGCCAGTCTTTCTGGCTGGTAGCCGGCAATGGTTACAATGGCCACAAGAGCCATAATAACCGAGCCGAGGTAGCGGACATAGCGACGCAGGTAAGTGACATGCGGGCGTGTCCAGCGGAAATGCAGCTCAGCGACGCCACTGGGCGATAAGATTCTGTAAATGGTATAGAGCACCATCCAGGCTTGGGCCATGCTAAAAAAAGCGGAGCCGAGGCTGGCATTTTGGCCGCGAGCATCCATCTGCAAAGCAAAGCCGCAGAGAGCAAAGAACAACGTGCCCGGCAATGCCAGCAGGACATTCAGCAAAATGGCCATCGGCGTATGCAGTTGGCTGTCGTTTTTGTAGTGGCCGATATCTTGATGGATGTCTGAGAGTTTGCGCGTGATCGCTTTACGTCGCCACAGCAGCAGGCCTATTACCAGTAGCAGTGGCAAGAACAGCAGCGGCTTACCGACCAACCCAGCCGTGAACTCCTTGGCGCTTGAGGTCCAGTCCAAGCTATCAAGCTGGCGCTGAAGCTTGGCCGGCATATCTTTAAACCATTCAAAGTTGAGTGGTTTATTGCTTGGAATCCAGAACATCTGCTCTTCAAGGGTATCGCTCAGCGTCTGGGCTGTAGTTTGCAGCTGTTTTTGGGTGAGTTGCAGGTTGATTGATTCGCTGAGTAGTTGCCCCAGCTCATTGTTGACCCGATCAAGGAGGTCACGACGCGTCTCTATGATGGTCAGCAACGATTTGCGCAGCTCTGGGCTTATGTGGTCATCGGGTTGCTCCTGCACCAAGCTGTCGATGTAAGCCGACGGGTTGGTGATCAGGTCGCGCTGCTGGTTGAGCTCAAATTGATAGAGGCGTATGTCGGCAATGTCATTCGGCAAATCCTTATCGATATCCAGCATCGGCAGTGCTTGCTTCTGTTGGTAGAGGATTTTCGAAAGTAAAATACTGCCTTGCAGCACGCTGATTTGTTGATCAAGTGCTTGGTCGCTCTGATTGACCGCGTCCAATTGCTGTTTGGTTTGTAAGTTTTTCTGGGTGATGAGGTTGAGCCGGTTAGTGGCTTTGAGCAGGTAATCAGAGTATTTGACATTAAGAGCGCTTTCGCGGCTTAGCACACCGTCGGTGCCCAACTTTTCGGCACTTTGTGCTTGCTCGGCAACTGTCATTTCTGACAGCTCACGACGTTTCTGGTTGATCAACTGTTGCAGCGCAGTCAGTTCCTGCTCAAGGCGCTTGATACGCTCATCTAATAGCGCGCGCTGGCTTGAGCCCAAGTCTTGCAGCAAGCTGTTGCCACTTAATTCCTGGCGACGCAATTGGATCTGTGCATTCAGCTGAGCCACTTCAGCATTGAGACGGTCACGGGCTTCGTTGGTGAGTGGTAGGCCGTCGAGTTTGCCGTTCTTAAGTGCCTCGGCAATTTCACGCAGGCGCGCTTGATTGCTACTGATCTCCGCCTGCGCACGTTCTGGGCGGGTTTGTGAGGTAATGATCAGGCTGTTGGCATCGATAATCTGTTTTTGCCATTCGCTCAGCTGGTTGTTGCGATCACTGAGCATCTGCTCGAGGTCAGACACCTTGGTTTTGCCATAGCGTTCGGCAACTGGGGTCGGTTGGCTGGCCTTGAGGCGTGCCAGCTCACGCTGCGCTTCGCCAATTAGGCGGGGGGCAGCGTTTATCTGCTTATTCAGGTCTTCGAGGTCTTTCTCGCTTTGTTCTTTGAGGCGCAGCAGGCTGAGGGTCTTCTCCAGCGTTTGTTTTAGCTGGGTGACCTCTGCTTCAGGTAACTTGCTGTCTGCCAGTGTTGATAGCTGGTTTTGCACATCGCTGGCTGATGGCGGCTCATTTGCAAATGCCAGAGAGCTGCCCAACAGCAAGCTGATGAATAGTAAAGCGATGTAATTACGGAGAGAGGGCATGGTCGCGTACGTGCGGCTCGAAGTTAACAGAGTTTAGAGGAATAGGCCGGGGCCGGGGCGACTGCCTTCTGGAAATTTAACGCCAACCTTGCGGATCTTGTTGCCTTCCATCGAGGCGACCGTCCAGGTCAAACCTTGCCATTCGACCTGGTCGCCTATTACTGGTTCACCACCAATTTTATGGGCGATAAAACGACCCAGTAGCATGTCGCTTTGGGTGTCGCTCAGTTTCAGACCATAAAGTGCGGCAACGGCACCCACTTCAGCATCGCCTTCAAGTACAAAGTCACCAAAGAAACGCAGGTCCTGGCCGCGTGTCGGTGCCTGGCTGAACAGCTTGCCGAGCGCTTCTAAGTCGTACGCATGGCCGATCACGCAAAGCAAATCACCCGCATCGAGTTTGGTGCTGCCTGAGGGGTGGAGCAGTTCGTTGCCACGGAACAGCGCGGCGACCCGCGTGCCCTCGGGCATTTTCAGATCACGCAGAGGCGAGCCGATGCACCATTTTTCTGCGCCCAAGCGATAGATGAATAACTCCCACTGGCTGGTGGGATAGATCTCCAGACCTGAGCGTGAAAATGGCGCGGGCTGGGGCGGGACTGTGACCCTTAAGAATTTCGCAGCTAGCGGCAAGCTGGTGCCCTGTAATAGCAGCGAGACGATAACGATGAAGAAGGCGACGTTGAAAAACAGTTGAGCATTTTCCAGGCCTGCCATCAGCGGGAATACGGCAAGAATAATGGGCACTGCGCCGCGTAGACCGACCCAGGCGATAAACGCTCGCTCGCGGTCATGGAACGCATGGAAAGGCAATAGCCCGAGAAATACCGAAAGTGGCCGTGCAATGAAAATCATCCACAACGCCAAGCCCAATGCGGGCACCGCGATTTTGAGTAGTTCGTGGGGGGTTACCAGCAAGCCGAGGACCAAGAACATGCCTATTTGCGCGAGCCATGTCAGGCCGTCGAGCATGTGCAAAATGCCATGGCGCGACCGGATGGCTTTGTTGCCGAGTAACAAGCCGCACAGGTAGACCGCAAGAATACCGCTGCCGCCAAAGGCGTTGGTGATCGCAAATATGATCAGGCCGCCGCTGACCACCAGTAGTGGGTACAGGCCGTTGGCCAAGGTAATGCGGTTAATCAGGTTTAGCAGCAACCAGCCACCGACCAAGCCAAGAAATGCGCCCAGACCAAACTGCAAACCAAGGTGGATGAGCAAATCCCAGCTAAATCCAGTTTGCCCGGCTTGCAGCATGGCAATCAGGGTCACTGTCAGGAATACCGCCATCGGGTCGTTACTGCCCGACTCGATCTCCAGGGTCGAACTCACCCGCTCGTTGAGGCCGCGACCGCCGAGCAGGCTGAACACCGCAGCAGCATCGGTTGAGCCGACAATCGCACCAATTAGCAGGCCCTCCATCCAGCTCAGTTTGAACAGCCATGCTGCTGCCACGCCGGTTAACCCGGCGGTAATCATGACCCCAATAGTGGCCATCGACAGCGACGGCCATAGCGCCACACGGAAGCTGGACACACGGGTGCGCATGCCGCCATCAAGCAAAATAATAGCCAGCGCAAGGTTGCCGACCAAGTAGGCCAGCGGGTAATTGGAGAAGCTGATGCCACCAGGGCCGTCGACGCCAGCTAGCATGCCAACGCCGAGGAAAATGACCAGAATCGGGATGCCAAAGCGCGAGCCAAATGCGCTAACCAGAATGCTCATGCCTACCAGCAATGCACCGATCAAAAAGAGACTGTTGATGGTACTTGCATCCAAAGTGGCATACTCCTTTATTAACTGGCAGCGCACCTATGCATGGCGCGTGCCATAGATAATAACCTGTGAGTTTGCTCTGTGGTTAAAAAAACACATGGCGTTATATGTATAAAGCGCTGAAGGCGGGTTTTGATTGGCAGTGTTTCACGCGCATGCCGGGGCAGGCTCAGGAGTTGATGAGCCCTTGTGCACGTTGCATGCACAAGGGCAAAGTTAAAGCCTGAGGCTAGAACCAGTTGTCTTGCATATTCAGGCAAGTGTCATCGCGACTCTCAAGGATTGCCAATTCGTGATGGCAACTTGGCACTTCCCAAGTCAGGAAGTAACGCGCAGCTTGTAGTTTGCCTTGATAGAAATCCTGATCAGCAGCATGGCCTTTTGCCAGTCCTTCTTCGGCGCGGATTGCTTGCTCTAGCCAGCGCCAACCAATCACCGCATGGCCGAACACTTTCAGATACAGAGCCGAGTTTGCCAGGCTCTGATTAACCTTGCCGCTCATCAAATCACCGAGCAGGGTTAGGGTTACGCTGGAAAGTCGCGCCAATAGCTGCTCAAGGGGCAGGCGCAGGTTATTCAATGACTCGAAAGCGCTGGCACGCTCACAGCATTGCTGGATCAGCTTGACCAGTTGCTTGAGTGCTGCGCCGTTATTCATCGACACCTTACGGCCCAGCAGGTCGAGTGACTGAATACCGTGGGTGCCTTCGTGAATCGGGTTAAGGCGATTGTCGCGGTAGTACTGCTCCACCGGGTATTCACGGGTGTAACCGTGACCACCGAGTATCTGGATCGCCAACTCATTGGCCTTGAGGCAAAACTCCGACGGCCATGACTTAACAATTGGCGTCAGCAGATCCAGCAACTCCAGTGCGCTGCGTCGCTGTTCTTCGGTTTCAAGGGTTTGGGTGTCATCAAATAGGCGTGCGGCGTACAAGCCGAGGTCAAATGCGCCTTCGACATAGGCTTTCTGGGTCAGAAGCATGCGCCGTACGTCCGCGTGCTCAATAATTGCGACCTGGGATGACGTTGGGTTTTTGCCATCTGGCAAGCGGCCTTGCGGGCGTTGCCGGGCATATTCCAGAGAGTACAGGTAGCCAGCGTAGCCGAGCATTACTGCGCCCATGCCGACGCCAATTCGCGCCTCATTCATCATCTGGAACATATAGGCCAGGCCTTGGTGCGGTTTGCCGACCAAGTAACCGATACATTCACCGTTATCGCCGAAATTCAATGCCGTTGAGGTTGTGCCGCGCCAGCCCATTTTGTGGAACAAGCCGGCCAGCAATACATCATTGCGCTTACCCAGCGAACCGTCGTCGTTAACCAGAAACTTGGGCACGATAAATAGCGAAATGCCTTTAACGCCGGGCGGAGCATCGGGCAGCTTGGCCAAAACCATGTGCACGATATTTTCCGATAAAGGATGGTCGCCGCCAGAAATGAAGATCTTGTTGCCCTTTAGCCGATAAGTGCCATCTGCTGCTGGCTCGGCACGGGTGCGAATATCGGAAAGCGAGGAGCCTGCATGGGGTTCGGTCAGGGCCATGGTGCCGAAGAAACGGCCGTTGATCATGGGTTCGAGAAAGCGCTGCTTTTGTTCTTCGTCACCAAAGGCTTCAATTAGATTGGCAGCGCCCATGGTCAGCATTGCATAGGATGATGTGGCGATGTTGGCTGACTGAAAGTGAGCAAAGCAAGCCTGTGAAAGCAGGTTAGGTAGCTGCATACCGCCAACATCGAACTCGCGAGTGGCGTTGAGAAATCCGGCCTCGAGGAAGGCGTCGACAGCCGGTTTGATTTCCGGAATCAGCTTGGCTGCGCCATCAACATATTCAGGCTCGTTTTCATCATTTTTGCGGTTGTGCGGTGCGAACAGGTTTTCTGCAATGCTGCGCGCCGTATCAATTGCCGCATCGAAGGTTTCACGGCTGTGCTCGGCGAAGCGCTCGCGCTGGGTCAATGCCTCGGCATCGAGCACTTCGTAAAGTTCGAAAGCAAGATTGCGGGCGTTAAGCAGAGTCTCGGACATGGTTGACCTCCTGTTAGTCGCGCCGAGTCTAGGCAGGCGTCGCCGCACTGCCCAGTATTATCCATCGGCGTGATAAAGCACCACATGTACCGGCGGGGGAGCTGTGTTGCTTAGCTTGTCTGGCGGTTGCCACGTGGAATCAAAAACGTCCAGCACATACCCCAGAGCAGTGCTCCGGCACCAATCGCAAAGCATTGGGTGAGCGTTGCACCCATTTGCAAGGCTTGCTCCGCCAGCCAAGGGCCGAGTAACTGGCTGGCCCCATACAAGGCGATAAGTGCTGCGGACAGGCGTGGGCCCTGATGCGGATGGAGATGGCGGGCAAGTCGTTGAGTCAGAAACACCGTTCCGATAAAACTGCCGCCGACCAACACGGCGCACAGCAGAATTCCCACAGCGCCCGGCCACAGCATGGGGGCTGCAGCCCCCAAGCCTTGAGCTGCATAGTTGCAGAGCAGGGCACGGCGATCACCAATGCGCGCGCCTAAGCTATTCCACAGGGCAATCGAAATCAGGCTGGCGCTGGCAGTCCACAACCACGCGCCACTGACGAGCGGGTTGCTTGGTTCAAGCTGTTGTTCGGCCAGTGAGGGTAAAAATGTCATCGGCAGGATGTAGCCCAGTCCTGCACCGGTGTAAGCAAGGAATAATGGTGTGCTGGCCCGATCAAACAACCGGCTGTGTTTGTGCTGCACCTGTACTGCCGGGCTGTCCAGCTTCAGGCGCCGCAGCAAGCCAATACTCAACAGTGCCAGCGGCAAGCTAAGTATTGCCATTGGCCACCAGCGATCTGCGCCGCTGAGCCATGGTGCAGGCAGGGTCGCTGTCGCACTGGAAACCAGTAAACCGCCGCCCAGCCCCAAGTAGATCAAACCGCTGAGCCGGGTGCGCTGGTGCTGGGCGAGCCATTCCAGCACCAGTGCGGGGGCTTGTACGAAGACCACGCCATTGCTGATGCCATTAGCTAGGCGCAGCCATGTGAGGCTATCAACTGAGGTTGCATAAACTTGCGCGAGCGTCAGCAGGGCATTGCTTAGAAGTGCCAAGGGCAGGGCGATACGCATGCGTGCTGGAGCATGCAGCGCCAGCGCTAACAATGCGCCAATCAGATAACCAATATAATTCCAGGTGGCGACTCTGGCACCTTGCTCAAGGGTCAACATGCCATCGCTTATCAAATAGGGCAGCAGCGGCGTGTAGGCAAACCGGCCCAAACCATGAACGACGACCAGCGCGCTAGCGCCAGCGAGTATGGCAAGTATCAGGTGGCGCTGGGGCAGAGTGTTCATTGAGCGACTTAATTCTTATGTGGGGCCAAACCATAGCCGTTGTCGCTAGCAGCCCGTTAGCGAAATATTACTGCTTAGCGTCGCTCTTCTGCAGCGAGGTATGTAAACAACCACTACCTAAGCAGTTAAACTGTAGGGCTTCAAGGAGCCTATTGCCATGAACTACCGTCACGCCTATCACGCTGGTAATCACGCCGACGTCCTTAAACATCTGCTGCTATGCCGGATGATTGCCCTGCTGTCGCGAAAGGAGGCACCCTTTGCCTATCTCGACAGCCATGCTGGTGTGGGCTTGTATGACCTGCGCGGGGATCAAGCCACGCGCACGGGTGAGTGGCTTGAAGGCATTGCCAAGCTTTGGCAGGCCGATGATGTGCCGGAGCAATTTGCCGATTACCTGGATGTGATTCGGGCCATGAACCCGGATGGCGAAATGCGCCATTATCCGGGCTCACCGGAGTTGGCGCGGATGCTTACCCGTGAGCAGGATCGGCTGCAACTCAATGAAAAGCATCCTGAAGACGGCCGTTTACTCAAAGAAAATATGAAGGGCGACCGGCGTGTTGCAGTCCACCTTGGTGAAGGCTGGCATGTGCCCCGGGCGTTATTGCCGACCCAGGAAAAGCGTGTGCTGATGCTGATTGATCCACCGTTTGAAAAGGACGATGAGCTCGATCGCTGTGTTGACTCCCTTAACGATGCTATTGGCCGTATGCGCCAAGCTATAGTCGCGATTTGGTATCCGATCAAGGATCTGCGTCAGTTGCGAAAGTTTTACCGCGATCTTGAAAAGAGCGCCGCGCCCAAGTTATTGAGGGTTGAGTTGTATGTTCACCCAACCGATGAATCGCAGCGTTTAAACGGCTCAGGGCTGGTTATCAGTAATCCGCCTTGGGGGCTGGAAGACGAACTCAAGCAGTTGTTGCCGTGGCTGGCCGAGCGGTTGGGCTTGACTCAGGGTGGCTGGCGCATGGATTGGCTGATCGAAGAAAAAGCCTAGGGTTATTTGGGTGTGGCGATGCGCAGCATGCAGGCTCACCATCTATCAGTGTGTAGAGTTGTGCCCATCAAGGGTTCAGCAAATATCCTGAATGCTCTGGCTGCAAGGCTGTATGAAATAAGCGTCATACACCCTACAAACGCGACCTCAGTGTGGCAGCGCACAGCTTTTGCGGATATTGGCAGTCATAAAAAGGCGACCCGCGTACAGCAGGTCGCCATTTTTTTACCTTGGAGATTTACGCTGGCAGGCACACGCCGGTGCCGCCCAAACCGCAGTAGCCGCTAGGATTTTTCGCCAGATACTGCTGGTGATAGGCCTCGGCGTAATAGAACTCGCCGGCTTTGCCAATCTCAGTAGTAATCGAGCCTAAGCCGGCTTTGTCCAGTTCAGCCTGGAACATGGCTTGGCTCTCAAGTGCTTGAGCCAATTGTTCGTCGCTGGTGGCGTAGATCGTTGAGCGGTACTGGCTGCCCTGATCATTACCCTGACGCATGCCCTGAGTTGGGTTGTGGGCTTCCCAAAAGACTTTTAACAGCGCTGCATAGCTGGTGACTTTGGGGTCAAACACCACGAGCACAACTTCCGCATGACCGGTTAAACCTGAGCAGGCTTCTTCGTAGGTTGGGTTAGGTGTAATCCCCCCCGCATAGCCGACAGCAGTGCTCCACACGCCGGGTTGTTGCCAGAAGCGCCGTTCGGCACCCCAGAAGCAGCCCAAGCCAAATACAGCAGTTTCCAGACCTTGTGGGAAAGGACCTTGCAGGGCATTGCCGTTGACGAAGTGAGCCTCAGGGACAGTCATCGCCACGTCACGGCCTGGTAATGCCTGCCCAGCCGTTGGGAGTTCGAGTTTGTTTACAAGAATTTGCGAGCGCAGAGCCATTAGCCATTTCCTCAACATCGTTGTAATGGGTAGACCACCATTGTGCGATGGCGTTACAAAATCAGCTAGCCATACGTGGTTTAGCTACGAATGTAGCGCTTTAAGCTGTCAATCAGGTTGCGACCGGCAATTGCCTGGTCGAACAAAAAGCCTTGGCCGATATCGCAGTGTTGGCGTCGTAAGAACTTCAACTGAGCGCTGGTTTCAATGCCTTCCGCTACCACTTTGATTTTCAGGTTGTGCGCCATGGCGATTACCGCGGAGGTGATCTCCATATCGTCCTGATTTTCTGGAATATCCTTAATAAAGCTGCGATCGATTTTGATTACATCGATCGGGAATTTCTTCAAATAGCTGAGTGACGAGTAACCCGTGCCGAAGTCATCCATGGCTAAACTCAGGCCGAGCTTCTTCAAGTTTATAAGCTGGCTGCGGGTGTCGTCTGTTGCTTCTAACAACAGGCTTTCGGTCAGTTCAAGCTCTACGCGTTCAGGCGGAAGCTGTTCTTCTTCAATGATTGTACGAATCGCACCGACCAGATCTGGGTCGGTGAACTGTTTGGGCGACACATTGATTGCCACCTGTATTGATCCCATACCAACAGCGGCGAGTTGTACGCTCATTCGGCAGGCTTGGCGGAAGACCCACTTGCCAATGGGGATAATCAGTCCGGTTTCTTCCGCTACACCAATAAAATGATCAGGGCTGATCATGCCTTTTTGTGGATGATGCCAGCGTAATAGCGCCTCAATGCCGACCAATGCTCCAGTTTTCAGGCACAGCTTGGGCTGATAAAACACCTCAAGCTCATTCTGAGTGAGGGCGCGGCGCAAGTTGTTTTCGACGAACAGCTTATGATCGGCCTCGGCATTTAACGCCTCGGTGAACACGCAAACCTGATGCTTACCGTTAGCCTTGGCCTTATGCAGCGCCAGCCCGGCGTGTTTAGTCAGTATTTGTGGGTCAGTGCCGTGTGCTGGCGCGCAGGCCAGGCCAATAGAGCCGGTAATACTGATTAACTGATTGTCGACAAACAGTGGCTTGTCCAGCGTTTGCAAAACCTGCGAGGCGACCACTTGGCCTGCATCAAGGTCGTGATGATCAAGCAAGATTGCAAACTCGTTGCTGGCAAAACGCGCCAAAATAGCTGTCGGCGTCAGGGTGTTACGCAGGCGTTTAGCCAGGCTGGAAAGCAGCTTGTCGCCAGTTTGATGGCCGAGGCTGTCGTTGATCCGCTTGAAGTTATCGATATCCACCAATAACAGGCTGATACCGGTGTTGTCCGGTACCGCGAAGCGTTTTTCCAAGGCCCGGATAAATGAATAACGATTGCCTAGGCCTGTCAGGTTATCGTGAAAAGCCAGGCGTTCAATGCGCTGCAACGCGCTTTTGCTTTCGGTGATGTCTTCGTAGATGCCGATGTAATGGGTTAGCGTGCCGTCATCGGCATGCACCTTGGAGATCGACAACTGGCTCCAGTAGGGCTCAAGGTTTTTGCGCCGGCTTTTGAATTCGCCTTGCCAGCTATTGTGCCCCGACAACCCAGACTGGCTGTTAAACAGCAACTCGCTAAGGTTCTCCAGGGCAGGCAGTTCGGAAATTCGTCGGCCTTGCACCTCTTCCGCGCTGTACAGGGTGATGGCCGTAAAACTGGGGTTTACGTACTCAACCAGACCGTCGCGATTGAGCAAGATAAACGCGCTGGCGCTTTGCTCGACTGCACGTTGAAAAAGGTAAAGGGCTTGAGTTGCGGTGCGCCGCTCTTGATTGGACAGCACTTGGGCATACTGATCCGCCAGCTCACCGCAGAACGCTATCTCGTCGGTCTTCCACTGGCGCGGCCCTCCAACGTGCTCAAGGCACAGCAGGCCGACCACTTCGCCGTCTACCCGAATGCCAGCATCCAGCATGGCGCCAATATTCAGTGGCTTTAAGTAATGCTGTAATTCGATAGTACGGGGGTCATTCAATGCGTCTTCGATATGCAGTGAACGCCCTGCACGCATGATGTTCATGTAGTTCGAATAAAGCTTGAGGCTTAGCGAGTCTTCTTGATGGTGTTGCTGGCTTTGAGCTTGATACACAGTCACCGATTCAAGGTGTTCGCCATTAATCAACCAAATACAGGCCCGCTCAACCGCGTAAGCGTCACAGGCTGTTTGTGTAATCAGCTTGGCGGCATCCTGTAGGGCGTTACCTTGGTAGATATGGCTTGCCAGACGCAGGATTAGCTTTTGCTGGGCAAGGGTGCGCTTTTTCTGTTGCAGGGGGTCTTCAACCTGCGCCATGGGCTCTGCATGGGCGTTGCCTGAAAGGCTAGGTTGGGCACCCTTGGGTAGCTCCGCTTGAGATGTCGCGGTCACCAGCAGATAGCCGCGCAGCAGGTTGTGGCCGCGTTGTTTAAATGGTTCACCCATTTCCATCAGGTTGAGCGCACCAAAGGGGGTGTGCAGGGTGTAATGCACCAAATAATGAGGTTGCTGGCTCAATTGCTGTTGGATCTGATCGTGCAGCGAGTGGCGTGCCTCGGGCTCCATCAAACTGGCATAGGGTGATTCAACCAATGCACATAAATCGCTCGCAGCAATGCCCAATTGACGCTCACAAGAAGGGTCAAGAAACAGTAAGGCCCAACTTGCCTCATTCATCCGCTCGAAACGCAGCATGCCCAGTCGTGATGGGACTGGCAACTGCGTCACAACCTCGGCCGCCAGTTGGTTGGCAACTGTGGGATGGCTTCTCATCAAATGGTTTGCATCCAGTATGCTGCGCAGGGCGAGAAAATCTGCCCAATTCACTATAGCGTCAAGTAAGGGTGCATTATGCAAATGCGACTGACAAGAAAACTAATTTTTGCCTTTTTGATTAGCAGTGGTTTGGTTTCTGTAGCCCCTGTATCGGCCGACCCTGCCACCGGCTTGAGCAGTCCTGAGCAAGCAAGTTATCTACATGAGCTCAAACGCCTGTACAAAACTCAAGACGAGCGCAAAGCGCTACTGGCTCATGTCAATAAATTGCTGATGACTTATGCACTGCGGGCAGGTTATCAGGTTGGCCAAGCGGATCGAAGTGATCTCATATACAGCGTGGCACTAGGCGCACAGGGCGAATTGTTGTTACGCGAAGAGACGCGTGGTGAAACCACCAATGACATCGCGGTGCGCAATCAGCGGATCGAGGTGTTTGGTGTCGACCCCTATATCCGTTACGACTGCCCGACCAGTGGAATAAGCTGCACCCTAAATAACCCAGTCACTGGCAGCTCTATGTTGAGCATTGTGCGCGACAACAACGGTGCTGCTGAGTTGGCCAAGGCCATGAGCTTTTTGATCCGTAACCTGCAGAAAGGTTAGGTCGCATTTAGCGCAGATAAAAAAACCCCGCCAATGGCGGGGTTGAGGATGCGAGCGTGGCGTGCTCGAAACGTATTGCTAAGTCGTTACAGGAGCATGGTGCGAATATCGCCCAATACATCCCCTAAACGCTTGGTGAAGCGAGCAGCAGAAGCGCCGTTGATCACGCGGTGATCGTAAGACAGCGACAGAGGCAGCATCAGTTTTGGCTGGAAGGCTTTGCCATCCCAAACCGGCTGCATGGTCGCTTTGCTGACACCGAGGATCGCAACTTCTGGCGCGTTGACGATCGGCGTGAAGCCGGTGCCGCCAATGTGACCGAGGCTGGAGATGGTGAAGCAAGCGCCTTGCATGGCGTCTGGAGAAAGCTTTTTGTTGCGCGCTTTTTCCGCCAGTTCAGCCGCTTCAGCCGCTAATTGCAGCAGGCTCTTCTTGTCGACGTCACGGATAACCGGGACCAGCAAGCCGTCCGGGGTGTCCACGGCGAAGCCAATGTGCACATACTTCTTGCGAATGAAGGCCTTGCCGCTAGGTGCCAGCGAGCTGCAGAAGTCCGGCATTTCCTTGAGCAGGAATGCACAGGCTTTAAGCAACAGAGGCAGTACGGTCAGTTTGACCCCAGCTTTCTCAGCTACGGCTTTCTGCGCGACCCGGAAGGCTTCCAGCTCAGTGATGTCGGCTGAGTCGAACTGGGTCACGTGAGGCACGTTCAACCAGCTGCGGTGCAGGTTGGCAGCGCCAATCTGCATCAGACGGGTCATTGCCACTTCTTCGATTTCACCAAACTTGCTGAAATCGATTGCCGGAACTGGCGGAATACCTGCGCCGCCTGTTGCTCCAGCGGCTGCCGGGGCTTGCTTGGCCTTGTTCATCATTGATTTGACGTAAACCTGTACGTCTTCTTTGACGATTCGGCCTTTAGGGCCGCTGCCAGGAACGTCGGCCAAATCAACACCAAACTCGCGGGCCAATTGGCGAACAGCCGGGCCTGCGTGAACCTTGCCACTGGTTGCTGATTTCGCACTGCTTGCCGCAGCCGGTGCTTCAGCTTTTTCCGGAGCTTTAGCCGCTTCTGCTTTGGCCGGAGCTTGAGCAGGTGCCGCTTCGGCCGGTGCACTGCCAGCCACTTTCAATTTCAGAATCAGGTCGCCGGTACCAGCTTCGTCATCCAGTTTGATTTCGACGCTTTCAACCACGCCAGCAGCTGGCGATGGCACTTCAAAGCTGGCTTTGTCCGACTCAAGGGTGAGCAAGGACTGATCAACTTCAATGGTATCGCCGGCCTTGACGAACAGCTCAATAACTTTGCCTTTTGCATCGGAGCCAGTGTCCGGGATGCGTACTTCTTCAATCGAGGAACCCTTGGCCGGTGCTGGAGCGGCAGCTGCCGTTGGCGCTTCTTTCTCAGGCGCAGGTGCTGACTCTTCCTTGGCCGCAGGTGCTGAACCTGGAACCTTGAGCTTGAGTAGCAGATCGCCGGTGCCGGCTTCGTCGTCGAGCTTAACTTCAACGCTTTCAACCACGCCTGCTGAAGGAGACGGTACTTCAAAACTGGCTTTGTCCGATTCGAGGGTGATCAAGGATTGATCAACTTCGATGGTGTCGCCTGCCTTGACGAAGATCTCAATGATCTTGCCTTTGGCATCAGAGCCGGTGTCTGGAATGCGCACTTCTTCAATGCTTGAAGCGGCGTTCTCAGCTGGAGCTGAAGCCGCTTCGGCTTTTGGCGCTTCGGCTTTTTCAGGTGCAGGCTCGGGCTTTTTCTCGGGCTCGGCTGCAGCGCTTTCGCCTTCAACTTCGAGCTCAAGCAGTTCGTCACCTTCTTTCAAGGTGTCGCCCAGTTTGACCTTGATGCTTTTGACAATCCCGGCTTTGGGGGCCGGAATCTCCATGCTGGCTTTGTCAGACTCAAGGGTCAGCAGGCTCTGCTCGGCTTCAATGCTGTCGCCAACCTTAACGAACAACTCAATTACTTCACCCTCACCACTGCCGATGTCGGGTACGCGAATCAATTCACTCATCGTTTCGCTCCTTAGCAGTCCAGTGGGTTGAGTTTTTCTGGGTTGATGCCGAACTTGGCAATGGCTTCAGCCACTACTTTAGGTTCGATATCACCACGGTCAGCCAAAGCCTCAAGTGCGGCCAGGACGACGAAGTGACGGTCAACTTCAAAGAAGTGACGCAGCTTCTTGCGGCTGTCACTGCGGCCAAAGCCGTCAGTACCCAGTACTTTGTACTCTTTGCTTGGAACCCACTGGCGGATCTGATCAGCAAACAGCTTCATGTAGTCAGTGCTGGCAATCACTGGGCCTTTACGGCCAGTCAGGCACTGCTCAACGAAAGTTTGCTCAGGCTTCTGCTCTGGGTGCAGGCGGTTGCGACGCTCAACAGCCAGACCGTCGCGGCGTAGTTCGTTGAAGCTGGTTACGCTCCAGACGTCAGAGGCGACGTTGAACTCATCACGCAGGATCTTCGCGGCTTCGCGAACTTCGCGCAGGATGGTGCCAGAACCCAGAAGCTGCACGTGATGGGCGGCTTCTTTGGTGTCTTCTTCAAGCAGGTACATGCCTTTGATGATGCCTTCTTCGGCACCTTTCGGCATGGCTGGCTGCTGGTAGGCTTCGTTCATCACGGTGATGTAATAGAAGATGTTCTGTTGTTCTTCCATCATCAGGCGCGTGCCTTCACGAATGATTACCGCCAGCTCGTAGCCGTAGGTTGGGTCAAACGTGCGGCAGTTCGGAATGGTCGCCGCCATGATGTGACTGTGACCGTCTTCGTGCTGCAGGCCTTCGCCGTTCAGTGTAGTACGGCCAGCTGTACCGCCGATCAGGAAGCCACGGGTGCGGCTGTCGCCTGCGGCCCATGCCAGGTCACCAATACGCTGGAAGCCAAACATCGAATAGAAGATGTAGAACGGCAGCATTGGCTGGTTGTGGCAGCTGTAGCTGGTGCCTGCGGCGATGAACGAGGACATCGCGCCTGCTTCGTTGATACCTTCTTCGAGAATCTGACCTTTCTTGTCTTCGCGGTAGAACATCACCTGGTCTTTATCGACCGGCTCATACAGTTGGCCTACGGATGAGTAGATGCCAAGCTGACGGAACATGCCTTCCATACCAAAGGTACGGGCTTCGTCCGGAATGATCGGAACGATGCGCTGGCCAAGCTCTTTGTCTTTCACCAGTTGCGCGAGAATCCGCACGAAGGCCATGGTGGTGGAGATTTCACGGTCACCCGAGCCGTCAAGGATCGCTTTGAGCGTGTCCAGTGGTGGCGTTGGGATATTGAAGCTGTTAGCGCGGCGCTGGGGTACGAAACCGCCCAGTGCTTCGCGACGCTTGTGCAGGTACTTGGCTTCAGCGCTGCCGTCTTCAGGTTTGAAGAATGGCAGGTTTTCCAACTGGTCGTCGTTGACTGGGATGTCAAAACGGTCACGGAATTTCTTCAGGCTATCAACATCAACTTTCTTGGTGTTGTGCGCGGTGTTTTTGGCTTCGCCAGCACCGGTGCCATAACCTTTGATGGTCTTGGCCAGAACCACGGTCGGCTGACCCTTGTGGTTGACTGCATCGTGGTAAGCCGCATAGACCTTGTACGGGTCGTGACCGCCGCGGTTGAGCTTCCAGATTTCGTCATCAGACAAGTCGGCAACCATCGCCTTGAGTTCTGGCGAGTTGAAGAAGTGTTCGCGAACGAAGGCGCCGTCTTTGGCCTTGTAGTTCTGGTATTCACCGTCGATCACTTCATCCATACGGCGCTGCAGAATGCCGTCGGTGTCTTTAGCCAGCAGCGGGTCCCAGAAACGGCCCCAAACTACCTTGTTTACATTCCACTGGGCGCCACGGAATACGCCTTCGAGTTCCTGAATGATTTTGCCGTTACCGCGAACCGGGCCGTCGAGGCGCTGCAGGTTGCAGTTGATGACAAAGATCAGGTTGTCGAGTTTTTCGCGGCCCGCCAGAGAAATTGCGCCGAGCGATTCTGGCTCGTCACATTCGCCGTCACCGAGGAAGCACCAAACTTTTTGCTTGCCTGCTGGGATAAAGCCGCGGTCTTCCAGATACTTCATAAAGCGCGCTTGGTAAATCGCCTGAATCGGGCCAAGGCCCATGGATACAGTCGGGAACTGCCAGAAATCAGGCATCAACCAAGGGTGCGGATAAGAAGACAAACCTTTGCCATCGACTTCCTGACGGAAGTTGATCATCTGCTCTTCGCTGATTCGACCTTCCATAAAGGCACGGGCATAGATGCCGGGGGCTACATGGCCCTGGAAGTAGATCAGGTCGCCGCCGTGTTCGTCGGTCGGGGCTTGGAAGAAGTAGTTGAAGCCGATGTCGTACAGCGTCGCGCTGGAGGCGAAGCTGGAAATATGGCCACCCAAGTCCGGGTCGGACAAGTTGGTACGCATTACCATCGCCATGGCGTTCCAGCGTACCAGCGAGCGAATGCGGCGTTCCATAAACAGGTCGCCAGGCATGCGTGCTTCGTGGGTTACTGGAATAGTATTGCGGTACGGTGTAGTGATGGCATAAGGCAGTTGGGCACCGCTGCGGGTGGCCAGCTCGCCTAAGCGAGTCATCAGGTAGTGAGCGCGGTCTTCGCCTTCTTTGTCGAGTACAGACTCAAGTGCGTCCAGCCATTCCTGGGTTTCGACGGGATCGAGGTCTTGCATGGCTTGCTCCAGGGCGGAAAGGCTTCCAGAATCGGAGGCCAGGATTCACAGCCGGTTTTGTAAACTGGCCATTTAAAATTCTTGGATGTACCGGAGGTAGGACCGGCGCCGTGTAGTTTTACTACATTTGGACGTCGATTTCAGCACTTTGGATACAATCTTTAGTAGCAAAACTACAATTTATTTAGTTGCATCCTGTGTAAGCCCCTCTAGATCAGGGGTTCAGCATTTTCACAAGATTGCAGCTTGCCAAAAGGATAGACCATGAGTTTGCCCATGCTGGTCCCATTACCCGCTAACTTGCAAGTTCTGGCGAGCAGTGCAAATCAATCACTGTGTAGTGCTCTCAGTGTCGAGGTGCGAAAGCAATTCGACGCTTGGCCGAGCGAGCGCCATGAAGCGCTGTCGCGCGTTTGTGCCTGCAGTGATTTCGTTTTGCAGCAATCTTTACGTGATCCGCAGATGCTGCTTGATCTGGCGGCCAGTGGCGAGTTGGAGCGCAGCCTGGGCTCCGGTGAAATGCGCCGCCAGTTGGCTGCTGAGCTCGAAGGTTGCAGTGACGAAGATGCCATGGCCAGTAGTTTGCGGCGTTTTCGCAATCGCCAGCAGGTGCGCATCATCTGGCGTGACATTAACCGCTTGGCGGATTTGCGAGAGACCTGCACCGATCTGTCTGAGTTGGCCGATTCAAGCATCGATCTGGCGTACCACTGGTTGTACCCGCGGCATTGCGAGCAGTTCGGCACCCCGGTCGGGCGGCGCACAGGCGAAGCGCAGCACATGGTTATTCTTGGCATGGGCAAGCTCGGCGCCCATGAGCTCAACTTGTCTTCCGACATCGATCTGATCTTTGGCTACCCCGAGGGCGGTGAGACTGAAGGGGTCAAGCGGCCGCTGGACAATCAGGAGTTCTTCATACGCTTGGGTCAGCGCTTGATCAAAGCCTTGGACGTGATCACCGTCGATGGTTTTGTGTTCCGCACTGATATGCGCCTGCGTCCGTACGGGTCTTCAGGTTCGCTGGTCTTCAGTTTCAATGCGCTGGAGCAGTATTACCAAGATCAGGGCCGTGACTGGGAACGCTATGCGATGATCAAGGCGCGCGTAGTCGGCGGTGATCAAGCCAAAGGTGCCGAGTTATTGGAAATGCTCCGTCCCTTTGTCTACCGGCGTTACCTGGACTTCTCGGCGATTGAAGCGCTGCGCAATATGAAGCAGCTAATCCAGCAGGAAGTGCGCCGCAAAGGCATGGCGGAGAACATCAAGCTGGGGTCTGGCGGTATCCGCGAAGTTGAGTTTATCGCTCAGGCGTTTCAGCTTATTCATGGCGGGCGTGACTTGAGCCTGCAGCAGCGGCCGTTGTTGAAGGTGCTTTCTACCCTTGAAGGCCAGGGCTATTTGCCAGCGGCCGTGACAGATGAACTGCGCCAGGGCTACGAGTTCTTGCGCTATACCGAGCATGCGTTGCAGGCGATTGATGACCGGCAAACGCAAATGCTGCCGGATAACCCGCAAGACAAACAGCGAGTGGCGCTGATGCTGGGCTTTGACGATTGGGATGCCTTTCATCAGCAGTTAATGTATTGGCGTGGCCGGGTTGACTGGCACTTTCGTCAGGTTATTGCAGACCCCGATGAGGACGAATGCGCGGCTGACTCCGATGAGGTGGTCGGCTGTGAATGGATGCCGCTGTGGGACGACGTGCAAGATGAGGAGTCAGCCTGTCGGCAGCTCGCCGAGGCGGGCTTCAGTGATGCTCAGGCGGCGTGGCGGCGTTTAGTCGATTTACGCACCGGTAATCAGGTTCGTGCGATGCAGCGACTCGGGCGTGAGCGCCTTGATGCCTTCATTCCCAGGCTGTTGGCCCAGGCGGTTGAGCACGACAACCCCGACTTGGTGATGGAACGGGTGTTGCCACTGATTGAGGCTGTTGCGCGACGGTCAGCTTATTTAGTGCTGCTCACTGAGAATCCAGGTGCCCTTGAGCGCTTATTGATCCTATGTGCTGGCAGCCCGTGGATCGCTGAACAAATCACTCGCTTTCCACTGTTGCTCGATGAGTTGCTCAATGAAGGGCGTCTGTTTAATCCCCCGCTGGCACCTGAGCTTGCGGCTGAGTTGCGTGAGCGACTGGCACGGATTCCTGAAGATGACCTTGAGCAGCAAATGGAAGCGCTGCGTCACTTTAAGCTGGCGCATCGATTGCGGGTGGCAGCTTCGGAAATAACTGGCACCTTGCCATTAATGAAGGTCAGCGACTATTTAACCTGGTTGGCTGAGGCGATTCTGGATCAGGTGCTGGCATTGTCATGGCGACACACCTGCACTAAATACGGCACGCCCAAGCGTGTGGATGGTAGCGATTGTGACCCGGGCTTCATCATCGTCGGCTATGGCAAGGTCGGTGGAATCGAGATGGGGCACACCTCTGATCTCGATTTAGTCTTTATCCACGACGGTGATCCGCAGGCTGAGACCGACGGGCCGAAATCCATCGACACTGCGCAGTTCTACACGCGTCTGGGTCAGCGAATCATTCATTTGCTGACCACGCAGACTAACTCCGGCCAGCTTTACGAGGTGGATATGCGTCTGCGGCCATCCGGTGCTTCGGGCCTACTGGTCAGCTCGCTTGGGGCGTTCGAACGCTATCAGGAAAACGAGGCTTGGACCTGGGAGCATCAAGCCTTGGTGCGTGCACGCATGGTGGTCGGTTGTAAGCTGGTGGCGTCCGAGTTTGAGCGCGTCAGAGCCTCTGTTCTGGGGCGCAAGCGTGATTTGGACAAGCTGCGCGCGGAGGTCAGCGAGATGCGTGCGAAGATGCGCGACAATCTTGGAACCCGTAAAACGGCAGCAGGAACGGCTGAAAATGCCTTCAGTGCGGATTCCGAGTTTGACCTCAAGCAAGACGCTGGAGGTATCGTCGATATTGAATTTATGGTGCAATACGCGGCCCTTGCTTGGTCGCATGAGCACCCTGAGCTCCTTGAATTTACCGACAATATCCGCATATTAGAGGGATTGGAGCAGGTTGGTGCCCTGGCTGGGGATGATGTTCTGTTGTTGCAGGATGTCTATAAGGCTTACCGTTCAGCTGCTCACCGTCAGGCGCTACAGAAGCAGCCCGGGGTGGTCAGTGGTGATCAGTTTCATGAACAAAGACGCAGTGTTCTGCGAATCTGGCAGGTGCTGGGTTTAACCTGAATTTAGCTCGGCTGTGTGGCGCAAGGCGCTCTGGCTGGTGTGTTTGAATCAAATTTGAGGACTGGTAATTATGTCGATGGCCGACCGTGATGGCGTGATTTGGTATGACGGCGAACTGGTTCCGTGGCGCAACGCGACCACGCATGTGCTGACCCACACGCTGCATTACGGCATGGGTGTTTTTGAAGGCGTTCGTGCTTATAACACCCCAGAAGGCACAGCGATCTTCCGTTTGGAAGCGCACACCGACCGTCTGTTTGATTCGGCTCATATCATGGGCATGACGATTCCGTTCAGCAAAGAACAGATCAATGAAGCCACCCGCGCTGCGGTACGTGAGAACAACCTTGAGAGCGCTTATATCCGCCCAATGGTGTTTTACGGATCAGAAGCCATGGGTCTGCGTGCTCACGGCTTGAAAACCCAAGTCATAGTTGCGGCCTGGAACTGGGGCGCTTACATGGGTGATGAAGCCCTTCAGGTGGGTATCAAGGTGCGTACCAGCTCCTTTACCCGTCATCACGTCAACATTTCGATGACCCGCGCCAAGGCGAATGGTAACTACATCAACTCGATGCTGGCGCTGCAAGAGGCGATCTCCGGCGGCGCTGATGAAGCCATGTTGCTGGATCCAGAAGGCTACGTTGCCGAAGGTTCGGGCGAGAATATCTTCCTGGTCAAGAATGGTGTGGTTTACACCCCGGAAGTGACTTCGTGCCTCAACGGCATTACCCGCGACACTATTCTGACATTGGCTGAAGAGCACGGCATCAAAGTGATCGAGAAGCGCATCACCCGCGATGAAGTGTATATCGCTGATGAGGCGTTCTTCACCGGTACCGCCGCTGAGGTCACGCCGATTCGTGAGGTCGATGGCCGCAAGATTGGTGAAGGTCGTCGCGGTCCTGTCACAGAAGTGTTGCAGAAGGCTTATTTTGACCTGGTTACCGGCCAAACCAGTGCACACGCGCAATGGCGCACACTGGTTAAGTAAAGTCTGGAGTTAACCTGAAACAAGGAGGCATTTCGGCCGGTTGAGCGTTGTTCGCAACGTTTGCCGACCGGTCTGCCTCCTTGGTCGTTTCTGGAATGAGCATGAAAATACTGATCGTAGGCCCTAGTTGGGTGGGAGACATGGTGATGGCGCAGACACTGTTTCAGTGTCTTAAAGTGCGTCACCCCGGCTGCGAAATCGACGTTCTGGCACCCGATTGGAGTCGGCCGATTCTTGAGCGCATGCCTGAAGTGCGCAATGCATTGAGCTTTCCATTGGGCCATGGCGTGTTGCAACTGGCGACGCGGCGCAAAATCGGCAAGTCGCTCAAGGGCCAGTACGATCAGGCTATTTTGCTGCCTAATTCGCTGAAGTCGGCATTGGTGCCGTTTTTTGCAGGTATCCCTGTACGCACAGGCTGGAAGGGCGAGATGCGTTACGGTCTGCTCAATGATGTGCGTACGCTGGATAAAGAACGCTATCCATTGATGATTGAGCGCTTTATGGCGCTGGCATTTGAGCCTGGAGCGGAGCTGCCCAAACCTTATCCAAAGCCCTTGCTTGAGATTGACCCGGTCAGCCGCGAGGCAGCGCTGGCTAAGTTTGGCCTGTCTCTGGACCGTCCGGTATTGGCGCTGTGCCCGGGTGCTGAGTTTGGCGAGGCTAAACGCTGGCCGAGCGAGCACTACGCCAAAGTGGCCGAAATGAAGATTCGTGCCGGCTGGCAGGTTTGGTTGTTCGGATCGAAGAATGATCATGCGGTGGGTGAGGATATTCGCGAGCGCTTGATTCCCGGTTTGCGCGAAGAGGTGACTAACCTCTCGGGCGACACCAGCTTGGCGGAGGCTATTGACCTGCTTTCATGCGCCGGAGCTGTGGTTTCTAACGACTCAGGCTTGATGCACGTCGCTGCTGCCTTGGATCGTCCGTTGGTCTCGGTGTACGGCTCAACGTCGCCGCAGTTCACGCCGCCGCTGGCTGAGCAGGTTGAGATTGTTCGCCTGGGAATTGAGTGCAGCCCATGCTTTGACCGCACATGTCGATTCGGCCACTACAATTGCCTGCGTCAACTTAAACCTCGTCCGGTCATCGAAGCCTTGAATCGCTTGGTGGCTGACCCGGCTGAGGTGGAATAGTGCGGGTTCTGGTAATCAAAACATCTTCGCTGGGCGATGTGGTTCATACCTTGCCTGCGCTGACTGACGCTGCGCGAGCCATTCCTGGTATCCAGTTTGACTGGGTGGTTGAGGAAGGCTTTGCTGAGATTCCGGCTTGGCATCCAGCGGTGGCAACTGTGATTCCAGTAGCGATCCGCCGCTGGCGCAAAAACTTATTAAAAACCTTGAAAAGTGGCGAGTGGGGTCGCTTTAAAGCGAGCCTGCGTGCGACTCGCTATGACTTGGTTATTGATGCTCAGGGTTTGCTCAAAAGTGCTGTGGCGACTCGCTACGTCGATGCACCTATTGCCGGGCTTGACCGTGACTCAGCACGTGAACCCATTGCCTGTCGTTTTTATGATCGGCTCTATGCAGTGCCGCGTGAGCAGCATGCCTTGGAGCGGGTGCGCCAACTGTTTGCTCAGGCTTTGGGTTATCCGCTACCCGATACCGTAGCCGATTACGGCCTTGATCGTACGGCAATGGCAGGTGAGGTGAGTGAGCCATACCTGGTGTTCCTTCATGGCACTACGTGGCCCAGCAAGCATTGGCCACAAAGCAATTGGCGTGAATTGGTCGGCTTGATGACCCAGCAAGGATGGGCCGTGCGCGTGCCCTGGGGTAATGAGGCCGAAAAAGCCCGCGCCGAGCAGATGGTCAGTGGTATTGAGCGCGCAGAGGTTTTGCCTAAGCTGAATCTGGCTGGGATGGCAAAAGTCATAGCCGGTGCTCAAGCCTGCGTAGCGGTTGATACCGGGCTCGGCCATTTGGCTGCCGCGCTCGATGTGCCGAGCATCTCCCTGTATGGGCCGACCCTGCCAGGTCGAGTGGGTGCTTACGGCCGTTCACAAGTGCATCTTTGCGCAACCGGCCCGAATGCAGGATTGGGCGACCGGAACAAACCCTGCTTTGAAAATTTACCAGCCACTGAGGTGGCAGCAGCGCTCGATTCATTGCTTTCAACCCAGGAGGCGGTGTAATGCGTTTGGCTTTTATCCTCTACAAATACTTCCCCTTTGGCGGATTGCAGCGCGACTTTATGCGCATCGCCCTTGAGTGCCAGCAGCGTGGGCACAGTATTCGCGTCTACACACCGATTTGGGAAGGCGAGGTGCCCGAAGGTTTCGATGTCATTGTGGTGCCGGTCAAGGCGCTGTTCAACCATCGTCGTAACGAGAAGCTTACCGCCTGGATCAAAGCTGATTTGGGCAAGCGTCCGGTTGATCGCGTGATCGGTTTCAACAAGATGCCTGGGCTTGATGTCTACTACGCGGCTGACGGTTGTTTTGAAGACAAAGCGCAAAATTTGCGCAACTCGATTTACCGCAAATGGGGGCGCTACAAGCACTTCGCCGACTACGAACGAGCGGTGTTTGCTCCAGAGTCGAAAACGGAGATTTTGATGATCTCCGAAGTACAGCAACCCTTGTTTATCAAGCACTACAACACCCCGTTAGAGCGCTTTCACCTGTTACCTCCTGGTATCGCAGTTGATCGCCGGGCTCCGGCTAATGCCGCTGAAATACGTGCTGAATTTCGCCGCGAGTTCCAACTGGCCGACGATGATTTATTGCTGGTGCAGATTGGTTCCGGATTTAAGACCAAGGGCCTCGACCGAAGCCTCAAAGCACTGGCAGCATTGCCGCGGGATCTGAAAAAGCGCGCCCGTTTGATTGCCATTGGCCAGGACGACCCGAGGTCGTTCCTGCTGCAGGTTAAGGCGCTTGGCCTGTCCGATCAGGTGCAGATACTCAAAGGCCGCAGCGATATACCACGCTTCTTGTTGGGGGCTGATTTGCTGATTCATCCGGCCTATAACGAAAATACGGGAACGGTATTGCTTGAAGCGCTGGTCGCTGGCTTGCCTGTGTTGGTAACTGATGTCTGCGGTTATGCCCATTACATCAGTGATGCAGATGCTGGCAGGGTGTTGTCGAGCCCCTTTAATCAAGAGCGTTTGAATACCCTACTGGCCGAAATGTTGGCGGATGATCAGCGGCGCGCTGAGTGGCAGCAAAATGGCTTGGCTTACGCCGAGCGCGCTGATCTCTATAGCATGCCGCAACATGCAGCCGATGTGATATTGGCGGAGCGCCCATGAGTGTGATTTTGAGCGAACCCTTTAAAACCTTGTGGGCTGGCAAAGATCCCTTTGTTGAGGTCGAGCAGCTGCAAGGCGAGGTATACCGTGAGCTAGACGGTCGTCGTACTCTGCGTACTGTGGTCGACGGTCGTGGCTATTTTGTGAAGATTCACCGTGGTATCGGCTGGGGTGAGATTGTCAAAAACCTGCTCGTGGCCAAGCTGCCCGTGCTGGGGGCTCGGCAAGAGTATGAAGCGATTGAGCGCTTGCAAAAGGTCGGCGTTGAAACCATGACCTGCGTGGCGTTCGGTGAGCGAGGCAGCAATCCAGCGCAACAGCATTCCTTCATCATCACCGACGAGCTGGCACCGACCATTAGCCTTGAGGATTACGCTGTTGACTGGCCTAAGCAGCCACCACAACCAAAGCTCAAGCGTGCATTAGTCGAGCGTGTGGCACGGATGGTTGGCGAAATGCATCGCGCAGGCGTTAATCACCGCGACTGTTACATTTGCCATTTCTTGCTGCACACCGATAAAACCGTTAAGGCAGATGATTTCAGGCTCTCGGTCATTGATCTGCACCGTGCTCAGCTTCGTGACGCCGTGCCGCGTCGCTGGCGTGATAAAGACCTCAGTGCGTTGTACTATTCGGCACTGGAAATAGGCCTGACCCAGCGCGATAAGTACCGATTTCTCAGTGCCTATTTTCAAGCAGTGGGTCGTGCCCGTCCCTTGCGTCAGATTCTTGCTGAAGAGCAGCCTTTACTGGCTCAGCTTGAGCGTCAGGTGACAAAGCTATATGCGCGTAAGGTGCGTTATGGAGGCGCGTTGTAATGGCGGGTTGGAAACTGGAGGCTGCCTACAGTGGTTTAGCCGATGATTTTGGCAGTTTGGACGCCGTTTTCGCGCTGCAAGGCGATAAAATTACGCGCGATGCAATCTCTGAAGTGATTCGGGTTGAGCGTGGTGGTGTGCGTTATTACGTTAAACGCTACAAAAGTGCAGGCAAAAGTTTCAGGCGTTATATCGGGCGTACGCGGGTACGCACTGAATGCCGGAATCTAAAGCGCTTTGCCAAGTGGGGGGTGCCGACCTCTCAAGTGGTTGCTTGCGGTCTTGAGCGTAATAAGGGTGCGTTTGTGCGCGGTGCCTTGATCACTCAAGAGTTGTCAGACACTCAAGACTTGGCGGCCATGGCCAAAGCCAATGATCAGCGTTTACTGAGCGCTGAGTGGGTGAACCAGGTGAGCGAGCAGATCGCTGAGATGACGCGTCGCTTGCATGACAATAACTTCACGCATAACGATCTAAAGTGGCGCAATTTGTTGGTTGACGGGCAGGCCAAGGTGTTTCTGATCGATTGTCCAACCGGTAGCTTCTGGTGGGGCGTGTTCCTGCAATACCGGATAATCAAAGATTTGGCGTGCCTTGATAAAGTTGCCAAGTACACCTTGTCGCGCACTCAGCGGTTACGTTTTTATCTGCAATACGCTAGGCATCAGCGGCTGGATAAGCGTGATAAGAAACATATTCAACAAATCCTGAAATTCTTCGAGGGGCGAGAGTGAAAGATTTTATCGCCGGCGAGGAACAGCGGCTCCTTGCACGTCATGGTTTAGACAATTTTGATGCCTTGTGGGCGCTCCAGCTTGAAGCTGTGGATGAGCCGAACACTGAAGGCCGAGGCTGGAGTACGGTTTTTCGGCTCGAGCTGGAGGATAAGGCTTTCTATCTAAAGCGCCAGAGCAATTACCTGACCCATACACTGACCCATCCTTTTGGCGAGCCCAGTTTTTCTCGCGAATTTCGCAATATTCAACGCTATGCCGAACTGGGCATTCCTGCTCTGCAGGCGGTGTTTTATGCGCAGCGTAAAGTTGAGGGTGAGCAGCGGGCGTTATTGCTGACCCGGGCGTTGGATGAGTGGCAGGATCTCCATGACGTCCTGCAGGGCTGGGACCTGATGCCCGCAGGGCAACGAAATGCGGTGCTCGACGCCTGTGGTCTGCTGGCGCGTCGGGTGCATTCAAGTGGTCAGGTTCATGGTTGCTTTTACCCGAAGCATATTTTCTTGCAGGCACGTGGGGACGGCTATGCTGCTCAGCTGATTGATCTTGAGAAAACCCGACCGGCCTTACTGGGTGAGCGTGACCGGATTAAGGATATCGAGCCTTTGCTTCGCCGCGCGCAGGTGTGGACGGGCGCTGATGTCCAGCGCTTCCTGAGTGCATATTTAGGCTCCAGTGCAAACATGGACCAATGGCTTGAACGCTTGACCAAGCGTCGCAAATCCAAGTCGGTGAGTGCATGAATCTGTCCCAGCTTCAGCTCCAAGGTCGCACACCCAGCCTACCTGTGATGGTCGAGGGCGTTGCCGGGTCAGGCATACAGCTGCAAAGCTTGTTGCGGGTGCTTCCGGGGCAGCGTTATGTCGGCAAGGCATTGTGGGCAGAACAGGCGGTATTGGCGAAAATTCTAGTGGGCAACAACGCCGAGCGGCACTATCAGCGTGAACTTGAAGGCGCTCGTTTGTTAGCTGCTCAGGGTTTGTTGACCCCTAAGTTGCTTGAGTATGGAAGCCAACCGGGGCAGGGTGGCTGGCTGCTTTTTGAGTTTCTTGAGGGCGCCGCGAGTCTTGCTGATGCATGGCGTGAGTTGCCGCCGCAATCAGTACTCAGCGAGGCTCAGAGTGCTCTGCTGGGCGAAGCACTTGCAGTCATTGCGCTGATGCACAGCCGAGGCCTTTGGCAGGACGACTTACACCTCGATAATCTGATGCGTCATGCTGGCCAACTGTATCTGGTTGATGGCGGTGGCGTCTGCGCTCAAGCGCCATCCACCCCCCTGAGTCGCGATAAGGTCATTGCTAATTTAGCGGTGTTTTTTGCTCAGTTGCCGGCCAGTGTCGATGCTCAGCTTGAGGAATTGTTGGTCAGCTATTTGTTGGTCAATGCTGAGCATGCTTTGCCGCTCGAGGCCTTGCAGAAAGAAATCAACAAAGTCCGACGTTGGCGTTTGAGTGATTTCTTAAAAAAAGTTGGTCGAGACTGCAGTTTATTTAGTGTGCAGCGCGGCGCATCCGTACTGCGTATTTTCAAACGCGATGAGCAAGCGCAACTCGAACCGTTGTTAGCCCGCGCAGATGAGGCAATTGACGCAGGCAAAGCACTGAAGCTTGGAGGCTCATCAACAGTCGCCGAGGTGCAGTTGGGTGAACGCAGGTTGGTGGTCAAACGCTATAACATCAAGGATCTCGTGCACTGGCTAAAGCGCTGTTGGCGTCCAAGCCGTGCCTGGCACAGTTGGTGTGAAGGCAATCGCTTGGCTTTTTTGGGTATTGCCACCCCTCAACCCTTGGCCATGCTGGAGCTGCGCAGCTTTTGGTTACGACGTCGGGCATATCTGATTACCGAACATGTTGCGGGTGAGGATATAATCTGCCGATTTAAGCCGTATGCTGCTTCAGATTCGCAGACGATGCCTGCAGAGTCTGAGCTTGAAGCATTGGATGAGTTGTTTGCGGCGCTTAAGCGCGAGCGCATCAGTCATGGTGATCTCAAGGGCACTAACCTGCTGTGGCAGGATAACCGTTGGGCATTGATTGATCTCGACGCCATGCAGCAACACGCATCTGAACGCAGTTTTGCACCGGCGTTTGCCCGTGACCGGGCTCGGTTTTTACGTAATTGGCCAACGAGCAGCGGCTTGTACCAACTACTTGATCAACGTTTACCTAAATCCGGTGTAGCTGGAGAAGGCTAAAAGCTGAGGCTTGCCGGGTGTAAGTAGCCACTTGGGCTATGTAAATAAATAAGTGTCGTACCTTGAGCGGTGCGGCAGATTTCAAGAGGTTTAACCTGTGGCACTGACGATTCTTGGATTATCTGGCGCACTGAGCCATGACCCTTCTGCGGCACTGTATATCGACGGTAAGTTGATTGCAGCGGCTGAAGAGGAACGCTTTGTGCGAGACAAGCATGCGAAAAACCGCATGCCCTATGAATCGGCAAAGTTCTGCCTTGAACAAGCGGGTATTAAGCCGTCGGATGTCGATGTAGTCGCGATTCCGTTCGCGCCAATCAGCATTTTTGATAAAGCTCGGTGGCATTATGCCAAGCGCTACTGGTACGCGCCGGATCGTGCACTGGATGCCATCTTGACTGGCAACCGTCGCTACAAACGCTACCGCAACAAGATCAAGTGGTGTTTGGAGCAGCTTGGATTTGACTTGAAAAAGGTCAAGATCGAAGCCGTTGAGCACCATCTGGCCCATGCATCTAGCGCTTATCACTGCTCTGGTTTCACCGAAAAAACCGCGATCCTGGGCATTGATGGCAAGGGTGAGTACGCCACGACCTTCTTTGGCTACGGCGAGAACGGCAAGATTCACAAGATCAAAGAGTTCTATGACCCTGACTCGCTCGGTGGCCTGTATGGCGCGATGACTGAGTTCCTCGGGTTCGAGATGCTCGATGGCGAGTTCAAAGTTATGGGCATGGCGCCATACGGTGATGCGTCCAAGTATGACTTGTCACGTCTGGCCTCGTTTGAGAACGGCGAGTTGGTGATCAATACGGAATACGCCAACGTGATCGGCTTGCGTCGTTACAAAGAGAACGGCAAGGGCTTCTACTTCTCGCAAAAACTGATCGACTGGCTCGGCCCAAAGCGTGAGGGTGATATCGCCGATGACCCTTACATCCACTATGCCGCTAGCATTCAAGCGTTGTTTGAGAAGCTTGCGCTGCAAATGATGGATTACTACCTGGGTGACATCATCAAGGAGACAGGCAAGATCGCCTATGCAGGCGGCAGTGCCTTGAATGTTAAGCTCAACCAGAAAATCATCGCCCGTCCAGAGGTCAAGGAATTATTCGTGCAGCCGGCTGCAGGCGATGCTGGCACTGCAGTGGGCGCCGCCGCTTACGTATCGACTCAGCGCGGCGTACCGGTGGAGAAGATGGAGCACGTTTACCTCGGCCCTTCATTCTCCAATGAGGACGTGATTGCTGCATGCGCACGTCACCCAAGCAAGCCGGTGTTCAAGCAAATCGACAACATGCCACAGCGTATTGCCAAAATCATGGTCGACGGTAACCCCGTTGCCTGGTTCCAAGGCCGTATGGAGTTTGGTCCGCGTGCGCTGGGTGGTCGTTCTATCGTGGGCTGTCCAAGTATTCCTGGTGTGGCTAATCGGATTAACGAGCAGATCAAGTTCCGCGAGCGCTGGCGTCCATTCTGCCCGTCAATGCTCGATACCGTGGGCACGCAAATGCTTAAGGTCGATCATCCGTCACCTTTTATGACCTTCACCTTTGAAGTCAATGAAGAGTGGAAAACCCGCGTTTCGGAAGTCGTTCACGAAGACGGAACCTCGCGCGCACAAGTGCTGAAACGTGAGTACAACCCGCGTTACTACGACATGATGAAAGAACTTGAGAACCTCACCGGCAACGGCGTTTCTCTGAACACCTCATTAAACCGCCGCGGTGAAGCGATGATCTGCTCACCAACTGATGCACTCAATATGTTTTATGGCTCAGACCTGCAGTATCTGATCATGGAAGATATTCTGGTGGTCAAAGATGGTGTGGACAGCTATGACGCGCTTGCCTGAACGTCATATTCTGCAATTTTGTCACGGTTATGACGGGCCGTTCCTCGACTGTGCCCGTCAATATGCAAGCCTGTTTGCCGGTACAGACTACAAGGTTGTGACCGTATTTTTGACCGGCGCTGCAGATCCAGCTGTCGTCGAAGGTTGCGCTTCAGATGAGGTGCTGTTTCTTGAGCGCAGCTCTAAATCAGTACGTGGGCTCAAGCTGAAAGCAATTAAGCAGTTTCGTAAGATTGCTGCTTCACGGAACTTCAGCTTTTGTATCGCGCACCGAGCCAAGCCTATTTACATCGCTTTGTTGGCAACTGACCTACCCGTTATAGGGGTGCACCACGCGTTTAGTGATTACCAGCGCAAATCGCGCCGCGTTTTTGCAGGTCTATTTCGCAAGCGCCTGAGCTTGCTCGCAGTATCTGATGCTGTTCGTGATGATATTCGACAATACCTACCTGGCTGGCCAGAGCAGCGTATTCAGACCTTGTACAACCGCATAGATATTAGTGCACTGCAAGCTCAGCAGCTCTCGCGTGAAGCTGCCCGTGCAGAATTAAATCTGCCAAATAATGCTTGGGTTGTGGCGAATGTCGGACGTCTACACCCGGACAAAGACCAAGCGACACTGCTGCGCGGGTTCGCTTTGGCTTTGCCGCAGTTACCCAGCGATGCCGAGTTGGTTATATTGGGTACAGGACGCCTTGAGCAATCGTTAAAGGACCTTGCCCGTGAGTTGGGTATTGCCTCGCAAGTCCGCTTTGTCGGCCAAGTAGCGAATGCCAAACGCTTGTTCAAGGCATTTGATGCGTTTGTCCTTAGCTCAGACTTTGAGCCGTTTGGAATGGTCTTGCTTGAGGCGATGGTCGCAGGCGTGCCGCTGCTGGCAACAAATTGTGGTGGGGCTAAAGAAGTCGTTGAAGGCGTTGGTTTGCTATTCCCATTGGGCAACGCCGAGTTGCTCGGTGAAGGTTTGCAATCCTTGGCTCAATTCGATGAGTCGCAGAAACGCATCTGTGCGGACCTGATGCTTGAGCGACTGCACCAGCGATTTTCCGACCAGGCAGTGCGTGAAACCTTCTGGAACCTTGCGCAAGTAAGCTCGGAGGCTAGATGCTCAATTACCTGAACAGGCGGTGTGAAGTCTACAGGCTCTATGCTGTTGCCACTGTACACATCAGCCAATCGCCCATGCCCGCCGGTAATAAAATTGCCCAGAGGAGACGTAATTCGCTTTTTGTGGTGAGAGGCCTCGAGCACACGCTTGATCAAGGTTTGAGCTGTAAGCATGATATCCAGTCAGTGACGGGTAACCTCCTGCCTACGGGATGGGTGTCGCTGCTCAGCACTAAGCGTTTTGGGCTGTTTAGCCGATGACGCAGTCTGTCAATCCGCAGGATGATTCTATGCAGTGGCCTTTGGTCTCGGTTTTAGTGCCATGTTACAACCATGAGAAATACATAGAAGAGAGCCTGCTAAGTATTTTGCAGCACGACTACGACAATATAGAGTTGATCGTCGTCAATGATGGCTCAACGGATGGCAGTGCCGATGTGATCAATGGGCTGCGGCAACGATACGACTTTCAGTTTTACTCACAAAGCAATCAAGGGGTAAGCGCCGCACTGAACAACGCGCTAGCGCATGCGCGGGGTGAATTTATTGTTACCCATGACTCAGACGACATAATGCTACCCGGCAAGCTGCGCTACCAGGTGGGTTATTTGCTTGATAACCCTGACGTAGGTTGCGTGGGTGCCCGTGCCATCATGGTTAATTCAAAAGGCGAGCAGTGCAAGGCGCCTAAGGTAAAAACGCAGAAGATTAAACGTTTCGATTTTTCCGAATTACTCGAGCTCGCATTCGCCGTTGGTGGGCCTGTGGCGGTTTATCGGCGTGAAGCGATTGATAGGGCGGGTGGCTACGATCCCGCTATCAAAATTCAAGATTTCCAAATAACTTTGAAAATTGCCCATCTAGGTTATCGGGTTGATATGCTTCCGGGGTTCGTGATGTTATATCGACGTCACGATACAAACATTTCCAAGACCGCTTACAAAAGCCAGCTCGATTATGACATGGCTGTTATTGACGCTTATCAGGACCATGCGGGCTATGCCTCTGCAAAGGTTAGCGTGATTAATAAGGCGCTAAAGGAGGCAGTGGTTGATGACCCTGCGTTCGCTTGGAAGCTTTTCAAGGGCCTACCGATTCACAAATGGAATCTGGTTACCTGGAAGCGGTTTCGTCGTTTCTTAACCAAACGTTTTTTTTAAGTGGCGGCCTAATCGCCCGACCTTATTGCCTTTGTGTGCGGATATTTAGTGTGATTCATCAATTTAAAAGTACCTGTAAACAACTGAGTTTCGCCGGGGTTTTGTTAGGGTTAGGCATATTTTGGAGTGTAGTAGGGGTCATTTTTACCCCTACTATGAAGCTGTATAACCAAATTCTTATTGCGCTGGTTTATCTGCCGAGCCTTTATTTGCTGTGTCGGTATCCCCGGCAGTTGGTGGCTTTATTTTGCTCATCAAAAGCGCTGTGGTTGCTGGCTGTGATTGTGGGATGGGCCATACTCTCCCTAAGCTGGAGTCATGGCGTTGAGCGCATAGGGGTTGCGATTAAACGCGAGCTACTGTTCACGATGTTGATCGTGGCGGGCGTACTTTGTGTGCGCAAGTATCCGGAGGTCGTGCGTCCGACGCTCGTCTTGCTGGGTGTCATTGCAAGCCTTTACTCTCTGCTTGCACTGTGTCTAGGTGATGCATTTGGCCCAGAACGCATCAATGGCTTTGGTGGCTTCCTGGATAATCCCAACTCTGCGGGTTACACCATCGCATTCATGATGGTTCTGGCATCAGCTACGTGGCCTGCAAAGTTAAGTTGGCGCATGGTCTTTATCGCCATGCAATTGTGCTCCTTAGCCTATGTAATCTCTACCGGAAGTCGTGGTGCACTGCTTTCATTGGCTGCAGCCTGTTTCATCTTCACCATAGTCGGTGAACAAACCGCTAGACGCCTAACGGCCCTCAGCTCGTTGGTGGTAGTGGTTATTGCGGTAATCGTGCTGGACCCCCAGCTGGTTGCGCGCGGTGATTCGTATCGCCTTAAACTCATAATGGATGGGCTTGAAGTCGCGAAACAGAATCTGTGGTTTGGCTTGGGGATGGGCACAGAGTACGGGGTAACGGCGGGCGCAGCTGTGCTTCAGCATTGCCATAACTTTATTGTCGATACGCTTATTCAATATGGCGTGGTCGGGTTCGTACTTTGGGCGGCAATGTGGCTCTACATAGGCTGGCTTGCCTGGTGTATGCGCAAGGGGCCATTGGGTGCAGTCCCGCTCCTGACTTGGGTTTTTGCCTCGGTGGCATTGCAGTTCGACGTATTTGTCCTATTTGGGCGTTCGCGGGCAGTATGGCTTGAGGTATGGATACCCTTGATATTGATCGCGGGTCTGGAAGCCAACCAGGCTGATGCGTTCAAGTTGTCCCGTACACCGGTACAAAAAACCACCTGACTACTGCTGCTCAGGACTTTATGGCTGCTGAATCGCGAATAACCCGGCTTTGCAGTTCGTCGAAAGGGAAAGTGTCGAGCAAGTTTTCACGTTGTAGGTAACTGCTGAAGTGCAGCAGATTGCGCCTTCTTAGCGAATCAGGAAGCGCGCGGCGATAAATACGCATGTCGGAAATATCGATGAGTCCGAGCCCCCCTGTTGCGCATTCAACGATGTTGCCCAAATGCAGTGATCTGAAGTACACGCCCTTGTCATGTAGCAGGCGTATAAACTGCGCTAGTTGATCGATGCGGCTCTGCCAATTGAAGCCTGTTTCAGCACTGACAGCACGCAGCGTTTTGCCCTGCAGTGGGTCATAATGCACGGCTCTGAAGCGGCTATCAGGAAGGAGGTAATGCTGCAGAGGGGTCAGGGTCGCAATGTTCTTGCGTTTTAATGCTTCGGCGTTATCAATAAAGCGTTGAGAGTAAGGAACGACCAAGGCAGACGAAACCAAGCGTTTACGTCGAAAAATCTTTATAAAGCGGCCATCTTCCAGCAAAAACACCTTTGGCCCATATGTATCGGACTCTAGGATTTTGGCGTTTGCGACCATTTTCACGAATTGCTCATCGCTAATTCGCGTTTTAGGGATCGACATGTAAATCCTCATTTTGATCAGTTACAAGCCCAAGCAAATAGCTAGGTTATTGCCATTGTTCTGGTTTTGCCTGTGTTAAAATTCAAACTTTGCCACGACAGCCTGAGACAACAATGAAAGCTGCGCCAAAAGACGACTCGCCGTCGAGTTTGAAAGTTTACCTGCGATTATTGACGTATGTGCTGCCGTATTGGGGTGTCTTCGCCGTCAGCATTATCGGTTTTGTGCTGTTCGCGTCCAGTCAACCGATGCTCGCGCACATGCTGAAACTCTTTCTTGATGGTCTGCAACATCCCGAAGGCGCAATGCTACTTGGGGTTTCAGTCATTCTAGGCGTGCCGATTCTAATTGTACTCATTGCCCTCTATCAGGGTATAGGTTCATTTTTGGGCAACTACTATTTGGCCAAAGTTGCCCGTGGTGTCGTACACGATTTGCGCTGCGCGCTTTTCGACAATTTGCTACTGCTGCCTAATCGCTATTTTGATAACAATAATTCAGGCCACCTGATTTCACGTATCACCTACAACGTGACTATGGTGACAGGTGCTGCTACGGACGCGATCAAAGTCGTGATTCGCGAAGGGTTGTCGGTGATATTCCTGTTCGGCTACTTGCTGTATATGAACTGGAAACTGACCATGGTGTTGTTGGTCATCATGCCGTTCATCGGGGTTATGGTCTCCAGTGCAAGCAAAAAATTCCGCAAGCAAAGCAAGAAAATTCAAGAGGCTATGGGTGATGTGACTCATGTGTCTTCTGAAACCATTCAAGGGTATAGAGTGGTTCGCAGCTTCGGCGGTGAAGCCTATGAGCAGAAGCGTTTCCACGCTGCTAGCGCCGATAATATGGACCGCAGTCTCAGAATGACGCGCACCCAAGCGATCTATACCCCCATGTTGCAGTTGGTGATCTACATCGGCATGGCATTTCTGATGTATCTGGTTTTGTATATGCGCGGCGATGCATCTGCGGGTGACTTGGTGGCTTACATCACGGCGGCCGGCTTGTTGCCTAAGCCAATTCGTCAGCTTTCTGAGGTCAGTGCGACAATTCAGAAAGGCTTGGCTGCTGCTGACAGCATCTTTGCACAACTCGATGAACCCGTTGAGGTCGACAAGGGCACTGTCGAGAAAGAGCGGTTAACCGGCGAGCTTGAAGTACGTAATCTGAATTTTCAGTATCCGGGTACGGACAAAGCCGTACTGGCTGATATCAACTTCTCAGCCAAACCCGGGCAAATGATCGCCTTGGTCGGACGTTCAGGCAGCGGTAAGTCGACTCTGGCAAACCTGATTCCGCGCTTCTATCACCATGAAAGCGGACAGATCTTGCTCGACGGTGTCGATGTTGAAGACTACAAATTACGCAATTTGCGTCGCCATATTGGCTTGGTGACCCAGCAGACCACTTTATTTAACGACACGGTAGCAAACAATATCGCCTATGGTGATTTGGCGGGTGCGCCCCGTGAAGCAATTGAAAAGGCCGTTGAAGCGGCGTACGCCAAGGAGTTTGTCGACAAACTTCCGCAAGGGCTCGACACTGAAGTGGGTGAAAATGGTGTTCTGCTTTCTGGCGGTCAACGTCAGCGCTTGGCGATTGCCCGTGCTTTGCTTAAGGATTCTCCGGTGCTGGTGCTTGATGAGGCCACTTCTGCGCTGGATACCGAGTCCGAGCGGCACATTCAGGCCGCGCTTGATCGCGTGATGAAAGGGCGTACAACCTTGGTAATTGCTCACCGATTGTCGACGATTGAAAAAGCAGACCTTATTCTGGTTATGGATCAGGGGCAGATTGTAGAGCGGGGCACTCATGCCGAACTCTTGGCGTTAAACGGCTATTACGCACGTTTACATGCCCTGGGCATGGATGAGAACGCATCGCTTGATCACGCCTGATAAACTACTCGACCGCCACCTAAGGCCCTCGGAGTCCACATGAAGTTGTCCATGCCACGTTTTGAACAAGCCCCGGTTTTAGTTGTGGGCGATGTCATGCTCGACCGTTATTGGCATGGCGGTACTTCGCGGATATCTCCCGAAGCACCGGTGCCGGTGGTCAAGGTTGATCAAATTGAAGACCGTCCAGGCGGTGCCGCTAACGTGGCCTTGAATATCGCTGCGCTGGGTGCACCAGCGACTCTGGTGGGGGTCACCGGCGAAGACGAAGCGGCCGACAGTCTCGGCAACAGCCTGCACTGCGTCGGTGTCAAAACGAGTTTTCAACGAATTAATGACCAGCCGACTACTGTCAAGCTCAGGGTCATGAGCCGTCACCAACAACTGTTGCGGATGGACTTTGAGGAGCCTTTCAACACCGATCCAGAGGCGCTGGCCAAGGATGTTGAGTCGCTGCTCGACGGGGTGAAAGTCTTGGTGCTGTCTGACTATGGCAAAGGCGCACTAAAGAATCATCAGGCCTTGGTCCAGCTCGCACGTAAGCGAGGTATTCCAGTGTTGGCTGACCCTAAAGGCAAGGATTTTTCGATTTACCGTGGCGCAAGCCTGATTACGCCCAACCTCAGTGAGTTCGAGGCCATTGTCGGCATCTGTACCGATGAGGCGCAGCTTGTCAGTAAAGGTGCCAAGCTGATGCAAGAGCTTGAGCTGGGTGCTTTACTGGTGACGCGTGGTGAGCACGGAATGACCTTGTTACGCCCGCAGTTTGCGCCGCTGCATCTACCGGCTCGCGCCCGTGAAGTGTTCGATGTCACGGGTGCTGGCGATACGGTTATTTCAACGCTGGCCGCCTCAATTGCTGCTGGCGAAGATTTGCCTCAAGCTGTGGCGCTGGCAAACTTGGCCGCAGGTATTGTTGTGGGCAAGCTGGGTACTGCGGCGATTAGCGCGCCTGAGCTGCGCCGCGCGGTGCAGCGCGAGCAAGGCTCTGAGCGCGGCGTGATGAGTCCAGATCAATTGCTGGTGGCGATTGAAGATGCGCGCGCCCATGGCGAGAAAATTGTCTTCACTAACGGCTGCTTCGACATTCTTCACGCAGGCCACGTGACTTACCTCGAGCAGGCACGGGCTCAGGGAGATCGTCTGGTGCTGGCGGTAAATGACGATGCCTCTGTCAGTCGCCTGAAAGGGCCGGGGCGACCGATCAACTCGGTAGACCGGCGCATGGCTGTTTTGGCCGGCTTGGGCGCAGTTGACTGGGTGGTAAGCTTCACTGAGGACACCCCCGAAAACCTGCTCAAAATGGTGCAGCCAGATGTGCTGGTCAAGGGCGGCGACTACTCGATTGATAAAGTAGTTGGCGCTGATATCGTCACTGCCTACGGTGGCGAAGTTAAAGTGCTGGGCTTGGTCGAAAATAGTTCGACCACAGCCATAGTCGACAAAATTCGCAACCGTTAACCCTTCCTGAATGCTGGCCACTGGCTTCATCGCCACAGGCCAGCGGCTAAGTGGTCATGGTCTGACTCAAGGCCTGACGGCATGATCTTTGGCATCATTAATCGCTCAAGGAGCGAGATGCCATGCCTTCGAATGTTAATGGCCATGCCCTGACTTTGCTCAACCGCTTTGCGCAGGCAGATTGGCCTGATTACCTAAAGCTGCGTAAACCCTTCGAACACTTGGTTTACAGCGGTGCGCGAACCGGCTTTAAGCTTGCGGCGCGGCGCTCCAACAACGCCCAACCTCCCCACGCGCTGGGGGACTCCAGTGCGCTTTTTGATCTGTCTCTGACTGAAGAGCAGAAAATGCTGGTCGAGATGCTCGAAAGCTTCGCACGTGAAGTGCTGAGGGCCGAGGCTTGCGCTGCTGATGAACAGGCAACAGTTTCGACTCAGCTGCTCAAGCGCATGGATGAGTTAGGTCTTGTCCATTATGCGGTGAATGAACTTCATGGTGGCCTGGCGGGTGAGCGCACGACCTTAACCAACGCACTGATGGCTGAGGCGCTGGCCAAGGGCGACTTAGCCCTTGCAGCAAGCATGTTGATGCCATTGTCCGGCGCTAACTGTATACGTCGTTGGGGGGCCGCCAGCCAACAAGCACACTGGCTACCACAGTTTCTTAGGGATGCAGAGCAGCCTGCAATGGCTATTGCAGTTAATGAGCCGAAGCCATTATTCGACCCGCTCAAGTTGACCACTAAAGCCAAACGTAAGGCTAAGCACTATGTGCTCAATGGTGAAAAGTGCATGGTCGTAAGCGGCCTTGATGCCAGCCATATTATTGTTGCTGCAGACGCTGCGGGTGGGCCTGCATTGTTTATTGTCGATGCACAGAGCCAGGGTGTTCAGCGTAAAGCTGAGCCGGCGATGGGTTTAAAGGCAACGCGTACCTGTCGTGTGCAATTAAACGCCGTTAAGGTTCCCCTTGATGCGCGTTTAAGTGCCGCGGATTTCAACTATCAGCATTTTCTCAATTACTCCGATCTAGCCTGGTGTGCATTGGCGATTGGAACAGCTCAAGCGGCTCTGGATTACGTGATCACCTACTGCAACGAGCGAACAGCCTTTGCTGAGCCGATCAGCCATCGTCAAGGGGTGGCGTTTATGATCGCTGATATGGCCATCGAGGTTGATGCCATGCGCCTGATGGTCTGGAACGCCTGCTCACTCGCTGAGCGCGCAAAACCCTTTCAGCGGGCAAGCTACCTAGCTCAGCTGCTCTGCGCTGAGAAAGCGATGAAAATTGCAACCGATGCGGTGCAGTTACTTGGCGGGCACGGTTTCACCAAAGATCATCCGGTGGAGCGCTGGTACCGCGATATTCGAGCCATCGCGCTGATTAAAGGCGGTCTGCAGCTGTAGCCAGTCGCCGCTTCGTTTGTCACGCATTGCATCAAGGAGTGATGATGAATCTAGATACCCCAAAAAAATTTAAAGGGCTGGTGAGTCACGCTCATCAGGTTGCAGAGCATTACTATCGGCCAATCTCACGTAAGTACGACAAGGCTGAGCACAGTTACCCGCGCGAGTTAGAACTGCTGGCCGGGTTGCTTGATGGGATGAATGCCAGTTCATCCGAGGCTGTTGGCGCGACGTCGGCAGGCAAAAGTAGCAATGGCGACGAAAGCCAAGGCATCAAAAACGGCGGCAATATGGCTGCGCTCCTGGGCATTATGGAACTGTGCTGGGGAGATGTCGGCTTGTTGCTGGCTATGCCACGTCAGGGCTTGGGTAATGCCGCCATTGCTGCTGTGGCTAACCCTGAGCAGCTGGAGCGCTTCCGGGGTGTATGGGCAGCGATGGCAATCACAGAGCCGGGTTGTGGCTCTGACTCCGCAGCGATCCGCACCACTGCAATCAAGGATGGCGATGACTACCTGTTAAATGGGGAGAAAATTTTCGTTACCTCAGGTGAGCGCGCCGATGCTGTAGTGGTTTGGGCGACCTTGGATAGGGCCCTTGGGCGTGCTGCTATCAAGTCATTTGTGGTTGAGCACGGTACGCCGGGCATGAGCGTGACACGGCTAGAGAAAAAACTCGGTATTAAAGCCTCTGACACCGCCTCCATTAGCTTTACTGATTGCCGAGTACCTGCGAGCAACATGTTGGGCCGGCCTGAGGTCGATCTTGAAAAAGGTTTTGCAGGGGTGATGGAGACTTTTGACAACACCCGACCGCTCGTCGCGGGTATGGCCATTGGCGTGGCAAAAGCTTCACTGGACCGTACTCGCCAGTTGCTTGAGAAAAATTTCAAACTTGATTACGTCACTCCGCTGCTGAGTGTCAGCCACGCGCAAGCGACTTTGTACAGGTTGGAAGCAGAGTGGCAAGCCGCTCGCCTTTTGACCCTTAAAGCCGCCTGGATGGCCGATAACCGTATTGCTAACTCAAAAGAGGCATCAATTGCCAAAGCTAAAGCCGGGCGGGTGGCCAATGAAGTGACGTTAAAGTGCGTTGAACTGGTCGGGGCACTCGGCTATGGCGAGGACGAATTACTGGAGAAGTGGGCGCGTGACTCAAAAATCCTGGATATTTTTGAGGGCACCCAACAGATTCAGTTATTGATTATTGCCCGCCGCTTACTCGGCAAGACATCGTCAGAGCTGAAGTAGCTTCAGGCGCAAGAGTGCAGTGGTTTATTGCATGCTCCCATTGCTTTTTGATGCGGGGTTTGCGGTCTAACTGTTGTATTTTTTGGAGCTTGTTTAGCCTTCAATGGGGCTTGGAGGTTTTGCTGTTGTACCCAGTCTTTCCAACGGATGTGCGAGTCTCTAACCACCCATCCGTCCTGAGGTGCAAAGCTTTCTGCGAGCCAAACCCCGCGGGTTGTTGCCGTTTTGAGCGTGCCTTTGTTTAAAGTGAACAGTTCACCGGTGGGGCGGCCTTGCTCCAGTGGCAGCAGAAAAAGATCGGGCCGGGTGCGCTGCAGGCGTGCAATGAGTTTGCCGTTTTCAAGGCATTCATCAACATGAAAAAGGCTCAGTTGTTTTACTTCTTTCGGCAACTCAAGACTCAGGTCATAAACCAACTGCAATGAAGCCGTCGGCACGTGTACATAGGCGCGTGGTCGCTCAAGTAGCGTCAGGTTGCCGCATTGAACCGGACGCGCAGCGCCTGAGAGCGGGCTTAAGCGAAAGTTGACGGCTTCCCGATAATGCAGCGTGCCTTGATAGGGCGCTGGCAGCCAAGTCTCGCCGAAACGGCCACTCAGCCAGCCTTCTGGCGTTTCCAGCAAGCATTCTTCAGCAACTTCTTGAACCGCGGTGAGCAAGGGCAAATTTAGCTCGTGAGCGGGTACATAGCCTGATATGAGCTTGAGGACTACATCGCCGCGATCAAGTCGGCGTTGACGCACTAGCACCCAATATTCACGGCCTTGCCAGTTCAGCGTCAGGCGAACCGAGACACCAAGATTGGCCAGTTCAACGGAAAAAGATTGCGGGTCAGTAATGTCTACATCTGTTCGGCGCTGAAGCATTTCATCGAAGTTGAGCGGCCAACCATAACCCTGATATGTCAGGGCGTCAGGGGTGGCTTCGACACGCAATGGCAGGGTTTTAAAGTTGCCAGGATCTTTACTGATTAAGGTGCGCGACATCTCAACTCCTCTACGATTAGCTACTCAGCCAATGCGGTGGGTGACGACTTTTGACGCTAGAGCCTGCCACAACTTCAGTGCCACCAAAGCAGTGAACTGGACAGCAAGTGTTTCAGGTGATTTCACGAATGACGGCTGCTGCGCTTGCGACGTTAGCGGTTAAATGTTGCGGATTAATGGTGCCAATAATGGCACTTGAAACGGCTTGATGGGCAAATATTAATTCGAAGCTGGCGCGAATGGGGTCTTCGCCGGATGCCAAGCATGCGTGACCGCTGGCCAGCGCCTTTTTGATCAAAATACCTTTACTGTGCTGTTGGGCGTAGTCGAGTACCGGCAATTCATCTTGTTGATTAAGGTTGTAGGTCACCATTGCACAATCGCCATCGTTTAGTGCTAACAGACCGCCTTCAACGGTTTTTCCGGACAAACCAAAGCCGCGGATTTTGCCTTCGTGCTTTAACTCAGACAGCGTACTGTAAATACCGCTGTTGCGGAGCACGGAGACATCGTTACCGTCGGAATGCACCAGCAGCATATCAATGTAGTCGGTTTCCAGGCGTTGCAGGCTGCGTTCGACTGACATTCGGGTGTGCGCGGGGCTGAAATCAAAAAACGACATGCCATTTTCGAACTCTTCGCCGACCTTGCTGACAATGACCCAATCCTGGCGCTGGCCACGCAATAGTGGCCCGAGGCGGGTTTCACTGGTGCCATAAGCGGGGGCGGTGTCGATCAAATTGATGCCTAGATCCTGGCTGAGGGCGAGCAGGTTACGCACGCTGGCATCATCTGGGATAGTGAACCCATTGGGGTACTTAACCCCTTGGTCGCGGCCAATTTTCACGGTGCCTAGCCCCAGTGGGGATACTAGCAGTCCCGTTGACCCTAGCGGGCGGTGCAAGCCATGCAGCGTCTGAGTCAAAACAAGCGCTCCCAAATGGGTTCGGCAACTGCAGGGCGTGGCAAGTCGGACAGTGCAGATGCAGGACCGGGTTTGATGCCATCGCGCTCAAGTGTTGCCAGCACCCGGTCGGCAAAGTCGGGGGCAAGTGCCAGCTTTGTTGGCCAACCGACAAGTAGGTTGCCTGAGTCTGTTAGAAAGGCATTATCAGGGCGAATCAAACCTGTCTGTGCCGGCTCAGCGCGGTCGACGCGTACTGTCGCCCATTGCGCACTGGAGAGGTCTATCCAAGGTAACAAATCACCCAGTTCTTTCTGTGCGGCTTTTATCTGCGAGGCAGGGTCGCGAGCAACGCCATCAGCTTCAGCGATTTCCCCCCCTAGATACCAAACCCATTGGCCGTCTGCTGCCGGATGGGTGGTGATGGTGACACGGGGTTTGGGGCCGCCCCCGAGGCAGTGAGCGTACAGCGGCTTGAGTGTCGGTCCTTTGACCAAGACCATATGCAGAGGGCGCAGCTGTTGCGCCGGCTGGCTGATATTTAATGCGTTGAGTAGTTCTGCATTACTGCTCCCAGCGCTCAGGACGATCCGCTGTGCACGAATCTCGCGGCCATCTACGCGCAGGCCGGTTAATTTATCCGCTTCAAATATCGGCTCAATGACCTCACCGGCAAGTAAGCTATCGCCCGCCAGTTCAGCGAGGCGTTTGATCAGGTTCGGCACGTCCAGTACCAACTCGGCGAGCCGGTAAACCTTGCCTTTGAATTTGGCGTGCTGCAGTGCGGGAGGCAGTTGATCGCCTTTAACCTGGTCTACGCGTCCGCGTACCGCCTTGCTGGCAAAAAAGCTGGTGAGGTTGCCCGCAATTGTGCCCGGCGACCACAAATAGTGGGCGTCGGAAAGCAGGGGGACGCCGCGCAGGTCAATTTCGCCATTTCCAGCCAACGCCTCGCGCCAGCGTCTCGGCATATCGGCAATCGCCTCAGAGGCACCAGTGAGAGCGCCGTGGAGCGCATACTTGGCTCCGCCGTGGATGATCCCTTGGGATTTAACGCTCTGGCCGCCACCTAATGTGTGCTTTTCGACCAGGATGGTGGCGAAACCTTCTTTGCGCAAACGTGCATTCAGCCACAAACCAGCGATGCCGCCGCCAATGATTAGAACGTCTGTGCTTAGCGTGTTGAGCATGCGCGCGTCTCATCAAAAATGTCAGATGCCCAGTATAACCTGCCTGCTGGATTCAGCTCGGCATGAGCTGAATCTTTAGCCCTGATTATCTTTTTTCAGGGGCTAAAGGTGTTGATATCAGTGGCCGGTGGTCTGGGAAAACAGCTGAATAACCATCACGCCTGCGACAATCAGTCCCATGCCAAGCATGGCGGGTAGGTCGAGGCGTTGTTGATAAATAAAGGTGGCGGCAATACTCACCAAGACGATGCCAAGTCCTGCCCAAACTGCGTAGGCGACCCCCACTGGAATGGTTTTTACCACCAGACTGAGCATCCAGAAGGAGATTGCGTAACCGACTATGACCAGAATCAGAGGCAGCGGTTTGCTCAGGCCACTGATGGCTTTCATTGATGTCGTTGCGATGACTTCAGCGGTCACGGCGATTGCGAGGTAAAGGTATCCGCTCATATTGGTATCTCCTGGTCAATGCTGGCTATTCTAGTTATTTAATTGATGGGATAAAGTGATTACCTGCCTGTATAGGAGATAGGTTGTGCAGTGGAATCTTGAGCAAATCCGCTTATTTGTCAGCGTTGCTGAAGGCCAATCGTTTTCTGCCGTGGCACGACAAATGAACCGGGTTCAATCCGCGGTCAGCAGTTCGATCGCAATGCTTGAAGCCGACCTCGGAGTGCTGCTGTTTGAGCGCAGCAGTGGTCGTCAGCCTCGTTTGACCGAAGAGGGTGGCGCACTCCTAGAAGAGGCGCGTGAGGTGCTGCGTCAATGTCAGCGTCTGGAGGGGCGGGCGCTTGGCTTGGTGCGAGGTGAAGAAGTGCGTTTGCGCCTGGCACAGGATGAGGCCATGCCCTATCAGCCGGTTCTCGATAGCCTTGAAGCGTTATCGACGGCTTATCCACTGTTAGAGGTCCAGTTGGCCAGTGGCGCGCAAGGTGAGGTGGCGCGTAAGTTGTTGGATCGTCGAGCTGATCTGGGTTTGTTGTTCCACCATGAGCAAATGCCCGATGCACTTGAGCGCCAGCGCCTGGGCACGATTGAAATGGTTACCGTCTGTGGGGGCGGGCATCCGCTTGCAGGGGGCACGCAGGTTGGCCGCCGTGAGCTGGCTCAGCATCGACAGTTGTTGATGGCGTTGCAGGACAGCTACTACCCTGGCGGGGAGCAGATCAGCCCAACGGTGTGGCGTACCGACAGTTTCTACGCCATGGCCGAATTGTTGATGCGCAATCTGGGTTGGGCGTGGTTGCCGCGTCATGTGGTGCAGTACCCAACCTATCAAAACCATTTGGTCGAGTTGCTCAGTGATTGGACGCCACCGTCGCTTGTGGTGGAGCTGGTGTGGCGACGTGATGAAGCGCTGGGTCCAGCTGCGCGCTGGCTCGCGGCCCGCTTCTCGGAGCACTTGCGTGCAATTGGCTGATCCAGCAATTGGCCTCTGATAAGCTGACGGCCATTTATACTAAGCCCCACTCAATTAAGCCGAGAGCTTATGAATCGATTGCTTTACACCCTGTTGTTTCACCTCGGCCTGCCACTGGTCGCTGTGCGTTTGGCCCTGCGTGCGCGTAAGGCATCGGCCTACGCATCGCGAATTAGCGAGCGATTCTCGTTTGGCTTGCCGACATTCAAACCCGGTGGAATATGGGTGCACGCAGTCTCGGTCGGAGAAAGCATTGCTGCCACGCCAATGATCAAAGCGTTGATGGCCCGCTACCCGGATTTGCCTATCACCATTACCTGCATGACTCCCACGGGTTCGGAGCGCATCCAGGCAATCTTTGCAGCCCCTGAGTACCAAGGGCGAGTGCAGCATTGTTATTTGGCTTACGATCTGCCTTGGGCAGCGGCGCGCTTTTTGGATCGTGTTCAGCCTAAGCTGGCAGTGATTATGGAAACCGAACTGTGGCCTAACCACATTAATCAATGCGCGAAACGCGGGATTCCGGTGGCGTTGGCCAATGCACGTTTATCTGAGCGTTCTGCACGGGGCTATGGACGATTCTCCAAACTGACCGCGCCGATGCTGGCGCAGATGAGTTTGATTGCCGCGCAAACTCCGGTTGAGGCTGAGCGCTTTCGTAGCTTGGGCGCTCGTGATGATTGTGTTGAGGTGACTGGCTCGATCAAATATGACCTGACTATCGACCCTGCACTGCTTGAACGTGCCCATGCGCTGCGTAGTGAGTGGGCAGCGCTTGAGCGTCCGGTTTGGATTGCCGCCAGCACCCATGAAGGTGAAGATGAACAGGTCATCGCTGCTCATCGCCAGCTATTACAGCAGTGGCCAGATGCACTGTTGATTTTGGTGCCGCGCCACCCCGAACGCTTTAATGCGGTGTTTGAGCAAATCAAGGCTGCTGGGCTACAGGTCCAGCGACGTTCAGCAGGTGAGCCTGTGAGCGAAGGGCATCAGGTGCTCCTTGGCGACACCATGGGCGAGTTGTTGTTTCTGTATGCGTTGGCCGATATTGCTTTCGTGGGTGGCAGTTTGGTTGCCAATGGTGGCCACAACTTGTTGGAGCCGGCAGCACTGCGCAAACCGGTATTGAGCGGACCGTATTTGTTTAACTTCCTTGAAATCGCCAACCAACTTCGCGAGGCAGGTGCTCTGCTTGAAGTAAATAATGGAGCTGAGCTGGCTCGGCAGGTTGCACTCCTCTGGCAATCACCTCAGCAAGCACAAGACATGCGCGAAGCAGGGCTGGCTGTAATGCAGGCGAATCAAGGCGCGCTTGAGCGGTTATTGACTGCACTTGGGCACCTGCTGAAGGCGGAGTGATTTCTCCAGACATAAAAAAACCGACCTGAGTCGGTTTTTTTATCGGCCGTGCAAACTTAGTAGTTTGGGTCGCCTTTCATCTGCTGCTCTGCAGCCTTAGCCAAATCCGGCGGCAGGAAATCCTTATCCGGGTTGTAGTCCGGCTTCAGGTAAGTATCCAAAGCTTCCAGGTCACCTGGGTTCAAGGTGCCTGCAGCTTGTTTCAAGCGCAGGTTGTTGAGGATGTAGTCATAACGTGCATCGTTATAGGTGCGAACCGAGCTGTACAGTTGGCGCTGGGCGTCCAGTACGTCAACGATGTTACGTGTACCGACTTGATAACCGATTTCGGTAGCTTCCAGCGCACTCTGGTTGGAGACGATGGACTGCTTCCGGGCTTTGACGGTTTCGACGTCAGTATTAACAGCGCGGTGCAGGTTACGAGTGTCTTGTACCACCTGACGGCGCAGACTTTCGCGCTGCTGTTCAGTTTGGTTTAGACGCTGATAGGCCTCACGCACTTGCGAGCTGGTCAAGCCGCCGCTGTAGATTGGGATGTTCAATTGCAAGCCAATCGAGCTTTGCTCAACATCGCCACTGTAAGGTGGTATGCCAGTATTCAGGCCGCTGTTGGTAAAGCCCAAGCTGTCGTTATCACCTTTTTGATAGCTGGCGACCGCATCGAGGGTTGGAGCGTGACCCGATTTGCGCTGGCTTAAGGTTTCTTTCGCAGCATCTACGGCATAGTTGCTGGCCAGTAGATTCAGATTCTGTGCAGCGGCTGTGTCGACCCAGGCCTTGGCGTCGTTTGGCGTTGGCGCCAAGATTGGCAGCGTATGGCGCATGCCTTCAAGGGCGGGGTAGTCGCGGTTGGTCAAGGTGGTCAGCGCCTGGAAGGCATCGTCAACCTGACGCTCAGCGATGATCCGGTTAGCTCGAGCCGTGTCGTAGCCTGCTTGAGACTCCAGCACATCGGTCTTGTCCGAAAGGCCGACATCGAAACGTTCATTGGACTGATCCAGTTGGCGCTTGAACGCAGCTTCTTCCGCTTTGGTCGAGGCCAGGTTGTCTTGGGCACGGAGCACGTTGAAGTAGCTCTCGGCACTTTGCAGAATCAAATTCTGTTCAGTGGCTGACAGATCAAGGGAGGCTTGTTCGCTTGTCGCTTCAGCTGCTTGCAGCTGGAACCAGCGGTCAGCACGGAAAAGCGGTTGGCTCAAGTTAGCCTGATATACCGTGCCGCTACGGCTTGCGGTATAGGAGGGCGAGTCAAGTTTGGTCCGCGTATCTGCAAGCTCGGCACCGGCAGACAAATTAGGCAGTAACCCTGCGCGTGCTTGCGGAACAACTTCGCGGCGCGCTTGGTAGTCGGCGCGTGCAGCCGCGATATCAGCGTTATTCTGCGCAGCTTCCCGATATACCGATATCAGGTCGTTCATTGCGGTGGTCGGAGCTTGTGCAGCCCAAGCTTGACCGGTCATCGCGGAGGCAACAGCGACAGCCAGAGAAAGTCTACGCAACATTAGGGCGTGTTCCTAGAATTAGCAGTAATCGACAAGGCTAAGCGCCACCGACCGGAGGGTCAAGGCAGACGTTTAGCGTCATGGGTGTAGTTTGCAACAAGCTATGTTGCGTAACCGCAACAATCTGCAATTTAGTGTTGGCACTGTTGTTAATCTTAATCCTTCCTATATTACCGCGTCACGAATGGATCGAGTCAAAACCATTGAGCTTTAAGCTGAGTAAATTGATTGTCGTGCAACTTGTTATAGATGCAAGTGTTTGAAGCACAATCGCTGCGGTCGCAAATCGACGCGCGGGTCAGCTTATTTTGACTTGTGGGTTGGATTTTCCTGATGTGCTGATTAGAATGGCCATGTTCTTGTCGGGGTGCCCTAATTGAGGGGCTGAGATTGGCTGTTGCCGGATCCCGTTGAACCTGATCAGGTTAAGGCCTGCGTAGGGAACAAGATGTCCTCGCCACTGCCTCGGCGAGTCTTCTCAGCACCGCCTCGGTGCACCCGCGCCAGCATTCTCTCGTTCACGTTCGCTCCGACAACTATCTCAGGAGAGTGCCGTCGATGAGCGTACAACAACAAAATAGCCAAAAGAACCTCAGTGAGTCCGCGCAGGTTGATCTGCAATCTGTTCAGCCGTTTACCCGTTCGCGGAAAATTTATGTCGAAGGTTCGCGCGCCGATATTCGCGTGCCGATGCGTGAGATCAGTTTAGACGTCACCCCAACTGATTTTGGTGGAGAGATCAATGCACCGGTACTGGTCTATGACACGTCTGGCCCATACACCGATCCACAGGTGCAGATTGACGTGCGCAAGGGGCTGGCTGATGTGCGCTCAGCATGGATAGCAGACCGTGGAGACACCGAGCAGCTTGACGGTTTGAGCTCACATTTTGGTCAGGTACGTCTGGCTGATGAAGAGCTCAGCAAAATGCGGTTTGCCCACGTGCGCAATCCACGTCGCGCCAAGGCCGGGCATAACGTCAGCCAGATGCATTACGCCCGTCAGGGCATTATTACCCCTGAGATGGAATATGTGGCGATTCGCGAGAATCTAAAGCTGCAGGAAGCTCGGGCCGCGGGTTTACTTGATGATCAGCATCCGGGGCAGAGCTTTGGCGCTTCGATTCCGCAGCAAATCACTGCTGAGTTTGTTCGTGAGGAAGTGGCGCGCGGCCGGGCGATTATTCCGGCCAACATTAATCACAGTGAGCTTGAGCCGATGATCATTGGCCGTAATTTTCTGGTGAAAATTAACGGCAATATTGGCAACTCGGCACTGGGCTCATCGATCGAAGAGGAAGTTGCCAAGCTGACTTGGGGCATTCGCTGGGGCTCAGACACCGTGATGGACTTGTCGACCGGCAAGCACATCCATGAAACCCGTGAGTGGATTATCCGTAACTCGCCAGTGCCAATCGGCACCGTGCCGATTTATCAAGCCTTGGAAAAAGTTAACGGTGTCGCCGAAGACCTGACTTGGGAGTTGTTCCGCGACACCTTGATCGAGCAGGCCGAGCAGGGTGTTGACTACTTCACCATCCACGCCGGGGTGTTACTGCGTTATGTGCCGCTGACCGCTAAACGTGTGACCGGTATTGTATCGCGTGGCGGCTCGATCATGGCCAAGTGGTGCTTGGCCCATCACCAGGAAAATTTCCTGTACACCCACTTCGATGAAATCTGCGAAATCATGAAGGCCTATGATGTCAGCTTCTCGCTGGGTGATGGCTTGCGTCCGGGCTCGATTGCCGACGCCAACGATGCCGCGCAGTTTGGCGAGTTGGAAACCCTGGGCGAGCTGACCAAAATTGCTTGGAAGCATGATGTTCAGTGCATGATCGAAGGCCCGGGCCATGTGCCGATGCACCTGATCAAAGAGAACATGGACAAGCAACTTGAATGCTGTGACGAGGCGCCGTTCTATACCCTCGGCCCGCTGACGACAGATATCGCCCCTGGCTATGATCACATCACCTCAGGTATTGGTGCGGCTATGATCGGCTGGTTTGGCTGCGCGATGCTGTGCTATGTGACGCCCAAGGAGCACTTGGGTCTGCCAAATAAGGATGATGTTAAAACTGGCATCATCACCTACAAGATTGCAGCCCACGCCGCTGACTTGGCTAAGGGCCATCCCGGGGCGCAGATTCGTGACAACGCTTTGTCTAAGGCGCGGTTTGAGTTCCGCTGGGAAGACCAGTTCAACCTCGGCCTCGATCCGGACACGGCGCGCAGTTATCACGATGAAACCTTGCCGAAGGACTCAGCGAAGGTCGCGCATTTTTGCTCCATGTGTGGGCCGAAGTTCTGCTCCATGAAAATCACTCAGGAAGTACGTGAGTACGCCAAGGTCAACGGCCTTTCAGAGGAAAGCAAGGCGATTGAAGAGGGGTTCAAAGAGCAATCGCAACGCTTTAAGGAAGAGGGTTCGGTGATCTACCGGCAAGTCTGATTTAAACCCTCGAAACATCGCCACGAACGCCCGGCCATATGAGCTGGGCGTTCGCGGTTTCGACAATAACTTTTGTGAGTCTTGCGTGTGAACACTCCTAGTCCTTATTCGCCACATCACCCTGTCCCTGCCGATCAGCGGGTCTTTGGTGCACGTGACTTGTTTTCACTGTGGTTCTCCCTTGGCATCGGCTTGATGGTGCTGCAGCTCGGTGCGTTGCTGGCGCCGGGTTTGGGTATGGCGGGCGCGATGCTGGCTATCGCCTGCGGCACTGCAGTGGGTGTACTGCTCCTCGGCGCTGTAGCGGTAATTGGTGTCGACACGGGCTTGTCGTCCATGGCTGCACTGAAGCTTAGCCTTGGCAGTAAAGGCGCAGTGGTGCCTGCCTTGTTAAATATTTTGCAATTGGTTGGCTGGGGCGCGTTTGAAATTATCGTGATGCGTGACGCGGCCAGCCTGCTGTCGACGCGGGCGTTTGGAGAGGGCAGCGTACTGAGCTATGCGGCGCTATGGACTGTGTTTTTTGGCGCCCTCGCCACGTTGCTTGCGGTGACCGGACCGCTGACATTTGTCCGGCGTATTCTGCGCAAATGGGGGATTTGGTTGCTATTGGGCGCATGCATTTGGCTGACGTGGAATCTTTTCGATAAGACCGACTTAACTGCGCTTTGGGCGCGTGCCGGTGATGGTTCGATGCCGTTCGCTTTGGGCTTTGATATCGCCATTGCCATGCCGCTGTCGTGGCTGCCCTTGATTGCCGATTACTCAAGGTTTGGTAAACGCGCGCGAAATGTATTTGGTGGTACAGCGGCAGGCTTCTTTCTCGGCAACTTCTGGCTAATGAGCCTGGGCGTGGCATATACCCTGGCTTTTGCGCCGAGCGGCGAAGTGAATGCACTGCTACTTGCGTTGGCAGGTGCTGGGCTAGGTATTCCGTTGTTGCTGATTTTGCTTGATGAATCAGAGAACGCCTTCGCTGATATTCACTCGGCGGCGGTATCGGCCGGGATTGTCCTCAGGTTCAAGGTTGAGCATTTGGCCTTAGCCATTGGTGCGCTGTGCACACTGATAGCCCTGCTGGCCCCCTTGGCTGAATACCAAAACTTCTTGCTGCTGATCGGCTCGGTGTTTGCGCCATTATTTGGTGTGGTGCTGGTTGATCACTTTGTCCTGCGCAAGCGTCAATCCGGGCAAGTTCCAAGCGTTGGCTTGCGCTGGGACACCTTACTGGCGTGGGCGTGTGGCGTGGTGGTTTACCATCTGCTGAGTAATTTATTGCCCGATGTCGGCGCAACCCTACCAGCGTTGCTGGTTGCTGGCGGGTTGCAGTGGCTACTCGGTGGGGTTATTGCGGGGCCGGAACGTACTCCGGCTTGAGGATGGCACCCAGCTGCGAGTAAGGGATGGTCAGCGATACATGGCCGCTGGAGTATGGCGCTAGGGTATAGACGTCATACTTCAGTAATACGGACTTTTTCAGCATGGCCACATTGGCTGTGCGGGTGAAGGGCCAGGTTTTCACATACTCTGGATCCTGATCGAGCTTGTTGGCTTTCAACCAGCGTTGATGTGCCTGTTCTGCTGCATGCCAAAAGGCGTCTTCAGTGCCAGGTTTGAGCATGTCACCCAGGGTCAGTGCTTTGTGCTGGTCGCGGTCATAGTTGATGAAGCCGCGGCCCGGCATACCGTGGGCACCACCCGTCGCTAAATAGCTGGAAAGCTCAATGATCACTAATTGGTCATGTTGCTCGCGCATTTTGGCTTGCAGGTAGGTTTTCCAACCGGACTCAGCGCGCGCCAGAAAGTCCTTTTCGTAGGATTGTAATGAAGCGGGCAGCGGGGCGTCTGGTGCCTCGGTGGTCATGCGCAGCAGTGCCCGTTCAATCAGTGGATTGAGTTGCGGCTCTTCGGCAAAGCTGAGCGTGTCAATATTCACTAACGGGCAAGGCTCACCTGTGCAGCCTGGCGTTACGTGTTCCCAAGCAGTACGTTGAGCGACCAAGGGTTTTTCGCCAGGCATCATGCTCTGGCAGGCGCTAAGAATGAGGCTGATACCAATGATTGCGAGCTTTTTGGTCAGAGACATGTAATCCATCGTTTGGCTGAAGGCTTTTAAGGGTTGCAGGCTTCGACTACAGCGTAGCGCTTGAGTTCGAGCCTTTTAAACCCCATCTATGCTGCATGATCCCAGTTGCAAGTGCATCTGCAAATTGCTGCTCAAGCTAATGTAATGAGACTGCGTCAGGGGTAGGATGCGTGAAAGTCAGGTTAACAGACTGAGTGAGGATTCAATGCCAGACACTTTTAAGCCGGGGCCGGATGCGGTCGAAATTCTAGAGCGTGAGGCCTGTTTCCGCGGCTTTTACAGTCTTGATCGTTTGCATTTGCGCCATCGCCAGTTCTCCGGCGAAATGGGTCCGGTACTCAGTCGAGAGGTATTCTTGCGCCATGATGCAGTCTGCGTACTGCCTTATGATCCACAGCGTGATGTAGTGGTTTTGATTGAGCAATTCAGGGTTGGTGCTATGCATAAGAGTGCCAATCCCTGGCTGCTTGAATTGGTCGCGGGCCTGATTGATAAAGACGAAGAACCAGAAGAGGTGGCACACCGCGAGGCAATGGAGGAAGCTGGGCTGAAGTTGGGGGCTTTGTGGCCGGTCACTCAGTACTATCCTTCACCTGGTGGCTCTAACGAACGCGTGCATTTGTTCGTCGGGCGGTGTGACAGTGAAGGGGTTGGCGGTGTTTTTGGGCTCGCCGAAGAAGGAGAAGACATCCAGGTTCATGTGTGGCCCCTGGAAGATGCATTGGATGCCGTAAAAGATGGGCGAATCGATAACGCCGCAAGCATTATTGCCTTGCAATGGCTGGCGCTTAACCGCGCCGAGGTTAGGGGGTTATGGCAGTAAATTTGATACGTGATCGTTACCGTGTGGATCTGGTCGAGCTGCAGACGGCTTGCGAGGCCAATTATGCACGCTTAATGCGCTTGCTCCCGGCAATGCGCGAGGAACCAAGTGCGCGACGTGTAGCGATCAGTCAAGGCGAGAAGTTGCTCGGGGTACTGGCGCTGGATGTCTTGGAGAACTGCCCGTACACCTCAACCATTCGGGTACGCCAAGAGCACAGCTTACCCTGGCTGCCCGTGCCTGCACTTGAGGTGCGGGTTTATCATGATGCACGCATGGCTGAAGTCGTCGGCGCAGAAAGTGCACGGCAGTTTCGCGGGGTTTATCATTACCCGAATGCCGATATGCATCAGCCTGATGAGAAAACCCAGCTCAACCTCTTTCTCGGTGAATGGCTAAGTCATTGCCTGGCTTGTGGTCATGAAACCGAGCCGCAAATCTAAGGCAGGTCTTATCCTGCAGTCACTCTGACTGAACCTTCAACGCAAATCTCAATCATTTATTAGGCTAATTCTCGCCAGCGCTAGCTATTGTTATGCATGGGTGGAATTGGTGCTTTTTAGGGGGAATGCTGTTGAGTATGCTTGGCAGGGATCCGGGTCTAGTGGCGATAAGCCGCTACTGCCAGTAATTTCGCTTAATTGTGCGTGGGATCTGTGAACCAGGCCGCGCAAATCGTGTTTCCCCTTGTTGTACAAGCCGCCATAATTAAACCATTCCGCTCAAGGAGAAGGCCTTGCCGAGCGCGCAAACTTATCCTGCCGACTCATCGGTGCTGCTGGTTCAGCTATCGGACAGTCATCTGCTTGCCGAGGTCAACGGCAAGCTGCTAGGCATGGACACCCAAGACAGCTTACAGCGAGTGATTGAACAGGTTCTTGACGAGCAGCCACAGATTGATTTGGTGCTCGCCACTGGCGACCTGTCTCAAGACGGCAGCGAAGCCTCGTACACCCGTTTTCGGCAGATGACCTCGGTTATTCCTGCGCCGATACGTTGGTTGGCGGGCAATCATGATGAGCTGCCCGCCATGCAGGCGGCCTGTGTTGGCACTGATTTACTCGACACGGTCATGGATGTTGGCAACTGGCGGGTGATTTTACTCGACTCGTCGATTCCTGGCGCTGTTCCGGGGTTCCTGAGTGATCGGCAGTTGGCTCTGCTGGAACGAGCGCTAAGTGAGGCGCCTGATCGTCACCACCTGATATGCATGCATCATCACCCGGTGCCTATTGGTAGCCGTTGGATGGATCCGATTGGTTTGCGTAATCCAGATGCCTTGTTTGCGCTTGTGGGGCGCTTTGCGCAGGTTCGTGGCATGCTCTGGGGGCATATCCATCAAGAGTTCGATCAGATGCGTAACGCTGTGCGGCTACTGGCTTCGCCATCAACTTGCGTGCAGTTTGCCCCCGGCAGCGAAGCCTTCCAGGTAGATACGAGTGCGCCCGGTTATCGTTGGCTGCGCTTGTTTGCTGACGGGCGGATTGAAACAGGGGTGTCGCGGGTGACTGGAATCGACTTTGAGGTCGATTACAGCGTCAAGGGCTATTAACGCCACTATCAGGCTGTATACACCTTGAAACAGGCGCTTGCAGCTTGTGGTCGTGACCTAGTAGCCTCCTGTCCTATGACTGAAACTATCCTTTATTTGCATGGACTTAACAGTTCACCCGATTCGCTTAAGGCCAGCCAGCTACGCCGTGCTATGGCCCGTATGGGGCTGGATGAGCAATTACGGGTCCCTGCTTTGCATCATCATCCGCGCCAGGCGCTTGCGCAGATGGAAGCAGAAATTGACGCGCTGGGCCGGCCACTGCTGGTCGGCAGTTCACTGGGCGGCTACTATGCGACTCACTTGGCTGAACGTCATAATTTAAGGGCGGTATTGATAAACCCAGCCGTTCGCCCACATGTGCAGTTTGACGGCTACCTCGGGCCACAGAAAAATTTTTACAGTGACGAAACCTGGGACCTGACGACAGATCACGTCAGCGCTCTGGCTGAACTGGAAGTGGTACCGACCCAAGACCCAGCGCGCTATCAGGTCTGGTTACAGACGGCTGATGAAACCTTGGATTATCGTCAGGCGCAGGCCTTGTATCGCGGCTGTGCGCTGCGTATTCAAGCGGGCGGAGACCATGGTTTTCAGGGCTTTGCCCAGCGCTTGCCGATGTTATTTGCTTTTGCCGGTATGGCGCCCGATTTGTGGCACGATATCGACTTTTCTGACCTTTGAATGACTCACATTGCACCGCGCAGAAGTCGCTGATCAAATTTACCAGCGCAGTCTGTGTTTTTGTGAGTATCTCGATTAACCGATGAAGATTAAGAGACCCTATGGCCAGTTATAACGCCGATGCCATCGAAGTCCTTTCAGGTCTTGACCCGGTACGTAAGCGCCCGGGCATGTACACCGATACCAGCCGCCCCAACCACTTGGCTCAGGAAGTTATCGACAACTCTGTCGATGAAGCGCTAGCCGGGCATGCCAGCAGCATTCAGGTGATTCTGCACGAGGATAATTCCCTGGAAGTGACCGATGATGGTCGCGGCATGCCAGTGGATATCCACCCTGAAGAGGGGGTTCCTGGGGTCGAGCTGATTTTCACCAAGCTCCACGCCGGTGGTAAGTTTTCCAATAAAAACTACCAGTTCTCAGGTGGTTTGCACGGCGTTGGGATTTCTGTGGTTAACGCCTTGTCGACCCTGGTCGAAGTGCGCGTTAAGCGCGATGGTAATGAGCACCGCATGACCTTTGAGAATGGCTTTAAGGCCAGTGAGCTCGAAGTTGTCAACACCGTTGGTAAACGCAACACCGGGACCAGCGTACATTTCTGGCCTGACGCCAAGTACTTCGACTCGCATAAATTCTCGATCAGTCGTCTTAAACACGTACTCAAGGCCAAGGCTGTACTCTGCCCGGGGCTGAGCGTTAGCTTTGAAGATAAAGCCAGCGGTGAAAAGATTGAGTGGCTGTTTGAAGACGGCCTGCGCTCCTACTTGGTTGACGCCGTAAGCGAATATCCGCGCCTGCCGGATGAGCCATTCTGTGGCAGCTTGGCGGGTAATAAAGAAGCTGTCGATTGGGCGCTATTGTGGTTGCCCGAAGGCGGAGAGAGTGTTCAGGAAAGCTACGTCAACCTGATTCCGACAGCGCAGGGCGGCACCCACGTCAACGGCCTGCGTCAGGGGCTGCTTGATGCCATGCGAGAGTTTTGTGAGTTTCGTAACTTGCTGCCGCGTGGGGTCAAACTGGCACCGGAAGATATTTGGGAGCGGATTGCCTTCGTCTTGTCGATGAAGATGCAAGATGCCCAGTTCAGCGGGCAAACCAAAGAGCGCCTGTCCTCGCGTGAAGCCGCCGCCTTTGTTTCAGGCGTGGTTAAAGATGCGTTTAGCCTGTGGCTAAACGCCCATCCTGAGTTCGGTCAGCAACTGGCTGAGTTGGCGATTAGTAACGCTAACCGCCGACTCAAGGCCGGGAAAAAGGTTGAGCGTAAGAAAATTACTCAAGGACCGGCACTACCAGGCAAGTTGGCCGATTGTGCTGGCCAGGACCCTATGCGTTCTGAGCTATTCCTGGTCGAAGGTGATTCCGCTGGCGGCTCTGCCAAGCAGGCCCGAGATAAAGAGTTTCAGGCGATCATGCCGTTACGCGGCAAAATCTTGAACACTTGGGAAGTGGATGGCAGTGAAGTGCTGGCCTCGCAAGAGGTGCACGACATCGCTGTGGCCATCGGTATCGACCCAGGGTCCAGTGATTTGGCCCAGTTGCGCTACGGCAAAATTTGCATCCTCGCCGACGCCGACTCTGACGGACTGCACATTGCAACCTTGCTTTGCGCCTTGTTTGTCCAGCACTTCCGTGCGCTGGTTGATGCTGGGCACATTTTTGTGGCGATGCCGCCGTTGTACCGCATCGACTTGGGGAAAGAGATCTTCTATGCCCTTGATGATGCAGAGCGAGACGGCATTCTTGACCGTCTGGTTGCCGAAAAACGCCGGGGTAAGCCACAGGTCACCCGATTCAAGGGGCTTGGTGAGATGAACCCACCCCAGCTGCGTGAAACCACCATGGACCCCAATACCCGACGCTTGGTGCAGCTGACACTGGAAGATTACCCGGCCACACAAGAAATGATGGACATGTTGCTGGCGAAAAAACGCGCAAGCGACCGTAAGGCGTGGCTGGAGTCCAAAGGTGATTTGGCTGAGGTACTGCTTTGAGGTCAGCGCTTTATGCCCTGCTAATGCTTAGTGTTGCGCCATTTGTAGCGGCCAGTCAGTTGGCTGTTAGTCAGCCTGATGAGCCGCTCAAGCTAGTCAGTGAACACCCTATTGATGGCATGCCCGCGGGTAATTTGTCAGGTTTTGCGTGGTGTGGTGATGCTTTGTGGGCTGTTTCAGACCGGGACGATGGTCGCATCTACCGTCTGGCTGGCGGTGAAGGCACTTGGCAAGCTGAGCCTGAGTTGTTTACCGCGCCGCCTGCCCCCGATTCAGGCTTGCCCTGGGGGATTCGTGCACGTGCTTGGGCGACCGGTCTGGTGCGTGGCGGTACACTCGATTTTGAAGGCATGAGTTGCGACGCTATCGGCAATCGTTATTTGGTCAGTGAAGCGAAGGCGGCGGTGTTGATGCTACCGGTTGCTGCTGACCCAGAATGGCTGCGGCTGCCAGAGTCGCTGGTGCGTCAAGCCCGAGGCAGCGGCATGTTGCTACATTCCAATGCGCTGCTTGAAGGTATCGCGATTGATCCGGCCGGTGAGCGTATATGGCTTGCTGCTGAGCGTGAGCGCCGTGGTCTGCTGGTGCTGCACAAGAAGCGTTCAGTGTGGGAATGTACTGGCGGTTGCGTGTTGATAAGTGAAAGCGGGAAAACAGCTGGACCGGAGCAACTGGGTAGCAAACCGCAGCCCAAGGATTTTTCTGACCTGAGCTACTACGGCGAAAAACTCTTCACCCTTGAACGTCAGGACCACCGTATATGCCGGCGTACCTTGAGTAATGGCGAAATTGAACGCTGCTGGTCATTCGCCGACGAGGTGCTTACCGAAGCGCGCCGCTATCCAAGCCCTTATGGTCGGACTGAAGCCCTGCAAATTGATGAGCAAGGGGCCTGGCTGGGTGTCGATAATGGTGGTTTGGTTCGCGCCGATGGCGAGGCTCGTCCGATCGTTTGGCGTTTTGCAGCGCCGAAAGGCGGGTGGGGTTCGAAAAAGTGACTGCACAGCCTGCAGGAAAGCGCGCCGGTCGTGTGATGCTAGTCCTGGCCTGGGGTGCAGGTTTGTTCCTGGCCACACATTTTTTTGGCAACCTTGAAGATAAACAGCGTAACCCGAATAGCAACCCCCAATCGATCCACAGCAACGGCCAAGTGGAGGTGCGTTTGGCCAGCAGTCGGCAAGGCCACTATTACGCAACCGGGCAGATAAACGGTGAGGACGTCGAGTTTTTGCTGGATACCGGCGCCACGGATGTAGCGGTGCCTGCCGACCTGGCTCAACAACTCGGCTTGCAGGCTGGTGCGGCGGTCACAGTGAGAACCGCAAACGGCCAAGCAGTTGGACATCGAACGCGACTTAAACAGCTTAAATTAGGCGATATTGTGCTTGAGGATGTCGCCGCTTTGATTGCTCCCGGCATGGCCGGTGATGAAGTATTGTTGGGCATGAGTGCCCTGAAAAAACTTGAATTTACCCAGCGCGACGGCACGTTGTTGCTGCGCCAATCAACCTTGCAATGAGGCACGCATGAGCGATTCTCTCGATTTGAGTATGGACGGTGTTGAGCGCCGGTCCCTTGCCGACTTCACCGAGCAGGCTTACCTCAATTATTCCATGTACGTCATCATGGACCGTGCATTGCCGCATATCGGCGATGGTTTGAAGCCTGTTCAACGGCGGATTATCTACGCCATGAGTGAGCTGGGGCTGGATGCTGACTCCAAGCACAAAAAGTCGGCACGTACTGTGGGTGACGTGCTGGGTAAGTTTCACCCGCACGGTGACTCGGCTTGCTACGAAGCAATGGTCCTTATGGCCCAGCCATTCAGTTACCGCTATACCTTGGTCGACGGCCAGGGTAACTGGGGGGCACCGGATGATCCAAAGTCCTTCGCGGCCATGCGTTATACCGAGGCGCGACTGTCCCGCTACTCGGAAGTTCTGCTGACCGAGTTGGGGCAAGGTACTGTTGATTGGGTACCAAACTTTGACGGCACCATGAACGAGCCCGCGACGCTGCCTGCGCGCTTACCCAACTTGCTGCTCAACGGTACTACAGGGATTGCTGTTGGCATGGCGACCGATGTGCCGCCGCATAACCTGCGGGAAGTGGCAGCAGCTTGTGTGCGTTTGATTGACGAGCCCAATGCCACGGTTGAGCAGCTTTGCGAGCATGTTCAGGGCCCGGATTACCCAACTGAAGCCGAGATCATTACCCCGCGGGCCGACCTGCTGAAAATATACGAAACCGGCCGTGGCTCGGTGCGTATGCGTGCCGTGTATCGGGTTGAAGATGGCGATATCGTAGTCACCTCTTTGCCGCATCAGGTTTCAGGCTCCAAGGTACTGGAGCAGATCGCCGGTCAAATGCAGGCCAAGAAACTGCCGATGGTGGCTGACCTGCGTGACGAGTCTGACCACGAAAATCCATGCCGCATCGTGATTATCCCGCGCTCAAACCGGGTAGATGCGGCTGAGTTGATGCAGCACCTGTTTGCCACCACTGAGCTTGAGTCGAGCTACCGGGTCAACACCAACGTGATTGGCCTGGATGGCAAACCACAGGTGAAGAACCTGCGGCAAATGCTGCGTGAATGGCTGGAGTACCGGGTTAATACCGTGCGTCGCCGTCTGCAATTCCGGCTGGATAAAGTTGAGCGCCGTTTGCACCTGTTGGAAGGTTTGCTGGTTGCCTTCCTCAATCTTGATGAAGTCATCCATATCATTCGCACCGAAGATCAGCCCAAAGCGGTGCTGATCGAGCGTTTTGAGCTGAGCGATATTCAGGCCGATTACATTCTCGATACGCGCTTGCGCCAGTTGGCGCGTCTTGAGGAGATGAAAATCCGTGGTGAGCAGGACGAACTAGCAAAAGAGCGGGAAAAACTGCTCAAGTTGCTCGGCAGCGAAGCGCGCCTGAAAAAACTGGTGCGTGATGAAATCATCAAGGACGCTGAAACCTACGGCGACGACCGGCGTTCACCGATTGTCGCGCGTGCTGAGGCTAAGGCGTTGTCTGAAAACGAACTGATGCCAGCAGAGCCAGTTACCGTGGTGATCTCTGAGAAAGGCTGGGTACGTTGCGGTAAGGGCCATGACATAGATGCTACAGGGCTGTCCTATAAAGCCGGCGATGGCTTTAAAGCCATGGCCCCAGGGCGCTCCAACCAGTTCGCAGTGTTTATCGACTCAACCGGGCGCAGTTACTCCCTCGCAGCCCACTCATTGCCTTCAGCCCGTGGCCAGGGTGAGCCTTTGACCGGGCGGCTAACGCCACCGCCAGGTGCCACCTTTGAATGTGTGATGTTGCCCGATGATGAGGCGTTGTACGTGATTGCCTCGGACGCAGGTTACGGTTTTGTGGTCAAAGGTGAAGACCTGCAAGCCAAGAATAAGGCAGGTAAAGCGCTGTTGAGCCTGCCCAATGGTGCCAAAGTGATACCGCCAAAACCTCTGGTCAGCCGCGAGGAGGATTGGCTGGCGGCTGTGACGACCGAAGGTCGCCTATTGCTGTTTAAAGTGGCCGACTTGCCACAACTTGGTAAAGGTAAGGGCAATAAAATAATCGGAATCCCAGGTGATCGGGTCGCTTCACGGGAGGAATACCTGACTGATCTGGCTGTTTTGCCGGTTGGATCGACGTTGGTGCTTCAAGCTGGCAAGCGAACCCTGTCACTTAAAGCGGATGATCTTGAACACTACAAAGGTGAGCGTGGACGGCGTGGTAACAAGCTACCACGGGGGTTTCAGCGGGTTGATAGCTTGCTTGTTGAGTAGCTGAGTAACACCTGAAATACTCACAGGCAGATCAACACTGGAGTCTGGCGTAGGTTTCTAGGATGATATAGCCGCTGGCTGTTACCAGCGGTTTTGACTTTTTAAGCCATGCGTTTAGTGTGAAGTACATCACAAAAGGTTCAGGCAAGGCCTGGCCTTAAATTTAGTATTTGGCTGTCTGGTGAGTTTTTACTCGGGTTTTTAACTCGCTGAAAATGAAAGTTATGGCCTAAACCGCTTTTGAATTTATAGATATATAGACCGGTCGAATGACTGGCTGGATGATATTGATGACTGCAATGCGACTCCCTTTGATTCTGTTGGTAACTCTACTCGGGTTAGCGGGTTGTGCACGTTACCAGCCAGTGCCTTTGTATCAGCTCGACAGTGGTGACGCGAAAGTCCCCTCTGCCAAAGACGGTTTGGCGGTGTTGTTAGGCCCGGTGTCTATTGCCGATTACTTGCAGCGTGAAGCGCTGTTGCAACGCCAGGCGGATGGCAGTCTGATTGCATCGAGAGATGCGCGCTGGGCAGGTAGCTTGGCCGCAGATATTGATCAGCAGCTGCTCCTGCAATTGTCCTCGCAACTGAACAGCCAGCGTCTGGCGCTAGCGCCTGCTGCGCCCGGTTTCGCCCCGCAGATTCAGATTCTGATGTCGATCGCTCGGCTTGACTCGGGGCCTGATCGTCCAGCAGTGCTTGAAGCCCAGTGGCGCTTGATGAGTAAAAACGGTCAGTTATTGGACGGTCGACTGGTGCGCTTGGAACAGGCTCACGGTGGCACTATTGCTGACCAAGTACATGCCCAGAGCACGCTGATGCACCAATTGGTCGAGCAGGTTGCGGTGGCGGTTAAAGAGCAGGACGGTGAGCTTCCAGTGATTGCCGAACAAACGCCGAAAAAAGCACCTGCTGCTGCACCAAAGAAAGAAGATTCACCTAAAATCCCTATGGCTCAGCCGATCCGCATTGACTCTGAAGTTTACCGCTTCTGAATAACGGCCAAGCCAGACTGAAAACCCGCTCAAAAGCGGGTTTTTTTTATTTCTATGGGGAAGGCCGGTCGAATGATCCCATCCGGGGTGGATGGCGGCAGCTGGAGAGTGGCTGCGTTTCAGGGCGTGATCAACATGAGGTGGGTGAAATATGCCATCCACCTCGTGCAAGAGCTTACTGGTCTCGCAACTTGCCTAGCTGGCGTTCCAGCAGTGCAGGGTAGGGATCAAGCAGCCTTTCGACACAGCAGGCACCTTCAGGGCTGGCAATGGCGCGTGTGCGGGCGCGTTGGCGAACCAATTCGTCATCTGCAACGCCACGCTCAACCAGCAGCAAATTGCGGCTGTGCTGGGACAGTGCCAGAGCGTCCTGAGAGGTTTCGTTGAGCAGTAGATCGCCCTGGCTGAGATCCATCAGGTCTTCGCCCAGCGTCATGCCCAATTGCAGTTGCAGGGTGATGCCGCTATCGGCAACCTCAATTTGCAGGGCGTGGCCCAGTGCGCGCATCAGCTCACCGCAACAAATAGCGTGTATCAGGTACTCTTCACCGCTGTCTTGGCGATGGAAGAGCATCAAGCTGCTGCCGTCCTTGAGTGTGTGGAGTTCCGCCTGATACAGGTTGGCTGCACGCTCCAGGCAATCGCGATAACGCTTGAGCAGGTCCATCAGGCGCGCCCGGGGCAGACGCCGTAGTTGTTCTTGAGCGCCAAGCTGAATCGCCAGCACGGCGCTTGGCTGCGAGGCTTTTGGTGCATTTGGCATCACGCTTTTGGGGACTGGCGTCGTCTCAGCGAATTCGTCTTCGTCCAGCTCAACCTCGGTATCATCCAGGTCGTGCAAGTCGGCAAAGGGGTCTGCCTTGGTGTGCCGTGTGCTACTGACAGGCCGAGGCTCATCAAAATCTTGAAGGTCATCGTCAGTATCGTCTTTAGCACTGAGATTGGGCATTGAAAAGCCGGGCTCATCATCGGCATCAGAGTCGTCGTAGTCCGCCTCATCTAGCAGGTCTTCTGGCTCTAGCTCGTGCTCTGGCTCGGGTTTTTCCGGAACCAGGCGTGCTTGCAGTTGGCGAGCGAGGTCGCCAATCTCATCTTGGCGGCCTGCACCGGGTGCAGGATCGTCAGGGTCACGCAGCCACACCCGCAGTTGCAGTATTGGCGTTGATATATAGCGGCCAAGGCGCAGGCTCAAGGTCAGGGTCAAGGCCAGCAAAATCAGGCTGAGAATGCCCATGCTTTGCAGGCTGATGGTCATGGGTTGTTCGAACTGACGCATGTCCAGACTGATGCGCAGTTGCCCGGCAATGACGTCTTGAAAGGTGATAGGCGTCGAATACAACCCTTCAGTCTCGCCGAGCATGCCTTGACTGGGGCGCGAGCCTGCTTCGGCCAGGATACGGTTGTCGACACTATAAATAGCGGCGTGTGCGACCAGAGGGTTTTTCACTAGGTTGTTGAGCAGCACGTTCAGGCTGAGAATATCGTTGGAGACCAACAACTCAGTGGCTGAAGAGGCCGTTTGCGTAATCAGGCTGGTGCCCAGCGCTTCTGCCTGCTGTTGCATGGCTTGCTTGAATTGCATGCCAATCACCCAGGCATAGATCACCAGCGCCATCGCAACGAGCAATAAGCTGTGACTGGCGATACGCAACGCAAGCGGTACACGGCGCTGGCGCAGGGCTTGGAAAAGCAAGATAAAGAAATTATCGGATTTCACGGGTGCGGGCCGGTTCACAGCGCTCGATTCTTGTCGACTGAAGATGCCGCGCAGTATAGCGAGCGGCCCGCGTACGGCAAAGCACCGGGCGTGCACGAATTGCATAGAAAGTGGGTAGAATGTGCGCTCTTCACCGGCCCTGCTGGGTATAACCGTCTGCCGAAAAACTATTCAGAGGCAGGTGTCGGCGTCGAAATAGGCTGGGAAAGTACTTTTTTATTCCAGCTATGGTCTTGTGACGTTCTTAATCTGCACGTCAGTAAGTGTCTTAACAGTCATTTTTACGGCTGTTTACAACCTATTGAGCCTTCGGAGGGTGCGCCTTGCGCGAAATCGTCCTGATCAACATCACTGGTGAAGATCGTCCCGGTCTAACCGCCGCCATTACAGGGGTATTGGCCCAGGGTGGGGTCTCTATTCTAGATATTGGCCAAGCGGTCATTCACGACACCTTGTCTTTTGGCATTCTGGTCGAGATTCCTGATACCGAGCGCGGCTCTTCTGTGCTTAAAGATGTGCTGTTCAGCGCCTACGAACTGGATCAGCAGGTGCGCTTTACGCCTGTCTCCGAAGCGGATTACCAGCAGTGGGTCGACGGCCAGGGTAAAGCCCGGCACATCGTGACCTTGCTTACGCGCAAGGTCACTGCAGAACAACTGCAGCGGGTGAGTACTATTACCGCTAAGTATGGGTTGAATATCGATCATATCGATCGCCTCTCGGGCCGTATGCCGTTGGATATGCCCGCCGAGCAAGGTAAAGGCTGCATCGAGTTTTCGGTGCGGGGCGAACCGGCAGACCCAGGCGCATTGCGCGCAGAGTTTCTCAGCGTGGCCCAGGAACTCAATGTCGATATCGCCTTTCAGAGCGACTCACTGTTCCGTCGTAACCGTCGTTTGGCCGTGTTTGATATGGACTCGACCCTGATCGAGGCCGAGGTGATCGATGAGTTAGCCAAAGCTGCGGGTGTGGGTGATCAGGTCTCCGAGATCACTGAGCGGGCAATGCGCGGTGAGTTGGACTTTGCTGCCAGCTTTAAAGAGCGTCTAGCGTTGCTCAAAGGTTTGCCGGAGTCGGTGCTCAGTGAGATCGGTGCTTCATTGCGCCTGACTGAAGGGGCCGAGACACTGTTCAGTGAGTTGCGTCGACTGGGGTTTAAAACTGCAATTCTTTCCGGTGGCTTCAGTTATTTTGCCAAGCAACTGCAAGCCAAGCTTGGCATTGATTACGTCTATGCCAATGAGCTGGAAATTATTGATGGCCTGGTCACGGGCGTTGCGGTTGAACCGATTGTTGATGCTCAGCGCAAAGCCGACCTGCTGCGTCAACTGGCTGAGAAGGAAGGTTTGCGCCTTGAGCAGACCATTGCTGTTGGTGATGGTGCCAATGATTTACCCATGCTGGCGATTGCCGGGCTGGGTGTCGCGTTTCGCGCCAAACCGTTGGTTAAGCAATCGGCCAAGCAAGCCATCTCGACACTGGGCCTTGACGGTATTTTGTACTTGCTGGGCTTTCGTGACCGTGATGGCTTGGATTAATACAGTGCAAACTGCCGAGTAAATAAAGGGAAAGGCGATGAATCCGTTAAGTGCTGAACCGAGCAAACGGCTATTTTTCGCCTTGCCCTGCACCCCGGCCCAGCGCAGCGCTATTTCTCAGTGGCGCAAGCATTTGCAATTGCGTTCTGGGCGGCCAGTGACCGCCCAGAACTTTCACCTGACCTTGGTGTTTCTCGGGCCCGTTGCGGTCAGCCAGATTGGCGCAATCTGCGCAGCAGTTGATCAGTTGCAGGTTAAAGGTCAGCCGCTCAGTGTTCAGCTTGACTGCCTGGATGTATGGCGGCGCTCCAGTCTATTGCTGTTGCGGCCACAAGACCCACCACCGGCGCTTGGCCAACTGGTCTATGCGTTGGAGCAAGCCTTATTACCCTTCAATCTGTTGCCTGACGCTCGCGAGTTTCGAGCGCACCTGACCTTGTCTCGGGATTACAAGGTGGCTGTGCCGGAGGCAACTGAGCCGCCCGCGTTCCTGCTCAGGGCAGATCACTTTGTGTTGTACGAGTCACACAAGGGGCAATATCGCGAACTGGCGCGCTGGGCGTTATAGCGCACCTCCATGTGAGCAAGGGTCAGTAAGGCGCTTTTAACTGTCGGCGGGCGCAAAGAGCGTCGCGCCTCTATTCATCGTCAGAGGCGAAGTCGTAGTTCATGGTTTGCGTCGGCCCCTGCAAGTAGAAGCCCTGGATGTAGTTGACCCCGGCTTGCCAGAGGGTCGAGAGCACAGACGCCGATTCAACGAACGGGACAATGGTCAACTTGGCTTGTGAGTGCAAACTGTCGAGCAGTGTTTTGAGGGCTTCCTGGTTCTCTGGGCGATTAAGGTCTTGGCTGAACGAGCCGTCGACCTTAACAAAGTCGATGTGCAAGTGTTTAAGTGAGTTGAATGGGTTGAGTGCACAGCCAAACTGGCTGAGTACTACCTTGCAATGCAACTCATTAAGGCCTTGAGTCAGCGCTTTTGCCTGCTTCAAATAAGTAATGGCATCGGTTTCGCTAAGTTGGAAGGCCAATGCATCTGAAGGCAGGCGGGCAGCTTTGAGCGCAACGCTTAGCCATGGCAACAGTGTTTGATCTTGCAAGCTCGCGCTGGATAAATGCACAAACAGGCGAGTGTTATGGCCATTGCTGCGATGTTCGGTAAGCTGCTTGATGGCGTTGAGGATGACCCAGCGATCAAGTTTATCGCCTAGCCCGGCAGCCACCGCATCCGCGAGGAAGTCAGTCGGTTGGACTTCTTCGCCTTTGGAGTTGAGCATACGCAAGAGCACCTCGTAGTGCTCTTGATTGTCGCCGCGCAAGCTGATAATCGGCTGGAACAGCAAACGCAGGCCATTGTTATCTAGTGCCTGCTTAATCATGGCGACGACATCACCACGATTTGCCGCCGCGGCGATCACATCGGCGGGGTTAAACAGTTTCAGGTTGTTGCCATGTTCTTGCTCATCGGCGCAACGGTGGGCGCGATCAACCACGACTTGGCCACTCGGCGTGGTTTCATTGAGTCCTGCAACTCCAATCGACAGGGTGGTCTGAGCGGTGCGGCCATTAACATCAAATAGATGGCCTTCAACTTTTTTCAGCAGCCCCCTGAGCCCTGCTTCTGCTTGCTCAGGTGTGACGCCCAGTTGCAGAGCAGCAAATACGTCATCCCCAAAGCGAGCCAGTTGCGCCTCACCGGCAAAGTGTGTGCGCAACAAGCCAGCAAGATCAGCCAGCAGCAAGTCGATACCGGCGATACCAATATCGGCGAGTAATGTTGCGTACTGGTCAAGCCGTATGTAAGCAAGGCTGGAGACCTGCCCGGCATTGACTGCGCGGTCGGCCGCCGTGTCGATCAGCTCGAGGAAGTGGGTGCGATTGAAGAGTCCGGTAACGAGATCCTGGCTACTGATTTCACGTAGCTTTTCTTCCAGCTCGGTGTTGTCAGCATCCGAGCGAATAACGACTTGGGTGCAAGGCTCGCCGTCATATGTGGCGGGCAGAAAACTCATGCGCGCCTTGAAGCGTTTGCCGCTGGCCTTCACCCCGGAGAATTTCAGCTCAGCAGCGCTTTCGCTGTCTGAGTAGTTTTTCAGGAAGTTCTTGAATTCGCTTTGGTCGTTGCCGTCGATCAAATCGATCATCGGCATACCTTCAAGCTCGTCCGCGTCTTCGTAGTCGAATAGTTCAAGGTAGGCGCGGTTGGCATAGATATGCATGCCGTCGTGCACATAGGTTATGGCGTCTACAGAGCTCTCAAGTAACAGTTGGCAGCGTTTTTCGGCCTCGCGCAAAGCCACTTCTGCACGTCTGCGAGCACGGCGTTCTTCAAGATTTTGCAGTTCACGTTTGGCAACAAGTACCAGTCGCTCGTCATCGCCTTGGGGCAATGCATCTTGGGCGCCCATGGTCAGTGCTTCGGTGATGCTGTCCGAGTCATTGTCAGCCAGTAGCTGAATGGCTGGGACATCTTTGGCCAGGCGTCGAATCGTGCTGATGGCCTCGGTTGGTGACAGCTGTTCACTGATCGGTGCACAAATCAACAGGTCCCAGGTTTGCTGCAGCACCTCGCCGAGGTCATCGCTGGAGGTCAGGCGGTGAACCCGTGTTGCGCTGCCCGAGTTACGAAACAGGCTGACAAGGCGTTCGGCCTCGTTTTGCGAGTCTTCGAGAATCAGTAGGCGAATTGTTTTCTTTTCGATGGCCATTGTTCAGTTCGGTCTGCGCCAAGGTATTCGAGGGCTTGGCCAAGGGTTAATCGGATTCATCGCTGTTTGCAGGCTTCAGATCTGCAGCGCATCGCACGGGTGCCGCGCCTGGATCGAACAATGCAGATGGATGCGAATAGAAAAGCGCCTTACAGAATTAGCCACCTGGCAGCACACTAAATAAGTGAAGTTGCACGGAATCTACAGCGACTTCCAGAGTGAGTCAAAGTCTTCCTCGGAACCCGCACGCTGGTTTCCCACAGGTGTGACAGGCTTCCCGGGATCATCGTTGGCAAGGCTGTTGAGGCGATATTCAAACTGATTAAAGCTGCCGGTGGAGGCATGTTTTTGGCCGAGTACGGCGCGGTGCTCAACACCGGCGATATTGACTATCACTTTATTGCCTTCCTGGAAGGGTAGGCGCGGCACGATGACCGAAGCTGGGCGAGAAATCGCACTGATTTCAGGTAGCAATAAGCCGCGCAGATAGCTGCTGTTTTGTTCGCTTTTGCGAATGAGTTGCAGGCCGCAAGGTTGAGCGTGAGGTGCAATCAGCTCGATACCCATTTGGGTGCCGCCGCCTCGTGCCTGACGGATCCAGCGCACCACTGCAATGCTCCAGGCTTGCCCAGGTGCATCCTGAATACCCAGCAGTTCACCTGCCTGCAACTGGTTTGGCACTTCTTTGGGCCATGTTAGGCAATAACCACCCGGACTGAGGTTGATGATGGGCAGCTCGAATGTTGGAAATACTTGGTTTTCGGCGTCTTGCTGCTCAGCTTCATGGGCTTCGGGTTTTTGCTTTTGCGGTTTTTGATATTCAATTTCTTCGAAAGGCAGGCCGTGATCCCAAGATGGGTTTTTCTGTGCATCGAATGCGTTTGACCAGATATCAGGCTTGCCCTGAGTCTCTTTGAATTCGACCTTGTTGATCTCTTCCGGCAGTTTAAGAATGTCGGCAAAGGTGCGTTTGTTGGCGATGAAGTAATGCAATGCACTCATGCCAATGCAAAGCGTCAAGGACCCTTGGCCATCGCTGCGCTGGAAGGTGCGCTCGGAGATATCGCCCCACGCCGCGCTCAGGTGTTGCAGCAGATCAATGCTTAAGCCTTCCGGTACTAACAGTTGTGACTTGCCAGCGGATTCGGGCGGCAGGAGCAAGTGCTCTTTGATCGCATCAATCAGTGGGTGGGTGTCGATGCCGATAGCAACTCGCAGGTCTTTTTTCTGAAATAGCGAGGTGTAGCGGGGCGGCCCATCCATTTGCGTGGCAATTGCAAACAAACTCTCGGGATCGTTGCCATCTTCAATGTTGACCAAGGTGCTCCACTGCTCAAGCGCCTCGGCGACGCGAGCAATTGCGCTCTGGCGCATCTGGTTGCAGCGCGAGCAGCCCATCAATGCGGCGACGATGTAGTTTTGCTCAATACTTAGCCCTTGGCTGTGGCGAGCCAAGGGGTCGCGCACCACAATATTTTTTAGGCCGCGTTGTTTGGCAATCAGATACAGCTGATGCAGTTCAAGCCACAGCCCTTCAGGAACCGGGCAGTAAAGCTGGCTGGCACGCACCAGTGGCCCACAAAGGCTGTGAATCGCGCGTTGCAGGGCGATTGTCAGCAGCTGCTTTGATTCTTTGGTGGTTTTAATGACATTGCGTGCAATCACCAGCTTGTAGCCGTTGGCGAGGTGGTTTTGCAGCGCCTGACATAGATTAGCCACTTTACGTGGACGCTCATCAAGGACAATGGCTTGATTGAGAAAGTGCTTCTCCAAGTGCTGACAAACGTAGTGCACCTCGGGACGCAGCAGCTCTAGCAGCTGTAAGCGATTCTCAGAGGGGGTCAGCAGTTGGTTTATTTCGACCAGCGCTTGATAAAGCTGGCGTGCTGTTTCACCAATGTTGGCTTTAGGCAGGTGCGATATCCAGCGTTTAAGGTCGCGCGGAGTAGAGTCACAGAACGACAAGCTCTGGTTTTTCGGCGTCGAAACGCGAAGCAAGAGGTGAGGTGCCTGTGTCTCAGTCAAACTTGAATACTCCACGCCAGCAAAAAGGCCAACATTCTAGTGGTCATACTAGAAACTCTAGCAGCATCCTTGCTTGGCACGAGGTAAAAACGAATCCTATGTGGTTGAGTCAAAAGACTATTACCACAACCCCGGCGACGCTTATCCGCTGAGCCTTCCTTGGCCAAGCGTTTCTACAACTCTACACTATTCATTCAAGCCTGGTGTCTAAACGCCAGTGTCGAGCGCTTTGGTACCCATGAGTTGCCCCATCTGCACACTGCTGCCCGCCCCGAGCGCTTCGCTCCATTTAACCTGTTCAGGTCCGAATAGCACAACGGCCGTCGAGCCCAATTTGAAACGACCCATCTCCGCACCTTTCTCCAAGTGAATTGGCGCACGTGCAGCTTCATCGTAGTTGAAGGTTTTCAGCTCGCGCTTGGGTGGTGTTACCAGACCAGCCCAAACGGTTTCGACCGATGCAACAATCATTGCGCCGACCAAGACCACAGCCATCGGCCCGCGCTCGGTGTCGAACAGACAGACTACGCGCTCGTTTCTGGCGAATAGTTCTGGCACGTTTTCGGCGGTGCTCTGGTTGACCGAGAACAGGCGGCCCGGCACATAAATCATTTGTTTAAGGGTGCCTGCGAGTGGCATGTGGACGCGGTGATAGTCTTTTGGTGACAGGTAAACGGTCGCAAACTCACCGCCCATAAAGGGGCTTGCCAGTTGCGTATCACCACCAAGCAACTCGACCACGCTGAAGCTGTGGCCTTTGGCTTGGAATATGCGGCCGTGCTCGATTTTTCCCAGCTGGCTGATGGCACCATCTGCTGGGCAAAGCACTGCATCAGCAGTGTTGTCGAGCGGGCGCGCATTGTCTTTGAGGGCGCGGGTGAAGAAGGCATTGAAGTGCTCAAAAACCTTGGGGTCTTCGATCTGCGCTTCACTCATGTTGACGTTGTATTGCTTGATGAACCAGTTGATCAGGCGGTTTTTAAACCACGCGGCACGGCACTCAGCAGCGCAGCCAATCAAGCGCGACAATAAATGATGCGGTATCAAATATTGGCTGATGATGAAGAGACGTTCTTTCATTGCGTTTCCTTAGATACTTGCTTGAATGCACAGTGCTTGCGCGGGTGTAAGCACTGCACTTACTGATGCGTTGCCAGGCATTATTCTACTGGGGTATCGGGATGGTTGCCCCATTCGCCCCACGAGCCGGCATAGGCTTTGACCTTCGGGTAGCCAAGTGCTTTTGCTGCCAGGTAGGTAAAGCCCGAGCGATGGTGTGTCTGGCAATGGGTGATGACTTCTTTATCAGGGGTGATCCCTAGCGACTGCAGCACTTCTGCCAGGTCCTGACGGATACGTAGCGAGCGCTTGCGATCCATGCCGGCGGTCCACTCAAAGTTGATGGCCCCTGGAATGTGCCCGCCTTTTGCTGCAACTACTTTCTCGCCACTGTATTCGCCGGGAGCGCGTGCATCCCAAATCGCTAGGTCACTGGCACCTAAACGGCTTTGCAGGTATTCACGGCTAGCGGTTGGGGCATCGTCCAAAGTCAGTTCAACTGCGCGCTTATGGAGTGTGGGTTGGGAGGTGCTAACCTCTCGATTGTCATCGAGCCACGCGAGCAGGCCGCCATTGAGGTAGTGATAGTTGCTGTGCCCGATCACATCCAATAGCCAGATGAAGCGGCCAGCCCAGCCGCCACCCTCATCGTCATACACCACATAAACCGCGTCGGGGTTGTGCCCAAGCTCGGTAAATATTAGCTCTAAATCCTTATCTGTCGGCAGCAAGCCGGGTGCAGGTGGTTGACCCAACTGTGTGCGTTTTGGGTCGACAAAGTACGCGCCGGGAATATGCCCAGAGCCATAGCGCGCTGCGCTGGTCAGGTCGACCAGTATGAGTTCGGGTGCGCCAAGGCGGCTGGCCAGTTCAGCAGGTTCAATAACCAGTGGGAGTTCAGCGAAGGCGGACATGCCGGACCTCAATAGGGTGTGTATATCGCCAGCATTGTAACGGAAAGGCTACTTAACCTTCGAGCAACTACTGTGCGAGACATTTCTGCGACGGCTCGCTCAGGCAGAACCGCGAGGTCTGTTAGCGGCCTCGATTCGCAAAGCTGGCCAGTGCGCGCTCGATGCATTGGCTGGTTTTAGCGAATATTTGCAGGCGATTATCATCCAATGCTGCACCGCCGCAATCGCAGATTGCAATCATCACCACCCGGCCATTACTGCCCAGTGACCTGATCAAAACATGCTCGCTAGGGAATAACTCTTTAACCGCGCCTGGCAGGCGCGCAGAAAACTGGGCGATATTCTCAGGGGTCAGGCGCAGTTGCCCAGCCTTGCTAAGTAGCGTGCGAATCACCTGGCTCTGCTGAGGATCAATGCTCAGTCCGTTGGCTAACGGATCGAGTCCAATAGCTTGCTGCGAGAACAGTTTGCTTTGCGTTCGATCCGCCAGCAGCAAGAGTACGCGTTGCATACCGCCTGCTTGCAAGGCGCGGCTGGCGCAGGCGGTTATTTGCAGCACATTGTTGAACGCGCTGGGCTCGCTCAGTAGTTGCTGACATAACTGGCGCCAGTCTTGCGCGCCCGTATTGCTCACCGGTTTGGGTGGTTCAGCGGTGACTAAGTGACTGGTATGCCAGGGCCAAAGCAATGCTTGCGCAGGGTGCCAAAGGTCTGTTGTGACCAGCTTGCGGGCGCTGATCGCGGCTTGCTGATGGATCGATTGCTGTAAATCCGCAACCGGTAATTGCAGGTAAAGCCCGGTGAGTTGTTGCCAGCGCAGGCTATGTGGGCCGTCCCACGCGTGGTGGGCGGAAAGCGCCAAGCCGTTTGCCAGAAGTATGCAATTGGCCGGTTGGCTGAGCCAGCGCTGCAGATCAGGCTCGGCGTCCAGGCACTGTTGTTGATGCAATGGGTGCTCGTTGTCGCGCGCAATCAATAACGCCTTGGCAAGAAAGCGGCGGTCATTGAGAAGCAGGCGGTAATTGTGGCAAATCCATTCAGGCAATTTCCAGCGCTCGGCAATGGCGAGGCAGAGTTGGAGTAAAGGGACGCCAAGCATGTCGACTTCCACTTTTTGCGCAGGCTCAGCTTTAACCAGGACACGTTGTTCCCACGTACTTAGTAGGTCGGGGTAGGCCGCAATCAATGCCCAGACAGGGGCAAGAAATAACATGCTGCCCCAGTGTATTTCTTGCCAGAGTCGGGCCAGGCGGCTGGAGAACAAACCGCTCGCTTGTTGTGATGCGTGCTGGCTGATCAGCTGGATTTGGCGCAATGCCAGGGGGATTTCCTCGCGCTTCAGTGCGGGTAATCGCTCAAGCAAGGTTTGTGTACGTTGCAAGCCGAGCCTGTTGAGGGCGTTTTCGAGGCTTTCAGCTGGCTCGCCTAGGGTGCTTTGTGACGCATTGGCTTCGCGTAGAACACTGATCGCCAATGCTGGGCTAGTTTGAATTAAGTCAGCAATTTCGCCTAAAGAGCGACGGCTGTCCGTCAGTGCGGCCAGTACTTTCTGTCGGCTTTCAATCTGCACTGGCATCAGCTGCTTATCTAATAGCTCCAGCCATGCTTTAACAGTGCGAGGTCTAGCGATTTGATTAGACATTGGGTTTGCAAACTGGCTTTTATTATTAACTGACTATAGTCTCGCCCAAACCTTCCGATATAGAGAAGGATTGATTCAATTATTCATTATTTCAGGCGTGTAAGTTCTTAAATTATGGCAAAAATCATCGGCATCATAGTGGTGTTCGCCAGTGTTTTGGGTGGATTCATTCTGTCTGGCGGCCACGTAATGGCATTGGTCCACCCATTTGAGGTGCTGATCATCGGGGGGGCGGCATTGGGGGCATTCCTTCAGGCAAACCCGGGTAGCACCTTCATGCATGTGTTTAAGAAGTCGCTGAAGATGTTCAGTTCGCGTTTTAAACACTCCTACTATCTGGATGTGCTGCAACTGATCTACGAAATTCTTAACAAAAGCCGACGTGAAGGCATGATGGCCATTGAAGCCGATGTCGAAGACCCGGCGGCGAGCCCTATTTTCAGTAAATACCCCGCGATCCTCAAAGATGAGCGGATGACCTCTTTTATCTGCGATTACCTGCGCATCATGTCCTCCGGCAATATGGCACCCCATGAGCTTGAAGGCTTGTTCGATATGGAAATCGCCAGCCTCAAGGAAGAGCTTGAGCACCCGAGCCACGCTGTTGCCAAAATCGCCGATGGTCTGCCTGCCATGGGTATTGTCGCTGCGGTGCTGGGTATCGTGATTACCATGTCGGTATTGGCCGAGGCGGACAACGCTGAGATTGGTGAGAAGGTCGGTACTGCACTGGCCGGTACCTTTATGGGTATCCTGGCTTCCTATGGTTTCTTTGGTCCACTGGCCAGCTCCTTGGAGCATGACGCTAAAGAAGAGGTCAATGTCTATGAGGCGATCAAGGCCGGTTTGGTCGCATCAGCGTCCGGCATGCCGCCTTCTCTGGCCGTTGAGTTCGCGCGTAAAGTGTTGTACCCGGCGCACCGTCCAAGCTTTAGCGAGCTTGAACAGGCTATGCGTGGGAACTAAAGGCTGAATCATGGAGAACAATCAGCCCATTATCGTAAAGCGCGTCAAGAAAGTCGCGGGTGGCGGCCATGGCGGCGCGTGGAAAATTGCCTTTGCCGACTTCGCGATCGCGATGATGGCGTTCTTCATGGTGATGTGGCTGATGTCATCGGCCACGCCCGAGCAGAAGAAACTGATTTCCGGATATTTTCAGGACCCTATTGGTTTTACCGAAAGTGCCAGCCCCTATGTGATTGATTTAGGCGGCTCGCCGACGCCCTCACCTGATCGCACCTTGAACCCGGAAGCACAGCCCGATGCGCCGCAGAGCGCCACGGATGTACAGCCTGATACGTCTTCCGATGCCGGGCCGATTGACCCGCAAAAAGCTGAAAGCATTGCTGAGCAAATGGAGCGCGAACGCTTGGAGTTGCTGCTCCAGGAATTGCAGAACAAGGTCAACGAAGACCCTCAGTTGCGTAACTTCAAGGATCAGATTCTCTTCGAAATTACCCAGGATGGTTTACGTATCCAAATCATGGATGCTGAAAATAGGCCCATGTTCGCCATCGGCAGCGCACGCTTACAGCCGTACTTTGAAGATATCCTGCTGGCGCTTACTGACACCATCAACGCGGTGCCGAACAAAATCAGTGTCAGCGGCCATACTGATGCCAAACCCTTTGCCGGCAGTGGTGGTTTCGGTAACTGGGAGTTATCAGCCAACCGTGCCAACGCTGCGCGCCGGGTTCTGGTAGAGGGCGGTTATGACTCGGACAAAGTGGCGCGGGTTGTAGGTTACGCATCCTCCGCGTTGTTTGACCGCGAGGATCCGTTGAATCCGGTTAACCGGCGTATCGATATCGTGGTGCTGACGAAAAAAGCCCAGCGCGCTATTGATGGTGCTCAAGGCGCGGGAGATGCGCCGGCCACTGATGATGCTTCAGGTAAACCTGACGCTGGGGCCGTAGGCGTTGCGCCGCAGGATATTTTGCCCTCGGACGAGATCAAGCAGCGCTTGAACATCTTTGAAGACGGCGCGCTTAAGCTCGATAATCCGGAGCCTTGAGGCCGCTATTCATTACCTAGGTGGCCAGAAGATTGGGTGGGTGGATGCTGTTATTTCATCCACCGTCGGCGGCTGCAAGTGTCCGCGTGATTGACTCACCTTTGCTCATTATGGTGTTTGGGCCAGGGTGGCCAAGCTTCGCCTTGGTCACCCTGCAAAGGCGATTTCGGTAGGGTGAGTGGCGCTTTTCCCACCCACCATTACGCTCGTGAATATTTGGGTTTGCAGGCCGTAGTGAGCAAACTTCACGTTGGCCGCCCTGCTGTGCTTAGTAGTTATCTTCAGGCAGGGTAGTGAGAATGTGCCGGTAACTGGCCATGCGTTGTGGTTGGATACGCCCCTCCTCAAGCGCCTTGAGCAGTGCGCAGCCAGGCTCTCGGTCGTGTTTACAGTCGCGAAAACGGCAGTGACCGAGCAGTTCATGGAACTCAATGAACCCGGCTTCTACGTCGTCACGGCTGACATGCACCAAACCAAACTCGCGAATGCCGGGGGAGTCGATCAGTTCGCCACCGCCCGGGAAGTGGAACAAGCGCGCTGTCGTGGTGGTGTGAGTGCCCTTGCCGGTTAACTCAGACAGCGGGCCTACGCGGGTATCAACCTCGGGCAGCAAGCTATTAACCAGCGACGACTTACCGACACCAGACTGGCCGACGAAGACGCTGACATGGCCATCAAGCTGCTCCATCAGTTGCTCCATGCCGTCACCGTGATGGGCCGACACTTCAAGCAGCGGGTAGCCGAGTTGACGATAGACCGCGAGCATGGCGTTTAAGGCGACGCCGTTTTGCTCGTCAATCAGGTCGGCCTTGTTGAGCAGCAGCAGTGGCCGAATACCTGCGTGCTCAGCGGCGACCAGGTAGCGGTCGATCAAATTGGCATGCGGTTCGGGCAGCGGCGCGAAGACGATAACGATGAGGTCAACGTTTGCCGCAACCGGTTTTAGCTGCCCCCGGGTGTCTGGGCGGCATAGCTCGGTGCTGCGCGGCAACTGCGCGACAATAACCCCGATACCTTGATTGCCAGGGCGCCAGACCACGCGATCACCGGTGACCATGGTCGGTAAGTTGGCGCGCAGGTGGCAGCGGAAGACTTGGCCGGCCATTTCCCCTTCGAGCGCTTCGACCTCGACTTGAACGCCGAAGTGGGCGATCACCAGGCCTGTTTGTTCTGGGCCAAGGTCACCGCCTTCCAGTGTTTGCAGTGCTTGTGATTCGCGCTTGGCAGCGCGGGCAGCACGCTCGCCCTGAATTTTTTCGATGCGCCAGTTTTGCCGGCGATTGAGTTGGCGTTTGGCCATGAAGGTTCCGAAGGTGTGTTACATAAGGGTGGCAAAGCTACAGCCGTTTATTTCGCAGGCAATTCTAGCACGCGCAAGGCTAAAGGCAGTTGCTCTGGCTAGACGTCGGGGTGGATCAGCCGACAAAATCGGATAGGACAATCATGACGGTGCCAAATTAAGGTGCTGTAAGGGCGGGCATATTGATGAGGGTGGTTGAAAGACTGCGCAGACTAGCTCAACGCTATCCTGCTTTGGTGGCGCTGCTTGCGCAGTTGTTGGCAACCGCCATGCTCGCAGCAATTGTGTTGCTGGCCAACGCCGTAGCGGGTTGGCGTTTTGGCTGGTTGACCGCAGGATTACTGCAAGGGCTGATGGCTGCGAGTATTGGCCGTTGGTTGGGGTTGTCGCGATGGTGGTGGTGGCTCAATCTGGCCTTTGTGCCTGCTCTGTTGGCCTTTGGTGGTGCGCCGTTGCCGTCCTGGGTGTTTCTGCTGGCCTTTGTGTTACTGCTGTTACTCAATTGGAATAGCTTCACAGAGCGGGTGCCGTTATACCTGACCGGTGCGCAGGGCACTCAGTTGCTGGCTGAAATCGTCGCGCAGCAGCCCACTGTGTTGCGCTTTGTCGACTTGGGCTGCGGCCCGGGCGGGCCCTTGCTGGCGCTGGCGCGACAATTTCCCCAAGGGCAGTTCGTGGGCGTTGAAACCGCGCCGTTATCCTTTTTGCTGGCCTGGATGCGGTCGCTTACGCAGCGCAATTGCCGCATTCGCTACCAGAGCCTTTGGCGCACTGATTTGGCTGAATTTAATCTGGTGTACTGCTTTTTGTCGCCCGCGCCCATGGCCGATCTTTGGCAGAAAGCATGTAAAGAAATGCAACCCGGCACCTTGTTGGTGAGCAATACCTTCGGCGTGCCGGATGTGCCAGCAGACCAGCAATTGAAGCTGAATGACTGGCGCGACTCGAGTCTGTTGCTTTGGCGTATCCCCAGCTAATTTATTCGCTAAACTGGCGACACTGGCTAGGCCTTAGAGGAGCGAACTATGCAAAACGCAAATAACTTGATTTGGATCGACCTGGAAATGACCGGTCTCGACCCAGAACATGATGTGATTATCGAGATGGCCACCATTGTCACCGACAGTGAGCTTAATATTCTGGCCGAAGGCCCTGTGATTGCTGTGCATCAGAGTGATGAGGCGCTGGCAGGCATGGACGAGTGGAATACCCGTACCCACGGCGAAAGTGGCCTGACTCAGCGGGTGCGTGACAGTAAAATCAGTTCGGCTGAAGCCGAAGCCCAAACCATCGCCTTCCTCGAACAGTGGGTGCCTAAAGGTAAATCACCGATTTGCGGCAATAGCATTGGCCAGGACCGTCGTTTTCTGTATCGCTATATGGCAACCCTGGAGGAATATTTCCACTATCGCTATCTGGACGTTTCGACACTTAAAATTCTGGCGGACCGTTGGGCACCGCAAATCAAGGAAGGCTTCGTCAAAAAAGGCACGCATCAGGCTTTAGATGATATTCGCGAGTCCATCGCCGAGTTGCAGTATTACCGCGAGCACTTTCTCAAGGTTTGATAGTGACTGATTCGTTATGACGCTTGAGCGCCCATTCAACATGTTCGCGCACTAACTCAGATGGGTAATCGCGGCGCGCCTTGAGCGCTTCGATTACCGGAATGCTTGAAGGTGCATTGCCAAGGCCAACGGCCAGGTTACGTAACCAGCGCTCGTAGCCGGCTCGGCGCAGTGGCGAGCCTTCGGTGCGGCTGAGAAACTCTTCTTCGCTCCAGCAAAACAGCTCCGCCAACTCGGCATTGTCGAGTTGGTGGCGCGGTTTGAAGTCGGATTGCTCCGTGGGGCTGGCGAAGCGGTTCCAGGGGCAGACCATCTGGCAGTCATCGCAACCAAATACCCGATTTCCGATTGGGGCACGCAACTCTTCAGGGATCGCGCCTTTGAGCTCGATCGTCAGGTAGGAAATGCAGCGTCTGGCATCGAGCACATAGGGCCCAACAAACGCCTGAGTCGGGCAAATATCCATGCATGCCGTGCAGCGTCCGCAGTGCTCACTGGCGTGCGGGGCATCGACTGGCAGGTCGATATCAACAAACAGCTCGCCCAAAAAGAAATAACTACCCGCTTTACGGTTGAGCACCAAGGTGTTTTTGCCGATCCAGCCGAGACCTGATTGTTCGGCGATGGCCTTTTCCAGTACCGGCGCGCTATCGACAAAGGCGCGAAACCCGAAAGGGCCGATGGCCTGCTGGATACGCTCGGCCAAGTGCTGCAAGCGCTTGCGGATCAGCTTGTGGTAGTCGCGGCCCAAGGCATAACGGGAAATATAGGCCTTCTCGGGCTGAGCAAGGCGTTTAACCATTTGCGTGTCGCCCGGCAGGTAATCCATGCGCAGCGAAATCACGCGCAACGTACCGGGAACCAGTTGTTCGGGGTGCGAGCGCTTGCTGCCGTGCGCCGCCATGTACTCCATCTCACCTTGGTAGCCTTGGTCCAGCCAGCGCTGCAAGTGCGCTTCATGCTCGCCTAGGTCTAGCCCGCTGATACCGACCTGCTGAAAACCCAATTCCCGGCCCCAGTCTTTGATTGACTGTGCGAGTTGGTTGAGATCAAGCGTATCTATAGACATGTTCAGCGGCAAACCAATAGATGAGGTGCGTATAATTCTGCCAGACAACGGAGTACTCGCATGCCGGATTCTGCAGACAATTTTCCTTCAGCCCTTTATAGCGCAGCTCAAGTGCGCCAGCTTGATGCCAGTTTAATTGTAGCGGGCACGCCTGGTTTCGAGCTTATGGGGCTGGCTGCACGGGCCATGTGGCGTGCATTGCGCAGGCGTTGGAGTGATGTTGGCGAGCTGACGGTGCTGGCTGGGCGCGGTAATAATGCCGGCGATGGCTATTTAATCGCCGAATTGGCCCAGCGGGCTGGCTGGCAGGTGAAAGTGCTTGCGGTGGGTGAGACGGGCGCATTGGCAGGCGATGCGCTGCTGGCGTTTAAGCAGGCTCAGGAGGCTGGCGTGCTGATTGAGCCTTGGTCTGAGCACGCGGTGCTCTGTGGTGTGGTCGTCGATGCATTGCTCGGCACCGGCCTAAAGGGGGAGGTGCGTGCGCCCTATGCGGCTGTTATTGCACGGCTTAATGGCAGTGGTTTGCCCGTGCTGGCGGTGGATATACCTTCTGGCTTGAGTGCCGATACCGGGCAAGTGCTTGGCTGTGCAGTGCGGGCCGATATCACCTTCACGGTGATCGGTTTGAAGATAGGTTTATTCACTGGGCAAGCGCCTGAGTACGTTGGGCAGATACAGTTCGATGATCTGCACGCGAGCCCCGCGATTGTCGCAGGGCAGGCTGCGATAGGGCAGCGCCTTGTTGGGGGGAATGTGGCGCAGTTGCCTGCGCGTCAGCCGACTGTACATAAAGGTCAACTGGGGCATGTGCTGGTAGTGGGTGGTGATTTGGGCTTTGCTGGCGCGGCGTTGCTGGCCGCGCAAACTGCACTACGAAGTGGTGCTGGCCTGGTTTCTGTGGCCACCCGCGCTGAACATGTGAATGCGGCGCAGGCGCGCATACCCGAGGTGATGGCCGCGTCAGTGGCGTCGGCTAATCAACTGCTAGCACTGGCAAAAAATGCATCGGTGTTAGTGGTTGGCCCCGGTTTAGGCCAGGGTGCTTGGGGGCGTAGCTTGTTATCGGTTGCAGCCATTAGCTGGATGCCGCAGGTCTGGGATGCCGATGCGCTGAACCTGTTGGCCAAGGATTGTGTCTCAGTGCCAGCAAATTGTGTAATCACGCCTCACCCTGGCGAGGCTGCACGTTTATTGGGCTTGAGTAGTGCGCAAGTACAGTCTGACCGGCCCGCAGCAGCCTTAGAGCTGGCCAAGCGGTTTAATGCAGTTTGCGTGTTGAAAGGCGCTGGCAGTTTGATTGCTGACCCAGGCGGGCAATTACGCCTATGTGATCGAGGTCATCCGGTGATGGCTGGTGCTGGACTGGGGGATGTTCTGGCTGGTCTCATTGGTGCGCTGATAGCGCAAGGACTGTCATCCTTTGATGCAGCGAGTTTGGCCGTATGGTTGCATGCTCTGGCCGGTGAGCGATTAGCGGCTAAGGGCGTAGGTTTAGCGGCCAGTGATTTGTGTAATGCCATTCGTCAGTTATTACAGGAGCAATCAGTTGTCTGAGTTAGAGCTATACGCCGCTGATGAGCAGGCGATGGTTGAGCTGGGTGGGCGTATTGCCGGTATCACGGGAGGTACTGGGGTTATCTACCTGCACGGCAACCTCGGGGCAGGTAAAACCACGTTTTCGCGGGGGATAATCCGTGGGTTTGGTCATGTCGGTGCGGTTAAAAGTCCCACCTTCACCCTGGTTGAGCCCTACGAGTTAGGCGACATTCGGGTCTATCATTTCGACCTATACCGCTTGGTAGATCCTGAAGAACTGGAGTTTTTGGGTATTCGCGATTACTTCGAAGGGGACGCGCTGTGTTTGGTCGAGTGGCCAGAGCAGGGCACAGGCGTTTTGCCAAAGGCCGATATGGACATTACCATTAGCGTGCAGGGAACAGGGCGAATGCTGCGTTTTCAAGCGCATAGCTCGCGCGGTACTGCCTGGTGTGCCGATTTGGCCATCGGGAGATGAACACAATAATGGGGTCGGGTATGCGCATAAGCGCGCGTTTAGTTTTAGTTGGGGTCGTGCTGGCGGCTTTGGCCTCCGAGGTATTTGCTGCCTCTGATGTGCGCAGTGTTCGCCTATGGCGGGCGCCGGACAATACCCGTTTGGTCTTTGACTTGTCTGGCCCGGTGACACACAGCGTATTCACGCTGGCAGCGCCTGACCGCATCGTGATCGATATCACCGGTGCTAAGTTGGCGACCTCGCTGGATAAGTTGTCCTTGAGCAATACCCCCATTACCGACGTGCGCTCTGCGCAGCGTACGGCTAATGACTTGCGCGTGGTGATTGACCTTAAAGAGGCGGTCACTCCGAAGAGCTTTACCTTGGCACCCAATCAGCAGTATGGCAATCGCCTCGTTGTCGATCTCTACGACAAAGGTGCCGATAGCACGCCTAACTTGCCACCTACTACAGTTTCACCTTCGGCACCTGTGCCTATTACCCCGACCCAGTCGCCACCTAAACTGACTCCGGTGCCAAGCGGTAAGCGTGAGATCGTGATCGCTATTGATGCGGGTCACGGCGGTGAGGATCCGGGCGCGTTGTCTTCGGTTAAAGGGCGTGTCGAGAAAAACGTTACCTTGGCCATCGCCAAAGAACTGCAACGTCAAGTCAATGCTGAGAAGGGCTACCGTGGCGAGTTGGTGCGCACGGGGGACTACTTTATTCCATTGCGTAAGCGCACCGAGATCGCTCGCAAGAAGGGCGCTGATCTGTTCGTTTCGATCCATGCCGATGCTGCGCCTTCACGCGCTGCATTTGGGGCTTCGGTGTATGCCTTGTCAGACCGCGGTGCCACTTCTGAAACTGCCCGTTGGCTGGCTGATTCGGAAAACCAGTCGGACTTGATCGGGGGGGCTGGCAACGTCAGCCTCGACGATAAGGACCGTATGCTGGCTGGGGTGTTGCTCGACTTGTCGATGACAGCTTCATTGTCTTCGAGTTTGAACGTCGGCCAGAAAGTCTTGAGTAATATTGGTCAGGTGACGCCGCTGCACAAGCGCCGCGTTGAGCAGGCCGGGTTTATGGTGTTGAAGTCGCCGGATATTCCGTCAATTCTGGTCGAGACAGGCTTTATTTCCAACAACAATGAGGCCAGTAAGTTGGTTACTGCCAGTCACCAGCGCTCCTTGGCGCGTTCGATTATGACTGGGGTTAAGCAGTTCTTTGAGCAGAATCCACCGCCCGGTACCTACGTTGCCTGGATGCGTGATTCCGGCAAGATTGCTCAGGGGCCACGTGAGCACCGAGTCAGCTCGGGCGATAGCCTGGCGCTGATTGCAGCGCGGTATCAGGTGAGCATGGCTTCGATCAAAAGCGCCAATTCTATGAGTTCTAACGTGGTCAAAATTGGCCAAGTCTTGAAAATTCCTGCCACTTCATTGGCTGCACAACCATGATGGATGCTGCAAGAATCCAGCTGCTTAGCCCGCGGCTGGCTAACCAGATTGCTGCCGGTGAAGTTGTTGAGCGCCCCGCTTCGGTTATTAAAGAGTTGTTGGAAAACAGCCTGGACTCCGGTGCAAAACGCATCGAAGTCGATGTTGAACAAGGTGGCGTCAAGCTGCTGCGGGTGCGCGACGATGGGGGCGGTATTTCTGCTGACGACCTGCCCTTGGCCCTGGCCCGTCACGCCACCAGTAAAATCCGTGAACTTGAAGACCTTGAGCACGTTATAAGCATGGGCTTCCGGGGCGAGGCGCTTGCCTCAATCAGTTCCGTGTCGCGGCTGACTTTGACTTCGCGTACTGCAGGCGCAGAGCAGGCCTGGCAAGTCGAGACTGAGGGGCGCGATATGCAGCCGCGGGTCCAACCTGCTGCGCATCCGGTTGGCACTTCCGTTGAAGTGCGCGATTTATTCTTCAATACACCGGCGCGCCGCAAGTTCTTGCGTGCTGAAAAAACTGAATTCGATCACCTGCAAGAAGTCATCAAGCGCTTGGCGTTGGCCCGTTTTGATGTCGGCTTTCAACTGCGGCACAACGGTAAAACCATTCTTTCGCTGCATGAAGCAAATGATGAAGCCAGTCGTGCTCGGCGAGTTTCGTCAGTCTGTAGTAACGGTTTTCTTGAGCAGGCGTTGCCGATTGAGATCGAGCGCAATGGTTTGCGTCTGTGGGGTTGGGTGGGCTTGCCAACCTTCTCGCGCAGTCAGGCTGACCTGCAGTATTTCTACGTCAACGGGCGCATGGTGCGAGACAAGTTGGTCGCCCATGCCGTGCGTCAGGCGTATCGCGATGTACTGTTTAATGGTCGCCACCCGACCTTCGTGTTGTTTCTAGAGATTGATCCGGGTGTGGTCGATGTCAACGTGCACCCGACCAAACACGAAGTGCGTTTCCGTGATGGGCGCATGGTCCATGACTTCCTTTACGGTACCTTGCATCGCGCCTTGGGTGATGTGCGCCCTGAAGATCAACTCGCAGCACCTGCGTCCGTGACGACCATGGTGCGGCCGACCGGCCAGGCTGCTGGTGAGTTTGGCCCGCAAGGCGAGATGGGGCTGGCTGCCAATGTGCTTGAACGCCCGCAAGCTGAGTCGGTATGGCGTTCGCCTGGAGCTGGGTTTCAAGGGGGCGGGGCAGCGTTGCCTGCCGCTGAGGCTCAAGCAGCTTATCGCGAGTATTTCACGCCGATGCCGCAAGCGTCTGCGCCCGTTGGCTTGCCGCAAGAGCAGGGCGATGTGCCGCCCTTGGGCTATGCCATTGCACAGCTTAAAGGCATCTATATTCTCGCCGAAAACGTTCAGGGCATGGTGCTGGTCGATATGCATGCGGCCCATGAGCGCATCACCTATGAGCGACTCAAGGTCGCTATGGCCAGCGAAGGCTTGCGGGGTCAGCCACTGCTGGTGCCGGAGTCTATTGCAGTCAGCCAGCGAGAGGCGGACAGCGCTGAGGAGCACGCGGCATTGTTCCAGACTCTGGGTTTCGAGTTGCAACGCTTGGGCCCTGAAACCTTGGCGATCCGTCAAATTCCGGCGTTGCTCAAACAGGCTGAAGCCACGCGGTTGGTTCAGGATGTGCTAACTGATCTGCTTGAATATGGCACCAGTGACCGCGTCCAGGCGCACATCAATGAGTTGCTCGGTACCATGGCATGCCATGGCTCGGTGCGCGCTAACCGGCGCCTTACGCTGCCTGAGATGAATGCTTTGCTGCGTGATATGGAACACACTGAGCGCAGCGGCCAATGCAACCATGGTCGCCCGACGTGGACGCAGCTTGGTATGGATGACCTGGACAAATTATTCCTGCGCGGACGCTAATTGGCCGCGCAACCTTGCCGAGAGATTTAAGCAATGCCTGAGCGCCTGCCGCCAGCAATATTCCTGATGGGGCCAACGGCTGCCGGTAAGACCGATTTGGCCTTGGAGCTTGCGCGGGCGCTGCCGTGTGATTTGATTAGCGTCGACTCGGCGTTGATTTATACCGGTATGGACATCGGCACCGCCAAACCTGACAAAGCCACTTTGTCTGAGTTTCCCCATCGCTTGATTGATATTCGCGACCCGGCGCAAAGCTATTCGGCTGCGGAATTTCGTGCTGATGCGCTGGCTGAAATGGCTGAAATCACGGCCAGAGGCCGGATCCCACTGTTGGTCGGCGGCACCATGCTTTACTACAAGGCATTGCAAGAAGGTTTGGCGGATATGCCCGGTGCCGATGCACAGGTACGTGCAACGCTTGAAGCGCGGGCTGCTGTTGAGGGTTGGGGGGCGCTGCATGATGAGTTGGCGGTGGTTGATCCAGAGTCAGCTGCACGTATTCACCCCAATGATCCGCAACGTCTAACCCGTGCGCTTGAGGTGTATAAGGTCAGCGGTTTGACCATGACGGAGCATCGTCAGCGCCAAGCGCAACAAAATGTTGAGGTTAACCCGGCGACCGCTGGGCATTTACCCTATAATGTTGCTTGCATGGCCATTGCGCCGGCTGATCGAAGCGTGCTTCACGAACGAATTTCACGGCGTTTTCAGATAATGCTTGAACAAGGCTTTATCGAAGAGGTCGAACTTCTGCGTCAAAGAAGTGACTTGCATCCAGGTTTACCGTCTATACGTGCAGTAGGTTACCGCCAAGTGTGGGAATACCTTGACGGCGGTGTAAGTCGATCGAAGATGCAGGAACTGGGGATTATTGCGACTCGCCAGTTGGCTAAACGGCAGTTTACATGGCTGCGCAGTTGGTCTGATGTGCACTGGCTAGACAGCTTAGCTTGCGACAATGCGTCACGTGCCTTGAAATACTTTGCATCGGCCTCCATATTGAAATGAGACCATGCCGTTAGCCGTCTATCCTTGAGGGGGAGGCGGCGCTAAGTTGTTTATTGATTCTTAAATTATTGAAATTGATCCTTAAAGGAGTGCGGCACATGTCAAAAGGGCATTCGCTACAAGACCCTTACTTAAATACCCTGCGTAAGGAACGCGTCCCGGTATCTATTTACCTGGTTAACGGGATTAAGTTGCAGGGACAAATCGAATCTTTCGACCAGTTTGTGATTTTGCTGAAGAACACTGTCAGCCAGATGGTCTACAAACATGCAATTTCCACCGTAGTGCCGAGCCGTCCGGTTCGTCTGCCAACCGCTAGCGAAACGGAGCAGGCCGAGTCCGAGCCAGGTAACGCCTGATTTTAGGGGGCTGTATTGTTCTTCGAACGCCATGAAGGTGGTGAGCGGGCCATCCTGGTTCATTTGGATGGCCAGAACTCCGAGGCGAGTGAAGATCCGCAAGAGTTTCAGGAACTCGCTATTTCAGCGGGTGCTGACACGGTGGCCTTTCTCAGCGTGCCGAGTAATCGGCTGACTGCGAAATACCTTATTGGTAGCGGAAAGGTTGAGGAATTGCGAGATCAGGTCAAGGCCGTAGAGGCTGATCTGGTTATCTTCAATCACGTTCTGACGCCCAGTCAGGAACGTAACCTTGAGCGTGCATTTGAGTGTCGGGTGTTGGACCGTACCGGTCTGATTCTCGATATTTTTGCCCAGCGCGCGCGTACTCACGAGGGTAAGTTGCAGGTCGAACTTGCTCAGCTTGATCACATGAGTACACGACTCGTTCGCGGCTGGACTCACCTTGAGCGTCAAAAGGGTGGTATCGGTCTGCGTGGCCCGGGTGAAACCCAGCTCGAAACGGATCGCCGTTTGCTGCGGGTGCGGATTCGTCAAATCAAGCAGAAGCTCGATAAGGTGCGCAGCCAGCGAGAGCAGGCGCGTCGTGGCCGTCAGCGCGCGGACATTCCTTCGGTGTCATTGGTGGGTTACACCAACGCCGGTAAATCGACCCTGTTTAACGCCGTGACCGAGTCTGAGGTCTATGCGGCCGATCAACTCTTCGCCACCCTTGATCCAACCTTGCGCCGCCTTGAAATAAACGACTTCGGGCCTATTGTGCTGGCAGATACTGTGGGCTTTATTCGCCACTTGCCGCACAAATTGGTTGAGGCATTTCGTGCGACCCTTGAAGAGTCGAGTAACTCCGACTTGCTGCTCCATGTGATCGATGCTCATGAGCCAGAGCGCATGGCGCAGATCGAACAGGTGTTGGAGGTGTTGACTGAGATCGGTGCCAATGAGCTGCCGATTCTTGAGGTCTACAACAAGCTTGATTTGCTTGAAGGTGTGGAGCCACAAATTCAGCGTAATGCCGATGGCAAGCCACAACGTGTATGGTTGTCGGCGCGGGATGGACGTGGTCTACCTTTACTTAAGCAGGCAATTGCGGAACTCTTGAGTGATGACCTGTTTGTCGGCACATTACAGTTGCCGCAAAAGCTTGGCCGGTTACGTGCTCAATTTTTTGAGTTAGGTGCCGTGCAAAGCGAGGGTCACAGCGAAGATGGCAGTAGTTTGTTGGCAGTACGTTTGCCGCGTGTGGAGCTGAATCGGTTGGTGAGTCGCGCCGGTCTGCAGCCGTTAGAGTTTATCGAGCAACACACTTTGCAATAAAGCCTGTGTCAGCGGTTGTGCCGCTGGGGCTGGGCATTCGGTAGCATTGGCTGGCGCGCCGCGGGCGCGTCTTTGCTTTATCAGATGGAGAGCGCTATGGCTTGGAATGAGCCGGGTGGCAACTCGAATAATCAGGATCCATGGGGTGGACGCCGTAACAACGGTGGCGACCGCAAAGGGCCTCCCGATCTCGACGAGGCCTTCCGCAAGCTACAGGAAAGCCTTAACGGGTTATTCGGTGGCGGTAAAAAACGTGGCAGTGGTGACGGTGACAATGGTGGCAGCAGCAAGGGTGGCTACGGCATGCTCTTGGTTGGCTTCCTGGTCATTGTGGCCTTTTGGCTGTACAGCGCGATCTATGTTGTCGATGAGCAGGAGCAAGCTGTTGTTCTGCGTTTCGGTAAATATTACGAGACCGTTGGGCCGGGCCTGAATATCTATTTCCCGCCGATTGATCGTAAGTTTCAGGAAAACGTCACCCGCGAGCGTGCATACAGCAAGCAGGGCCAGATGTTGACCGAAGACGAAAACATCATCGAAGTGCCGCTGACCGTGCAGTACAAAATCAGCAATCTGCAAGATTTTGTACTTAACGTTGACTCGCCAGAAACCAGCTTGCAGCAAGCAACTGACAGTGCGGTGCGTCACGTCGTTGGCTCGACCGAAATGGACCAGGTTCTGACCGAGGGTCGTGAGCTGATGGCCAGTGAGGTTAAGGAGCGCTTGCAGCGTTTCATGGACACTTACAAGACCGGTATCGTGGTGACTCAGGTGAACTTGCAAAGCGCTGCTGCGCCACGTGAAGTTCAGGAAGCCTTCGATGACGTGATTCGTGCCCGTGAAGACGAACAGCGTGAGAAGAACAAAGCTGAAACCTACGCCAATGGTGTGGTTCCAGAGGCGCGTGGTCAGGCTCAGCGTCTGGTTGAAGATGCGATGGGTTACCGCGATGAAGTGGTTTCTCGCGCTCAGGGTGAGGCTGATCGCTTCACTGCACTGGTTGGCGAGTATCGCAAGGCGCCGGAAATTACCCGTGAGCGTCTGTACCTCGACACCATGCAAGAGCTGATGAGCAATACCAGTAAGGTTCTGGTCACTGGCGACAAGGGGCAGAACAACCTGCTTTACCTGCCGCTGGATAAAATGATCGATGGCCGTAAGGGCAGTGGCTCAAGTGCAATATCTGGCAGTGCTTCGGCAAGTGATCCAGATGTGCGTTCATCGAGCACGACACAACCGGTTGATCTGCGTTCAAGGGAGAGCCGCTGATGAGTAGTAAATCACTGGTTGCCTTGATCGTTGCGGTGGTTCTGGCAATTGTTGCCTGGAACAGCTTCTACATCGTGGCGCAAACCGAGCGTGCGGTATTGCTGCAGTTTGGTCGTATCGTTAATCCGGATGTTAAGCCGGGTCTGCATGTGAAGATCCCATACGTCAACAAAGTACGCCTGTTTGATGGTCGCTTGATGACGTTGGACGCCAGCAGCTCGCGTTTCCTGACGCTGGAAAAGAAAGCGCTGATGGTTGATGCCTATGCCAAGTGGCGTGTGCGTGATGCCGAGAAGTACTACACAGCAACTTCGGGTGTTAAGCAGACCGCTGATGAGCGACTGGCACGTCGACTGGAAGCTTCGCTGCGTGACCAATTCGGTAAGCGCACGCTGCATGAGTCGGTGTCGGGTGAGCGGGATGCCTTGATGGCTGACGTGACTGCATCGCTGAACAAGGCGGCGCAGAACGAGCTGGGTATCGAGGTTGTGGACGTACGGGTTAAGGGCATTGATTTGCCTAAAGAAGTAAACCGTAGCGTGTTCGATCGTATGGGCTCGGAGCGTGAGCGTGAAGCGCGCGAGCACCGCGCCAAGGGTAAGGAGTTGGCAGAAGGTATCCGCGCGGATGCCGATCGTCAGCGCCGTGTATTGTTGGCCGAAGCCTATCGTCAAGCTGAAGAGCTGCGCGGTGAGGGTGACGCTAAAGCTGCAGCCATCTACGCCAAGGCCTATGGTCAGGATCAGGAGTTCTACTCCTTCTACCGTAGCCTGAAGGCTTACCGCGAGAGTTTTGCGGACAAGCGTGACGTGTTGGTGCTGGATCCAAGTAGCGAGTTCTTCCGCTATCTGGAGAAATCCAAGCAGCCATAACTGTTAACCCGACGGACGCATGTCGTCCGTCGGGGTGACCGTTTAAGAAAACGTGGTATGATGCGGCAGCCGGGAAAATCCCGGCTTTTTTGCGTCTGTGGGAATCATGTGGCAGGAATTAGGCATTGCAGTGTGTTTGGTGTTGGTGCTGGAAGGCATCCTGCCCTTCCTCTATCCGCGTCGTTGGCGCGGCACGGTCGAGCAGCTAATTCAGTTGTCAGATCGCGGACTGCGTCTTATGGGGCTGACCAGCATGTTGCTGGGCACAGCACTTCTTTATTGGCTTCACTGATGGCTTGTGCCGCCCGGATCAAGAGGGGAATGGCGAAATGGCGACGGTAGACCGCTGGCTGCTGCCAGATGGCATTGAAGAAGTATTGCCTCCAGAGGCTGCGCGCATTGAAGTGGCGCGCCGGCAGGTGCTGGATCTATTTCAGTGCTGGGGTTATGAATTCGTAGTAACGCCGCATATCGAATACCTTGAGTCGCTGCTGACTGGCGCGGGTCAGGACCTCGATCTGCGTACGTTCAAAGTGATCGATCCCTTGTCGGGTCGGCAAATGGGTTTCCGTGCGGATATCACGCCGCAGGTTGCTCGTATTGACGCACATACCTTGCGTCGCGAAGGGCCAAGTCGTTTGTGCTATGCGGGCAGCGTGCTGCACGCGCAACCACGAGCGCTGACCACCTCGCGTAGCCCGATTCAGTTGGGTGCCGAGTTGTATGGCGATGCCAGTCCGGCGAGTGACGTTGAAGTCATCAGCTTGCTGGTCAATACCCTTGAGCTGGCTGTGGTGCCTGATGTGCATATGGACCTTGGTCATGTCGGTATCTATCGCGGCTTGGCGCGTGCGGCAGGCCTGTCTGGTGTGGTTGAGCAGCAGCTGTTCGATGCCCTGCAGCGTAAGGCGATTGATGAAATTGCTGAGCTGACTGAAGCCCTGCCAGCCGAGTTGCGCAAGATGCTGCGTGCTTTGGCCGAGCTCTGTGGTGGTCGCGATGTACTTGATCTGGCTCAGGCTTGCCTGGTCGAAGCGCCGGATGATGTGCATGCGGCGCTGGATGATCTGGTGGCAATTGCCGATGAGCTGAGCCTGCGTTACCCGGAATTACCGTTGTACTTTGATCTTGGCGAGTTGCGCGGCTATCACTATCACACGGGTGTGGTATTTGCTGCGTTCGTGCCGGGTGTCGGTCAGTCGATTGCTCAGGGTGGTCGTTACGACGATATCGGCGCAGACTTTGGTCGCGCGCGTCCGGCAACCGGGTTCTCGACAGACTTAAAAACCTTGGTGAGCTTGGGCAATATGCAATTGCCTGATGCGCCAGCGGGTATTTGGGCGCCTGATCACCACGATGTTTACCTGTGGCAAGCAGTACAGAAGTTGCGCGGCGAAGGTGCGCGCGTTGTACAGGCTCTGCCAGAGCAGAATTTGGCTGATGCGCATGAGGCTGGCTGTGACCGTCAGTTGCAGTTGCGTGATGGTCGTTGGCAAGTGACGCCCTTGGCGTCCTGATATGTTTCCGTCGGTTATCGCCGACATCTAGCTTGCGCGAATGAGGACAAGTGTTATGGGTAAGAATGTCGTAGTCCTGGGCACCCAGTGGGGCGATGAGGGCAAGGGTAAGATCGTCGACCTGTTGACCGAGCAGGCTGCTGCCGTAGTTCGTTATCAGGGCGGTCATAACGCTGGCCACACCTTGGTAATCAACGGCGAGAAAACCGTTTTGCACCTGATCCCGTCAGGCGTGCTGCGCGATGGCGTACAGTGCTTGATCGGCAACGGCGTTGTGGTTGCGCCTGATGCCTTGATGCGTGAAATCATCAAGCTTGAAGAGAAGGGTGTGCCGGTGCGCGAGCGTCTGCGTATCAGTCCTTCTTGCCCGCTGATTTTGTCTTATCACGTGGCCTTGGATCAGGCCCGTGAAAAAGCCCGTGGCGATGCCAAGATCGGTACCACCGGTCGCGGTATTGGCCCGGCTTACGAAGATAAAGTTGCCCGTCGTGGCCTGCGTATCGGTGATCTGTTCCACCGTGAACGCTTTGCTGCCAAGTTGGGCGAGCTGCTTGATTACCACAACTTCGTGTTGCAGAACTTCTACAAAGAACCTGCGATCGATTTCCAGAAGACCTTGGACGAGTGCATGGAGTACGCAGAGCTGCTCAAGCCGATGATGGCTGACGTAACTGCGATTCTGCACGAGATGCGCCGTGATGCCAAAGACATCATGTTTGAAGGTGCTCAAGGCTCGCTGCTGGATATCGACCACGGTACTTATCCTTACGTGACCAGTTCCAACACCACGGCGGGCGGCATTGCCACTGGTTCTGGTTTTGGTCCGATGTACCTCGACTACATTCTGGGTATCACCAAGGCTTACACCACGCGTGTGGGTTCGGGTCCGTTCCCAACCGAGCTGTTCGATGAAACCGGTGCGTTCCTCGCCAAGCGTGGCCATGAGTTCGGTGCCACCACTGGCCGTGCTCGTCGTTGTGGTTGGTTTGACGCGGTTATCCTGCGTCGCGCTATCGAAATCAACAGCATCTCGGGTCTGTGCCTGACTAAGCTGGACGTGCTCGATGGCCTTGAAACCATCAGCATCTGCGTGGGTTACAAAGATCAGAACGGTGACGTTTTGGTTGATGCGCCGACTGATGCGGACAGCTACATCGGCCTGCAGCCTGTGTACGAAGAAGTGCCGGGTTGGAGTGAATCCACCTTGGGCGCTAAGACCCTTGAAGAGCTGCCAGCGAACGCTCGCAATTACATCAAGCGGGTTGAAGAGCTGGTGGGCGCACCTATCGATATCATCTCGACCGGTCCTGACCGTAACGAGACCATCGTGCTGCGTCATCCATTCGGCTAAGTCATTGCCGGTGGTTAAAAGGGTCGCCTCGTGCGGCCCTTTTTGCATTCTGAGCTGGGGTGATTTCGGCGGCTGTTGGCTAATTTGCGTACAGACGAAAAATCTTTGGGCATAAACCTTGCTGGGCCTCAATAAATCCCTGAAGTCGCCGTTATAGAAGTACGGTCGTTGAGGAGTTGCCCCGTGTTCGCCATTGCTTCGTTGTTGCGTAGTCGTTTGCTGCGCCCGGTATTTATTGCCCTGGGTCTGGCGTTGTTGGTGCAGGTGCTGGTGGCGGTGGTGCTCACGCGCACAACGGTCAGCACGCTGGTTGAGGATCTGTCGGCGCGTTTGGGTAATGATACCCAGCAACTGTCGGCGGATCTTGAGGCGGCCAGCGCCGAGGTTCGGGGCGGTCTTGAGGGGCTTTCCAGTAGGACTCAGGCCAGCCTGAACGCTGGATTAAAGGAGCGCTTGAGTGCAGAGCAGGTGCAGTTGCGCGGCGTGCTGGAGAGCAACCTCAAGCAGTCTGCTGATGACCTTGCCCAGTTGCTGGCTGCAGTTGCACCCAAAGCTATTTGGGATAACGACGTACCAGCGTTGACCGAGTTGGTGCGCATGGCTCATCGCAATCCCAATGTGCTCTTTGCCGTGTACCTGGATGCCAGTGGCGAGCGGCTGACGCGGCACGTTAACCGTACTGACGAGCGTGTGAAAGCCTTGATCAGCAAGGGGCAGGGTCGCGGCACGTTGGATAAGTTGCTCAACGCTGCGGCCAGTGATTCTGGGGTGTACATAGCTGAATCATCTATTAATCCAATGGGTTCTGAGATCGGCAAAGTTATTCTGGGCATCTCAACCGTTGATGTTGAAAAGGTTGTGTCTCAGTTCGACCAGCGTTTCACTGCACTAATTGGCAGCAGTGGTCAGCTGGTTTCGGACGGTTTGAGTGCGGCAGCCAGTGACAGTGCTGCTGCCTTGGCTGGGCGGCTCAAAGGTGCCCAGCAAACCGCTCAAGCCATGACTGAAAATAGCCGGCAGGCTATCGAGTCAGCAGCTCAAAGCCTGCGTTGGAATATCAGTATTGGTCTGGCGTTAGTCGGTTTGGTGATTTTGATAGTGCTGGCGCTGGTGTTGGGGCGTCGTGTGGTAAGCAAGCTGCATACCTTGATCGCGGTCATGGATGATTGGGCGGCTGGCGAGGGTGATTTAACCCGGCGGGTGCACATGAGCAGCCGTGATGAGATCGGTGATATGGCTGCGGTGGTCAATCGCTTTGTGGGTAGGTTGCAGCCTATCGTTCGCGAGGCTGGTGATATTGCCGTGCGCACCGGTGTAGAGATCGAAGGTTTGGCTGCGCGCAGTGCGGCGGCCGAGGTTTCCGCAGCCAGACAGCGTGATGAGGTGGCTGGCAGCTTGCAGGCGCTGGCACAGATGGCGGACGAGGCCCAGGCAGAAAGTCATTCGATGCAGGAGGCCTTGCAACGCGTAGGGTCGATTCGTCAGGCCACTCAGGACAATGCGGCAATCGCCAAGCGCGTGGGCGCATCGATTGCTGAGTTGGTCAGCAGTGTGGACACCGGCGCAGGAGTAATTCAGCGTCTGGCCCGTCAAAGTGAGCAGATCGAAGTGGTGCTGACGGTCATTCATGGTATCGCCGAGCAGACCAATCTGTTGGCGCTCAATGCGGCGATTGAAGCGGCCCGCGCCGGAGAGAGTGGTCGCGGTTTTGCCGTGGTGGCCGATGAGGTCCGAGCGCTGGCCAGTAAAACCCAGCAGTCCACAGGTGATATCCAGGCGCATATTGGCGCGCTGCAGCTGGGGGCTCGAGAGGCGGTGAGTGCCATTGATCAGGCCAGCCGACAGGCGGCGCAAGGTTTGGCAGCGCTCAATGAAAGTGAGCGGGTGCAGAGTTCGGTGCAAATTGCCGTTGAAGAAGTTCACGGAGCGATCAATGCGGCGGCCAGTGCGGCGGCTCATCAGGCTCAGGGGGCGAATGCTGTGCGTGGGCGAGTTGAGGTCATTCACTCAGAGGCGGGGCATGCCGCTGAAGCGGTCGCTGCAACCGCCAAGAGTGGTCGTGTACTCGATGGCTTGGCAACTCAACTCAAGGCCAGTCTGGGGCAGTTCAGGGTCTAGAAGCCGCTAGATATAAGGACCGCCAAGGGCTCTTGGCGGTTTATGTCAATCAGCTGCTAAGCTAAATAACAGGCATAAAAAAACCGAGCCTTTGGCTCGGTTTTTTGAATTTGGTGCCCAGGAGAAGACTCGAACTTCCACGACCGTAAGGTCACCAGCACCTGAAGCTGGCGTGTCTACCAATTTCACCACCTGGGCATTGATTGCAAAGATTGCTCTTTTACGATCAACTACAACAACGTTTGCCGTCGTTGTGGCGCGCATAATACGGATCGGTATTTTACTTGTAAACCCCCGTCGTTAAAAAATTTTATTATGTGCTCTGGGCTGACCCGGACACCTGTTTCGCGCTTCAATAGGCACATGACAAACCGAATTTATATAGAAAAGGTGAATCCTCTCTAATGGCCGATTGGCAATCCCTCGATCCCGAGGCCGCTCGTGAAGCGGAAAAATATGAAAACCCCATTCCAAGTCGTGAGCTTATTCTCAAGCATCTCGATGAGCGTGGCTCCCCAGCAAACCGCGAACAGCTGCTGGAAGAGTTCGGGTTAACCACTGACGAGCAGATAGAAGCGCTGCGCCGTCGACTGCGCGCAATGGAGCGCGACGGTCAGCTTATTTACACGCGACGTGGTACTTACGCACCCGTTGATAAGCTTGATTTGGTCTTGGGCCGCATCAGCGGTCACCGTGATGGCTTTGGTTTCCTGATCCCGGATGACGGCAGCGACGACCTGTTTCTCAGTCCTGCGCAGATGCGCTTGGTCTTTGATGGCGACCGCGCCTTGGCGCGGGTTGCCGGCCTTGATCGCCGTGGACGCCGTGAAGGTGCTGTGGTTGAAGTGATCTCCCGCGGCCATGAATCCATCGTCGGTCGTTATTACGAAGAAAGCGGCATTGGCTTCGTGATTCCAGATAATCCGAAAATCCAGCAAGAGGTTCTGGTTACCCAGGGCCGCAATGCGGGCGCTAAGCAGGGTCAGTTTGTTGAGGTGAAAATCACCCACTGGCCAACTCAGCGCTTCCAGCCGCAAGGTGATGTGGTTGAGGTTGTCGGCAACTACATGGCGCCGGGCATGGAGATCGACGTTGCACTGCGCAGCTATGACATTCCCCATGTATGGCCGGATGCTGTGGTTAAAGAAGCCCGCAAGCTCAAGCCGGAAGTTGAAGAAAAAGACAAAGAAAAGCGGGTCGATTTACGTCACCTGCCGTTCGTCACCATCGACGGTGAAGATGCACGCGACTTCGATGATGCAGTGTATTGCGAGAAAGGCGGCGGTAACTGGCGTCTGTTTGGCGGTGGCTGGAAACTCTATGTGGCCATCGCTGACGTTTCCCATTACGTCAAAGTCGGTTCCGCGCTCGATGCGGAAGCCCAGGTGCGTGGTAACTCCGTGTATTTCCCGGAGCGGGTTATCCCGATGCTGCCGGAGGAGTTGTCAAACGGCCTGTGTTCGTTGAACCCCCATGTCGACCGTTTGGCCATGGTGTGCGAGATGACTATCTCGAAAACCGGCAAGATGACCGACTATCAGTTCTACGAAGCCGTGATTCACTCCCATGCGCGTCTGACTTACAACAAGGTCAGCACCATGCTGGAGCAGCCGAAAACGGCCGATGGCAAAGCGCTCTGTGGTGAATACAAAGAAGTACTGCCGCATCTCAAGCAGCTTTATTCGCTTTATCACGTGCTGCTGGACGCTCGCCATGAGCGTGGGGCGATTGATTTCGAAACCCAGGAAACCCGGATCATCTTCGGTGCTGGGCGTAAGATTGCTGAAATTCGTCCAACCCAGCGCAACGATGCGCACAAGTTGATCGAAGAATGCATGCTGGCCGCCAACGTCGCCACCGCAGCTTTTATGCAAAAGCATGAAATCCCTGCTTTGTATCGCGTGCACGATGGTCCGCCGCCTGAGCGTTTGGAAAAGCTCAAAGCCTTCCTCGGTGAGTTGGGCTTGAGCCTGCACCGTGGTAAAGCTAAAGACGGTCCATCGCCGAAGGATTATCAAGCTCTGCTTGAAACCATCAAGGATCGTCCGGATTACCACCTGATTCAGACCGTGATGCTGCGTTCCCTGAGCCAGGCGGTGTACAGCGCTGATAATCACGGCCACTTCGGTCTTAATTACGATGCCTATGCGCATTTCACCTCGCCGATTCGTCGCTACCCAGATCTGTTGATCCATCGGGCGATCCGCAGTGTGATTCGTTCCAAGCTGGATACGCCGCATGTTCAGCGTGCCGGTGCCACGAGCATGCCAAAAGCGCGTATTTATCCGTACGACGAAGCGATGCTTGAAGAGCTTGGCGAGCAGTGCTCGATGTCTGAGCGTCGTGCCGATGAGGCCACGCGAGATGTGGTTAATTGGCTCAAGTGCGAGTTCATGAAAGACCGTGTTGGCGAGACCTTTCCGGGTGTGATCACTGCCGTGACTGGTTTTGGCCTGTTCGTCGAGTTGAGTGATATCTACGTTGAAGGCTTGGTGCATGTCACCGCGCTGCCCGCGGACTATTACCACTTCGACCCGGTTCACCACCGTTTAGCCGGGGAGCGCAGCGGCCGTAACTTCCGCTTGGGTGATAGCGTTGAAGTGAAGGTGATGCGGGTCGATCTGGACGAGCGCAAAATTGACTTCGAGATGGCTCAAGGCGCTGCTGATGCGGCTGTCGGTCGCAAGCGTGGCGATACCGGTCGTGGACGTAATGAGCGATCAGCCAAGGGCGAGCGCAGCAGCAGTACAGAGCGCGCTGGCAAGGCTGAGCGTCCGAGCAAATCTGTAAGCAAGGATGCACCTAGCGCCGATGTGCAAAAAAGCCGCGATGTTAAGCGCGCGTTGCTGGCTGGCTCAAAGGCCAAGCCGAAAACGGGTGGCGCTAAATCGGGTGGTGCAAAGTCCGGAGCCAAGGCAGATGGTAAGTCAGCCGCACCGTCAAAACACCGTAAGGGCCCGCCAAAATCTGGCGGGACGACCAGCAGTGCACCGCGTAAACGTAAGGCGAAACCATGAGTCAGTTGGAAAAAATCTACGGTGTTCATGCTGTAGAGGCATTGTTGCGTCATCACCCGAAGCGGGTGAAGCAGGTGTGGTTGGCAGAAGGGCGCAGTGATCCGCGTGTGCAAACCTTGATTGCCCTCGCAAGCGAAGCGCGCGTGGCCGTAGGTCAGTGCGAGCGCCGTGAGATGGATGCTTGGGTTGAGGGCGTGCATCAGGGTGTCGTGGCAGATGTTAGTCCGAGCCAGGTGTGGGGCGAGGCCATGCTCGATGAGCTGCTCGACCGTACCGAAGGTGCGCCGCTGATTCTGGTGCTTGATGGCGTGACCGACCCGCATAACCTCGGTGCGTGCTTGCGCACTGCCGATGCGGCAGGCGCGCTGGCGGTGCTGATTCCGAAAGATAAATCAGCCACCCTCAATGCAACCGTGCGTAAAGTCGCTTGCGGCGCGGCTGAAGTGATTCCCTTGGTGGCGGTAACTAACTTGGCGCGCAGCCTGGAGAAACTCCAGCAACGTGGGTTATGGGTCGTTGGTACGGCGGGAGAGGCCGAGCAAGAGATTTATGACCAAGACCTGACTGGGCCAACCATCTTGATCATGGGAGCGGAAGGTCGCGGTATGCGTCGCCTGACCCGTGAGCACTGTGATTACCTAGTCAAGTTGCCAATGGCGGGCAGCGTTAGCAGCCTCAACGTCTCGGTGGCTACAGGTGTTTGCCTGTTTGAAGCCATGCGCCAGCGTCGTACCGTCAAAAAGTAAGATGACCTGAGCGCTGCTGAACCCAGCGCTTTACGGTTTTGCGGCTGGCTGTCGGGCATTGCCCGGTGGTCAGTGGCAGGCTTGTAATTGTTCAAATAATCACCAGTTTACCTTGCTTGTCGTCTGGGGCTTCTCTAGAATGTCGCCCCTTGCCGTGACGGCAGGCGCTTTTGTGCCCTCCGTTCAGCAAGACTAAACAAGTGATATTCACTCCTTGCCTGACTGCATTTAGCGGCAGGCTACAACCCGTAAGGAGCATTTATGCGTCATTACGAAATCATCTTTCTGGTTCACCCGGACCAGAGCGAGCAAGTCGGCGGCATGGTTGAGCGTTACACCAAGCTGATCGAAGAAGACGGCGGCAAAATCCACCGTCTGGAAGATTGGGGCCGTCGCCAGTTGGCGTACGCTATCAACAACGTTCACAAGGCTCACTACGTGATGCTGAACGTTGAGTGCACTGGCAAAGCCCTGGCTGAGCTGGAAGACAACTTCCGTTACAACGACGCTGTGATCCGTAACATGGTCATCCGTCGCGACGAAGCAGTCGTTGAACAGTCGGAGATGCTCAAGGCCGAAGAAAACCGCAGTGAGCGCCGTGAGCGTCGTGACCGTCCTGACAGCGCTGAGTCTGATGACTCGAACAGCGATGACAGCGACAACAACGACAGCGACAACGCTGACGAGTAATCCACGGATCTATTGAGGAGCCTATCAAATGGCACGTTTCTTCCGTCGTCGTAAATTCTGCCGTTTCACCGCTGAAGACGTGAAAGAGATCGATTTCAAAGATCTCAACACCCTGAAAGCATACATCTCGGAAACCGGCAAAATCGTTCCTAGCCGTATCACCGGTACTAAGGCTCGTTATCAGCGTCAGCTGGCTACCGCTATCAAGCGCGCTCGCTTCCTGGCCCTGTTGCCTTACACCGACAGCCACGGCCGCTAAGACCGGATGTTCGACAAGTAGTAAGGGATTAACGCATGCGCGCCTTAGCTGAATTTATTATGCGCGGCCGTGTGCAGGCCACTCTTGTAGTGGTCGGATCGGCGGCATTGCCGCTGCTGTTCTGGTTGAGTGCTGCTGCAGGCTGTCTTGTACTCCTGCGGCGCGGTTTGAGTGATGCCCTAGGCATCCTCGCATGGGCATTGCTGCCGGCCATTGGCTGGTGGTATTTCGGCGAACCGCGCACCTTGATGGTGTTGCTGGGCGCGCTGGGGATGGGGTTGTTGTTGCGCTCCAGTATGTCGTGGAACCGTGTGCTGCTTTGCAGCGTGGCACTAGGCTTGGTGTATGGGTTGGTTTTGGGTGCGGTATTCCGTGAACCTATCGATGCCATGGCGGGTGAGTTGAAACAGCTCATGCCGCAAATGCTTGATGGGGTCTACCAGCAAATGTCGGTAGATGAGCGAGCGCGACTAGACAGCCTGATTGCACCGGTGCTGACTGGATTGCTGGCAGCTTTGTTGCAGATTGTCAGCCTGTTGAGCCTGATGCTTGGGCGCTACTGGCAGGCGTTGTTGTATAACCCGGGTGGTTTCGGGCGCGAATTTCGCACCTTGAAGCTACCGCCGCCGTTAGCGATGTTGCTGCTGGTGGGCATGCTGTTAGGGCCGAATCTTGGTCCACAAATGGCCATGCTGACACCGTTGTGTAGCGTACCGCTGGCGTTTGCAGGCATCGCCCTGATTCATGGGTTGGTGGCGCAAGGGCGGATGTCCAAGTTTTGGCTTGTGGGGCTGTACATCACGCTGTTGCTGTTTATGCAGCTGACTTATCCGTTACTGGTGGTAATCGCCATTGTCGACAGTCTGTTTGATTTTCGTGGGCGTCATGAGCGTAAAAAAGGCTCTGACTCCGCGAACGGTGAAGGTTAAAAGTTAAGAGGTTATTACCAAATGGAACTGATCCTGCTGGAAAAAATCGCCAACCTGGGCAACCTGGGCGATAAAGTGAACGTTAAGGCTGGTTACGGCCGTAACTTCCTGCTGCCGAAAGGCAAGGCCACTGCAGCTACCGCTGCAAACGTTGCTGCTTTTGAAGCACGTCGCGCCGAGCTGGAAAAAATTGCTGCCGAGAAGAAAGCTTCTGCTGAATCTCGCGCTGCTCAGCTGGCTGAACTTGAAGTCACCATCACCGCTACTGCGGGCGATGAGGGCAAACTGTTCGGCTCGATCGGTACTCACGACATCGCTGATGCACTGACCGCCTCTGGCGTTGAAGTAGCTAAAGCTGAAGTTCGTCTGCCGAACGGCACTATTCGTCAAGTTGGCGAATACGACGTAGCCGTGCACCTGCACAGCGACGTTGAAGCAACCGTTAAGGTTGTTGTTGTAGCTGCGTAAGCAGTATGCGACATAGTGGGCTTGCACTTAGGTGCAGGTCTGCTGACAATCAGGCACGGCATTGCGCAAGCGATGTCGTGCCTTTTGTTTTTATGCCCCCAACGAATTATTCTCAGAGCTTATGAACGACATCAGCATTCCTGAACAATACGACTTGCAAACCTCGGCCCTAAAAGTGCCGCCGCACTCGATTGAGGCGGAGCAAGCTGTACTTGGCGGCTTGATGCTCGACAACAACGCCTGGGAGCGCGTGCTGGATCAGGTTTCCGATGGTGACTTTTATCGTCACGATCACCGGCTGATCTTTCGCGCCATCTTCAAATTAGCAGAGCGTAACCACCCGTTTGACGTGGTGACCCTGTCCGAACAGTTGGACAAAGAAGGCCAGTTGTCGGCGGCTGGTGGCTTGGCTTATCTGGGCGAGTTGGCAAAGAACACGCCTTCGGTTGCTAACATCAAGGCCTACGCGCAGATCATTCGTGAGCGTGCGACCTTGCGCCAGTTGATCGGTATCAGCAGCGAGATCGCAGACAGCGCCTACGCGCCGGAAGGCCGAACAGGCGAAGAGATTCTCGACGAAGCTGAACGCCTGATCTTTCAGATCGCCGAAGCGCGACCGAAGACCGGCGGGCCTTTGGCGATCAACGACATTCTGGTCAAGGCCATCGATCGGATTGACACCCTGTTCAACAGCGGTGACGACATTACCGGCCTGTCGACAGGCTTTACTGACCTCGATGCGCAAACCAGTGGCCTGCAGCCTGCCGACTTGGTCATCGTGGCCGGTCGTCCGTCGATGGGTAAAACCACGTTCGCCATGAACCTGGTTGAAAACGCGGTGCTGCGCAGCGACAAGGCCATTGTGGTGTACTCGCTGGAAATGCCAGCAGACTCCATCGTTATGCGGATGTTGGCTTCCCTGGGGCGTATCGATCAGACCAAAGTGCGTGCCGGTCGGTTGGATGACGATGACTGGCCGCGGCTGACCTCTGCGGTAAACCTGCTTAACGATCGTAAACTGTTTATCGACGACACCGCCGGTATTTCACCTTCTGAAATGCGCGCTCGCACACGGCGTCTTGCCCGTGAGCACGGTGAGATCGGCATGATCATGGTCGATTACCTGCAGCTTATGCAGATTCCGGGCTCCAGCAGCGAAAGCCGGGTAAATGAAATCTCCGAGATTTCGCGCTCGCTTAAAGCGCTAGCCAAGGAGTTCAACTGCCCAGTTGTTGCCCTGTCTCAGCTCAACCGTGGCTTGGAGCAACGGCCAAACAAACGCCCAATCAACTCCGACTTGCGTGAATCCGGTGCGATCGAGCAGGACGCCGATATCATTATGTTCGTATACCGGGATGAGGTTTATCACCCGGAGACCGAATACAAGGGCGTGGCTGAAATCATTATTGGTAAACAGCGTAACGGCCCCATTGGCACAACACGTCTGGCCTTCTTGGGCAAATACTCGCGCTTTGAAAATCTGGCACCGGGCAGCTATCAGTTCGACGAAGATTAATCGGCAAAACCTTCGTAGGATCAATAACAAACAGGCGTCCAGACGTTAAACTGGTCGCCTGTTTTGCTTTTTGGATGCCGTGTGTATGCGCCCGCTTGTTGCCACCATCGATTTGTCTGCCCTTTGCCATAATTACGCCGTTGCCAAGCGTTGTGCGCCGGGGCGTGAGGCCTTTGCCGTAGTCAAAGCTAACGCCTATGGCCACGGTGTGCGTGAAGTGGTGACGGCATTGCATGACATCGCCGATGGATTTGCCGTGGCCAGTCTGGAGGAGGCAGCACAGGTTCGCGCCGTGCATGACCACGCCCGAATTTTGTTGCTCGAAGGTTGCTTTGAAGCCGCTGAGGTTCAGTTGGCGCAGCAGTTGCGACTGGATATTGCCGTGCAGAACGCCGCGCAACTTGACGCCGTACTTGCTGCCCCTGCCGGGCAACCGCTTAATATCTGGTTAAAGCTCGACAGCGGCATGCACCGCCTGGGGTTTGATAGTGACAGCTTGCGCGCGGCTCACCTTGCGTTGCAAGGCAGTCCAGGTTGCGCGGAGCTTAACCTGATCAGCCACTTTGCCTGTGCCGATGAGCGTGGTCATGAGCTGACCGAGCGCCAGCTTGAGTGCTTCCTTGATGTGCTCGACCTGGACTTCGATCAGCGCTCATTGGCCAATTCGGCAGCGATCTTGTTGATTCCCGCTGCGCATATGGATTGGCTGCGGCCCGGCATCATGCTTTATGGCGCAACGCCTTTTGCTGATTTAAGCGCCTCCGAACTTGGCCTGAAACCGGTGATGACACTGACCGCGCAACTGATTGCTCAGCGTCATGTTGCAGCGGGCGAGTCCGTTGGTTATGGCGCCAGTTGGGTGGCGTCGCGAGATTCAGTCATCGGTACAGTAAGTTGCGGTTATGCCGATGGCTACCCACGTCATGCCCCGTTAGGCACTCCAGTTTTGGTTGATGGCCAGCGTGTGCCGCTGATTGGTCGGGTGTCGATGGACATGCTAACCGTGGACTTGACGGACATAAGTGCAACAGTTGGCGACTCAGTGGAGCTTTGGGGCAAGCAATTACCGGTCGATGAAGTGGCGCAGGCTGCGGGCACCATTGGTTACGAACTGCTGACCAAAGTCACCGAACGCGTGCCGCGGCGCTATCTGAGCCACGCAGCGTCTTGAATTTAATGTGCGCCGGCTGCTTTCAAACCTGCGGGTAGCTTTCGGGTAAAGCACATCGCCAGCACGCTGATGATCAACGCAACCCCCATGATGTGGAAGGCCTCGTTGTAAGCCAGGATTGAGGCTTGTTCCCGTGTTTGCTCGACGACTATTGCCAGCGCCTGGTCGGGGTCACCAAACCGATCGGTTAACCATTGCAGTCGGTTTAACGCCTGCGGGTTAAGGCTGCTGACTGACGCTCGTAAATATTCATAGTTACGGCTGCTATCGTTTTGCAGCATGGTCACCAGCAGGGCAATAAACACAGCCCCGGTGAGGTTACGGATAATGTTGAACAGCGCTGAGGCCGCCCCGGCATCCTTGGCTTCGATGTAGCTGGTTGCAATCAGCGATGAAGTAATCAGGATCAGCGGCTGGCCGGCGGCGCGAATCAGCTGAATATGCAGCAACTGTTCGCCGCCCATATCCGGGTTTAGCGAGCCACTGATAAAACTGGCATAGCCAAACAACATAAAGCCAATGGCGCAAAGGATGCGCGGATCAATAAAGCGCATCAGCAAAGGCACGCAGGGAATTATCGCCAGTTGTGGCAGCCCCATCCACATAATCAACTGGCCAATTTGCAGTGGGTTATTGTGCTGGATCTGCGACATATACAGTGGCAGCGCATAGATTGATCCGTACAAACCAATGCCCAGGCCAACGGTCGCGATGCAGCTTAGGAAGAAATTGCGGTTTTTCAGAATGCGCAAATTAAGCAGCGGATTGTCCCTCGACAGTTGAATAATAATAAACGCGCTGAGACTGACAAAGGCGACAATTGCCAAGATCAGGATCTTGCGTGAACTGAACCAGTCACTGCGGTAGCCTTCCTCGAGAAATACCTGCAGCGATGCCAAGCCAATCGCCATGCTGCAGATGCCCGCATAGTCCGCCTGGTTTAGCAGTCGCCAGTTGATAGGTTGTTTTTGTAGGCCATAGACCAGGCCCATCAGCATTAACAATCCTGGCGGTAGATTGATGTAAAACAAGTACTGCCAGCCCAAGGTTTCTGTGAGCCAGCCACCAATGGTTGGGCCTACGGCGGGGGCAAATGTTGCGGTGACCGCAAACAGTGCCATGCCAGTTGGGCGTTTATGCACCGGTAAATGGGTGAGCACCATACTGAACGCCAGCGGAATAAATGCTCCGCCGCAAAATCCTTGAAGTGCGCGAAAGACAATCATGCTGTTGAGCGACCACGCCAACGAGCAAAGCAGCGAAGACATCATAAAACCAAGCGTCAGCCAGATTGTAAGACGGCGCTTGCCCAGTAAGTCACTGAGCCACACGGTGAGCGGAATAATGATGATTTCGGCGACAAGGTATGCGGTTGATATCCATGAACCTTCACTGATGGTTGCGCCTAAAGCGGACTGGATTTCTTTCAGTGAGGCATTGGTAATCAGGATGTCGATTACCGCCATAAAAGCACCGAGCATGGTGCTGAGCACGGCTACCCAGTCGCGCAGGCTTGGCGCTTGGACTGGGCTACTGACGGCGGTCAACAGTTACCTCTACCGATAACCCGGGGCGTATTTGATCCAGCTCTGTGACATTTTCTGGAAGCAGGATCTTTACGGGTACGCGCTGGATTACTTTGGTGAAGTTGCCTGTAGCGTTGTCAGGTGGTAGCAGGCTGAATTGAGAGCCTGTGGCCGGTTGCAGGCTGTCGATGACGCCTTCGAGCATTAGGTCGGGCAGGGCATCGAAACGTAACTGCGCCGTTTGCCCTGTGTGCATCGCATCAATTTGGGTTTCTTTAAAATTGGCCAGTATCCACTTGGTTTGCGGCACCAGTGATAACAACGCTTCACCCGGGCGCACATATTCCCCCTGATGCAATGAGCGGTTGCCAACTCTGCCAGCCACAGGCGCTGTGATGGTTGTGCGCGAGAGGTTGAGTTGTGCCAATTGCCGCTCATTTTCGCGGCCAGCAATTTGGGTTTGAAGTTGTTGGCGATGATTTTCCAGTTGCAATAAGGCTATTTGCTGGCTTTTAAGTGTCAGTTTGGACTGGTCTAGCTGGGCAGTTGCCACTGCAACATCGGTTGATAATGTGGAGAGCTTTTGCTCAGAGGCAAAGCCATTGCTGTGCATCTTGCGGACACGCTCAAGGTCTTGCTGATGGCGCGTCAGCATTGCGCGCTGGCCGCGAACGGCTGCTTTTTGCGCTTCAATGCTTGCGAGTTTCTGATCGCGCTGATTGCTCAGGTCGTCCAGCTGAACTGCCAAGTGTGCAATCTGTGTTTGGCTCTGTACGAGACTGAATTTGAAGTCGGCATCTTCAATCTGTGCCAGCGTTTGTCCTGCTTCAACCCACTGGTTGTCCTTGATCAGAACCCGGTCAATGCGCCCAGCGAGTTGGCTGGAAATAATGACTGTATCGGCGCGTACATAGGCATTGTCGGTGCTTTCGATAAATCGCAGGTGAAACAACCAGTAGCCTGCATAAGAAACTGCCGTCAGCGCCAGCATTGCGGCAAACAGTGTCAGTCTTTTTTGTGTCTTGCGATTGCCTTGATCGGCAAAGTCGGCCGGTGGATTGGCGCTAGCATTCGCATCTGGCGTGCTTGGGCTAAAACTCATAGGCGGGCGACTTCAATGTGGCGGCTGGTCGAGTGCTGCGCTGCGCTCGGGTCTTGTTGGTAACTGATGAAGAAGTGGCGGCTATAAAGTTTTTTACGCCGATAAATTTCCAGTGCTGCTTCCAGGGGGTGGTCTTCAAAAAAACCGCATACCAGACTTTGTTGTGGCTGTAGGTGATGAACAAGCACGTGGTCGAGTAATGCTTTAAATACTGCCGGATTGTCTTGATCAATCGTCAGGCTGTGCAGCATCAGGTAGTTAAAGCAATCGCCTGGCGGTGGCAAATAGACACCGCCGAACAGCATGCCATACAGGTTGTAAGGTATGCGCAACGCTGCCAGCCACGGAGAGTAACGTGCTACGCGAGTTTGTTTAAAGTGTTTCTGGTTCCATATTCCCAAGCTACCAACCGGTTTTCCGTTGATGAGTGCGATTAGGTAGTTGCTGATCTTGATGCACTGGTAGTAGCCATTACCGGCCAGCATTTCATTGACGTTATAGAGCGGGAATCCTTGACGGTGGCTGGCCTCATTCCAGAGTTGCTGTAGCAAAGGCGCATCGTCCAGGGTGGCCGTGCGGATTGTCAGGCTGTTATTAAGTTGCCCTTTGGGCTTTTGGGCGGGTAGCAGGCTGGTGACTATCCGTCCGCCTGGGTAAAAATTAGGCAGCCAGGCCCGGCCGCGGTCGATAATGCCTAGCGGAACAAGGTTTTCCTCCAGAATCACCGCTTCCATCCAGCTGTTAGTCGTATCGATGTGTTCGGCAATCGCCAGGAACAGCGCCTCTAGTGCTTTCCCACCACGCGCCTCGGGCGCAACACGTAAGTCATGCATATACCTGACGGATTCAACTTTGCCATTGATGTACTGTCGTCGCTGGCCAATATCAACCATCGCAATGAGCACGCCTGGGACCTCAAGATCCTCGGCAACCAGCACATATTCATGTTCGCAATTGACCAGGGCTCCAGCGAAAAAATTCGGTTCACGTTCAAATGTCAGAGTAATGCTGCCCATTTGTGGCGTGCGTCGGAGCAGGGCCAGTAGGGCGGTGTTGTCTTTGGCAGTGGCAAGGCGGGTATGTATTTTTATTGGTTTATTCATGGGTGGCCTGTAATGCGTAGCGAAATTCCGTTGGCAGTGGCCCAGGCCAGTGCCTTAATGCGTCGAGCTTTATGTTTCCTTCAAGCATCCCGCGGGCGCGAGACTGTTCTAAATAGATCTGGCGCATATTTGGCAAGCTGATGCAGGCAGCCTGCGCGAGTTGGCCTAGGTCCCGTGCTAAGCGGTAGTGGAAGTTATTTAGCAGTGCATGCTCGAGCTGAGCCGCAAGGGTTGAGGGCCCTGAAGTGGACTCAACTAATAATGCGTAACCGGGTTTTCCAGTGCAGTTGTCGCTGAGGGCAAGCAGGGTGACGGGGCGTGAATCGCCATAGGTCAGGCTGTTGATTATTGTTTGGGCAAGGGTCGAGCTGATTTTTTCGCCGACCAAATCGGTGCCATCGTTGCGCCCGAGAAAGATAAAGCATGGCAGGGTTTGCCAGTGGCCACTGACTTCGAGAACATCATTCAAGCGATAGCGTGCAAAACCGCTACTGGTGGTCAGCAAGGGCATGACCTGCTGACCCTTGCGCAATTGCCATGGGGCTAGAATCTGCCCGTTATCGAGGTCTTCAAACTCATAGACATGGCTGCGATAAGCCAGTGGATAGTGCCCTTGGACAGGTATGCTCACCACGCCTTCCGTCGCCCACAAACCTTTACCCTGAAATTGTGCATGGGCGAGTAGCTTTTTCAGTTGTTCGGCCCAGGGCGCAGCCGCAGCGGTGTCCCAAGCGCTGAGCAATGTTAGGCGTGGCCAGAGTTCTGCATAGAATGCAGGGTCTGCAACACCGTCCCAAGTCTTTAACTGTTGAGCGGCCTTGCGCGATTGCGGGCATTTGATACGGTCCATGGCCCTTGCGCGTGGTCCCCAGGAACCATGCTCAAGCACCTCTACAAGCTCCTCTCGACAGTGGCTGAGTTGTTCGAGCAGGCCAAGCCCAAAGGTTGGACTCCAAATTGACATGACGCTGAGCTTTTCGTCTGCGGCTAAATACGCCAGTGTCGCGAACAGTGAATCATCTGCGGTGTCCGCCAGGGCGATGGTGCTGGGGGCGTTTTGAGTGAGTCCGGCAATCAGGCGTTTGCCGAGTGACATAAGCTGCATGTCATCGTTGAGTTCACCGCTGGTATCGCGTAATGCAGTTGGAATCCATGACAACGACCAGTAATGACTGCCTTGAGCAATATCTGGAAACTGCCGGTAAAGATCCCCAATCCAAGGAGTGATCGCGTGGTCCAACTCACCTAGAAAGGCCTCTGTATAGGGGATCCATTTGATGGATGAGCTCGAACCGCTGGTGGGTTGATAGCGGCTTACCGGGCTGTCGAACAGAAGCCTGTTTTGCTGAATTCGTTGCTGCTCAACGGGTGAACGGTAGTTGTCGTAGCTGCTGAGGGGCTGCTTGCTCGAAAACTGTTCCCAGCTGTCGCTCGCTTGAAGATGGCTGTATTTTGCCGCAGCTGAGCGGGTATGGCCGTGCAGCCAGTTTTGCAACATGCCCCGCTGGATTGCTTCCAGGTTTGGCGCTTCACGCTCAAAACGTTTCAGGCCGTGACGTGTGAACGCTTTAAGTAGCCCGTGACCGAGCGGGCTTGTCAGTCGCCGCATCATGCTTTCGGGCCCGCAGTGCTAGGGTCTGCGTTTTTTTTGTTTGTGCCGAGCTGCTCGAGCTTCAGCCTGAGGATCTTAAGGCTCAGGTGGTAACAGTATTTGATGAGCGCCGAGAACGAAATTTCCCCTGTGCACGGCAACTCAGTGCCTTTACGCCAGCTGGGATTGCAGTCTTCGAAATAGGCGATGTCAGGTTCTTGTGCGCGAATCTGTGGGGTGATCTCGGCAACGTTCTCATCCAGGCAAGGTGCGTTTGCACCGAAGTCCAGCAGCATTCGTTCAGGATCAAATGCTTGGGGATATTGTTGTGTGCTGAAGGCACTGACAACATCGCGCAGTGGGCTGTCAGGGGTGTTACGGTCTGGGTAAAAGTCGTAAAAGTTGCGCGTCAGTAACAGGTAGGTTTTGTAACCCTTGGAAATCAAAAACCAGTACAGCGGTGTGAGCGGGTGGCGTAGTCGGGCGAGCAGAATCTGTTTATAGAAGGCAACATGCAGGCAGCGGCTACCCCAATATTCGGGTTCAACAATGGTATCGCCGCTGAAAATGCCGCGAATTTTCTTGCCATGCAGGCCGCAGTCAAAAATGGTTAGGGTTGAGAAGCCGATTATGCGTTTGGTTCTGCGGGTGCGAGCAATAATGGCCCCGGTTTTATGTTGCAAATCACTCAAGAATGTCGCGCGTGAAGTGTTTTGATAAAAGGTGGAATAAATCTTGTACATCGCCTGGATATCGACTGTTTGTAAGTTCTGCAACTTGATAAAACGGCTGTAAATGCGCTCGTTTGGCCCTTTCACTACTTAGTCCTCATTGACCAATTTAATGATCTGCACGCGTTGGGAGCTTTAGATTGGCCAAGCGCTTTCCTGATGATTAAGTGATCGGGCGCTATTGCCCTCCCGGCTATCATTGTTAGTCGCTTGGGGTCGACGGTTTTAGTGTCGAGTTTTCGGTAGTGGCAAGGTAATAGCCTAAAGTTCTGTCGAACCGTTGGTCGGTTGGGGTATGTAAAAGCGAGCGTGCTAAAGATGCCGGTATAACTGCGTGGTTGTTACGGATAGTTGCGTGCTTTTCGCTATGATAGAGCCTCTTTCACTAAAACCATACAAAAGATAGGTCTTTTTTGTGGGGCATATTCTTCATGCAGCTCAACGAGGCTTGGCTAAGCTCTCTGGCATATTTAGCTTCGTTCTATGGAAAAGGCAGGATTTATAGCTGCTTTTATCGAGGTAAAGCCTGAGCGTGGGCGTCGGGTTTGGTTAAAATTTGTGCTATTATCCGCGCCCGTGAATTTCCATGAACCTTTCGGTTACCGTCATGCAAGCAGTCAAGCCATTATTCGATTATCCAAAATACTGGGCCGAATGTTTCGGACCAGCCCCTTTCCTGCCAATGAGCAGGGCAGAGATGGATCAGCTTGGCTGGGATTCGTGTGACATCATCATCGTTACCGGTGATGCTTATGTTGATCACCCATCATTTGGCATGGCGATTATTGGTCGCTTACTTGAAGCGCAGGGGTTCCGGGTTGGCATCATCGCCCAGCCTAACTGGCAGTCCAAAGATGACTTTATGAAGCTTGGCGAGCCGAATCTGTTCTTCGGTGTTGCAGCAGGCAACATGGACTCAATGATCAACCGCTACACCGCGGATAAGAAAATTCGTTCGGACGATGCCTATACCCCTGGCGGGCAAGCGGGCAGTCGTCCAGACCGGGCGAGCCTGGTCTATAGCCAGCGTTGTAAAGAAGCCTATAAGCATGTGCCTATTGTGCTGGGCGGCATTGAGGCCTCCTTGCGCCGTATTGCCCATTACGATTATTGGCAAGACAAAGTCCGCCATTCGATTCTGATTGATGCCTGCGCCGATATCCTGCTCTACGGCAACGCCGAGCGTGCAGTGGTCGAGATCGCCCAGCGCCTGTCCTATGGTCAGAAAATCGAAGATATTAGTGATATTCGCGGCACTGCGTTCATTCGCCGTGACACCCCTGAAGGCTGGATGGAGATTGACTCCACTCGCATCGACCGTCCGGGCAAGATCGACAAGATCATCAACCCGTACGTCAACACTCAGGATACGGCGGCCTGCGCCATTGAGCAGGAAAAAGGTCCGGTTGAGGACCCGAACGAAGCCAAGGTTGTGCAGCTACTGCCGCACCCACGTCTTGAGCGTGACAAAACCGTGATTCGTTTGCCTTCCTTTGAGAAGGTTCGCGGTGATGGCGTGCTCTACGCACACGCCAACCGCGTACTGCATTTGGAGACCAATCCGGGCAACGCTCGCGCGCTGGTGCAGCGTCATGGTGAAGTCGATGTCTGGTTCAACCCACCACCGATCCCCATGACCACCGAAGAGATGGATTATGTGTTCGGCATGCCCTACGCACGTATTCCACATCCCGCTTACGGCAAGGAAAAAATTCCGGCCTACGAGATGATTCGCTTCTCAGTGAACATCATGCGTGGCTGTTTTGGTGGCTGTACCTTCTGCTCGATCACTGAGCACGAAGGCCGGATCATCCAGAACCGTTCTGAAGAGTCGATTATTCGCGAGATTGAAGAAATTCGCGACAAGGTGCCCGGCTTCACCGGGGTAATCTCCGACCTCGGCGGCCCGACTGCCAACATGTACCGGATTGCCTGTAAGAGCCCGGAGATCGAAGCCGCGTGCCGTAAGCCGTCGTGCGTGTTCCCGGGCATTTGCGAGAACCTTAATACCGATCACTCATCCTTGATCCAGTTGTATCGTTCGGCGCGGGCATTGCCGGGTGTGAAGAAGATTTTGATCGCCTCCGGCCTGCGTTATGACCTTGCGGTTGAGTCGCCAGAGTACGTTAAAGAACTGGTTACCCATCACGTTGGCGGCTACCTGAAGATCGCCCCGGAGCACACCGAAGAAGGCCCGCTCAATCAGATGATGAAGCCGGGCATCGGCAGCTACGACAAGTTTAAGCGCATGTTCGAGAAGTACTCGAAAGAGGCGGGCAAAGAGCAGTATCTGATTCCTTACTTTATCGCCGCCCACCCGGGTACAACCGATGAAGACATGATGAATCTTGCGCTTTGGCTCAAGTCCAATGGCTTCCGTGCAGACCAGGTTCAAGCCTTCTATCCATCGCCAATGGCGACGGCAACGGCCATGTATCACTCGGGTAAAAACCCGCTGCGCAAAGTGACCTACAAGAGTAATGGTGTGACCATTGTTAAAAGTGAAGCGCAACGTCGTTTGCATAAGGCGTTCTTGCGTTATCACGACCCACGCGGTTGGCCGATGCTGCGTGAAGCCCTTGAACGCATGGGCCGTAGTGATTTGATCGGTAATGGCAAGAATCAACTGATTCCAGCCTTCCAGCCGTCAGTTGATGGATATCAAAGCGCCCGTCGCAAGAACTCGACGCCTGCAGGTAGTAAAAAAGTTGGCAAGCCGATGCTCACCCAGCACAACGGCCTGCCGCCACGCGCCAGCGATGGCAGCAAGCCTTGGGACAAGCGTGAGCAGGCTAAAGCCGCCGCTTTCGCCAAGAACCAAGAGGCGGCCAAAGAGCGGGCTAACGCTAAAAAGGGTAAAGGCAAAAAGCCGGTGAAGGCACCTGCCGTTCCGCGTTAAGTTGAGACTTACGCAATTTAAAAAGCCAGTTTAGGGATGCCTTGCTGGCTTTTTTGCGTTCTGGGTTGCGACACCGCTTGGGCTCGGACAGTATCAAGGGCTCAACAGTTAAAGAGACCGTCATGATTCGCTCAGCCACCGCCAGTGATGAAGCAAGCATCAGAGCCTGCGCCGAGCTTGCTTATGAAGGCTATGTGCATGTGATGGGGCGTAAACCCGCACCTATGCTGGCCGATTATGCCGCGCAGATTGCTGCTGGGATTGTTTACCTGGCTACAGATGAACAGGGCAACTTCCAAGGCTTTATCGTGTTCTACGCCAAAGACGGCCACCTGCTGCTGGAAAACGTAGCCGTATTGCCTGGTGCGGCTGGGCGGGGCGTGGGCAAGTCGCTGATCACATTTTGCGAACAAACGGGCAGGCAACTCGGGATAAACACCGTTCAGCTCTATACCAACGAGCGGATGAGCGACAATCTGTTGATCTACCCCAAGCTTGGTTATGTGCAAGTGGCTCGGCGTACTGAAGCGGGCTTTAACCGCGTGTACTTTGAAAAGCGGCTGATTTAATCCGTTTGCACTTGGGCAAAGCCGAAGCGGGATTATTTTGTCAGCTGGGGTGTTTGACTTTGAAAAATACCTCTGCGGGAAGCTTGAAGCGCTTGGAGAGTGCCCGTATCTGGCGAACATTGAGCTGACGTTTGCCATTAAGAATTTCTGAGATGACCGATTGAGCCCCTATCTCTGGCAGGTCTTTTTGGCTGAGCTTATGTTCAGTCATCAGAAACCGCAGCACTTCATGCCCAGGAGCGTCGGGGATTGCATGATGCTTTGCATCGTAGGCCGCAATGAGGTCGCCCATCTTAGAAGCAAGAGAGGCGAGGCCGTGTTGATCTTCATCACCGATTAGGTTTAGAAGCTCATCAAGCGTTCCGACCAATCTGTCGTAGTCAGCCTCGGTTTTGGGAGGTGTGAGCAATGGCGCTATATAACGCCAATGTTCAGTTGCATGCATTAGCAGTGCGCTCATTTGCACCTCACTTCCATTGGTTGCGGTCATATGCCTTGTGGTCGAGTACGGCCCGGATATAGATTTTTTTGAAGACATAATCTACGGAGGCGATGAGTCGCAGCTTATTGTCGCCGATATCGAATACATGCTTATCGCCAACCTTGTCGACACTGGGGAAGAGTCGCTTCATCGCGGCAAAGTCTTTTGGGTCGACTTTGCTGATAAGGCGATACCAAGCGTCCATAGCATTGCCAGATTGAGGCCACCTTAGTTTTGCCTCCCAGACACGCTTCTGCGTGATCACATGCATGCTGATATCCATATCGCATCTTGCTAAGAGGCACATTATTCCATTCTTGCTCATATAGCAAATTGCGATTTTTCAGTTGTGCAAGTATGCGTTGATGCGATCATTAGCGATGGTCATGCAGGTGACTGATTAGCCTGTGAAGAGAATAAATCCCGATCAAAATTGGACTAGAACCATGCCAAAGCACGGCCAAGTGGGTTCGGGCTTGCATTACGTTCGAACCCTTGGGGTGACCGATATCAACATCTCATAGGCCGACGCAAACCCTCGTCTTAGCTAAAAGCGGTCACTGTCTGAACCTAAAGAGAGGCCCGCGCGAAATGATTCTCTGGAAGGTAATAAGCTGTTTTACGGTGCGAGATTTGGTTTTTTTACAGTTTAATTATTCGGTGCGCAGTTCGCAGATTAAGTGGACGTTTTTGCTGTTATGGCTTTGGTTTGCGATTGTTTATATCCCGTGGTCCAAGTTGGCGTTAATCGGGATGATTGCTGCGCTGTTGATTGGCGCCTTGGTATGCACTGTTTTTTGTTTAGCGAGCTGCGTGGTTGCAGTGTTATTTAACATTCGCCGAATCAGATATTTTGCCGGAAGTTTCGAGTTTCAAGCAGACGAACAGGGGGGTTAGAGAGTGTTCAAGGATCATTGGCGTAACGCTGCCGTGGGCTTCAATTACGTCAGTGAAGTGGCTTAGTAAATACATTGTTATTCAGACAAAAATACCCAATTTCATCATTGCTTTGAAAAGGCAAGGTTTTGAGTCTGATCAAGCTTATGAGGATTTTTATCGGGATATTAAAGACCGGATTGGCCAAAAAATGAACGTTATGGATAAACAGAGAATACAGCTGCGGACACGCGACGCGCAGGAAAAAATAGCGCTGCATGCAGCAACTATCGAGCTGACTCGCAAGCTGGGGCGTGCGCCGACGCTGAAAGAAGTTGAACGGTATCGCTGGTTAGGTTGACCGGATCAGACTGTGCGTTTTTAGCTGAATCGGGGCGTAATGGATGCTCACCCCGGTAGGTGAGCACCCTCTAATCAATCAGATTGAGCCGTAGCGCTTTTGCGCTTCAATCGCTAGGCCGTTGCCAATGCTGCCAAAGTTATTGCCTTCGACATGGCGGGCATTTGGCAGCATGGCCGCCACACTTTGACGTAAGGCGGGGATGCTGCTGGAACCGCCGGTGAAAAACACGGTGTCGACATCCGCTACACCGACACCTGCGTTAGAAAGCAATTGGCTGACACTGGCGCGGATGCGCTCAAGCAAGGGTTCGATGGAGTTGTCAAATAGCTCGCGGCTTAGCTCGGCAACCAGTCCCGGCTCAACACGGCGCAGATCAATAGGGCGCTGATCTTGCTCGGTCAGTTCGATCTTGCTGTCTTCTACTTGCATGGCCAACCAGTGACCGGCGCGTTGTTCTATCAGTTTGAACAGACGGTCAATCCCGGTTGGGTCGACAATGTCGTAGCGCATGCTTTTTAGCGAGAGCTGCGACTTTTGCGCGTACACCGCATTGATGGTGTGCCAAGTTGCCAAGTTGAGGTGAAAGCTGGTCGGCATCAGCGCGTCGCTTTTCATCCGGCTGCCATATCCGAACAGCGGCATCACCCCTTGTAGGCTCAGCTGTTTGTCGAAATCGGTGCCGCCGATGTGCACGCCACCGGTGGCCAGAATATCCTCGTGGCGCTCGGCAACCGCACGACGCTCTGGGGACAGGCGCACCAATGAAAAGTCTGAAGTACCACCGCCAATATCGACGATCAACACCAACTCTTCTTGGTTGATAGTACTTTCGTAGTCGAATGCCGCCGCAATAGGCTCGTATTGAAAGGATACGTCTTTAAACCCCAGCTTGTGGGCAACTGTAACCAGGGTGTTTTGCGCTTCTTGGTCGGCAGCTGGGTCATCGTCGACAAAAAACACCGGGCGACCCAGTACCACTTCTTCAAAGGAGCGTTGGGCAACGGCTTCGGCGCGGCTTTTCAGCTCGCCGATGAAAAAGCCCAGCAGGTCTTTGAACGGCAGCGCGCTGCCAAGCACTGTGGTTTCACTTTTGAGTAATTTTGAACCCAGCAGGCTTTTCAGGGAGCGCATCAGGCGACCCTCGTAACCCTCAAGGTATTCGTGCAAGGCCAGTCGGCCATAAACCGGGCGGCGTTCTTCAAAGTTGAAGAAAATGACCGAAGGCAGGGTGATCTTGCCGTCTTCGAGCTCAATCAAAGCGTTAGCGTCTGGGCGCTGCCAGCCAACGGTTGAGTTGGATGTGCCGAAGTCGATGCCGCAGGCGCGGGCTGGAGTAGAAAAAGACATGCTGCGCGCTGTTCCTGAAAAACGGCCGCGCATTCTATGGGATGTGGCGCTCGAATGCTCCCCATGTGTTGCGCTTTGCGACAAATGAGCCTAGCTGAGGCTAAGGGTTAGTGTGGCCAAGATCGCATAGCGCGCGCTTTTAGCGATGCTGACCAGCAATATAAAGCGCCACAGTGGCTCACGCATAATGCCCGCGACCAACGTCAGCGGGTCACCAATGATGGGTAGCCAGCTCAGCAGCAGGCTCCAGCGGCCGTAGCCTGCGTAGAAGTGTTGAGCTCTTTTAAGTTGGCTTGGATTGACCGGAAACCAACGGCGCTGGCGCAGATGCTCAATGTAGCGTCCGAGCCACCAGTTAATCACTGAGCCAAGGATATTTCCGAGGCTGGCAGCCAGTAGCAGTAAACCAACGGAGTAATCCCTGCTTAGCAGTAAGGCAACCAGCAGTGCCTCAGACTGCAGCGGCAGTAAGGTCGCTGCGCCAAAGGCCGACAAAAATAAACTCAGGTAAACGGAAAGGGTTAGCACGCAGGCACAGGTCGCAGCTTTTTAAGGGCGCGTTTATCCATATAAGGACCCAGATAAACGCAGCTAAGTAAGGCTTCGGCGTCTTGCCTTTTAATGGGGCTTAAGACTGCTTATCTTTTTCGGCCTGGTGCATGATTTCTTCAAGTTTCAGGCCGGTCAGGCCATGAATGGTGCGCCACAGGTAGTAGAAAATCGCCATCATCATGATCATCGACGGGATTGCGATCATGGGGTAGCTCAGTAGCGTCAGACGGCCCAGCTCATCGTTGAAGGCTTCACTGCCTGCCGGGCTAACCACAATCCAGCGCGCCAAAATGTAGTTCATCGCCGATGAGAAAAAGAACGTGGCGCTAAGCAGGTAAGTAGCTTTGAGCAGGCGCGCTTCAAACTGCTGGGTGTTGCCACCTTCCTCAAGTCGTTCTTGAATTTTGTCGACATTGAGCACGGTTTTATTGAACAGCATGGTGCGAATCAGCGGGTAGCGCGTGCGTGTCGATATGAGCACAGCAATACCGATTGCGCCGGGCACTGCGGCTTCTTTGATCGCCAGCCATTGGTTGTTCAGGTGCAGCAGGCCAATGCCGCCGGTGAGGATCACGCTAATCAGGCCGAGCAAGGCAATGAAGTTAAATTTGCGGTACTTGATCAGCTCAAACGCGCCCCAACCAATAGGGAAGGCCAGTGCTAGGATCAAAGCACCGTCAGGGCCAAGCCGCGCTTCGCCACTGAGCTTCATCAGTACCAGTGACGGCAGGACGATGCTGACGAGCAAATCGATTAACGGGCGGGGTTTGTGTTTAGGCGTCGAGGCTTCGGTAGTGTCGATCATATCTGTCATAGCGCTGAGTTGAATGGCGATCATCGCCTGCTTGGGCTTTCGAGGCTAGTCCGATTGTCGGTTGAAGTGTGTGATTTTTGTTCGGCTCACCAGTAAGACGCAGTACTGGGCAGGTTTTTTAGCCAGGGAACTGCGTTCAATACCGCCTTGTTTTGGCCTGTAAAATGCTTATGACTTGAGTCGAAACCTGCGGCTTTCCTTCTGGGTTTTGCCACGCTGAGCATTAATTTTCTCTAAGCAAATGCGCTGTACCGGCCGATAACATTGATATTAATGTAATGCACAGGCCGTTTCGGGCGTCTATGGAATACGGTTTTAAGTGGCTGTGGTGAATGGTCATCGTCAAAATGTGTTTGCACAGGGGTTGGGCTTGATGCGTGCTATGCAGCGTAATATTGTCGCAGTGCTGCTGTTGAGTCTGTTCACTGCCAGCGTCAACGCGAATATCCAATTATTTACTGAGGAAGCTGCGCCGCTAGCCTTTACTCAAGACAATCAGTTGCGCGGCATGTCGGTCGACATCGCTCGCGAGTTAATTCGCCGTACCGCAAGCCAAGGTGCATTGATAAAAGTCAGACCCTGGGCGCGTGGCTATTACAAAGCACTGCATGACGCCAATACGGCAATCTTTTCGACCGTGCGTACCCCTGAACGGGAAAAACTGTTTCAATGGGTTGGGCCTATTTTGCTTGGCACGACCAGCTTTTATTCGCTGAAATCGCGCAATTTGACAATCAACACCCTGGCCGATGCCCAGGCTAGCGGCCCGTTGGCCGTGCCTAAAAAGTGGTACACCTTTGATGCGCTGACTGATATGGGTTTTGCCAACCTGTATGGCGTTAGCACGGCTAAAAATATGGTGACCATGTTGAAACATGGCCGGGTTAAGCTGATTGCCACTCAGGATGTGACGCTCAAAGATGAGCTTGCGACAGGTGGCTTGAACGTTGCCGAAGTACAGAGCCATGTGCCCTTTATGCAATCGGCCTATTACATCGCTTTTTCGTTAAGTACCGACCCTGAAGTTGTCGCGACCTGGCAACGGGCGTTTGATGACATGCGCCGAGATGGCACCTATGCGTTGATTTTAAAGCGCTGGCTGCCAGATGTAGACCCTGAGCAAAACTTGCCCAAGCCGTAATCAACTGAGTTATTTGAATGCTCTGAAGCTTAGCTGCTGGCATTCAGTCTCTGGCGAAAGACAGGCAGTCGAGGGTCGTTTCACTATCAGTTCTTTTGGAAAATACAATCTATGCCAATTATGCAACGAGCTTCCCACCATGAGCTGCGCAGCGCTTTTCGCGCCTTGCTCGCCGCCGATACCTGCTACCACACCGCCTCGGTATTTGATCCGATGTCTGCGCGGATCGCCGCTGACCTGGGGTTTGAAGTGGGTATTCTTGGCGGTTCCGTTGCTTCGCTGCAGGTCATTGCTGCGCCCGATTTCGCCTTGATTACCCTCAGTGAGTTCGTTGAGCAGGCCACCCGTATTGGCCGTGTCAGTCGCTTGCCAGTGATAGCCGACGCGGATCATGGTTATGGTAATGCCCTCAATGTGATGCGCACTGTGGTTGAGCTTGAGCGAGCGGGCATCGCCGCATTGACCATTGAAGATACCCTGCTGCCTGCACAGTTCGGGCGTAAATCGACGGACTTGATCAGCGTTGCAGAAGGCGTCGGGAAGATTCGCGCGGCGCTGGAGGCACGCGTTGACCCTGATCTCTCGATCATCGCCCGGACTCACGCGGGTGTGCTGGGTGTCGACGAAGTTATCAGTCGCACCCGAGCCTATCAGCAGGCAGGGGCGGATGGCATTTGCATTGTCGGTATTGAAGACTTTGAGCACCTTGAAAAAATTGCTGAGCACCTTAGCGTGCCATTAATGCTGGTGACCTACGGCAATCCGAAGCTGCGTGACGATGCCCGCTTAGCCAAGCTTGGAGTGCGTATTGTGGTCAACGGCCATGGTGCTTATTTTGCTGCAATCAAGGCAACCTATGACTGCTTACGCGAGCAGCGTGGAGCGGTTGCCTCTGAGCTGAGCGCTTCTGAGCTGGCGCTCAAATACACCCTGCCAGAAGAGTACATCGTCTGGGCAGAGGAGTTTATGGACGTTAAGGAATAGACGGCCTGCGCTTGTCAAATACATGGTTTTGGCGCATACCTTAATGATTAACGCCTCTCTCTGGAGTCAGCCATGGCCGGCGGCTGGGCAAGTGATGGTGCGGTGCAAGAGCAGATCGACAGCAGTATCGAAGATGCTGTTGCGCGGGCCCGTGGTCAGTTACCCAAAGGCGAGAGCCTGAGCGCTTGCGAAGAGTGCGGCGCACCCATTCCACAGGCGCGCCGTGACGCGATCAAGGGGGTGAGGCTGTGCGTGGTCTGCCAAGAAGCTGAGGATAAAGCCAACACCAGCGGTGCTGGTTACAATCGCCGCGCCAGTAAAGACAGTCAGTTACGCTAGCCAAGGCCCGCATTTGCGGGCCTTGTGGTGTTTGCCTAAAACAAAAAGTAGCGTTGCGCCATTGGCAAGACTTCAGCCGGCTCGCACCACAGCAACTGCCCGTCAGCCTTAACCTGATAATTCTGGGCATCGACCTCAATGTTCGGCAGGTAGTCGTTGTGGATAAGGTCAGTTTTCTTGACCTCGCGACAACCCTTCACCACTGCGATCTGCTTCTGTAGCCCAAGTTGTTCAGGTACGCCGGCTTCCATGGCTGCCTGGCTGATAAAGGTCAGGCAGGTTGCATGGCGAGAGCCGCCGTAGCTGGCAAACATCGGCCGGTAGTGCACAGGTTGCGGCGTTGGAATTGAAGCGTTGGCGTCGCCCATCAGGCTGGCTGCAATCGCCCCACCCTTGAGAATCAAGGTCGGCTTCACCCCGAAAAAAGCGGGTCGCCAAAGTACCAAGTCCGCCCATTTACCCACTTCAATCGAACCCACTTCGTGGCTGATGCCGTGAGTGATCGCCGGGTTAATGGTGTACTTGGCAATGTAGCGTTTGATGCGGAAATTATCGTTATCTTCGCCATCGCCAGGGAGTGCCCCGCGCTGCTGTTTCATTTTGTCAGCGGTCTGCCAGGTACGGGTGATGACTTCACCGACTCGGCCCATTGCCTGGCTGTCAGAGCTGATCATCGAGAAAGCGCCAAGGTCATGCAGGATGTCTTCGGCGGCAATGGTTTCACGGCGGATACGGCTTTCAGCGAATGCCACGTCTTCGGCAATGCTCGGGTCCAGGTGATGGCAAACCATAAGCATGTCGAGGTGTTCATCGATGGTGTTTTTGGTAAAAGGCCGGGTTGGGTTGGTCGAGCTTGGCAAGACGTTGGGGAAGCCGCAGGCTTTGATGATATCTGGCGCATGACCGCCACCGGCACCTTCGGTGTGATAGGTATGAATCGTCCGGCCCTTGAATGCACCTAATGTGGTTTCGACGAAACCAGACTCGTTCAGCGTGTCGGTGTGAATGGCCACCTGCACGTCGTATTGGTCGGCAACACTCAAACAGTTGTCAATGGCCGCTGGTGTGGTGCCCCAATCTTCGTGGAGCTTGAGGCCAATGGCGCCGGCTTTGACTTGTTCGATAAGCGGTTCAGGCAGGCTGGCGTTGCCCTTACCGGTGAAGCCAATATTCATTGGGAAGGCATCGGCGGCTTGCAGCATGCGCGCCATGTGCCAAGGCCCTGAGGTGCATGTGGTTGCATTGGTGCCAGTGGCCGGACCAGTACCCCCGCCAATCATGGTGGTCACGCCGCTCATCAGTGCTTCTTCAATCTGCTGTGGGCAGATAAAGTGAATATGCGTGTCGATGCCACCAGCGGTGAGAATCATGCCTTCGCCTGCAATCACTTCAGTGCCTGCGCCGACAGCGATGGTCACGTCCGGCTGGATATCGGCGTTACCGCCTTTACCGATGGCTGCGATGCGCCCGTCCTTGATACCGACATCGGCTTTAATCACGCCCCAATGATCGATAATCAGTGCGTTGGTGATCAAGGTATCGACCACATCCTTGGCGCAGAGCTGGCCTTGGCCCATGCCGTCGCGGATCACTTTGCCACCGCCGAATTTTACTTCCTCGCCATAGGTTGTGAGGTCTTTTTCAACCTCAACCCAAAGCCCGGTATCGGCCAAACGTACCTTGTCGCCAACGGTTGGGCCGTACATGTCAGCGTAGGCTTGTCTGCTGATTTTCATTAAATATGTCCTGTATCTGGCTGGCGGCTAAGCAGCGAAAATGGGTAATTGTTTGTAGTGCGCTGAGGCCGGATTAAAGGTCGCCCATGATGCGTCCGGCAAAGCCAAATACACGGCGGTGCCCGGCTAATTCAACCAGCTCAACCTGACGCGACTGACCCGGCTCAAAGCGCACGGCGGTGCCCGCAGGAATATTCAGGCGCATGCCCCGTGCGGCGGCACGGTCAAAGGTCAGTGCATCATTGGTTTCGAAGAAGTGATAGTGCGAGCCCACCTGAATGGGTCGGTCCCCGCTGTTGGCGACACTCAGACTAAGGGTTCGTCGATTTTGGTTGAGTTCAATGTCGCCATTCTTGACGCGGTATTCACCTGGAATCATGTGGGTTGTCCCATGGTTTTAAAATAAATAGCCGTCGGCGAATAACTGCCGTCCGGGCTTTGGCAATAGTTAGGCAACTCGCCGACCCGCTGGTAGCCTTGGGTGCGGTAGAACAGTTCGGCGGTAGAGCCTGCTTCAGTGTCTAGATACAGCAGGCCGCGCTTTTGTTTAATGGCTTCTTGTTCCACTGCTTGCATCAGTTGCTGGCCAAGGCCATGACGACGCGCCTGATTCAATACCAGTAGTTTTTGCACTTCGGCGCGGTTACGGCCATTGGCTTTTTGACACAGCTCGAGTTGCACGCATGCCAGCACCTGTTCATCGTCAACGACCACCCAAAGCAAGACGCTGCCATCGTTAACACCCGCCTGCACATCGCTGATGTAATCGCTGGCTTGTGACTCGGATAAGTCAGCCAGAAAGCCCACCGATGCGCCGTGTTTGACTGCATCAAACAGCAGCGCAATCAACCCTTGGCGATAGTGGGCAAAACTGTCTGGATGTACGCGACGCAGCTGGGCTCTGTTCATCGACGTTACTCCTGATCGTCTGGTTCTTCAGCGTTTAGGTTCAGTTGCATAAAGGTCAGGTCAAGCCAGCGATCAAACTTGCGGCCCACTTGCGGCATTTGCCCTGTAGTGCTGAAGCCCAGCTGTTTGTGCAGCCGGATTGACGCGCGGTTTTCGCTTTCTATGGCCGCGACCATTACATGCAGCTTGGCGCTGCGTGCGCGTTCAATCAGCGCTTTCATCAGTAGCGGGCCAATGCCCAGCCCGCGCTGGTCTGCGCAGACATATACCGAGTGCTCAACGGTATGCCTGAAGCCTTCAATACTGCGCCATGTGCCGTAGGTGGCGTAACCGACTAAACGGCCGGTCATGTTGCGTGCGGCGAGTACCGGAAACCCAGCACCCAGTCGATCACGCAGCCAGAGGCGGCGGTTTTCTAGATCGACCGTTGTTTCATTCCAGATGGCCGTACTGTTGAGTACCGCATCGTTATAAATGGCCAGTAACTCGGGCAGATCATCTTCAGTGGCATTGTCGATATTCACGCGAAGCTCCTGTTAGGCCATTAGGTCGTCAAGCAATAGGCTGATGTACGGTGACTAACTTGGTGCCATCGGGAAAGGTCGCCTCAACCTGGATTTCCGGGATCATCTCGGGTACGCCTTCCATTACTTGATCACGCTTCAGCAGGGTCGTGCCGAAGTGCATCAACTCAGCAACTGTTTGACCGTCGCGCGCACCTTCGAGCAGCGCAGCAGAGATCAAGGCGATGGACTCTGGGTAGTTGAGTTTTACCCCACGCGCCAAGCGACGCTCAGCAACCAGTCCCGCTGTGAAAATCAGCAGTTTGTCTTTTTCCCGTGGACTTAAATCCATCTGTACTTCTCCGGCCTTAAACGCATCAAAAAATAGTGTAGGGAAACTTAGGTGTTCCAAATTCGTGGAGGTATGGCTTCACGCCCAAGCACAGCTGGGCGTAAGAGTTGCCACAGTTGTATCAGCCAGGCCCGTGCATGCAGTGCTTCGCGAGCAAGGCACCGGGCAACCAGCATACCCGGAAGCTGGCTGAGGTCTGCGCGTAACTCGAGGTCATTGGTGGCGGCTAACTCGCGGCAACGTTCAAGTAATTCGGGGTCAATGTCTGCACTAACCAGCAGGGTGGCAAATACCGGATAACCATCCAGGCCTATGGGCGAGTCGAGCAATCCGTCGTCGCCAACGACGCGCTGGCGCTCATGCCAGAGCAACTCTCCGTCACGGCGGATATTGATCTCAGCCTGAAAGTGACCGAGGTCAAAGCGCTCGTGGCTGGCTGGGCGACCGAGGGCAACAATATCCCAATAAAATAGCTTGGCATCGCCGTTCAATTCGACAGTGCTGCTGAGTTCTGCTCGAGCAGCGCTGTAGACGATGGTTTCTTGCGGTAGCCATTCCAGTGTGGCCCCGGCTTCTACACCTATCTTGAGGTTTTGATAGGCCGGGCCTGCAGCGCGATACCACTTGGCGGCGCCGGGGCTGGTTAATTGCGCCCACGCGTTTTCGCCAACTTTTACGTCGATATCCAAACGATCCCCGCCGGCAATTCCTCCCGGAGGGTGAACAATAATGTGTTGGCAGACCTCTGGCCCTTCTGCATACAGATGCTTTTGCACCCGCAGTGGGCCTTTGTGACGGCGCATGACTGGGCGAGTGGTTTCACCATCACGGGCATAGCCAAGCTCCAGCTCGGCATGCCAGCTGGGCGTGAAAATCGCCGATGTAATGGCTGAGTTTATAGGTGCGTTCATAACAATTTTGTTGGCAGGCTGATCATTGGGCTTATGCGCTAGTTTGTTCGCAGTGCGTCGTTTTTAACAGTCGTAAGCGGGCAAAGATTAAATCGCTACCAATCCTCTTACGCCATCTGCCTCCATGGTTTCACCGCGACCTTGCTGGATAATTTCACCCCGTGACATCACTAAATACTGGTCGGCCAGCTCTGCTGCAAAGTCATAAAACTGTTCAACCAGCAGAATCGCCATATCACCGCGTGCCGCCAGTTTTTTGATCACTACGCCAATCTCTTTGATCACTGAAGGCTGGATGCCCTCAGTCGGTTCATCAAGAATCAATAAGCGCGGTTGGCTGGCCAGTGCGCGGCCAATTGCCAACTGCTGCTGTTGCCCGCCAGACAGATCACCTCCACGGCGCAGCTTCATTTCTTTGAGCACGGGAAACAACTCATAGATGAAGGCAGGTACTTCCTTAGCCTGGCTGCCGGGAAAGCGCGAAAGGCCCATTAATAGATTTTCCTCAACGGTGAGGCGTGGGAAAATTTCTCGTCCTTGTGGCACATAAGCAATGCCTGCGTGCACGCGCTGGTGGGGTTTTAAGCCGGTAATAGCTTGGTCATCCCATTTAACGTCGCCTTGCTTGGCTGGGATTAACCCCATCAGGCATTTCAGCAAGGTGGTTTTACCAACGCCGTTGCGGCCCAGCAAGCAGGTGACTTCGCCTATCTTTGCATCGAAGGACAACCCGCGCAGAATGTGGCTGCCGCCGTAATACTGGTGCAGTTGTTGAACTTGCAGCATATGAATGATCCTTCTTTAAGCCGATCTTCCGGGTGCTAAGGCGATCTTAACGACCGAGATAAACCTCAATAACGCGTTCATCAGCCTGCACATCGTTGAGTGTGCCTTCGGCAAGCACGCTGCCTTGGTGAAGCACCGTCACGTGATCGGCAATTGAACCAACAAAGCCCATGTCATGCTCAACCACCATCAACGAATGCTTGCGTGCCAGCGACTTGAACAACTCGGCGGTGAATTCGGTTTCGGCGTCAGTCATGCCCGCGACCGGCTCATCAAGCAGTAGCAGTTGCGGGTCTTGCATCAACAACATGCCGATTTCCAGAAACTGTTTTTGACCATGGGAAAGCAGGCCCGCCTGACGCTCACGTGAGCCGTCCAGGCGAATTGTTTCGAGCACTTCATCAATCCGGTCGCGTTGTTCGCCACTGAGTTTGGCGCGCAAGCTGGCCCATACCGACTTGTTGGTTTTTTGCGCCAACTCCAGGTTCTCGAACACACTCAGCGCTTCAAACACCGTTGGCTTCTGGAACTTGCGGCCAATTCCCGATTGAGCGATTTCGACTTCACTCATTCGGGTCAGATCAAGGGTTTCGCCGAAATAGGCGCTGCCGTTATCCGGACGCGTTTTGCCAGTGATGACATCCATCATGGTGGTTTTACCGGCACCGTTAGGGCCAATAATGCAGCGCAACTCGCCAACGCCGATGTACAGGTTGAGGTTGGTCAGGGCTTTGAAACCATCGAAGCTGACATTGATATCCTCCAGCGTGAGGATGGTGCCGTGGCGGACATTGAGGCCTTTCTCAGCCAGACGCCCAGCGCCAATCGCATCACGGGCACTGCTTAAGGGGTCATAAATAGGTTCAAGCATGGCTTCCGGGATCGGTGTGGCTCTCATTGTTTGCCCCCTCGCTTAAGCAAACCGATAATGCCGTGCGGCAAATACAGGGTGATCAGGATAAACAACGCACCCAGTGCGAACAGCCAGTATTCCGGGAATGCAACGGTGAACCAGCTCTTCATGCCGTTCACCATGCCCGCACCCAGTATGGGGCCGATCAGGCTGCCACGTCCGCCCAACGCCACCCACACTGCGGCTTCAATTGAGTTTGTGGGCGACATTTCGCTGGGGTTGATGATGCCGACCTGCGGCACATATAACGCGCCAGCTAAGCCGCAAAGCACGGCGGACAACACCCAGATAAACAGCTTGTAGCCGCGAGGGTCATAGCCGCAGAACATCAAACGGTTTTCCGCATCACGCAGGGCAGTCAGGACGCGGCCAAACTTGCTTTTGGCGAGTCTCCAACCGAGCAGCAAGCTGGCAACGAGCAGGAGCACTGTGGCTAAAAACAGCGCTGCCCGCGTAGCCGGGGCGGTGATGTCAAAGCCGAGAATGCGTTTGAAATCGGTGAAGCCATTGTTACCGCCAAAGCCGGTTTCATTGCGGAAGAACAGCAGCATGCCAGCAAAGGTCAGCGCCTGGGTCATGATCGAGAAGTAGACGCCTTTGATCCGCGAGCGGAAGGCGAAGAAACCAAAAATGAACGCCAATAAGCCAGGTGCCAACACGACTAAACACATGGCCCAGATGAAGTTATCGGTGCCCATCCAGTACCAGGGCAACTCTTTCCAGGCGAGGAAACTCATAAACGCCGGCAAGCCATCACCTGCCGATTGGCGCATCAAGTACATGCCCATGGCATAGCCCCCCAGCGCAAAGAACAAGCCATGCCCCAGTGACAGCAGGCCGGCATAGCCCCAGACCAGATCAAGGGCAAGGGCGACAATCGCGTAGCAGAGGATTTTCCCGACCAGGGTCAAGGTGTAAGCATTAACGTGGAAGGCGCTGTCAGCTGGCGTCAGGTGTAAGAGCGGCAGGGCGACCAGCAACGCCAGCACCAAGACCCCGACTGCAATTGAAAGCTGTGGGCCGAGCTTGGCGCTGGTGCGCGCCAGCAGGGTTTGATTCAGGGGCATAGTCATTAATCGATCACCCGTCCTTTGAGTGCAAACAAACCTTGCGGGCGTTTCTGGATAAACAGAATGATCAGCGCGAGGATAAGGATCTTGCCAAGCACGGCACCGATCTGCGGTTCAAGAATTTTGTTGGCGATCCCCAGGCCGAACGCCGCCGTGACGCTGCCTGCCAACTGGCCAACACCGCCAAGTACCACGACCAGGAAGGAGTCGATAATGTAGCTTTGGCCAAGGTCAGGGCCTACGTTGCCAATCTGACTCAGGGCGACACCGCCAAGCCCAGCTATGCCTGAACCCAGGCCAAAGGCGAGCATGTCGACGCGCCCGGTAGGCACGCCGCAGCAAGCGGCCATATTGCGGTTTTGGGTGACGGCGCGAACATTGAGGCCCAAGCGGGTTTTATTCAGCAGCAGCCAGGTCAGCACCACCACAAACAAGGCAAAGCCGATAATTACGATACGGTTGTACGGTAGGACCAGATTCGGCAACACCTGAATACCGCCCGAAAGCCAGTAGGGGTTGGCGACTTCGACGTTTTGCGCGCCGAAAATCACCCGCACCAACTGGATCAGAATCAGGCTGATCCCCCAGGTTGCCAACAGGGTTTCCAGTGGACGACCGTATAGATGGCGAATGACTGTGCGCTCCAACGCCATGCCAATGGCGGCTGTCACGAAAAACGCGACGGGCAGTGCAACGAGTGGGTACAAGGCAATCGCCTCAGGGGCGAAGCGTTGGAACATGACTTGGACCATATAGGTCGAGTACGCGCCGAGCATCAGCATTTCGCCGTGGGCCATGTTGATCACGCCGAGCAGGCCGAAGGTGATCGCAAGGCCCAGTGCGGCGAGGAGCAAAATGGAACCTAAGCTCATGCCGCTAAAGGCCTGCCCGAGCAGCTCGCCAAACATCAGTCGGCGTTTAACCTGGGCCAGGCTGGTTTCAGCTGCGGTGCGCACATCGGCATTGGTTTCAGTCGTGTCGGCAAGCAGTCGCTCCAAGCGCACCCGTGCCAGAGGCTGACCGGTTTCACCTAGCAAACGCACTGCTGCCAGCCGAACCTGAGGGTCGCTGTCAATGAGTTGCAAACTGGCCAGGGCGAGGGACAAGGCTTCGCTGACGTCGCTATCCTGCTCTTGAGCCACACGCTCATTGAGCAGTTGCAGTTGCGCAGGCTTCGCACTTTTTTGCAGGTCTTGGGCGGCCTGCAAGCGGACTGCCGAATCTTTCGAGAATAACTGATGGCTGGCCAATGCCGTGGCAATAAGTCCACGTAGGCGATTGTTCAGGCGCAACTTACGCAGTTTTCCGTCGGGTGCTGTAACCGCATCGCCTTCAGCGGCTTCATAGCCAGATTCGGTTTTATAAAAGGGGGTTTTGTTGCTGTCGGCCTCAACGCGACCGCTGTGCAAGGCTTCAAGTAATGGCAAGCGCGCCGCATCGGGTGCAGCTGCCCAAGCCTGTAATAGCTTGGCCTGTTTAGACGAATTTGCGGCGCTGAACTCAGCCGCATCGCCAGCATAGCTGCTCGACCACGACAGGCAGAGCAAGAGTGCGAGAGAGAGCCGGTAAAGGGCAGTGGTCATTATGCAGTTCCCTGTTAAAGCACCACCTCTCTTGATGGAGGTTTTGGCGTGATCTGCGCTGTGTACAGAGCACAACGGCGCAGAGCGTATTAACCCTGAGGGCTCGGATCAGCCGAGCCCACAGTTCTTTACTTGGATTTAACGGCGTAGTCCGGCTTCTTGTCGTTGCCCTCGATGTAGGGGCTCCAAGGCTGAGCGCGGATTGGGCTGTCTGTCTGCCAGACCACATCAAACTGACCGTCTTCCTGGATCTCACCGATCATCACAGGCTTATGCAGGTGGTGATTGGTTTTATCCATGGTCAGGGTAAAGCCCGATGGCGCGGCGAAAGTTTGCCCGGCCATGGCGTCACGGACTTTATCAACGTCGGTGCTGCCTGCCTTTTCAACCGCTTGGGCCCACATATTGATGCCGACGTAGGTGGCTTCCATTGGGTCGTTGGTCACGGCTTTGTCGGCGCCTGGCAGGTTTTTGGCTTTGGCATAGGCTTTCCACTTGGTCACAAACTCTTCGTTGACCGGGTTTTCAACCGACTCGAAGTAGTTCCAGGCGGCGAGTTGCCCAACCAGCGGCTTGGTGTCGATGCCGCGCAGTTCTTCTTCACCAACCGAGAATGCGATCACGGGCACGTCTGTGGCTTCGATGCCCTGGTTAGCCAGCTCTTTGTAGAACGGCACGTTGGAATCGCCGTTCACTGTGGAGATCACCGCTGTTTTGCCACCCGCTGAGAACTTCTTGATGTTGGCAACGATGGTTTGGTAATCGCTGTGGCCGAACGGGGTGTAAACCTCTTCGATGTCTTTGTCGGCGACACCTTTGCTGTGCAGGAAGGCGCGCAGGATTTTGTTGGTGGTACGTGGGTAAACGTAATCGGTGCCTAACAAGAAGAAGCGCTTGGCACTGCCACCGTCTTCGCTCATCAGGTATTCAACAGCAGGAATGGCTTGTTGGTTTGGCGCTGCGCCGGTGTAGAACACGTTTGGCGAAAGTTCTTCACCTTCGTATTGCACTGGGTAGAACAGCAAGCCATTGAGTTCTTCATAAACCGGCAGTACCGATTTGCGTGAAACCGAAGTCCAGCAACCAAAGGTGACCGCGACTTTATCTTGGGTCAGCAGTTGCCGGCCTTTTTCAGCAAACAGCGGCCAGTTGGAGGCCGGGTCTACGACCACTGGCTCAAGTTGTTTACCGAGCACCCCGCCTTTGGCGTTGATTTCATCAATGGTCATCAATGCCATATCTTTCAGAGAGGTCTCTGAAATGGCCATGGTGCCAGAGAGTGAGTGAAGAATGCCGACCTTAATGGTATCGGCTGCGTGTGCACTGAACGGGAATAGACCGCTGAGAATTAAGGCACTTGCGGCGAGTGTCGTTTTCAGAAAAGGACGGCGTTTCATTCTTATGGCTCCATGCGCAACTGTTGGAAGTGTCATCTTTCCAATGGCAGCATCCGTGCCAATTCGCGCAAGGTGTTGTTTTATATGTCTTTTAACTGTTTTCCTGGCTGATAGGTCAAATGCTTTCGCGCTGCATTGGTGCGTGAATCGGCTTGGTGCACACGGGGTTGACGGTCGCGCACTGGTTTAGGGCATTAGATAATTTTTAACCCCGGTGAAGATAATTTGTGCCGCCAGCGCGCAGACAAAAAGGCCCATCAGGCGACTCACAATCTGCAAGCCTTGGTCGCCCAGCAGGCGTTCAAACTGATTGGACAGGTAGAGCACAATGCCAACGGTAAAGCTGGCTAAGGCAATTGCCAGTACCGCTACAATTTTATCCCCCCAGTGAGGTTGGCTGGCCCCCATGAGCAGCAACGCGCCTATGGTTCCGGGGCCAACAGTCAGGGGGATAGTCAGCGGTACAATGGTGACATCTTGTTGGACGTTGTCCGTCTGAACAGCTGACTTCCCTTGAGCCATGCCGAGGGCTGAAATAAATAGCACGCTGCCTGCCCCAATCCGAAATGCGTCGATGGTGATGCCAAACAAGGTGAAAATATTTTTGCCAAATAGGTACAGCAAAACGCTGGCGATAAGTACGCCGGTCGCGACTTTCCATGCCAGTTTTTTACGTTCTTTTATGGTGTAACCGCGGCTTAAACCAATAAAGCACGACAGCACGAAGAACGGGCTGTAAAGCACAAGCAACTTCAAATAAAGACTGAATAGTTCGGACGCCATGAGTGGGCTCTTTACTGCGGGGAAAGTTTGATTGGCGGGTGCTGGAGCTTAGACGAAGCTGAGCGTGCCGCCCTGCGATGGGGCATATGATCAGCGATTGCGTCACCGATCTCCAGCCCTGATTAGCCTGGGTTCAGGCTTTCAAGGCGTCTGAGCTGCACGTGCTGCGCGTTGATCGATCCAGTAATTGATCAACTCGCGCAACTGAGAAAGTTCGACAGGTTTGGACATGTGGCCATCCATACCCGCCAGGCGTGCACGCTCTTTGTGTTCGCTAAGGATGTGTGCGGTCAGGGCAACGACCGGGGTACGCCGATGCTGTCCGGCTTTTTCCCACGCGCGCAGCATTTCAGTGGCAGAAAAACCATCGAGTACCGGCATTTCGCAATCCATTAGCACCAAGTCATAGTGTTTCGATTTGATGGCTACCAGAGCTTCCTCGCCATTGCTTGCGGTGTCTGGCTGCAAGTTGAGTTTACCGAGCATGCCGCGAATAACTTTGGTGGAAATGGTGTTGTCTTCTGCCACTAATATCTGAAAATCTGCAGGCGCTTGATAGGGCGAGTGTGTACTTTGTACCGACTGCGTCGGTTGGCCATCGCGGCGATGGGTTAGCTCATCTGCCAAGGTTGCTTTGAGCGTGTAGCCCGCAACCGGTTTGGCCAGAATACGTTTGATCCCTGCGTTACGGGCGATGATCTTACTCGGCATATTGCTGATGCCTGTGAGCATGATCAGCAGGATATCGCGGTTCAGGCTTGGGTCTTCTTTGATCTTTGCGGCCAGTTGCATGCCGTTCATGCCGGGCATTTCCTGGTCGAGAAGGACCACGTCAAAGTATTCGCCCATATGCACTTTGCTGCGCAACAGCGCCAAGGCTTCTTTGCCAGAAGGTACAGCGCTGACATTAAGCCCCCAAGCGCTGCATTGCTGGAGCAGCACCTTGCGGCAGGTTTCGTTGTCATCGACGATGAGCAGTCGGGCGTCTTGCAGCGGGCTGTCGAGGTCGGCGGTGGGTTGTTCAAGCAGCGCGCTGTCCAAGGGCAAGCTTAACCACAAGGTTGAGCCCTGATTACTGCCGTTTTGGATGCCGAACTCACCGTCCATCAAGCGAATGAGCTGGCGCGCAATGATCAAGCCTAAACGTCCGCCAAGTTTGGTCGCCGCGAGAAAGTCTTTGCTGTGCAGTTCGGCATGCAGCAAGGCATTGCGCTCACTGGGTGGCATTGGTTTGCCGCTGTCTTGCACTGCGAGGCGTAAGCGGGGCTTGCCGCCACTGGTTTCCAGCGCCGCAATTATCAGTATCTCGCCTTCGTCAGTTTGCTTGAAGGCATTGTCCAGCAAGCTCAGTAGCGCCTGGCGTATGCGTGTGGGATCCCCGCTGATAACGCGAGGTACCTGCGGCTGGATAAAGCTGATCAGTTCGACTTTCTGTTGTTCGGCTTTAGCACGGAAGATATCCAGGCAGTCTTCAATCAGCGCATTTAAGTCGAACTGCACGTCGTCGAGCTCAATTTGGCCGGATTCAAGTTTAGAGATATCAAGGATTTCGTTAATCAAACTAAGCAGCTCATTGCCCGAGCTGTGAATGGTTTGTACGTAATCGCGCTGCTTGGTTGAAAGCGGGGTGCCAAGCAACAGTTCGGTCATCCCCAGAACCCCGTTCATTGGGGTGCGGATTTCATGGCTGATCTTGGCTAAAAACTCGCCCTTGGCCTTGAGTTCGGCTGAGCTTGCAGCCAGCTCCCGACTGGAGCTGAATCTCTCGTAGATGATGCGCTGCTGGCGCTCACTTAATGCAATGCACAAAATAGTGCTGCTAATCACTATTGTGAGCAGAAAACAGTAGATCAACCAGCTAGACGGCATCGGCCAGAGGCCAATGTGCAGCGGCAGGGTTGCAACGCAGACTGCGCACAGAAAAGCGCTGGCGACGAAAAACAATCGGGCTGGGGCATAGCCACTGCGCCATTGATGCAGTGAAATAAGTAAAACACTCAGGCCGCATACCGCTGAAGACACATAAATCAGCAGGGCAAATTGTATGTTGGTGGTGGTCAGGATGACCGCGCACAATCCAGCAATCACCACCATTTTTAAGACGATTAAGCGCCTGAGGAACAAATACCCCGAGGCGTTACGGAAGAAGCTGAGTGTCAGTGCAAGGGCGCTGAACAGCGCGGCAAACAGCGACGTGTTGGCAATCTGAGCTTGATAGGGCTGTAAGCTTTCAAGCCAGCTTGCGGTGATCCCCAGTACGTTGCTGGCAGCAAACAAAAGAAAAATATTGATTGCGCATAACCATAAATTCGCTTGCTCACGGCTCAGGCAGTAGCGCACGAAGTTGTATAGCGCGATCATAAAGATGCCGCCCAGTAAGAGGCCGAACACCAGAGGCCGAACTTCAGTGGCGACGTCTTGAGCACTGCTCAATGAAATGGTTGGACGCAGTATTTGTGCGGAGGCCAATCGCAAGTAGACATCAACGGGTTTGGTCGCAACTGGCAGCGGCAGCAAGAAGTCGAGGCTTTTTAGCGGGCGACTGGACAGTGGGAGCTTATTGCCTGTGCGGACATGGTCAAGCAGTGTGTCGCCGTCAAGGACATAGAGGTCTAGATAGGCCAGGTAAGGCGAGAAGACCCTGATCATTCGCTGTTCATTACTCGGATCAAGCCGGTAATGCAGCCATGCTGCAGTATTGCCGCCGCTGGTCAGCAGTTTGCTGATATCGACGGGTGCGAATTGGGTGCTGTGTTGCGGGGAGCGGATATCACCGAGTTGCAGTTCGCCGCTGGAGTCGTTGAGGATTGACCACTCAGCGTTCACTGCCGCGTAAGCGGGCAGATGCGAGAAGACTGTCAGCAATAAGCTGAAAAGCAGTTTGGTGGCAATCCCGGGCCGACGCACAGTGAAGTCCCTATCGAAAGTTTGTTCAAAGATTATAGGTCAACAGGGTAGAGGGAAAACATGACAAAGACGGCCATTCGGCCCCCTTTGTCATGAATTGCGCTTGGCTAACGATTAATCTTCGGTGTTTTCGCGGGCGATTGCCCGGTAACCGATATCTTTACGATAGAAGCAGCCTTGCCAGTTAACCTTTGCCGCCAGTGCGTAGGCATTCTGCTGGGCGTTTTGAACTGTCTCACCGAGTGCAGTTGCGCATAATACGCGTCCGCCAGAGGTGACGACTTGATCGTCTTTCAGCGCTGTACCGGCGTGGAAGATTTTGCCCGCAGTTGCAGCCGCGTTGTCGAGACCTTCAATTACATCGCCCTTGGCGTAGTCAGCAGGGTAGCCGCCAGCGGCCATCACCACACCAAGACTTGGGCGTGGGTCCCACTGGGCTTCGACAATATTCAGCGCCTTGGCTTGTGCGGCTTCGATAAGCAGCAACAGGCTTGATTGCAGGCGCAGCATGATCGGTTGAGTTTCTGGGTCGCCGAAACGGCAGTTGAACTCGATTACCTTTGGCGCGCCAGATTTATCAATCATCAGCCCTGCATAGAGGAAACCGGTGTAAACATTGCCTTCAGCTGCCATACCCTTAACGGTTGGCCAGATAACTTCGTCCATCACGCGTTGGTGAACATCTGCGGTGACAACTGGAGCAGGTGAGTAAGCCCCCATACCGCCCGTGTTTGGGCCGGTATCTTGGTCGCCAACACGTTTGTGGTCCTGACTGGTGGCCATAGGCAGCACGTTGGTGCCATCGACCATCACGATGAAGCTGGCTTCTTCGCCGTCGAGGAACTCTTCGATCACCACGCGTGAGCCGGCCTCACCGAAAGCATTGCCCGCGAGCATGTCGCGCACGGCATCTTCTGCTTCAGGCAAGGTCATGGCGACGATCACCCCTTTACCGGCCGCCAGGCCATCAGCCTTGATTACGATAGGTGCGCCGACTTTCTGCAAGTAAGCGAGGGCGGGCTCTACTTCTGTGAAGTTTTGGTAATCAGCCGTCGGGATCTTGTGGCGCGCCAGGAAATCCTTGGTGAAGGCTTTTGAACCTTCCAATTGAGCGGCGCCAGCGGTTGGGCCGAAGCAGTGCAGGCCGCGTTGATTGAATAAATCAACCACGCCAGCTACCAGCGGCGCTTCAGGGCCGACAATGGTCATCTGCACATTTTTCTCAGCGAAATCTGCCAGTTGCTCGATCGCCAGCACATCAATCGCCACGTTCTCGCACTTGGCCTCGGTCGCAGTGCCGGCGTTGCCCGGAGCGACAAACACTTTCTCTACGCGCGGGTCTTGCGCCACCTTCCAAGCCAGTGCGTGCTCACGACCGCCGCTGCCTATGATCAAAACATTCATATCAATCCCCTACTGGAGGCGGAGCCTTGGCCCCATTGGTGGATGGTAAAACCATCCACCCTACAAAATCTTGGTACACCACTCACAACATCTACGAGGTTGCGATCAAGCGTCTGAATGCTAGGCGGAAGTTGGCTCAATGAGCGCAGTTGCCAAGTGGCAATGAGCATCAGGGAGTCAACCTCCAACAACGCAGGCGGATGCTTCAGCGCGGCCGATTTTAGTGCCTAAAATGGCGCATGCCGGTGAATACCATGGCAATCCCGGCTTCGTCGGCTGCGGCAATCACTTCATTATCGCGCATTGAGCCGCCTGGCTGGATCACTGCAGTGATACCGGCTTTAGCTGCATTATCAATGCCGTCGCGGAACGGGAAGAAGGCGTCGCTGGCCATCACTGCGCCAGGTACTGGCAAGCCAGCGTGCTCAGCCTTGATCCCCGCAATACGCGCAGAGTTCACACGGCTCATCTGACCTGCACCTACCCCCACAGTCTGGCGGTTTTTGGCGTAGACGATAGCGTTGGATTTAACGAACTTGGCCACTTTCCAGGCGAAAATCAGGTCGTGAATTTCCTGCTCGCTTGGCGCACGCTGGGTGACGATCTTGAGGTCGTCAGCGGTGATCATGCCGATGTCGCGGCTTTGCACTAGCAGGCCGCCGTTAACGCGCTTGAAATCCCAGCCAGCACTGCGCTCAGCCGGCCATTCGCCACATTCCAGCAGGCGCACGTTGGCTTTTGCGGCGACCACTTCGCGGGCGGCGGCGCTGATGCTTGGTGCAATGATCACTTCGACGAACTGGCGCTCAACGATGGCTTTTGCCGTTTCGCCGTCCAGTTCACGGTTGAATGCGATGATGCCGCCAAATGCCGATTCAGTATCGGTGGCGTAGGCCAGATCGTAGGCTTTGCGGATGCCGCCTTCGTTTTCAGGCACAACAGCTACGCCGCAAGGATTGGCATGCTTGACGATGACGCAGGCGGGCTTAACAAAGCTTTTCACGCACTCAAGCGCCGCGTCGGTGTCGGCCACGTTGTTGTAAGACAGCTCTTTGCCTTGCAGTTGCACGGCGCTGGCAATGCTGGCTTCGCCTTTTTTCGCCTCAACGTAGAAGGCCGCGCTCTGGTGTGGATTCTCGCCGTAACGCATTTCCTGGGTTTTGATGAACTGGCTGTTGAAGGTGCGCGGGAATGCGCCGCGATCTTCAGTGCTGAGCTTTTCAGCGGCCTGGTCAATGGTGCCCAAGTAGTTAGCAATCATGCCGTCATAAGCAGCTGTGTGCTCGAAGGCTTTCAGGGCCAGGTCGAAACGCTGTGCGTAGCTGAGTCCACCTGCTTTAAGGCCTTCAATGATACTGGCGTAGTCGCTGGTGTTAACCACAATGGCCACATCTTTGTGGTTCTTGGCGGCGCTGCGGACCATGGTTGGGCCGCCGATGTCGATGTTCTCGATGGCGTCAGCCAAATCGCAGTCGGGCTTGGCAACTGTGGCTTCGAATGGGTAGAGGTTAACCGCAACCAGATCAATCGGCTTGATGCCGTGCTGCTCCATCACGTCGCCATCAATGGCGCGACGACCAAGAATGCCACCGTGAATTTTCGGGTGCAGGGTCTTGACCCGGCCATCCATCATTTCTGGGAAGCCGGTGTAGTCAGCGACTTCGACTGCCGCAACGCCGTTGTCCTTGAGCAGCTTATAGGTGCCACCAGTGGAGAGGATTTCCACATTGAGGGCAACAAGCTCGCGCGCGAATTCGAGGATGCCAGTCTTGTCAGATACGCTGATCAAGGCGCGGCGAACGGGGAGGCGGGTGGTCTGGTCGGTCATTTCAGAGTCCATCAGAGCAGAGAAATAAACAAAAAGGCGACGGTTTAGGTCGCCTTTTTTGAGAGGAAGAGGTTAGAGCAAGTCGTATTGCTTGAGCTTCTTACGCAGGGTGCCGCGATTCAGGCCGAGTAACTCAGAGGCTTTGGTTTGGTTGCCCTTGACGTAGTTCATCACGGTTTCTAACAGGGGTGCCTCGACTTCGGTCAACACCAGGTTGTAAACGTCAGAGACGTCAGCACCCTCAAGGTGGGCGAAATAGTTATGCAGCGCCTTCTCAACATTGCCGCGCAGGGTTTGCCCTTCTGCGCTTGGCGTGTTGAGGTGCTGTTTCAAGCTGGTGTTGTCACTCACTGGTGAAATTCCACTTCCTAAAGTCTCGGTCAACATCGTCATGCAGCCACCCCATCTCCATCATTTTGCCGCTCGCGGAAGAACTGGCGAACGTTGGCGCACTGTGCGTCCGTACATTCAAGGCGATTGAATTCAGCGCGAAATTCTCTGGCGCCCGGCAGAGTCGCTAGATACCAGCCCACATGCTTGCGAGCGATTCGAGCGCCCATTACTTCGCCGTAGAAGGCATGCAGTGCGCTGAGGTGTTCTAGCAAAATACTTTCTATTTCGACCAAGCTTGGTGCCGGCATTTTTTTGCCTGTACGCAAGTAATGGTCTGTCTCACGGAATATCCAAGGCCGCCCTTGAGCAGCCCTGCCTATCAGTAATCCATCTGCTCCCGTTGCAGCGAGTACGGCTTTGGCCTTTTCCGGGCTGGTGATGTCGCCATTTGCCAGCACCGGAATTGAAACCGCCTGTTTTATCGCTGCAATTGTGTCGTATTCGGCGTCACCGGTGTAAAGGTCTGCACGGGTGCGACCATGTACCGCTAACGCAACAATTCCGGCTTGTTCGGCAATCTTCGCCACCTCAATGCCGTTCTTATTCTCTCTGTCCCAGCCGGTGCGGATTTTCAAGGTGACTGGCACATCGACTGCGCCCACCACTGCATGCAAAATTTCACGCACCAATATTTGGTCTTTCAATAGCGCAGAACCTGCCGCTTTATTACAGACCTTTTTCGCTGGGCAGCCCATATTAATATCAATTATCTGGGCACCCAATTCGACGTTCCGCTTAGCTGCCTCTGCAAGCATTTGCGGATCACCACCGGCGATCTGTACCGAGCGCGGCTCGGGATCATCCTGATGGATCAAGCGTAGGCTTGATTTACGCGTATTCCACAACCGCACATCGCTCGTGACCATTTCAGATACCACCATGCCCGCGCCCAAGCGCTGGCAGAGCTTGCGAAATGGTTGATCAGTTACTCCGGCCATTGGCGCAAGAATTAACTGGTTCGGCAGTGTGTACGGGCCGATGCGTAACGTCGACATAGGGCTTCCGTGCTCAAAAGACAAGCTGATGAGCCAAATAGTAGACGGCGAAAAAGGGGGAGAATCATACCTGCTCTGGATGACCGGATAAAGGCTGTTTTGAACAAAATCTGAACAGTTGCCAGCTTATCGCTATCCGTTATGAGGGCGACAAGCTGTTCCTTTAGTTGCTACTGCGGCGAGTGGAAGCTCAGGCTGTAGTTCACGGCTTGGCTGCCTGGATCAAGAATATCCAGGGATATATGGATCGGTGTTTGCGGTGGCATTTCTGCACGACCGGCTAACTCGCCTGCCAGATACTCGCCCGGGGTAAAGCGACGACTGGCAAGTAGCTTGCCGTTAATGTCAGCAAAGCGCATTTCCAAGAGCGGGAAAGGCTGAGCAAAAGCCGCGCGGTTATAGATGATTGCATCGACCACCAGTGCACCGCTGAAGTCAGGGTGCGAGCGCACCACCAGGTTGCTGCTTTTGATCATGCTGATGTCGACTTTTGACGGCAGCTCACAGCCGATGCTTGGGCATATTTGCTCAAACAAAGGGCGATACTGGTCTTGGCGAGCAAGTTGTTCAAAGTGATAAGCCACATATTGGCCTGCCAGCGCGCCAGCTGCCAGCAAGATCAAAAGTGTCCAGCCTATGATCCGGCCCCAGGATGGCCCGGTTTTTTGCCAGTCAAACTCAACCGGTTCGTCTTCGAGTTCGAATAGCGTGTTATGGCCGAAATTGGGCTCATGGCGAGAAATGTTTACCGGGACAAAAGGTGCCTGCTCGGTATCATCTTCAACGGCGCTAACTGGGGATTCGGGGGCTTTTAACGGTTCGGGCAGTACTTCTTTGGGAGGCGGCGTCTGTGTTACACCGAAATCAGCATCAGTTAGCTTCAGCTCGGGTTCGCGGGCAATCGGCTGCTCAGCTAAGGGCTGTTGCTGAAAAGGTTGCGTGGCTGGTGGCGGACTGCTGTGGGTGTCTTTGTGCTTTAAACCCAGGGGTTCAAGGGCGAGCTTTTCTGCCGGCTTGGCAGCATCTTCACGCAGAAGCTCCTCTGCCCAGCGCTCATCGTGTTCAGCTGGCGCGTTGCGTGGTGGTGAGGCGAAAACGGAGCTGAAATGTGTGCTGCGCTCCAGCTTGAGAAATTCTTGTGAGAGTTGTTGCTCACGTTCCTCAAGCTTGGCCAGTTCTTCATCGAGATCCAGTTCACCGAGATCAAGGTCGTCATGAATCCACAGCGTGTCATCAGCACTTTTTGCCTTGTCGGCTTGTGCTGATGGCGGCGTTTCCTGGGCCGGTGCAGGTGCCGAAGATGTGCCTGCAGGCGCAATGACATGGCCCTGTTGCTGCAGTTGTTTTGCGGCGTTGAATACGTTCAGGCAGGCGCCGCAACGCACAGCGCCGTGTGCCGCGCCCAGTTGCGCGGTATTTACGCGGAAGCTGGTCTGGCATTGTGGGCACTGGGTGACAAAACTCTCGGTCATGCGGCGGTCCGAAAAAACATTGAGGCTAGTCTAACGCAAGTCTTGGGGTGGCTGCAGTGTTGCTTATTTAACGGCGCACACCGCTGATTCGCACCCAGCCATCGTTGGTTGCGGTTGGGTCGAGATTGAAGTCGGCTGCGTATGCGGCCCGAACGTCTTCGGCTTGTTCTGCGAGAATTCCAGACAATGCAAGGCGACCACCCGTTTTTACCAGTGAGGTAATTTGCGGGGCCAGCGCGACCAGCGGGCCTGCAAGAATGTTGGCGACCACGACATCGGCGGGTTCCTGCGGCATGTCGGCCGGGAGGTAGAGCGGGAAGCGTGCCGGGTCGATGCCGTTGCGGCTGGCATTGTCACGGGAGGCCTCAAGCGCTTGAGGGTCGATATCGGTGCCCACTGCGTTGGGTGCGCCAAGTAGTAATGCTGCAATCGCAAGGATGCCTGAGCCGCAGCCGAAATCGATAAGGCTGCAATCATCTAACGGCTGGCCGTCAAGCCACTCAAGGCACAGGGCCGTGGTGGGGTGAGTGCCCGTGCCGAATGCCAGGCCAGGGTCGAGCAACAGGTTCACGGCATCGGGCTCTGGTGCATCGGTCCAGCTTGGCACTATCCACAGGCGCTGGCCAAAACGCATTGGCTTGAAGTTGTCCATCCAGCTGCGTTCCCAGTCCTGATCGGCAATTTCTTCGATCTGGTGCTCTGGCAGTGCGCCGCCAGTGAGTAATTGCAAGTGAGCGAGCAGGGCGTTGGCATCTGTGTCCGCTTCGAACAATGCCAGCAGGTGGGTGTGCGACCACAGCGGGGTGGTATTCAGCTCGGGCTCAAAGATCGGGTTGTCTTCAGCATCCATAAAGGTCACAGATACCGCACCCACTTCGAGCAGGGCATCTTCGTAGGTCGGCGCTTGTTCCGGGGTAATGGCGAGACGTACTTGTAACCAGGGCATAGCGGAACCTCGTTGGAAGCTAAATCAAATATGAGCGCTTAATGGGGCGCAAGCTTACTGCAGGGGTTGGTTTGCTTCCACACCAAAGGCATGACGGTGCGAAGCTCAAGCTATCTTGCAAGCGTTGGTGGAGGGCAGAAAAGCGCTGCGGCTTGTATGTTAGTACGGGGAAAACAACAAGGGCCACCAAACGGCAGCCCTTGTTTTAGCAGGTGAAGCACTGATATCAGTGCTTATCCATGCCCAGTTTCTTTTCGAGGTAGTGAATATTCACACCGCCGTCGTTGAAACCTTTGTCGCGAACCAGCATCCGGTGCAGCGGGATGTTGGTTTTGATGCCATCCACTACCATCTCGTCGAGACCGTTGCGCATGCGCGCCATGGCTTCGTCACGGGTTGCCCCGTAAGTGATCAGTTTGCCGATCAATGAGTCATAGTGTGGCGGTACGGTGTAGCCACTGTACAGGTGCGAGTCAACGCGAACACCAAAGCCGCCAGGTGCATGGAAGTGCTTAACTTTGCCCGGGCAAGGCATGAAGTTGTCTGGGTCTTCTGCGTTGATCCGGCACTCAAGTGCGTGCCCGCGGATGACGATGTCATCTTGGGTGAACGACAGCTTGTTGCCCGCCGCAATGCTGAGCATTTCCTTGACGATGTCGATGCCGGTGACCATTTCAGTGACCGGGTGCTCCACTTGCACGCGAGTGTTCATCTCGATGAAGTAGAACCTGCCGTTCTCGTACAGGAACTCAAAAGTACCGGCGCCGCGATAGCCGATTTCGATGCAGGCATCGACGCAGCGCTTGAGTACTTCGGCACGCGCTTGTTCGTTGATGTACGGCGCTGGGGCTTCTTCAAGCACCTTTTGGTGGCGACGTTGCAGCGAGCAGTCGCGGTCACCGAGGTGAATCGCGTTGCCTTGGCCGTCAGAGAGCACTTGGACTTCCACGTGACGCGGGTTGCCGAGGAACTTCTCCAGATAAACCATTGGGTTGCCGAACACTGAACCCGCTTCACTGCGGGTCAGGCGGGCAGACTTGATCAGGTCTTCTTCTTTGTAGACCACGCGCATGCCGCGACCACCGCCGCCGCCTGCCGCCTTGATGATGACCGGGTAACCGACTTCACGGGCAATGGCCAAGGCGGTTTCTTCGTCTTCCGGCAGTGGGCCGTCAGAGCCTGGTACCACAGGTACGCCAGCCTTGATCATTGCGTCCTTGGCTGACACCTTGTCGCCCATCAGGCGGATGGTTTCAGCTTTCGGGCCGATAAAGGCAAAGCCTGAGTTTTCCACCTGTTCAGCGAAATCGGCGTTTTCCGCAAGGAAGCCGTAACCAGGGTGAATCGCGGTGGCGCCGGTCACTTCAGCTGCGCTGATGATTGCCGGGATATTCAGGTAAGACTGGGTGCCGGCTGCTGGGCCAATGCAAACAGACTCGTCTGCCAGAGCCAAATGCATCAATTCACGGTCAGCTGTGGAGTGCACAGCAACGGTTTTGATGCCCAATTCTTTGCACGCGCGCAAGACGCGCAATGCGATCTCGCCGCGGTTGGCGATTAGAACTTTTTCCAACATCGCTGGCTCTCCTCGGTTCAAACGATTGTGAACAGAGGCTGGTCGTATTCAACCGGCTGGCCGTTCTCGCCCAGAATGGATTCGATAACACCGCTGGTTTCAGCTTCGATGTGGTTCATCATCTTCATCGCTTCAACGATGCAGAGGATGTCGCCCTTCTTAACGCTCTGGCCAACTTCAACAAAGTTACCGGAGGTTGGCGACGACGCGCGGTAGAAAGTACCGACCATTGGCGAACGCACGACGGTGCCGTTGAGTTTTGGCGCTGCCGGTGCAGCAGCTTCAGCAGCAGCCACTGGCGCAGCAGGTGCGGCGGCAGGAGCAGGTGCATACACAGGTTGCGGCGCGTAAGCAGGTTGCTTGCTGTTGCGACTGATGCGTACTGACTCTTCACCTTCGTGAATTTCCAGTTCGTCGATGCCGGACTCTTCCAGCAGTTCGATCAGTTTTTTGACTTTACGAATATCCATAGCTTTTCAACTCCCAGTTGGGTCAGGGCCGTTCAAGTTCAAGTTGTTCGAGTGCAGCCTCCAGGGCCAGCCGATAACCGCTGGCGCCAAGGCCGCAGATCACACCTACAGCAACATCTGAAAAGTAGGAGTGATGGCGGAATGCTTCGCGTTTGTGCACGTTAGATAAATGCACTTCGATGAATGGGATGCTCACCGCCAGCAATGCGTCACGTAATGCGACACTTGTATGAGTAAAAGCGGCTGGATTAATCAAAATAAAGTCGACGCCTTCACCTCTGGCAGCGTGAATACGCTCGATTAATTCATACTCTGCATTGCTTTGCAGGTACATCAGATGATGCCCGGCATCACGAGCGCGGCGCTCCAGATCAAGGTTGATCTGCTCCAGCGTGGTGGCGCCATAGACACCAGGCTCGCGGGTGCCGAGTAGATTTAAATTTGGGCCGTGCAGGGCCAATAAGGTCGCCATGTTTCGTGTTCCTTGTTGTTTTCACACGCAGGACTATGCCGGAGTCGCCTCGTGACTGTCTAGTTCTATGCAGTAGCCAGCACGATGGCCGTTGTTTGCGGCACTTTTGTGACTGAGGTGTTTAAAAGCGTTCGTGGGCTTTATTTAGCCGGGCAGAGAAGGTTTCAGCGTCAACTTCACCTACCACACGAAGGTCCTGCCATTCGTCGCCGTTCTTGTCGAAGATTAGTATCGCGGGCGGGCCAAACAGTGAATAACGATCCAAAACTGAACGTTGGGCAGGGGTGCTTTCAGTGATATCAAAGCGTACGAGGGCGTAATCCTTGAGTTGCGCACCGACTTTGGGGTCAGTCAGCACTTCACGCTCGATGACTTTGCAACTGATGCACCAGTCCGCATACCAGTCGAGTAGCAAGGGTTTGCCACTGCTTTTGGCGGCAGCCAGTGCGGCATCAAGTTCGGAGCTACTGGTCACGGTTTGCCAGTTGCCATGTTGAGCCTGCGCAGTGGGCATCATCTGAGCGCCGCCCAATTGCATGCGGCCCAGCGGGCGCAGAGGGTCATCCTGGCCTTGCAATGCACCTACCCAAGCAGTGAGGGCATAAACCAGCAAGGCGAGGCCCACAAGCTGAGCAAGTTTGCCTTTCGAGCTTTTTACATTGAACTCCAGTGCACCGAGGAACAGTGCTGAGCCCGCAGCAAGCAAGCCCCACAACGCCAGCGTGATCGGGCCGGGGAGTAAACGATCAAGTAGCCAGATGGATACGGCCAGCAGCATGACCCCGAACAAGTTGCGGACGCCGTTCATCCAGGCGCCGCTGCGAGGCAGCAGAGCCCCACCGCCCGCGCCAATCAGTACCAGCGGCGCACCCATGCCAAGGCCGAGGGCGAATAGTTGCAGACCGCCACCCAAGGCATCGCCGGTACTGCTGATATAGAGCAGCAACCCTGTTAGCGGTGCGGTAACGCAGGGCGAGACGATCAGGCTGGAAAGTACGCCCAGCGTTGCGGCGCCTGCGATTGACCCGCCTTGGGTTTGTGATGCCTTGCGGTCCAGTCGCTCCCGAACGAACGCGGGTAAGCGGATCTCGAACATGCCAAACATGGCAATGGCGAATAGGCTGAAAAACAAGGCGAAAGGGATCAGCACCCAAGGCGATTGCAGCATGGCTTGCAGGTTGAGGCTTGCACCAAACAGCCCCATCAATGCGCCAAGTGCGGCGTAGCAGGCCGCCATGGGTAGCACATAGGCCAGTGATAGCACCAAGCCGCGGCGGTTGCTTGGACGACCGCGTAAAACCACGCCCGAGAGAATCGGCAGCATTGGCAGCACGCAAGGGGTGAAGGTCAAGCCCAGGCCCGCGAGGAAGAACAAGGCCAAATCAGTCCATTGCCAGCTGGTTTTACCTGCGTTAGCAGTCGAGCCTGCTGGTATAGGGCTGTCGACACTATCGCCGAAAGCACCGCCAATTTTGATCTGTTCAGTTTCGGGTGGGTAACACAGGCCTTTATCCGCACAGCCCTGGTAGGTGACATTGAGCGTATAGGCGCGATCAGTCGGCGGGCTGATCGGCAGATCAACGTCGACAATGTTGTGGTAGACCTCGACCTCGCCGAAATACTCGTCAGTCTTCTGCTCGCCTGCTGGCATTTGCGCTTCGCCAAGGCCGATATCGGCGGGCTCAGTGCTGAACTTGAAGCGGTGTTTGTACAGGTAATAACCGTCAGTGGCGACAAACCGCAGCTTGACGGAGTCTGCCGAGCTGCTGATTAAGTTGAGTTTGAAGGCTTCACGTACCGGCAGAAAATCAGCGCTGTTATTCAGCGCAGACCCTAGCGGAGCAAGAGCGGGGCGATTGTCGAGCAAGCTGGCGCTGGCTGGGATCGCGATGATGAGCAGGAGCAGGCTGATTAAGCGACGCATGTGGATCTCGACAAACAAGTATCCAACCATCATAACGGAGCTGGGCTGTCTGTGGCATTGGCCGAGCTGTAAGTGGTTTTGTCAGGCCGATGAAATGCAGCCAATCGCCCGTATGACACCGCGCACTAGGGGTGCGACAAATGTACGCGGTGGCCGATCTCGACCTGACTTTACCTGTGTTTCAGCCTTTAAAGGTGGAAAGCCTGCACTGCGGTGCGTAACTCTGCCCCAAGCTGAAGCAGTTGTTCGCCTTGATCGCGGCCTTCACCAATGCGTTGCAGGTTGTCATCGCCAAGGCTGTGAATCCGCTCGCTGTGGCCGCGAATCTCACTGACCGCGCCACTTTGTTGGGCTGTGGCGGCGGCAATGCGCTGAGCAATATTGGCAATGATGCGAATGGAGTTGACGATCTCATCCAGTGCACCGTCTGCTGCAGCGGCTTGATTGGCGCTGACTTGTGCGTGTTCCAATTGGCTGCGCATGGCTTCGACTGAATGCCGAGCCGCTTGTTGCAGGCGTGCAATCAGCTCCTGAATTTGTTCAGTCGCTCCGCTGGTGCGTTGCGAAAGCGAGCGTACCTCTTCGGCTACTACTGCAAAACCACGGCCCATTTCACCTGCTCGCGCGGCTTCAATGGCCGCATTCAATGCCAATAGATTGGTTTGTTCGGCGATACCGCGAATAACCGTAAGCACATTGCCGATGGTGGTGGTCTCTTCGGCCAAGCGCTCAATTGCCTGGGCGTTGTTTTGCACTTCACCTGCCAAAGTATGCAGCCCCGTGAGGCTCTGGCTGATGACTTGCTGACCTTGCTCCAGCGCTTTGTCGGCGTTGCGGCTGGCATCTGCAGCGTCACTGGCGTCGTCTGCAACCTGCACAATGGTCGACTCCAGGTTGCCCAATGCGTCGCGAATCTGGGCGGTGTCTGCTGCTTGTCGTTCCGCGCCTTGGTGCATGCCACCGTTGAGGTCTGCCAGTGTGCGGCTTGATCCGGCGACTTGCTCGGCATGCTCACGAATAGTGCCGACCAACTCAACCAGATAATTGCGCAGGTGGTTCAGGGAGTCCTCGATGTCTACCAGCTCGCGGGTCTTGTTGTTGAGCTTGATTGCTTTGGCAAAGTTGCCTTGCGCCCACGCCGACAAGGCAGGTACCAGCAAGGTCAGAACGCTTGTGAGGCGGCGCTGCAAGGTGTCGATGATCAAGGCAATGCACAGAATTAGTACAATCATTGCGCCCTGTAGCAGCCTTACCTCTCCTTGGATTTTGCCATGTTCGGCGCGTACCAAAGGCTCTAGCTCATTCAGGGCCTGAGTGACGTTATCGATTTGTGAGCGGGTAGCTCGGCTCAATTGATTGCGCTGCTCAATCAGGCCGACCGTTCTCTTCAACTCATTGGGGTAGCGGCTAAGCAGGCTGGTGAACTCACGCTTGAGACCAACACCACGGTCTTCTGTTTGGCTTTGGTCGCTGTTGGTGTCGAGCCCGAGCATTGCGGCGAAACCATCGCTGGCGGACTCATTGCTTTGCTTAACCCCAAGCAGAGGCAGGTCGGTGAGAATCTTTGCCTGTTGCTCAATGGCTTCGCGCTCGCGATCGACATCCGCCAGCAGTTCATTATTGGCGCTGACAATCATTTTGTTGCGGGCATGAGCAAGCTTGACCAAGTGCTGCGCAGCGCTAAATAGCGGCGCGTTGTAGCGTGCTGCCGCTTGTGAGTCAGCGCTGGCGGCATACTGCGCCAGTTGCTCTAAAGCTCCGGTCATTTCGCGCTCAGCTTGTACCAGCAAGCCTTGTGGGTCGCCAGCCAGTTTGCCTGCAGCGAGTAATTCACCGGCGCTGAAGCTGCGCAGATTATCCAGGTTGTTGCGTACGTTAGCGGCCAGCGCTGCGGGCAATTGGTCCAGCTCCGGTTGCAGTTCGTCAATGGCCTTCAGGGCTTCGCTGTGGCGCAGGGCGTCGCCGCTTTGCAGGTAATCGAAGATATTTAGACTGACGCTTTTCTGGAAGCGCTCAGACAAATTCATGTAGCGCTCCATCAGCGCATAAGGTCGCTCAAGCGCTTGTTGTGACCACCAGAGTGTAGCGCCTAAGGCGATACAGGCAGTGACGAGCAGGGCAGTGTTGAGATTAGTGAAAAACTTCAGGCGCATAGGGATCTACCGACAACGGAACGGTATGGGCATGTTCAACATGCCGTAAGTCCATGAAGTTATTGCGTTTTCATTACAAAAGTATGACGCCGGCGAAAATTGCCAAGTCGCCTGCAGTTGAGTCAGGTCTCTTTCGAGCCAGCTGCACATTTTTTGTTGCGCAACTCCGGGCAGGGAGCGCGGGTATAACGCTTCGAGCAATGCTAAGGTTGTAGTTCTAGTGCGGGTTTCCCTTATAGTGGGGGCCTGTTACGCAACCCTTGTCTGAGGTTGCGGTCGAACTACCGAATGCCGTAATAGAAGGACATTGCCATGCTGGATTGGAAGAAACGCACGACTGGCACGCGTGACACTGTCGACGACTCAGTCGGCAACGTACGCAGTTATTTTCGCGGAGGCTGGGTGACCAAAATCTTTGGCACGCTGCTCTGCATTTATCTATTGGTCGCGCTGGTGATTGGCTGGTATTGGAGCCAAGAGCCGGATCAATTCCCAGTTCAGCAGCATGCCGAGTCCGCCGCACAGAACGCGCAACGGCAGATGGTCAATGGTTACACCACAGTTGAAACCCTAAAGTATGTAGCTACAACCTTGCTCGATAAGCCGGGTGGATACCTGTCGAATGACCTCGCGCCTCCGGGGCTGTGGCTGGATAACATGCCAAGCTGGGAGCTTGGTGTGCTGGTTCAGGTGCGTGATCTGTCGCGAGCCATGCGCAAAGATTTCTCGCGCTCACAGTCGCAGTCAACTGAAGACGTCGATTTGGCCAAGGCTGAGCCGCGCTTCAACTTTGACAACAAAAGCTGGGCGCTACCCGCCTCTGAGTCTGAATACCGCGAGGGCATCAAATCGCTGGACCGTTACCTTGCGCGGCTAGCCGGAGACGGCAAGCCTGCTGCGCAGTTTTACACCCGTGCGGACAACCTCAATAACTGGTTGGGCGATGCTGCTACGCGTTTAGGTTCGCTGTCGCAGCGTCTGTCGGCGAGTGTGGGTCAGGTGCGCCTGAACACTGAGGTTAAACAAGAGTTGGTGGCGGCGGGTACGGCGGTCAAGGTTGACGAAAACGCCTATGAAACGCCGTGGATGCAGATCGACAACGTGTTCTATGAAGCACGGGGTCAAGCCTGGGCGCTCGCACAATTCCTGCGCGCGGTTGAAGTTGACTTCGCTGATGTACTGGCCAAGAAGAACGCCACTGTAAGCGTGCGTCAGATCATTCGTGAGTTGGAAGCAGCGCAAGAGCCTATGTGGAGCCCGATGATTCTCAACGGCAGCGGCTATGGTCTGCTGGCTAACCACTCGCTGGTTATGGCTAACTACATTTCCCGCGCTAACGCCGGTATCATCGACTTGCGCCAGCTGTTGTCGCAGGGTTGATTGGTGTCTATCTCGCCAGCTGAAGCCGCACATCGAGCGGCATCAGACGCGGAGCGAATTGCCTGGGTTGACGAGCAGGATTGTCAACTCGGGGCGTTGCCCAGAGCGGAGTTGCGCGAGCGCGGCTTGATTGGGCGCGCGACCTTCATCTTGCTATTCAACTCCGCCGGTTTGCTTTGCGTGCATCGTCGTACGCTGAGCAAAGCGTTGTATCCCGGTTATTGGGATGTAGCCGCTGGCGGTATGGTGATGGCCGATGAAAGTTATGCCGAGTCGGCTGCCCGTGAGCTGGAGGAAGAGCTGGGCATTAAGGGTGTGATATTGCAGGAGTGTCAGCGCTTCTTCTTTGATCAGACTGATAACCGTCTATGGTGTGCGGTATTTTCGGCGGTGTCCGATGCACCGCTGATTTTGCAGCCAGAAGAAGTGCTCGAAGCGCAGTTTATGACTGTTCAGCAAGCATTGGCGGAAGCCAGCGTAAAAGACTACTGCCCCGACTCACTGCAAGCCTTGCGTACCTATCTTGAAATCCAGAGTCATAACGGCAGCCATTAAGCCGTTCTGCTGAGTAACAGCCCAAAAACACCGCTTTGTTCAGGATATGTCAACAGGCTGTCCATGATGTTGAACATGGGCGGGTTAAAGTCGCTAAATCAGCGGTTAATGGCGCATTTTTATGTTTAGCATTGGCCAGTTTTATCGTTACACTGCGCGCCCTTTGAGCCACAGCTGTTTCGGTTGTGGTGCGCTGCCCCTGCCAGAGTGGGGCTTCGCGGTTGACGCTTGTCAGCCTATCGCTTTCAAACCTGTTGCGCCGTTCGACCTTGTTACGCCAACACGTTTCTGACCTGCCAAAGAGGAAAGCCGGTGGTCAAGAAAGCCTCGTCATTCGCCGCGTTAAGCGGTTTGGTGTATTCCACTGATACCGGTCGGCATTGCCCTGACTGTAATCAGCCGGTAGACGCCTGCATCTGTAAAAAGACCCTGATCCCCGAAGGCGACGGCATTGCCCGTGTGCGCCGTGAAACCAAAGGCCGTGGCGGAAAGACCGTCAGCACTGTCAGTGGCGTGCCTTTGCCTGAGGAGCCGTTGAAGGAGCTGGCCAGTGCGCTGAAAAAGCGTTGTGGCTGCGGCGGCGCTCTCAAGGATGGGGTGATCGAGATCCAGGGTGATCACGTCGAGTTGCTGCTCGAAGAACTCACAAAGCGCGGTTTCAAGGCAAAGAAATCTGGCGGCTAGGCCATAGCGGCTATGCTGGGTTTCTAAACTTACTGAGTGGATTGCCAGTCAACTACTTAGAAATCGTCATTTCCAGACTTTAATCTGTATAGGCACTGGCTGAGCCAGGGCTATTTATCGCAAGTAAGGGAGACTTCAATGTCTGCACGACGCACACGTAAAGATGACGGCAGCCAATGGACAGTTGCCGACAGCCGTAGCGTTTACGGAATTCGTCATTGGGGCGCGGGTTATTTCGCGATCAATGACAGCGGCCGCGTAGAAGTGCGTCCTAATGGCCCAGACAGCACCCCAATCGATCTCTATGAGCAAGTTGATGAGTTGCGTGCCAGCGGTCTTAGCCTGCCATTGCTGGTGCGCTTTCCGGATATTCTGCAAGACCGAGTGCGCCAGTTGACCGGCGCATTCGACGCCAATATTGAACGCCTGGAATACCAGAGCAAATACATGGCGCTGTACCCGATTAAGGTTAACCAGCAGGAAGCCGTGGTTGAGAACATCATTGCCACTAAAGACGTGGCCATTGGCTTAGAAGCAGGTTCAAAGCCGGAGTTGTTGGCGGTGCTGGCCTTGGCCCCCAAGGGCGGCACCATCGTCTGCAACGGTTATAAGGACCGTGAATTCATCAAGCTGGCATTGATGGGTCAAAAGCTCGGTCACAATGTGTTTATCGTCATCGAGAAAGAATCTGAAGTGCAGTTGGTGATCGATGAAGCGGCTGAGCTAAAGGTAGCGCCGCAGATTGGCTTGCGTGTGCGCTTGTCGTCACTGGCATCCTCGAAGTGGGCAGACACTGGCGGCGAGAAATCCAAGTTTGGTTTGTCGGCCGCACAACTGCTCTCGGTTGTTGAGCGTTTCCGCGAGGCCAAGCTGGATCAAGGCATTCGTTTGCTGCACTTCCACATGGGCTCGCAGATCGCCAATCTGGCCGACTATCAACACGGCTTCAAGGAAGCGATTCGCTACTATGGCGAATTGCGCGGCCTCGGCCTGCCAGTTGATCATATCGACGTGGGCGGCGGTTTGGGCGTGGACTACGACGGCACCCATTCGCGCAATGCCAGTTCGATCAACTACGACATGGATGACTACGCAGGCGTAGTGGTTGGCATGCTCAAGGAATTCTGCGATGAGCAAGAATTGCCGCATCCGAATATTTTCTCGGAAAGTGGACGCTCCCTGACCGCACACCACGCCATGCTGGTGGTGCAAGTCACCGACGTTGAAAAGCACAACGACGAAGTGCCTGTTATCGAAGACCGTGAAAGCCTGCCTGAAACAGTTGGCTACCTGGCTGACCTGCTGGCACCGACTGATTTTGAAATGGCCACTGAAACCTACTGGCGTGCCACTCACTACATGAGTGACGTAGCCCGCCAGTATGCCGAAGGCAAGATCAGCCTGGTCGAAAAAGCCCTAGCCGAGCAGTGTTACTTTGCGGTGTGTCGTCGCTTGTACAACTCGATGAAAGCGCGTCAGCGTTCACATCGCCAAGTGCTCGATGAACTCAATGACAAGCTGGCTGACAAGTACATCTGCAACTTCTCGGTGTTCCAGAGCTTGCCGGACACTTGGGCCATTGGCCAGGTATTGCCAATTCTGCCACTCAACCGCCTTGAAGAAGAGCCGCTGCGCCGCGCGGTGCTGCAGGATCTGACCTGCGACTCCGACGGTAAAATCCGTCAATACGTGGATGAACAGAGCATCGAAAGCAGCTTGCCTGTTCATGAAGTCCGCGAGGGTGAGGATTACCTCCTGGGTATCTTCCTGGTGGGGGCTTATCAGGAAATTCTCGGTGATATGCATAACCTGTTCGGTGATACCGATTCGGTGAATATCTACCAGAATCCGGATGGCAGCGTTTATCACGCCGGTATTGAAACTCACGACACCATCGAAGACATGCTGCGTTATGTGCACTTGTCGCCGGAAGAGTTGATGACCCATTACCGCGATAAAGTCGCCAGCGCCAAGATCACTGCACGCGAGCGTACGACCTACCTCGATGCTCTGCGTCTGGGCCTGACCCGGTCTTCGTACTTGTCGTCCTAACGTCAAGCCAATAAAACAAAACCGGCCTCGTGCCGGTTTTGTTGTTTCTGTGGTCAGGCTTCAGAAATCGGTTGGCGGGTGCACAACCCTAAATCTATCTTTCGATTTTCCTGAGTGCTCCTGCAGGGACTTTTCAATCATCAGGAAGTGGATCTGATGCCCACGCAGGTGATGCAGCACTACCCAGCCCCCATCACCCCAAAACCTCGAGCCATAAACGTTGCGAGTAACGGGATGATCAGCAGTAGCAGCAACTCCAGACGAATGCTCATGGTAATCAGGAATGCCTGGCGACGGGTAATCACGGGGGGCTGTCCTGCCTGAAGCGAGTTTCGCCAGTTGAGGTAGATGTAAGTCGGGTACACCGAGATTAAACCGACCAGAATGAACAGCGTCACTTTGCCGTGGAACACGCTGTTGGAAACGTAGTATTGCCAGCCTTTGCCGTACCAGATGACCCGAACCAATCCGGTGAGCAAGACTACGCCGGCGCACACGCCATAGGCTAAGTCGGTGACAACCAGCCGGCGAGCCCGCGCCAGATCCAGCTCTTTGTTGAAGGTTACATGCTCAATGCTGAGCAGTGCGAATAAGCCGAAAATCGAGATGTAGTGCAGGTACGCCGCTATTGCCTCGCCCATGTGACTTCCTCTGCAGATATTGCCTGGTTATTCATTAACAAGATGAGTTGGATTTGAATGGGTCAGCTATTTCAACCCGGTTGCGACCATTGTTCTTGGCCCGGTAAAGCGCCCGGTCCGCGCGTTTCATCGCATCATGTCCGGTTTCGGTTTCGCAAGTTAAGGCGCAGCCAATGCTGATGGTCAATGGCAGCTCGGTTTGTTCAAGGGTGAAGTGACTGTCGCCGATTTTACTGCGAATGCGCTGCGCTATTTGCTCAAGCTCATGGGCGTCTTTGACTTGGGCCAGTACCACGAACTCCTCGCCACCATTGCGCGTCACGATGTCATTGGGGCGAACGGCCGCTGAGACTCTGCGTGCGGTTTGCCACAACACCTGATCACCGGCGTCATGGCCATGGGTATCGTTGACCTGCTTGAAGCGATCGAGGTCGCAAAACAGCACGCCCAAATACACACCGCGATCATGGGCTGCGCGGTGCTCAACTGCGAGGAAGTGTTCGAGACCGGCACGGTTCCATAACTGGGTGAGTTGATCGAGCATCGCCTTACGCTGTTCGCGGCTGAGCGCGTCACGCAGTTGTTCGGTCTGATGACTGAAGCGGCGTAATTTCAAATAGCCTTCAGCCAGCGTTGCCATATCTTTAAGCAACTGTATTTCAGCTGGGCTCAGGACTTTAGGTTGCGAGTCTATTAAGCACAGCGTCCCCAAAGCTTGGCCCTCTTCGGAGAACAGCGGCTGGCCTGCATAAAAGCGCACATAAGGGTTGTCGGTGACCAGTTGGTTGTCGCGAAAGCGCGGGTCGCTGTGGGCGTCGCTGACGACAAACATTTGCGTACTTTTAATTGCCTGGTCGCAGAAGGAGATGCTGCGGGGCGTTTCGGCTATATCTAGACCGAGCCGTGATTTAAACCATTGACGATCACGGTCTATCAGGCTGACCAGCACCGTTTGCACGCCGAATAGGTCACGCACCACCCGGACAATGGTATCCAGATACGGATCGGCCGGGGTGTCCAGCAGCTCTTGATCGTCCAAAGCGGCTTGGCGTTGATGTTCAATTTCAGACAGTTTTTGACTTAGCATAATCGGGGTTCCACCAACCATTGTGCCGGTTCATGTGGTAAGCATAGGCGCCGAGGCTGATACCGCGTAGCGCCATAAAACATAAAAAAGCGAGCCACAGGCCATGATTTCCCAAGCCTTGCAGCAACCAGCCTAATGGCAAGCTAATTGAGACGGCAATCAGCATGGCGTTACGCATTTCCCTGGCTCGTGTAGCGCCAATAAAAAGTCCGTCCAGCAAGTAACTCCAGACTGCAATCAGCGGCAATAGTGCCAAGTAAGGTAAATAGTTATGCGCCGTTTCACGCACGGACTGGATATTGGTTTGCAGTTGAATGAACCAGTCCCCGGCCAGCGAGAAAAACAGGGCAAACAGCAGGCTCGCAACCAAGGACCAGCCGGTTGCCACAATCAAGCTGCGCCGTAGGGCATTGCGATCCTTGGCGCCGAGGGCGTGGCCACAGAGTGCTTCAACTGCATGGGCGAGGCCGTCCAAGGCGTGGGCGGTGAGCAATAAGCCGTTTAATAGCAGGGCATTAGCTGCAACGGTGGCATCGCCCAGGCGCGTGCCTTGTACGGTGATCAGGAAGAACACCAACTGCAGCCCCAAGGTGCGAATGAATATATCGCGATTAACGGCCAGCAGAGGTTGCCAACTGAGCCAGCGACGCAGCACTGACCAGTTGACCTGACCGCTGTATGGACGCAGCGCTTTGCGCGCGAGCCACAAACCAAGCAGGGCACCTGTCCACTCCGCTACGACCGAGGCCCATGCTGCACCGCTAACACCCCACTGCAAGCCGAGGACCAGGAAGAGGTCGAGCCCCACGTTCAGGATGTTAGTGCACAACAGTATTGCCAGTGGCCCCCGTGCGTTTTGGGTGCCCAGTAACCAGCCAATTAATGCATAAGTCGCAAGGGCGGCAGGCAGGCCAAACAAGCGGATCTGAAAGTAGTCGCGGGCCAATTGATTAAGCTCGGCCGAGGGCTGCATCAAGCTCAAGGCGATATGGCTGAAAGGCAGGGCCAGCAAGATCAGCCCTATGGCCAGTGCGCCGGCAAGTAGCAGGCCTTGGCAGAGTACTTGGCGCAGTGCGCCGCCATCTTCACGGCCAGCCGCTTGTGCAGCAAAACCGGTGGTGCCCATGCGCAAGAAGCCCATGGCCCAGGTCAGCAGGGTGTATAGGGTGCCGCCAACCGCTACGGCTGCCAATTGGTAGGCGTGTGGCAAGTGGCCGACCACTGCGCTGTCGACCAGGGCGACCATTGGCACTGAGACATTCGACAGAATCATCGGTGCGGCCAGGGCCCAGACGCGCTTGTGGGTTGGGCGATGCCGCCATGCTTCGGATAAATACTGGATCAAGTTGTCCACGCCTGACTGCAAATTAAACAAGCATGGCAGGCTGGGGCAGAAAGTTAAATCCGTTTGATGGCGCATTGAGCCCAGTTGGAGCCTGATGTCACACACTTGTCTCAGCCGTTATCAGTGCTGCGTCACCTGCAACCGTCTTGAGGCAAGCCCTTGCGATATGTGGGTGGGGATGGCGCTTCTCTACTGGTCTAAAGTATTGCTGTGATTGGGCTTTTGCGGGTTTCAATAGAGTACATGGCATTATGCTTGCGTTAATGGCACTGTTGTCATACAACTATTGCGTTATGATGTATACATAATCACCACAGGCCTTAAGATTCATGCTCAACCAAAACACTCAACAGCTTCCACGTCGCAAGCACAGAAGCCTTGCTCAAGAGCTTGTCGCAGAGCTTTCGCAGCGCATTCGCGATGGCGAGATCAAGCGTGGAGAGAAGCTGCCAACTGAGTCGGCGATCATGGCTGCGCAAGGCGTGAGCCGCACGGTTGTGCGAGAAGCGCTTTCTCGGTTGCAAGCCTCAGGTTTGGTTGAGACACGTCATGGCATCGGTACATTTGTAATAGATGTGCCCACCGCCAATGGTTTTCGGATTGATCCCGCGACAATCGTCACCCTGCGTGATGTGCTTAATATCCTTGAGTTGCGTATCAGCCTTGAAGTCGAATCGGCGGGTTTGGCTGCTCAACGCCGTAGCCCTGCACAATTGCAGGCAATGCGCGCCGCTTTGGATGCATTGAAAGACAGTGTGGCTCACGCCAGTGATGCAGTCGCTTCGGACTTCCAGTTTCATGTGGCGATTTCTGAAGCCACAGGTAACCGCTACTTCACCGACATCATGAGTCACATGGGCACCAACATCATCCCGCGTACCCGGGTGAATTCGGCAACCCTGGCCCATGATGACAAAGGCTTATACATGGCGCGCCTTGAGCGTGAGCATGAGCAAATATTCGAGGCCATCGAGCGTCAGGATGCCGAGGCTGCGCGAGCGGCGATGCGTTTGCACCTGACCAACAGTCGCGAGCGTTTGCGTCAGGCCCATGAGCAGGCCGAGACTGAAGCGCAAGCGTTACAGCCGACTGCACCCTAAAGCGAGCCAGCGGCTGGCTGTCTGATCATGGGAGTGCAATGAGCCGCCAGCCAACAGACCTTGGTCCCGCCAGCCCGCCAACATTGATTGATGTCGCGCGTGTCGCTGGCGTTTCGCCAATTACAGTGTCGCGTGCGTTGGGGCGTCCCGAGGTAGTTGCCGCCAGGACGCGTCAACGGGTGCTTGATGCTGTACGAGTCACTGGCTATGTGCCCAATCTTGCTGCTGGCGCGTTGGCCTCTAGTCGCAGCCGTCTGGTGGCTATCATGTTGCCAACCATCGCCAATTCAATTTTCTCCGACACAGTCCAAGCACTGACCGAGCGCCTTGCGCAGGCGGGCTACCAGACGTTGCTCGGTCTGACCGGTTACGATCCTGAGCAAGAAGAGGCGCTACTCAGTGCACTGTTGGGGCGACGTCCAGACGGTATTGTGCTGACGGGCACCGAGCATACGCCAGATAGCCGTCAACGCTTGGCGCGTGTCGGTATTCCCGTGGTCGAAGCCTGGGACCTATGCGAGCATCCACTGGACATGCTGGTTGGCTTCTCCCATGAAGCAGTTGGACGTACCGTGGCCAGTTATTTGCTGGGCAAAGGGTATCGGCGGGTCTCAGTGATCACCCTTGATGATCCGCGGGGCATCAGGCGCAGTGAGAGCTTGGCTCAAGCACTTGCAGAGCAGGGCGTGGCGACGGTAGCCATCGAGCGTCTTGCTGCGCCTGCGACATTGGCTACAGGCCGGGAAGGGCTAAGCCGTTTATTGGCCAGTGGTACAGCGGGGGATGTCGTTGTGTGCAGCTCCGACACCATTGCGCAGGGCGTATTGGCGGAGGCTGCCAGTCGTAGCCTAACTGTGCCTGAGCAACTGGCGGTGATGGGGTTTGGTGATTTATCCAGCGCGGCGCATATGCATCCACCGTTATCTACTGTGCGGGTTGATGGGTTGCGTATCGGCCGCTCCATTGCCGAGGCCTTGCTGGCGCGTTTTGTCGAGCCGTCATTGGCGCGCGAGCCATTGCGTTTGGATACGGGCTTCGAGGTGATTGAGCGCAGCAGCACTTAATTTTTTTTGGCTGTTGAATGATTGCGCAATCATCTTAAAATCAAAAGGGCTGTGTCTTTCCAGAAGCCTTGTGGTTGGGTGGTTATCCCCTGATCTACAAGCTCTATTTGATTCGACCAAGTGGAGACCCCAATGAACCAACAGCCCGCTATGACTTGCGCCGACGATGACCGTATTGCCTGGCTGCGCCTGCGCTCAGTGGCACTGCCGCTGGCCAACCCAATCAGTGATGCCAAAGTACTGACCGGCCGACAAAAGCCGATGACTGAAATCGCTATCCTGATTGCTGAAATTCAAACCCGTGATGGTCATCAAGGCATGGGCTTCAGTTACTCCAAGCGCGCTGGAGGTCCGGGCCAGTTCGCCCACGCGCTGGAAATCGCGCCGAATCTTATTGGTGAAAACCCCAGTGATATTGCCAAGCTGTGGGACAAACTTTGCTGGGCAGGTGCGTCTGTGGGGCGCAGCGGTTTGGCGACTCAGGCCATTGGTGCATTTGATGTGGCACTCTGGGACCTTAAAGCACGCCGCTCGGGCTTATCATTGGCGCGTCTGCTTGGCGCCCAGCGTGATTCAGTGCGTTGCTACAACACCTCCGGTGGCTTTCTGCATACCCCATTGGAGCAGTTGTTGAAAAACACCGATATCTCCCGTGAACAGGGTATCGGTGGTATCAAACTCAAGGTGGGCCAACCGGATTCAGCATTGGACCTGCACCGGGTTGCGACGGTACGCAAGCACTTGGGTGAATCTTTCCCGTTAATGGTCGATGCCAACCAACAGTGGGACCGGCCAACGGCGCGACGCATGTGTCGTCGCCTTGAAGACTTTAATTTGGTGTGGATCGAGGAGCCGCTCGATTGCTATGACGCTGAAGGCCATGCTGATCTGGTGCGCCAGTTCGACACGCCCATCGCCACCGGTGAAATGCTCACCAGCCCGGCAGAACATTGGGAGTTTATTCGCCAGCGCGCTGCGGACTATTTGATGCCTGATGCGCCGCGAGTGGGTGGTATCACGCCCTACCTGCGCGTACAGACGCTGGCCGAACAGGCCGGTATGACGCTGGCACCGCACTTCGCCATGGAGTTGCATGTGCACTTGGCTGCGACCCACACCCGCGAGCCTTGGGTCGAGCATTTTGAGTGGCTGGAACCGCTGTTCGAAGAGCGGCTGGAAACCCGTGACGGGCGTATGTTAGTACCAACTCGCCCAGGCTTGGGCTTGACCCTAAGTGAGCAAGTCGCGGGCTGGACGGTGCAGCAAGCCGAGGTTGGCCAGCGCCCTTAGAGAGCATGGCACTCCAGTTGCGCGGCTTTAAGCAATGCTTGTCTTACCTCCGCGCAAGCTGGGTTGTCATCATCCTCACGCCAGATCAGGTGCAGCGTACTCTGTACCCCGCTTGGCAGTTCAATTGGCCGGAAACAAAGGTTCTCCTGTTGCAGGCGTGAGGCACTGTAGGGCACCAATGCCAGGCCCATGCCGGAATTAACCAGCGAAAGAATAGTCAGGGTCGAGCTGAGTTTTTGGACAACTTTGGGTTGAATATGGTGGGTGCGGATCAGCCCATTGATCAGTTCATTGAACGGCTGCCAGGATGAAAGAATAAAAGGCTGATCATCAAGATCTTTGATTTGAATGAGCGTTTGTTTAGCCAGTGGATGTTGGCGGGGTACAGCCAACACAAAGGGCTCTTGCAAGAGGTTCACGCTTGAGATCCCCGGCTGTGCCACTGTCCTTCGCACAATACCTAGGTCAATACGCCTCTCCAGCAGCGCTTCATTCTGCTCGAAGCTGGCCATTTCCTGTAGCGTTACCTCTATATCGGGCAAGCGCTCGCGTAAATCGTTAAGTGCCCGCGGCAGCAAGCTATAGACCGCGTTGGCAACGAAGTTCAAAGACACCGCACCGATATCGCCTGAGGCTATTCGGCGTGCCCGCTGGGCGGCTTGTTCGGCTCGCTCAAGCAAGCTGCTAGCTTCCGTCAGAAAGGCTCTTCCAGCGGCCGTTAGGCTGACAGATCGGGTGCTCCGGCTGAATAAATTAACGCCCAGTTGGTGCTCAAGCAGGCGTATTTGCCGGCTTAAAGGTGGCTGGGTCATGTGCAGCCGTTCTGCTGCCTTGCGGAAGTTAAGTTCTGTCGCAACCATGGTGAAACAGCGGAGTTGGGCAAGCTCGAACATTGATTCAATTCGGGTATCAATAAGATGGTTAATTAGAATAGACCTTGTTGATTCTTGGCGTCATTCTTCTGGTTAATAATTTGCTTAACGAGAGAATGCGATGCCCTTAATCATCAATGCACAAGGCTCGACTGCCCGAGTTTCGCTGCATTTGATCAAGTGCTCGGGTAGTCAGCTCGTGAGTTTCTGTAAGGTGCTATTTGCGTTTAAAAAAATTGGCATGATCATGAAAAAGGCCAGCTACATGAGCTGGCCCTTTGCAGTTACGCATCGATCAGGTGCGGAGGATTTCGTTGATAACGCTCTTCTTTGGGCGGATGGCGCTGATCAGTTGCCAAACAATAAAGGCCACCGCCAAACCGAGGAATGCGGCCGAAATCGGGTTAGTGAGGAAGCTGGTGAAATCACCATCGGACATCATCAGACCACGGCGCAGATTGGTTTCTGCCATAGGCCCGAGAATGAAGCCAATGATAAACGGTGCCGGCGGGATGCCCGCTTTGACAAAGGCATAGCCGAGCACGCCAAACACCAAGATCGACCAGACATCGAACAGGCGGCTACTAAGGCCAAACGCACCGACAACGCACAGCACCAAAATGATTGGCAACAGGATGTGCTTCGGAATATCCAGCAGCTTGATAAAGATGCGCAGGCCGTAAAACTCCATGAACAGCATCAGGACGGTCGATACCAGCAAGGCGGCGAAGATGGTGTAAACCAGCGGGCCTTGGGTGATGAACAGCAGCGGACCAGGTTGGATGCCGTGAATCAGGAAGCCGCCCAGCAGAATCGCCGTAACGGTGTCACCGGGAATCCCGAGGGTCATGAGCGGCAACATTGCGCCACCGATTCCTGCGTTATTCGCGGTTTCACTGGCAACTACGCCACCCATGTTGCCTTTGCCATAGCTGTCTGGATCTTTCGCGCGTTTTTTCGAAATGATGTACGACACCAGATTCGACGTGCCTGCGCCAATACCCGGCAGAATACCGATGCCCAAGCCAATCAGGCCAGAGCGGGTGGCGTTAGGAATTTGTTCGCGAAACTCGCGCATCGAAAAGCCGAAGCCTTTGATGTTTTTCATGCTGATCGACTCGGCTTTTTCACCCTTGGGCGTACGGCCGTTCTCAGCGACTTTAATGATTTCAGCCACCGCAAACATACCGATCATCACCGTGAGCATGGCGAAACCGCCATTGAGTTCAGCAAAATCGAAGGTGAAACGACGAATCGCCTCAACCGGGGCAATTCCCACGGTGGAAACGGCAAAGCCCAAAGCGCCGGCAAACAAGCCTTTAACCATAGAGCCAGCAGAAAGCGTGGCAATCAGGGTCAGCGAGAAAACCGCGATGGCGAAATATTCTTGAGGGCCGAAGCGCAAAGCCACTTTAGCCAGTTGCGGAGCCAGAAACATCAGCGCAATAACGCTGAAAATAGTGCCCAAAAACGAGAAAACGATACCGGCACCCAGCGCCTTGACGCCTTCGCCTTTCTCCATCATCGGGCCACCGTCGAACACTGTGGCAATGGAGGAGGGGGTACCCGGAATCTTCAACAGAATGGCGGATATCAAACCGCCGGACGTCGCACCGATGAACAACGCCACCAGCAGCGATAAGCCAGCATGCGGGCCCATGGTAAAGGTCAGTGGCAGGCACAGGGCAACGGCCATGGTTGCGGACAGGCCAGGTACAGCGCCGAAGACGATGCCCACGGCAACGCCGATGCACATCAGCAACATAATGTGGACGGAAAAAACAGCACCGAAGCCTTGCTGCAATAAGTCGAGCATGGTCGATTCTCCTAGAAGCCAAACAGGCCGGATGGCAGCAGTAGGTCGAAGGCCTCACGGAACAGGGTGTACACCACAGCAGTCGTGATCAGCGCAATCAGCACGTATACAACGTGATTGACCTTTTGGTTAACGGGGGTGAGCACGATGAACTGCAGGTACAGATAAACCGTGGTCATAATCGGGAAGCCGACAGTCTTCAGCAGGGCAATGTAGCCGACGATCAAGGCCAGCGTTTTGACTACGGCTTTAACGTCCATTGGCTCGCTTGGGGTTTCGTCAGATGCGACCGAGCCCTCTGTTTGCGGCATTTTTACCACTGCAAGCAGGTGCAATGCGCCAAGCGCGCACAGCAATGTTGAGAGCAAGTAAGGGACGAAGGTTGCATCGATACCGCTATGGTGAGGCAGTTGGGTCGTCATTAGCAGGTAGCCAATACCGACGGCCAGCATGCAGCCGGCAATTGCCAGCTCAGATTTCTTGGTTGTAGCCATCATTAACCTCTGGGGATGTTCGCTTGGCGTAGGCCGGCCAATTGGCCGGCCCGGGCCCTACATCATTTGGACTGGCGCAGAGCATCCTTGTACTGCATGAAGTCTTCGCGGGTCTTTTTCAGGGTCGCAATGGCTTCTTCTGTGTTGTAGTAGGCAACAGGTTGTTTGAACGATTTCTTCAACTCTTCTGCGTACTCAGGCTTTTCAGTGATTTGCTTCATGATGTCGGCCATCTTTTTCACGATTGCCGGATCAGTGCCCTTTGGAAAGGCAACTACGTAAGGCTTGTCGATAGTGAAGTCGACGCCTTGTTCCTTGAAGGTTTTAACGTCGCCCAAGAGCGCGTTACGCTCAGCGTTTGGCTGGCCAAGCGCGTACATCTGGCCACCTTTAATATAGTCCTGAACTGAACCGTAGCTGATGGCGCCCAGATCCATGCGGCCGCCCAGCAGCGATACGACTTTCTCTGAAACGGTGCCGGCGTCGATCATTTTCAACTTAACCCCAGCCAACTGTTCAAACATCAGCCCTTGGATGTGCGAGAAGCTGCCGATCTCAGTGCCATAGGCAATGGTATTTGGATTGGCTTTGGCTTTGTCGATCAGCTCTTGCAGGGTTTTTACGCCCGACTGCTCGCCAGCAACAAAGATCGCGCCTTTGTCTACACCCGCGATGCAGGAGATATCGAAGGCGTCGTAGCTGTCTTTGGACAGACCGGCCACTTCGTTAACGATCAGTTGACCGGTGTGGGTGAACAGGATGGTGTTGCCGTCAGGTGCAGCCCCTTTTACCTGTTCTGCAGCCAAGGTACCGCCACCGCCCGCGACGTTGGTAACGACCATGCTTTTGCCAGTGATTTCGCTGAAATACTTGGCCATCATGCGGGCATTGAAGTCGGTATCACCACCAGGGTTAGCGATTACCACCACTTGCACTGGGCGGGTTGGCCAGCTGGCGGCGTCTGCTGCAAAAGCACTTGTTTGACTGCCTAAGACGCCCATGGCAATCATTGCAGACATTAGAGAAGCACGGATTGTTTTTTTCATTGGAATTCTCCGGTGGTTGATGGAAGCGCGCCTTAGCTGGCGCGACCCAAGCTTGGACGTTTCGGGTCGTACTGCCAGCCCGGAACGAGGTACTGCATTGCCATGGCATCGTCACGCGCGCCAGTGGCGACCCGCTTGTAGAGTTCATGGGCGCTTTGTATACGGTCTAGGTCGGGCTCGATACCCAGCCCAGGCCGTTGTGGAACTTGAACCTTGCCGCCAATGATTTGCAGCGGTTCGCGGGTCAGTCGTTCTTGGCCCTCTTGCCAGATCCAGTGAGTGTCAATTGCAGTAATTCGTCCCGGTACAGCGGCGGCTACATGGGTAAACATGGCCAGCGAGACGTCAAAGTGATTGTTGGAGTGAGAGCCCCAGGTCAGACCGAACTCAGCGCAGACCTGACCAAGGCGCACGGCACCTTGCATGGTCCAGAAGTGTGGGTCAGCCAGCGGGATGTCGACTGCTTCAAGGCGCAGCGAGTGGCCCATTTGGCGCCAGTCGGTGGCGATCATATTTGTGGCGGTGGCAATCCCGGTTGCGCGCTTGAACTCAGCCATGACTTCGCGGCCTGAATAACCATTCTCTGGGCCGCATGGGTCTTCGGCGTACGCCAGTAAATGGTTCTGCCCTTTGCACAAGGCAATGGCTTCATCCAGCGACCAGGCACCATTTGGGTCGAGGGTGACGCGGGCTTGGGGAAAGCGCGATTTGATAGCCGCCACGGCAGCCATTTCTTCGCTGCCGTGCATGACGCCGCCCTTGAGTTTGAAGTCGCTAAAGCCATAGCGATCAGCAGCTGACTCGGCTTGTCGCGCAATAGTTTCTGGGGTCATCGCCATGCTGTGACGGATGTTGTACCAATCGTCACCTGTGCCTTTTACATATGGCAGATCGGTTTTGCTTTGGTCGCCGATGTAAAACAGGTAAGCGAGCATGGGTACGCTGTCGCGTTGCTGGCCAGAGCCCAATAGCTCCGCGACTGGGACATTAAGGAATTGGCCAAGCAGATCTAGCAGGGCGGCTTCAACTGCGGTTATGACGTTATCCAGGCGCAGGTTGATCTCATGGGGCTGGCGCAGTACGGCGGCTTCAGCCTCGGATGTAACCTGGTGAGCGATGGTCTGTGGGCCGTCAGCCCTGCCTGAGAGTGCGTGCTGCACACCACGAAGAATTCGGTTGTAGGCACCAATTGAATGGCCTTCAACCAGCGGACGAATACGTTCGAGCGCTTGGCGAATACCTTCTCCGCCTGGCACTTCGCCTATGCCCATGTTGCCTGCGTTGTCTTTAAGCAGCACCAGATTGCGGGTGAAGTAGGGGGCGTGTGCACCGCACAGGTTGAGCAACATGCTGTCTTGGCCGGCGACTGGAATCACCTGCATGCTGGTTACTGTTGGGGCCTGATGCGTTCCTGACTGGCTCATTACAGCGTGTTCCGTGGGTTGGTTAGCCATTGGAACGATGAGTTCAGGTGACCCTTTAAAGAGGGTGTGTCCTGGGTATGCTTAGGAATCGCAGGCATAGGTGGATTCTCGTATTTGTTTTTATTGGATAAGTTATGCGTCGTCGTACGACATAGCAAATTTGTACCAATCACAGGCTGAGCTGTCAACGACGTTATGTGCTCAAATGATGCAAGGTCGTACGAGACTGCGCTTTTTTGTTGCGCTGTTGCCCATTGTAGACAGCCCTATTGCTGGAAATTCATCGCTCTAGACTTAAGTCGAATGAAAAGAAGTATTCTTTTTTGTAGTTGTACGATAACGTATCACTTCAGCTAAGGCTGCCAAACATACTCAAACGCCCAGGGTGTTCAAACAATGAATCCACAAGAACTAAAGTCCATCCTCTCCTCCGGACTGCTGTCTTTCCCAGTGACTGACTTCGATGCTGCCGGTAATTTCCGCGCTGATACCTATGCTCGTCGCCTTGAGTGGCTGTCGCCATACGGCGCTACTGCATTGTTTGCTGCGGGCGGCACAGGCGAGTTTTTCTCGCTGGCGCCAGATGAATACAGCTCCGTTATTAAGACGGCTGTCGATACCTGCGAAGGCGGTGTGCCGATTCTGGCTGGCGTAGGCGGACCGACTCGACTGGCCATCCAGTACGCGCAAGAAGCTGAGCGTCTGGGCGCTAAAGGCTTGCTGCTACTGCCGCATTATTTGACCGAAGCCAGCCAAGAAGGCGTGGCTGCTCACGTTGAGCAAGTGTGCAAGTCGGTAAAAATTGGTGTCGTGGTTTACAACCGCAACGTTTGCCGCCTCAATGCCACTTTGCTTGAGCAACTAGCAGAGCGCTGCCCGAACCTGATCGGCTACAAAGATGGTCTGGGTGATATCGAGTTGATGGTGTCGATCCGTCGCCGTCTCGGTGATCGCTTCAGCTACCTGGGTGGCCTGCCGACTGCCGAAGTCTACGCTGCGGCTTACAAGGCGTTGGGTGTACCGGTTTATTCATCGGCGGTGTTCAACTTCCTGCCTAAAACTGCGATGGATTTCTATCACGCAATCGCCCGTGAAGATCAGGCTGCTGTTGGCAAGATCATTGATGACTTCTTCCTGCCTTACCTTGATATCCGTAACCGTCGCGCCGGTTATGCCGTGAGCATCGTAAAAGCGGGTGCCAAGATTGCCGGTTATGACGCCGGTCCAGTCCGCGCACCATTGACTGACCTGTTGCCAGAAGAGTACGAGCAACTTGCTGCTTTGATGAAGGCTCAAGGTCCGCAATAAGCTGGCCTGAGTCATCTACACACTCGCTGAGCCGTTCTGGCTCAGCGTCTCCAGCCTGTCGTAAATACCGTTCTGAAACTTCGTAGCCCTACAACTGCAGTTGACTGTGGCTTGACCCGCGTAAGGGTCAGGCCAATAGTTTGTGGCGCTTTGGGTGTATGAAAAAAGCGTCATACACGCTACCAATACGATGGTCCTGTAGGGTGCGGTACCGCGCAGCTTGCCCACCATTGTTCAAACAGCCAGAGACCATCGTTTTATCCTCGCACATAAAAAAGCCCGCCAAGTGGCGGGCAAAGTGCTATGAAGGGAGGTCGAACAGTAACTGTTACAAAATTGACAGCGGGTAGTTGAAAATCAGGCGGTTCTCGTCAAATTCGCTGGTGCTGTAGTCACGACGAATTGAGCTGTTACGCCATTTCATCGATAGGCTTTTGAATGTCCCGCTCTGGACAACATAGGCCAACTCGGTTTCGCGGCCCCACTCTTTGCCATCGTCTGTCGTTGCAGTTTTGATGTTGTCACCGCTGATGTAACGGTTCATCAACGTCATGCCTGGGAGGCCAAGACCTGCAAAATTGAAGTCATAACGCAGCTGCCACGAGCGTTCTTTGGCGTTGTCGTAGCTTGAGTTGTAACTATCGTTCGCCAGGGTGCCACCGCTGGTGCCGTTAACGCGCATCCACTTGTCGTCGCCGCTGACTTTCTGCAAACCAACGTAGAAGGCGTGTGAACCCACTTTGGCCGAGAACAGGCCAGAGGCAGTTTGGTTATCCAGTTCGCCGGCGCGTTCGCTGCCGTCTTCGCTGCCCCAGAAGTAGCCAAGGTTGGCGCCAAGGAGCCAATCACCCACGGTTTGGGTGTGCACCAGATTGACGAACTGCTGGCTGTACACGTCTTCTAACTGTGCGTTCCACAGACTGAAAACTGTGCGGTCTTTGTTGAACGTGAATTCGCCGCCGACAAAGTTGAAGCGATCCGAGACGCCATTGCCGCCGCCGGTGCCGCCATTGAAGCTCATGTCTTCCATGCTGGCGTTGTCACGGGTGCTGTTCTGGCGGAACTGACCGCCGTAGAGCGTCAGGCCGTCGATTTCCTTCGAGGTGAGTTGAGCACCTTGGAAGGTTTGTGGCAGCGAGCGGCCGTCATCTGAGCGCAGGATTGGCAGCACAGCAAACCATTCGCCGACCTTCAATTCAGTTTTGGAAATACGTGCTTTTGCTGCGGCAGCAACGCGGCCGTAGTCGTCAGCAGGACGGCCACCATCATGCACTGGCAGCAGGCCGGTACCGGCTGTGCCACGACCGCCATCTAGCTTGATGGCTTCCATGGCCAGTACATCAAGCCCGAAGCCCACAGTCCCTTCGGTGAAACCTGAGCGCGCATCAAGCATAAAGCTCTGGGTCCACTCTTCGGCTTTGCCTTGGGGGTAGCCTGGGTTAGTGAAGTTACGGTTGATGTAGAAGTTGCGCAGGCCAATGTTGACCTTTGCGTCGTCTACGAAGCCTGCTGCATGGCTGCTAAGTGGCAGGGCGGAGGCTGCGATGGCGCTGGCAACTGCGAGTGAAAGGATCTTGCGTGGACTCATTATTATTTTGCTCCATGTGGAGTTGCTTCTATTCCCAGGTCTTTGACTCAGCCTTAAGCAGCCGCGACGAGATGCCCTGGAGTGGGATAAAAACGAATTTAATACTGGGCTGCGTCTTAGCGCTTCAGCGCGAGCATCAGGCTCACGACTGTGGAATATTGGGGTGATCGCTGCGGGGCATGGGGCAAGCGATTAGAGCGGTATGTACTCGTCATGGTGGGACCTGTTCTGTTTATTATTATTGTTGTGCGTCGTCGTACAACGGCTGAATTATTTGCAAACTGATTTGCTCTTGTCAACGTCTACTTTTGGATGATATGAAATATTTCAACTTATCAAAACTACTGTTTTTTTGCTTTTTTTCACGGTTTTTAGCCGATTTTTAGCAATAATTTCCCCCAGACAACTTTTTTAGAAAATTGACCGTTTTGAGATAAAGCTGGAGGATTTCTATATCTTTAGTCGTAGGATGACCTTAAATGCTTTCCTCTGATTGATTTGGCATCCGTACCAAGGTTTTTAGATGGGGCATTCTCCGCCAACAGATGATCTTTTACTCAGCTATGTAGCCGTCAGTCAGCGTGCTTTTATCCCGTTAATGGTTGATAGCTCAGGCGAAATTCCAGCTCAATAGACTGCCCGTATTGCAGTAAACGCAGGCCGGGTTTGCCGGGTAAGTGGTGGGCATTGATAGGGTGACTGACTGGCTCGAAGCAAAAGAAATCACGCCCGGTAGGGCAGAACAGCAAAAAATAATCAGCCCCCCTGACTTCGCAGGCAAGTTCATAGCCGGCGTCAGCTTGAGTAATCAAGCACCTGCCGTCCCAGCCTGTAAATGCATGGTCGACTAGGTCATTCGGGAGTCGGCTTAGCTGGCTGAAATTCCAGTCTGGTGGTATCGCGCGTTGTTGTTCCGGTAGCGTGTTGCCGTTGGCTTTCCAGACGGTTTGCGCCAGTGCACGCAACTGCGTTTGAGCGGTACGTGGCAGGTAAGGGTGGAAGCCGATACCGTGCCAGGCTGGGTTAGCATCCAGATGAGTTACGCGCAGGCGCAGGCTTAGCTGACCGTCGCACAGATCAATGAATTGCTCTGCTCGGTAAGCAAACGGCAGGCTGCTGTTGAGACTCAAGCGTGCGTGATTGGAGCTGTGTTCATCAACTTGCCAGGCTTGTTGCCAGGCGCTGCCATGAATCGGGTAGGGGTCATGGTCGGTATTGGGCTCAAGCGCGAGCCAGCCATCCGGGCACTCGAAGCCGCCTTCGGCAATGCGGTTTGACCAAGGTGCCAGCGGGTAGCAAGCCAAGCGCCGAGGTGATCCACTTGCGAGCGCTTGTTCATCGCTCGGGCGCAACAGTGGCTGGCCCGTTTGTTTACTCGTCCAGTTGGCAATACTGCCGCCAATTGCAGGTATTAAGCTCAGGCGGGTTAAGCGATCTTCTAAGTGCAAGAGTGTGGTCGGCATGGCGAATAACTCAGTCAAATTGCACCAATGGATTAGCGTTACGCCTGCTTGCTTGAGGCAAGCAGTACTACGCCACAAACGACAATCAGCCCGCCAATGATTTGCACACCATTAAGCAGTTGATCGAGGATTAACCAGCCAAACAGCAATCCGGCTACAGGCTCAATATTCATCACCGGTGCGTTGCGAGTGATATCCAGTCGGCTGACGAAAACAAACAGCGCTGAAAACGCCATCCCGTAGAGCAAGACCAGGCAGGCGAGGGCTAGCCAGCCTGCTGGCGCACTCGGAAGATCCATACCACCGGGGAGCACGCCACTGGCACCTATTAACGCGGTTGAGACAAACACTACCAATAAGGTCAGCATGCTGCGCACAGTGCCGGGAACAGGTGCGAGACGATGGGCTGTTATCCACAAGGCGCAGGCAAACACAGCCGCGCCGGTGGCGCTGAACAGCACACCTTCAATCCAACTGGCATCCATCTCGGTGTGATTCGAGAGCTGGGCGGGTACATTGAGCGCCAATACCAGACCAAACAGAATAGTGCCCATCAGCACTGTGGCTCGCCGAGTGGGCGGAGGGCCGCCGAGTGCCCAGCTAAGCAGGGCCAGAAAGATAGGCGCGAGGTTGACTACCAGTAGCGCCAGCGCGACCGGAATGCGCATAACCGCAGAGTAAATGCAGAAGCTCTGCACGGCGATCAGCAGCCCGAGCAGCAATTGCCAGCACCAGGTCTGGCGACTCAATCGCAGCGCCTCACCACGGTAAAAGACTAAGGCCGCCAATACCAATAACGTCACGCCGGCACGGCACAGCATGGCGAGCAGCAGGCCGGTGTCGTGATCGAAGGCAATACGCGCAGCGATGTGGTTGCCTGCGAACGAACAGGCCAGCGCAGCGAGGATGAGTACGGCAATGTGTCTTGGCAGTGGGGCTATGGCGGACATTGGCAGGTGTATTCCTTGGCAGATAAATGAAAACGCCGCCCTTGAGGCGGCGCTCTCAAGGCGTAGCGCCTTACAGCAACAGCTTTGGCAGGAACAGCGAAATGGCTGGGATGTAAGTAACGGCCATCAGTACCATAAGCAATGCGCAGTAGAAGGGCAGCAGGGCTTTGACGGTGTTTTCGATGGTCACTTTGCCTACCGCTGCGCCGACAAACAACACGGCACCCACCGGTGGAGTGATCAGGCCGATGCCCAGGTTGACCAGCATGATCATGCCGAAGTGCACCGGATCAATACCCAGACCGGTGATAACCGGCATCAGGATTGGGGTCAGGATCAAGATCAGTGGTGCCATGTCCATCAGCGTGCCCAATACCAGCAGCATGGCGTTGATGCACATCAGAATCACATAGCGGTTATCTGACAGGGTCAGAAATGCCGTGGTGATTTTCGCCGGGATCTGCATCAGGGTCATGATGTAGCCGAAGCTGGCGGCAAAGGCGATCAGCACCATCACAATCGACAGTGTACGCACCGTGCGATGCATCAGTTTAGGCAGGTCGCGCCACTTGTAATCACGGTAAATAAACATGGTGACGAAGAAAGCCCAGACCACTGCAATTGCTGCGGACTCAGTGGCGGTAAATACGCCGCTGAGAATGCCGCCGAGGATGATGAACATGGTCATCAGGCCCCAGAGTGCATCGACGCAGATTTTCAGCGCTTGCTTGAGTGGGATTACTTCGCCTTTAGGGTAGTTGCGGCGTCTGGCGAAGATCAGGCACATACCCATCATCACGCAGGTGAGCAAAATACCCGGGCCAATACCGGCAATAAACAGTGCCGAGATTGATACCGTGCCGCCAGCGGCCAGGGAGTACAGGACCGAGTTATGGCTTGGTGGTGTGAGCAGCGCTTGCACCGAACCACTGACGGTTACGGCGGTGGAGAACTCGCGGGGATAACCTTTGCGAGCCATCTCGGGGATCAATACCGAACCAACTGATGCCGTGTCGGCAACAGATGAGCCGGAGATCGCGCCGAAAAAGGCCGATGCCATGATGTTGACCAACGACAAGCCGCCACGAACGAAGCCAACCAGTACGCTGGCGAATGCGACGAGGCGGCGCGACATGCCGCCTTCGGCCATGATCGCCCCGGCGAGCACGAAAAACGGAATGGCCAGCAGCGAGAATTTATTAACCCCGCCTGCCACTTGAATCATCACCGCATGGAACGGAATGCCGATCCAAAAGGCACCCGCCAGCGCAGACAAGCCGAGGGCATAGGCTACGGGCATGCGCAGAGTAATCAGCAGCAAAAAACTGCCCAAGAGAATAAAAGCGTCCATTACGAAACGGCCTCGCTGGTTTCTTCTAGTTCTTCGTAATTCACTGCGCGACGGTGGCTTTGGTCGCCGTAGAACAGGCGTTCAAGGATAAATATCAGGGTTAACGCACCGCCAATTGGGATCGGCGAGTAACACAGGCCAACACGTAGGTCGGGCAGGGATGGGTTGAACTGATGCCAAGTGGCGGCGCACAGTTTGATGCCCCAGACCAGCATAAACAGGCAAATGGTTGCCATTAGTAGCTGAACCAATATTTCGATATAGCGTTGCATGTGTTGCGGCATGCGGTCGGTGGCCATGGTTACAGCCATGTGCGCGCCTGCTCGGTAACTTGCAGCGGCACCGATAAAGGTAAACAGCACCATCAACAAGATCGCTACAGGCTCTGGCCAGCTAGAGCCACTGCCGAGCGCATAGCGGGTGAAAATGCCCCAAGGAATAATCAGGGCCATGGTTGCCACAGACAAGCCGGCAATCCAAATGCAGCTGGTGTAGATCACGTCGTTGACGCGTAACAGGGTGTTCTTCATTAACTTCACCACGCTGCCTTGGGGCGGGTTTGCACCTGCCGCCAAGGACTTTTAGAGAGTAGGGTGTTACTTAACGTCAGCGATACGCTTCATCAGGTCAGCGTATTGCGCGCCGTATTTTTCACGAACAGGTGCGGTGGCGTCGTAGAAGGGTTTTTTGTCGACGGTGATAAACTCAACACCTGCAGCCTTGAGTTTCTCTTCGCTGGCAGCCGACTTGGCATCCCACAATTTGCGCTCTTCAAACTGAGCTTCTTTGGCGACTTTTTTCACCAGTGCTTGTTGGTCGGCGCTTAGTGAGTTCCAGGTTTCCTTGGACATCACAATTGGCTCAGGCAGGATCAGATGGCCCGTCAGGGTGTAGTACTTGGCATTCTGATAGTGGTTGTGCTCAAGCATGGTTGGCGGGTTATTTTCAGCGCCATCAATAACCCCAGTCTGCAGGGCACTGAAGATTTCGCCGGTGTCCATGGCAATGCCGTTGGCACCCATAGCGGTCATCATGTCGATGAACAGTGGGTTCCCTTGAACGCGAATCTTCATGCCTTTAAGGTCTTCGATTTTGCGTACGGGTTTCTTGGTGTAGAGGTTGCGAGTGCCGCCATCCATCCAAGCCAGAGCGACCAGGTTGAATTCGGAGTTGGTGATTTTGTCGAGGATTTCCTGGCCAATTTCACCGTCGATGATTTTGCGCATGTGCGCTTGATCGCGGAACACGAACGGCATGTTGAATACGTTGACGTCCGGTACTACTGGGCCAACGATGCCGAGGCTGACGCGGGTCATCTGGATCGCGCCAATCTGGGTCTGCTCAACCACTTCCTTTTCAGAACCGAGCACGCCACCTGGGAACATTTTAAAGGTGATGTCACCGTTGCTTGCATCCGCGATTTTCTTACCCATCGCTTCCTCAGCGACTACGGTTGGGTAGCCTGCTGGGTGGATTTCAGCGAATTTGATTTCCAGAGCATTAGCCGCGCCAGAAAAGCAAAAGGCCAAAGGGAGTGCAGCGATAAGCAACTTGCGTTTGAAATTCATTTGAATCTCCAGTCTTGTTGTTTTTTGAGTGCAGTGTTGCGAACAGTGTTGAACAGCGGGTGAATCAGCCGCGGAACATGGGCTCAGCTAGCCCCTTGGTCCCCGGTTGAAGGGCGAACACACCACCGGCCAGTGGTTGATCAGACAGATCACCGTCAGGTCGAATGGAGGTTACAAATAGCGTGCTCAGATCCGCGCCACCAAAGGCGCACATCGCCGGTTTCTTCACGGGCACAGACAGTGTGCGATCGAGGCGTCCGTCTGGGGTGAAGCGATGAATCACACCGGCGTCGTTGCCGCAAATCCAGTAGCAGCCATCTTGATCGACTGCAGCGCCATCCGGGCGACCGGCATATGCGTTCATATCCACAAACACACGGCGGTTATGTGCGGTGCCGGTGTCCGTGTCGTAATCAAAGGCCCAGATCAGTTGCACGCTTGGGTGTGAGTCAGACAAATACATCGTGCGTCCATCCGGGCTAAAGCCCAGTCCGTTGGGCACGATAAAGTTATCCAATTGCTTGGAAAGCTGGCCATCGGTGAAACGGTAGAGCGCACCTGCAGGTACGCCGGCTGCCATGTCCATTACCATGCTGCCAGCCCAGAAGCGGCCCTGGCGATCACAGCGACCATCATTGAAGCGCATGCCGGGTTGGGCGTGGTCAACGCTCGCGAGCCGTTGGCTTTTCAGGCTGCCGTCTACTTGCGGTTGTAGGTCAAAGATGCCGCTTTGCATTGCGCCGATCCAGCCTTGACCCTCCTCACGGCGGGCGATGCAAGCCAACATTTCTTCTGCTTGCCAGCTCTGTGCCTGCATTTGGGTTGCTTGCCACTTGTGCAAGCGGCGAGCGGGAATATCGACCCAATACAATGATTGTTCGTTGATGTCCCAGACTGGGCTTTCGCCAACGGAATTACGGGCATCGAGTATCAATTCAGCTTGCATGGCGGCGTCTCTTATTTTTTTGCGGGTCAGTTGATTAAGCGGTTGGGCTTATTCGAAAGGACCGGCGGCGACAAAAGCTCCGCCCTGATAGACCGCAGCAGGGTCATCAGCCGCCACAGGTGGTTGCGCCTCTACCTTGTCGCGGAAAACTTCTGAGCTGTCTTTGGCGCTGAATCCGAGGTGTGCTGCATAACGGTTGTCCCACCAAACCTGCGCATTGTCTGACATACCGTAAACAACGGTGTGGCCAACGTCGGCGCTGAACAGTGATTTTTCGATCAGTTGGGTCAGGTCGTCGAAGCTCAGCCAGGTCGACATCATTCGGCGGTTTTGCGGTTCCGGGAACGATGAGCCAATGCGGATGCTGACCGTCTCAATACCGTAACGATCGAAGTAGAAGCTAGCCATGTCCTCGCCATAGGATTTGGACAGGCCGTAGTAGCTGTCTGGGCGGCGAGGGGATAGCGCATCGATATGTTGGTCTTGCTTATAAAAGCCGATCACATGGTTGGAGCTGGCGAAGATCACGCGCTTCACACCGTGCAGGCGAGCCGCTTCATAAATATGGAAAACGCCGCTGATGTTCGCGCCAAGGATTTCTTCAAACGGACGCTCTACCGATACGCCACCGAAATGCAGGATGGCGTCGACACCTTCAACCAGTGCATGTACTGCGGCTTTATCAGAGAGGTCACACTGCACCACTTCTTCGTGAGGTCCGCTGGCAGGATTCATCGGTGCGATATCAGAAAGACGAATTACATCGGCGTAAGGCTGCATGCGTTCGCGCAGAACCTTACCAAGGCCTCCGGCGGCACCCGTTAAAAGCAGGCGCGAAAGGCGCGGTTGAGCTGAAGAGTTTATGGTCATGAGGTGGCCTCTGACTAAATTGTTATTGTTTGTGTGGTTATACGTTGTCGTATAACCATTTATGGACTGATTTCAACAGGGCGCAATGCACTTGTCAACGTGACTAAAGTCGATGTCTTAACAATTAGGTACAAATAAAACGCCGGGTGGGCTCAGCTATATGCCTACCTAGTCTGCTCTAGATCGCTATTTATGGCGGAATTAAAGCGGTTCGCTGAGCAGGGTTGCTATGTCAGGCAATAAATTCTTGTCGATGGAACAGGTGTAGTCGGTCGGATTAACTAAAAAATCCAGTTGGCAATCTAGACAGTTGTACGATAACGTATTTCCTCGGTTTGGTACCTGTACCGACTCTAAAATTCTGCCCAGGGTGTTCGAATAATGAATCCACAAGAACTGAAGTCCATCCTCTCTTCCGGCCTGCTGTCTTTCCCAGTGACTGACTTCGATGCTGCCGGTAATTTCCGTGCTGATACTTATGCCCGCCGTCTTGAATGGTTGTCGCCTTATGGCGCTACTGCTCTGTTTGCGGCCGGTGGTACAGGCGAGTTTTTCTCGTTAGCACCCGATGAGTATTCATCTGTCATCAAGACGGCAGTTGATACCTGCGACGGTGGTGTGCCAATCCTGGCTGGCGTGGGTGGGGCGACTCGTATGGCCATCCAATACGCGCAAGAAGCTGAGCGTTTGGGCGCTAAGGGCCTGCTGCTGCTGCCGCATTATCTGACCGAAGCCAGTCAGGAAGGTGTAGCGGCTCACGTTGAGCAAGTGTGCAAGTCGGTAAAAATTGGTGTGGTGGTCTACAACCGCAACGTCTGCCGCCTCAATGCCACTTTGCTTGAGCAACTGGCAGAGCGTTGCCCGAACTTGATCGGCTACAAAGACGGTCTGGGTGACATCGAGTTGATGGTGTCGATCCGTCGCCGCCTCGGTGATCGCTTCAGCTACCTGGGTGGCCTGCCGACTGCAGAAGTTTACGCTGCAGCTTATAAAGCACTGGGCGTACCGGTCTACTCCTCGGCGGTGTTTAACTTCATCCCGAAAACCGCGATGGATTTCTACCACGCCATCGCTCGCGATGATCACGCCACCGTCGGCAAGATCATTGATGATTTCTTCCTGCCTTACCTCGACATCCGCAACCGTCGCGCAGGCTATGCCGTGAGCATCGTCAAAGCGGGTGCCAAGATTGTGGGTCACGACGCTGGCCCGGTTCGCGCCCCGCTGACTGACCTGCTGCCAGACGAGTACGAGCAGCTTGCCGCGTTGATCGAGAAGCAAGGCGCGCAATAACTCACCAACAACCCTTGAGTCATACCTGTTCAAGGGTTCGCTTAACATTCAACGCGCCGTGGCATGCCGCGGCCTGTTATCAGGAGGCTACTTGTGGCTGAGACAAAACGCTTTGAAAACTTTATCGGCGGCGAGTGGGTGGCCGGTGCCACTTATTCGGTAAACCGTAACCCGTCCGATCTGGCTGATGTAATCGGCGAATTCGCTCAGGCTGACGCTGCGCAAGTCGAGCAGGCAATTGCTGCCGCCCGCGCTGCATTTCCAGCGTGGTCTACCTCTGGTATTCAGGCTCGCAGCGACTCGCTGGATAAAGTGGGTACTGAGATTCTCGCTCGCCGTGCCGAGCTGGGTGAATTGCTTGCTCGCGAAGAAGGCAAGACCCTGCCTGAAGCCATTGGTGAAGTAACGCGTGCAGGTAATATCTTCAAGTACTTCGCCGGTGAATGCCTGCGTCAGTCGGGTGAAGTGCTCGACTCGGTACGCCCTGGCGTTTCAGTTGAAGTGACTCGCGAAGGTCTGGGTGTGGTCGGCTTGATCACCCCATGGAATTTCCCGATTGCGATTCCTGCTTGGAAAATTGCTCCAGCCTTGGCTTACGGCAACTGCGTCGTAATCAAGCCGGCTGACCTGGTACCAGGTTGCGCGTGGGCCATTGCTGAAATTATCTCCCGCGCTGGCTTCCCGGCAGGGGTGTTCAACCTGGTGATGGGCAGCGGCCGTGTTGTTGGTGACGTTATCGTCAACAGCCCGAAAGTCGATGGCGTCAGCTTTACCGGCTCTGTCGGTGTAGGTCGCAGCATCGCGGCTAATTGTGTCGCTCGTCAGGCAAAAGTGCAGTTGGAGATGGGCGGCAAGAACCCGCAAATCATCCTTGACGATGCCGACCTGAAAGTCGCTGTTGAGTTGGCAGTACAAAGCGCTTTCTACTCAACCGGCCAGCGTTGCACCGCATCGAGCCGTTTGATCGTGACTGCGGGTATTTACGACAAGTTTATCGAAGCCATGGCCGAGCGCATGAAGTCGATCAAGGTTGGTAATGCGCTTGAAACAGGCGTGGACATTGGCCCAGTCGTCTCTGAATCGCAGCTTAATCAAGACCTGAGCTACATCGAGATTGGTAAGGAAGAGGGCGCACGTCTGGTCTGTGGCGGCGAGCGCGTTAAGTGCGAAAAAGACGGTTACTACCTGGCGCCAACTCTGTTTGCTGACTCCACTGCTGACATGCGTATTAGCCGCGAAGAGATCTTTGGCCCAGTGGCCAACGTCATCCGCGTGGCTGATTACGAGGAAGCCTTGGCGATGGCTAATGACACTGAGTTTGGCCTTTCTGCGGGTATCTGCACCACCTCGCTGAAATACGCTAATCACTTCAAGCGTCATGCTCAAGCAGGCATGGTTATGGTCAATCTGCCAACTGCAGGTGTTGACTATCACGTGCCATTCGGTGGTCGTAAAGGCTCGTCCTACGGCTCGCGCGAGCAAGGCCGGTATGCTCAAGAGTTCTACACCACGGTGAAGACAACTTACATCGGCTAAGCCTGACTTCACGCCTTTCCCGCTGATGCCTTCGGCGGGGAGGGTGTAGCCGAACATGCTGTATTGAAACGTGACAGCCCTTCATAAAAATAATTTGGGTAAACAGCTATGAACGAATCAAGTAACGGCCAAGCCTTCGCCGGCGCGCCAGTGATCACTGAACTAACTGTTGTGCCAGTCGCTGGCCAAGACAGTATGTTGATGAACCTGTCTGGGGGCCACGGCCCTTATTTCACCCGCAACATTCTTATTCTCAAAGACAATGCCGGCCATGTCGGTGTTGGCGAAGTACCGGGTGGCGAATCAATCCGCCAGACCCTTGAAGATGCGCGCAGCCTGTTGGTAGGCCAATCGATTGGCGACTACAACGGCATTCTTAATCGCGTTCGCAACACCTTTGCTGATCGCGACTCCGGTGGCCGTGGTTTGCAGACCTTCGACCTGCGCATCACGATTCATGCTGTGACCGCTCTGGAAGCTGCACTGCTCGACTTGCTTGGTCAGCACCTGGGTGTGCCGGTTGCCGCCCTGCTCGGTGAAGGCCAGCAGCGTGATGCGGTAGAGATGCTCGGTTACCTGTTCTATGTCGGTGACAAGAGCAAGACTGATCTTGACTACCGTGACGAGTCGAATGCTGACGACGCCTGGTTCCGCGTACGCAACCAAACAGCTATGACACCCGAGACGGTGGTGCGTCAGGCTGAAGCCGCGTATGAGCGTTATGGTTTTAAAGACTTCAAACTCAAAGGCGGTGTGCTGCAAGGTGCTGCCGAAGTTGAGGCCATTCGCGCCTTGGCTGAACGCTTCCCAGATGCCCGCGTCACCCTCGATCCGAATGGCGCGTGGTCGCTTAAAGAGGCGGTGTCGTTGTGCCGTGACCTGCATGGCGTCCTGGCGTATGCCGAAGACCCATGTGGCGCTGAAAATGGCTACTCCGGTCGTGAAGTGATGGCTGAATTTCGTCGCGCCACTGGCCTGCCAACGGCGACCAATATGATCGCTACCGACTGGCGGCAGATGGGCCACACCATTTCACTGCAATCAGTGGATATCCCATTGGCTGACCCGCATTTCTGGACCATGGCCGGTTCGGTTCGCGTGGCGCAGATGTGTAATGAGTGGGGCCTGACTTGGGGCTCGCATTCAAACAACCACTTCGACATCTCATTGGCCATGTTTACCCACGTAGCCGCTGCTGCGCCGGGTAAGGTGACAGCCATCGATACCCATTGGATTTGGCAGGACGGTCAGCACCTGACCCGCAACCCGCTGAAAATCGAAGGCGGTTTGGTGCAAGTGCCAAAAGCGCCGGGTATGGGTATCGAGCTGGATTGGGACTCACTGGCCAAAGCCCATGAGCTTTACAAGGCCAAAGGATTGGGCTCACGCGATGATGCCATCGCGATGCAGTTCTTGATCCCGAACTGGAAGTTCGACAACAAAAAACCTTGCATGGTGCGCTAAGCACCAGAAGCCCACCCCGGCCGTCTAAGGATTGCCGGGGGAGGCGCGACTTCCAAACCTTGATGAGTTAGCCAGATGTCCGCAGTCAAACGAGGCCGGGTGCGCTACTCCGTCTTGCTCATGTTGTTTCTTGCTACAACGGTAACCTTTGCCGATCGTTCAAGTTTATCGATCGCGGGCTCGGCGTTGCAGGCTGACTTGGGTATCGATGCGGTGACGCTGGGCTATATTTTCTCCGCATTCGGTTGGGCCTATGTCATTGGTCAGATTCCCGGCGGCTGGCTGCTGGATCGTTTTGGCCCTAAGCGCGTTTATGCGATAACTTTATTTTGCTGGTCTAGTTTTACCCTGCTGCAAGGCATTGCTGGCGTACTGCCGTTGACTTGGGCTGTGGTGACTTTATTTCTTTTGCGTATGGCGGTTGGTTTTGCCGGTGCGCCTTGTTTCCCCGGTAATGCGCGAATCATCGCGGCTTGGTTCCCAACTGCTGAGCGTGGGACGGCGACGGCCATTTCCAGTTCTGCGCAGTATGCCGCGACCGCCGTGTTTGCCCCGCTGATGGGCTGGGTGGTGCAGGCGATGGGTTGGCAGTATGTTTTTGTGGTGCTGGGCAGCCTCGGTTTATTGCTGTGCTTGGTGTGGGTCAAATCCATATTTGGCCCTCGCGAGCATCCGCGTATTGGCGAGGCTGAGTTTCATCACATCGAGAACGGCGGCGCTCTGCTCGACCTTGAACCGCACCCCGCAGGAAACGCCGGTTCACAAGGGCGCTATCTAAAACTGTTGCTGACTCAACGCACCTTGGTCGGGGTGTATTTCGGCCAGTATTGCAACAATGCGATTACCTATTTTTTTCTGACCTGGTTTCCGGTGTACCTGGTGCAGGCCCGCGGCATGACCATTCTCACCGCAGGTTTTGTCACGGCGTTACCGGCCATCAGCGGCTTTGTTGGCGGCGTGCTGGGCGGCATATTTTCCGATGGTTTGCTACGCCGTGGCTATTCATTGACCTTGGCCCGCAAGCTGCCGGTGGTCAGCGGTATGTTGCTGTCGAGTTGCATTGTTTTATGCCTCTACGCGCAGAGCGATACAGCTGTTGTTGCCTTGATGGCTCTGGCATTTTTCGGCAAGGGTTTTGGCTCCTTGGGCTGGACGCTGGTGGCGGATACCTCGCCAAGGCAGATCATCGGCCTGTCTGGCGGCTTGTTTAATACCTTCGGCAATTTAGCGGCCATTACCACGCCCATCGTGGTCGGTTATCTGGTTAGCCGCACCGGATCTTTTGATAGCGCGCTGATTTATGTCGGCGCGAACGCTTTACTGGCGATGATCAGCTACCTGTTCATCGTTGGTCGTATTCACAGGATCGAACTGGTCGATGAGACTGACTCCAGTGCGAAGAACGCAGTGGTCGTTTGATCCCTATGCAACAGGAGAGCATGTCCATGCAGTTGATCCCCCATCAGGATTCGCCGCGCTACATTCGTTTGCACCCTGCCGATAACGTCGGGGTGGTGGTTAATGAGCAAGGTGTTGCCGCAGGCGGTCGTTTCGACGACGGTTTGGTTGCCGTTGAAGGCATCCCACAGAGCCATAAAGTCGCCCTGCAAGACATCGCCATCGACGGCGACGTAGTGCGCTATGGCGAGGTTATTGGTTATGCACTGGAACCCATAGCCGCAGGCCGCTGGGTAACCGAAGCGCAGCTACGCATGCCTGAGGCTCCGGCCCTGGATAACCTGCCCAAGGCAACGATTCCCTCGCCAGTTGTAGAACCACTTGAAGGCTATACCTTCGAAGGCTTTCGTAACGCTGATGGCACCGTGGGTACGCGCAATATTCTCGGTGTCACTACCACGGTGCAATGCGTCGTTGGGGTTCTCGATCACTGCGTTGAGCGAGTGCGTAAAGAACTGCTGCCTAAATATCCTTATGTTGATGATGTGGTTGCCCTGTCGCACAGCTATGGCTGCGGCGTGGCAATTACTGCGCCCGATGCTGTGGTGCCGATTCGCACGCTATACAACATCAGCCGTAACCCCAACTTAGGCGGTCAGGCGCTGGTGATCAGCTTGGGTTGCGAGAAGCTGCAAGCCAGCCAACTGATGGATGGCGACCAGCTCACCAACGGCATGGACGAAGAAGACTGGCTGTTCCGTTTGCAGGATTCGGGCACTGGCTTCAATGGCATGATCGAGCAGATCATGCAGATGATCGATGCCCGCTTGCAGGTGATGAATCAGCGCCGCCGTGAAACCGTGCCGGCCAGTGAGCTGTCGGTGGGCATGCAGTGTGGCGGCAGTGACGCATTCTCCGGTATCACCGCCAATCCGGCACTTGGTGTCGCAGCGGATCTGCTGGTGCGCGCGGGTGCTACCGTAATGTTCTCGGAAAACACCGAAGTGCGTGACGGCATTCACCTGCTGACTCCGCGTGCCGCTTCAGTTGAAGTCGCAGATGCGTTGATCCGCGAGATGGATTGGTACGACCGCTACCTGCAACGTGGTATGGCAGATCGCAGTGCCAACACCACACCCGGTAACAAGAAGGGCGGCCTTAACAATATCGTTGAGAAAGCCATGGGCTCCATTGCCAAATCAGGCTCCAGCAGCATCGCCGGGGTGGTTTCGCCGGGTGAGCGGATTCGAGGTAAAGGCTTGTGGTTCTGCGCCACGCCAGCCAGCGACTTTATCTGCGGCACCCTGCAAATCGCCGCAGGGATGAACCTGCATATCTTCACCACGGGTCGCGGCACGCCTTATGGCTTGTCGATGGTTCCGGTGATTAAGGTCGCCACGCGCACGCAACTGGCTGAGCGCTGGCCAGATTTGATTGATGTGGATGCTGGGCAGATCACTTCCGGGCGTTTGACCCTGGATGAAATGGGCTGGAAGATTTTCCAACTCTATCTCGATGTGGCCAGCGGCAAGTCGCAAACCTGGGCTGAGCGTCATCGTCTGCATAACGATCTGGTGTTGTTCAACCCGGCCCCAGTGACCTAAGCGGTATAGACCGAACCTGTTGTCGCGCGATATGACCTTTCACGCGCTACAACAGGCCGAGAAATAGCCGCTCATGCTGGCCCACCCACTTTGGAGAACAAAGTGCTGCACGAAAAACTGATTCTCGACATTGAGCAGGTGGTTGGCCCGGCTGGCCTGATTACTGACACCGAGCGCATGCAGAGCTACCTGTCTGACTGGCGTAACGCTTACAGCGGCACCGCGGCAGTGGTCGTGCGTCCGGCCAGTACTGAAGAAGTTGCCGCGGTTGTGCGGTTGTGCCATCAAGCGGGCGTGGCAATAGTGCCTCAAGGCGGCAACACCGGTTTGTGCGGCGGCTCGATTCCCGATCAGAGTGGCGAGCAAGTGGTGTTGTCCCTGACCCGGATGAATGCCATTCGCGAAGTTGATACCGGCAATGAAACCATCACGGTCGAGGCGGGTGTCATTTTGCAGCGTTTGCAAGAAGCTGCAACTGAAGCAGGGCGCTTATTTCCCTTGTCACTGGGTGCTGAAGGCAGTTGCACCGTGGGTGGCAATTTGGCAACCAATGCTGGGGGCACGGCGGTTTTACGCTACGGCAACATGCGCGACCTTACCCTTGGGCTGGAAGTGGTATTGCCCGACGGGCAAATCTGGAATGGCCTGCGGGGCCTGCGCAAAGACAACACCGGCTACGACCTCAAACATTTGTTTATTGGTGCTGAAGGCACCTTGGGCATCATTACTGCGGCGGTGCTCAAACTTTATCCGGCTCCGCGCAGCACCACCACCGCGTGGGTGGCATTGCCGAGCACTGAGGCCGCCATTGAGCTGATCGCTTTGATGCGCAGCCAATGCGGTGATCGCCTCACCGGTTTCGAAATGATGTCGCGCCAGAGCGTCGAGTTCGTCCTCAGTCATGTTGCTGGGTGCAATGATCTCTTTGCAGAAGTCCACCCTTGGTATGTGTTGATTGAAGTCAGCGACACCTTAGTCGATGCGCAATTGGCTGAGATGCTTGAGAACGCCTTGGGCGAGGCTTTCGAGCGTGAAATTGCCCTCGATGCTGTGGTTGCCAGCAATGAGTCGCAAGTCGCTGGGTTGTGGGCGATTCGTGAAGGTATTTCCGAGGCGCAAAACCATGAAGGCCCAAGCCTGAAGCATGACATCAGCGTACCGGTGAGCAGTATTCCGGCCTTTATCAAACTTACCGATCAGCGCTTGCATGATGCTTTTCCCGGTGTGCGCATTGTGGCCTACGGCCACGTCGGCGATGGCAATCTGCATTACAACATCAGCAAACCGGTTGGCAGCGAGGACGGGCCGTTTAAAGCCCAGGCCGAGGCAATCATGCAGGTTATCTACAGCGCGACGCTGGCATTCAGCGGCAGTATCAGCGCTGAACATGGCTTGGGCCAATCAAAGCGAGAGGCGGCGGTGCGCTACAAAGATCCACTTGAACTCAAGTTGATGCAGGCCATCAAAACCACACTTGATCCCGCTGGGTTGATGAATCCCGGCAAGGTGCTTTAGAGCTAAGGAATCGTTATGACCCGAATTCTCCAGATTGGCCCATTGAGCGATCGCTTCAATCAAGCGCTGGCGGCTGATCATCAGGTTACCGCGTTGTGGCAACAGGTTGATCCCAAGGCTTTTTTACGCGAGCAGGGCGCGCAGTTTGAGGTGGTTGCCACCTCGGCCCGCTTCGGCCTAAGTGCAGCGCAAATGGCATTGCTGCCGAAGCTAAAAGCGATCTGTAGTTTCGGCGTTGGCTATGATGCCATTGCTGTGGATCAGGCCCGTGATCGCGGCATTCCAGTGAGCACCACGCCGGATGTACTGACTGACTGCGTCGCTGACTTGGCCATGGGCATGCTGATTGATGTGTCGCGCCGCATCGCAGAATCCGACCGGTTTGTGCGCTCAGGTAGCTGGGAGCAACGCGGCTTTCCGTTGGCCATGCGCGTGAGCGGCATGCGCATGGGGATCGTTGGGCTGGGCAGTATCGGCCAGGCCATTGCACGCCGTGCTGGCGGCTTCGATATGCCGGTGCGTTACCACAGCCGGCGTCCGGTTGCAGACAGCCCTTATACCTATGAAGCCGATTTGCAGGAGCTGGCACGTTGGGCCGACTTTCTAGTGCTGGCCTGCCCGGGCGGCGATGCAACGCGCAATTTGATTAATGCAAGCGTGCTAGAGGCATTGGGGCCAAAGGGCTATTTAATCAATATTGCCCGTGGCTCCGTGGTCGATGAGGCAGCCCTGGTCAATGCCCTGCAACAACACCAGATTGCCGGTGCCGCGCTGGATGTGTTTGCTCACGAGCCCAAGGTCCCGCAAGCCCTGCTCGAAATGGACAACGTCCTGCTATTGCCCCACGTAGGCAGCGCAACCGTCCAAACGCGCCAGCAGATGGAAGACCTGCTAAGCGCCAATATCAAAGCCTTTATCGACACAGGTGAGTTGCTGACGCCGCTTTGATTGATCTGCACTGAGGCACACTTGCCAGCCTCAGTGCATTGTTTAGCTACTAACAGCCCTTAAGCGTTTTCTGGCAGCTTGGCGATCACCTTGATCTCGAACTGGAAACCATAGAGCCAGGTCACGCCTACGCAGGTGATGTTTGGGAAAGGTGCTTCGCCCCAAAATTCGGGCACCACCTGCCAAATCCGCTCAAACCTTTTTTCCGGGTCGACGATAAACACTGTGACATCCACCACGTCATCGAAGCTGCAATCAGCAGCCTGCAGAACTGCGTTTAGGTTGTTGAACGCCAGCCTGACTTGATCCTCCAGATCGGGCTCTGGCGAACCATCCTCGCGGCTGCCAACTTGCCCTGATACAAACAGCAAACCGTTGGAGCGGATGGCTGGCGAGTAGCGATTGCGCTCATACAGCGCTTGACGGCCACTTGGGAAAACAACATCTCGGGTATTCATAATCAATCTCCATAAAGGGGTCTGTTCAACCGGTCATTAACCTTGAACAGACTTTATGAACTTGCGCTTGGGCGATAAACCAGCAACCTTAGTCATCACTGTTTGTAAAACCCAAACAATCGAGAGGCTGTAGCGCAATGGACCGTTTTGATGCGATGCAGGCATTTGCCCGAGTGGTGGAAACGGGCAGCTTTACCAAGGCTGCTGAAACCCTGCACATGAGCAAAACCACGGTGACGCAACTGGTCCAGCAGATTGAGGCGCGGCTACGGGTCAAACTGCTGAACCGCACCACCCGCAAAGTTGCGGTCACCGCAGATGGTGCGGTCTTTTATGAGCGGGTGGTTAAACTGCTCAATGATATGGACGATGCTGAAACCAGCTTGTCAGCGGCGGCTTCATTGCCCCGGGGACGATTGCGGGTGGATGTGCCCAGCCCCTTTGCGCGGATGATATTGATACCGGCATTGCCTGCATTTCACGAGCAGTATCCCGATATCCAGATTGATATGGGCGTCAGCGATCGCATCGTGGATATCCTCGGTGAACACGTCGATTGTGTGGTGCGCGGCGGCGAGATAACCGATCAATCGCTTATGGCCCGGCGCATTGGCGATCTGCAGCTCGGCGTGTATGCCGCGCCGAGTTATCTGCAGCGCCTTGGCACACCAGTGCACCCGCGTGAACTCGAAGACTCCGCACAACGCACCGTAGGTTTTCTCTGGGCGCGCACCGGCAAAGTTTTACCTTATGCCCTGAGGCGTAACGGTGAGCAGTTGCAGGTGCAAGGTCGGCATGTTTTAGCCGTGGATGACGGCAATGCATACCTTGCCGCAGGCTTGGCAGGTTTAGGGGTTATCTGGCTACCGGATTACATGGCCAAGGCTCACGAAGCGAAGGGTGAGTTGGTGCGCCTGTTTGAAGATTGGCAGCTGGATCCAATGCCGATGTACGTGGCCTTTCCACCGAATCGACACATCAGTATCAAGTTGCGGGTGTTTATTGAGTGGGTAGCTGAGCTGATGGTGTTGCATGCTCCGATTCATGACCGCAGTCATACTTAGCTACCGATCATGAAGCTGATCTACTTTTTTGAGCTAATGTACGGTGTTCTGCCTGCTGGTGACGGTGCGGGTCCTGCCTTCGTCTATAGTGTCTGGTTTTTACGCTCGCCATAAAAAATGGAGTTTGCGATGCGCAACAAAGGAATATTGCTTGGGCTTGTACTGTGTTTGCTCAGCGCTTGTGACTCATCTGATGACGCGGCACAGGTTAGGGCATCGAGTCAGCCGGCCGCTGTGGCGAGCGCGCCAGCGGCCAATAGCCCTGCACAGCCTAAGCCAGCCATTGATCGCGAGGCATTAGCCAAGCGTTATGCGGGACGTGAGCTGACGGTTGTTGATGCGTCCGAAGTTCAGCTCGAGGGTGCCAGCGCCTTGTCTGTGAGCTTTTCTGTGCCACTTGATCCTGAACAGAACTTCGCTGAAAAGCTGCACTTGGTCGATACCAAGACCGGCAAGGTCGATGGTGCTTGGGAGTTGAGCGACAACCTCATGGAGTTGCGCCTGCGTCACCTCGAGCCCCAGCGTAAATTGGTGCTAACCGTTGATGCCGGACTTCGCGGCTTGAATGATGCCGCGCTAAGCGCTGAAAGCATTACTCGTTTGGAAACCCGAGACCTGCAAGCCAGCGTTGGTTTTGCCAGTCGAGGCTCGCTGTTGCCGACGCGCTTGGCTGAAGGTTTGCCGGTCATTGCCTTGAACGTCGACAAGGTTAATGTTGAGTTCTTCCGCATCAAACCTGAGTCGCTGCCCAAGTTCCTCAGTCGTTGGGGACGCAACGCGAATCTTGATACCTGGGATGCACAGTCATTGTTGCCCATGGCGGATCTTGTCTATGGCGGGCGTTTTGATCTGAATCCTGCACGCAACACGCGAGAGACGCTGGTATTGCCGATTACTGGCCTGGAACCCTTCAAGCAACCTGGCGTGTACCTGGCCGTAATGCGTGCGGCAGGCGGTTACAGCTATTCGCAACCTGCGACGCTGTTCAGCCTCAGCGATATTGGCTTGTCTGCGCACCGCTATCACAACCGTCTGGACGTATTCACTCAGGCGCTCGAAGGGGGGGAAGCGCAAGAAGGCATTGACCTTGAATTGCTCGATGCAAAAGGTCAGGTACTGAGCACCGCGAAAACCGACGGCAAGGGCCATGCGCAGATGCCCTTGACCGACAAGGCTGATGTGCTACTGGCCAGCAAGGGCGCGCAAACCAGCCTGTTGCGCGTGAACAGTTCAGCGCTGGATTTAGCCGAGTTTGATATCGCAGGTGCCAAAGCGCATCCGTTGCAGTTCTTTGTGTTCGGCCCGCGTGATTTGTATCGCCCAGGTGAAACAGTGCTACTCAATGCACTGCTGCGTGACGCCGATGGTCGCCCGCTCAAATCGCAGCCGGTGAATGTCGAAGTGCGCCGCCCGGATGAGCAAGTCAGCCGTAAATTTGTCTGGAAGGGCGATGACTCAGGTTTTTATCAGTATCAACTGCAGCTCGCTGAAGAGGCACCAACGGGTCGCTGGCAGTTGGTGCTGGACATGGGCGATGGTTCGCCGCAGCTGTATGAGTTTTCGGTCGAGGATTTCCTGCCAGAGCGTTTGGCGCTGGAGTTAAAGGGCAGTGAACAACCCTTGGAACCGCAGCAGGATGCGCAATTTTCGGTGACCGGGCGTTATCTCTATGGCGCACCTGCGGCGGGCAATCGTATCAGCGGTCAAGTGTATGTGCGGCCATTGCGTGAGGCAGTGAAAAGCCTGCCCGGTTACCAGTTTGGTTCGGTGACTGAAGAGGAGCTCAGTCAAGATATCGAACTCGATGAGCAAAAGCTCGACCCGCAAGGCCAGGCAATCCTCGATGTTGAGTCGCGTTGGTCGCAGATCAAGTCACCCGTGCAATTGATCCTGCAAGCCAGCCTGCAGGAGTCCGGTGGTCGCCCAATCACCCGACGTTTAGAGCAGCCCGTTTGGCCCGCAGAGCGCTTGCCCGCAGTGCGTGGCGTGTTCGACGGCGAAGAGGTCGATTCCGATAGCCAGGTTGAGTTCGAAGTGTTGGTGGCTGATCCTGAGGGTCATAAGCTTGCAGCGGATCAACTCACCGTGCGCTTGATTCGTGAGCGCCGTGATTACTACTGGAATTTCTCCGACAACGATGGCTGGAGCTATCACTACAACGAGAAGTACCTCAACCTCAGTGAAGAAACGCTCAGTGTTGCGGCGGGTGGCACTGCCAAAATCAGTTTCCCTGTGGAGTGGGGCCCGTACCGCGTCGAAGTGCTTGATGCTAAAACCGGCATGCTCAGCAGCCTGCGATTCTGGGCCGGGTATCGTTGGCAAGACAACGCTGATGGCGGCGCAGTGCGGCCTGACCAAGTCAAACTGGCGCTGGATAAACCGGCCTATGCTGACGGCGACACGGCTAAGGTGACAGTCACTGCACCCGCCGCTGGTAAAGGCTACTTGATGGTTGAGTCGAGCGATGGCCCGCTGTGGTGGCAAGAAATTGAAGTGCCCGCTGAAGGCAAAAGCTTTGATATTTCCATCGATAAAGCGTGGGCGCGTCATGATCTGTACATCAGTGCCTTGGTGATCCGCCCCGGCGAACGCGCAACCAATGCCACGCCGAAACGTGCCGTGGGTGTGCTGCATCTACCGTTGCAACGGGCTGAACGCAAATTGCAGGTGAGCCTTGATGCGCGCGAGAAAATTCGCCCGCTGCAGCCGCTGAGCATCAAGGTCAGGGTGCGTAGCGCCGACGGCAGCATTCCCAAGCAAGCACAGGTGCTGGTGGCCGCAGTTGACTCGGGGATTCTCAATATCACCGATTACGCAACGCCAGATCCATTCGCCAATTTCTTCGGCCGCAAGGCTTATGGCGCTGATCAACTGGACGTGTATGGCCAATTGATCGAGGCCGGTCAAGGGCGCCTCGCCAAGCTGGCATTCGGCGGGGATGCCGCGTTGGCCGCAGGCGGTAAGCGCCCAGATACAAGCGTGCTGATTGTCGCGTTGCAAGCCAAGCCCTTGAGTCTGGATGACCAAGGCGAGGGCGTGGTGAATCTGGATATTCCGGACTTCAATGGTGAGCTGCGCTTAATGGCGCAAGCCTGGAGTGCTGATCAGTTCGGCATGGCTGAAGCTAAAACGGTCGTCGCCGCACCACTGGTAGCCGAACTGTCGGCACCACGCTTTATGGCCGGGGGGGATCACACGACCCTGGCGCTTGATCTGACCAACCTCTCGGGGCAAGCGCAAACGCTCAAGGTCAATGTCACGACCAATGGCCAATTGAGCAGTGATTACGCTGAGCAGTCGTTGCAACTCAAGCAGGGCGAGCGCACCACCTTGCATATCCCGGTTGATGCCTTGGGCGGCTACGGCCAAGGTCATATCAAGGTCGCTGTACAAGGGTTGAGTCTGCCGGGTGAGGCGCTTAAACCTTTCAGCCGTGACTGGGACTTAGGGGTTCGTCCAGCGTACCCCGCGCAGGTCAGGCAGTACCGCAGCGTGATCAAAGACCAGCCATGGAGCCTGCCAGAAGGGGCGCTCGATGTCTTTGAGTCCGCCGGTCTTGAGGCCCGCTTAGCGGTTTCGAGTCGCCCACCGCTCAATTTGGGCGAGCAGATTCGTGCACTCAAAGCCTATCCATATGGTTGCCTTGAGCAAACCACCAGCGGTTTGTATCCGTCGTTATATGCCGATGCCAGTACCTTAAAACGCTTGGGCATCACCGGTGAGCCTGCCGAGCAGCGCAAACGTTCCATTGAACTGGGCATTGAGCGTTTGCTGAGCATGCAGCGCTATAACGGCAGCTTTGGCCTGTGGGGGGCTGATAGCCCTGAAGAATACTGGCTGACGGCTTATGTGACAGACTTCCTGTTGCGCGCCCGTGAGCAAGGTTTTGCGGTGCCAGCCGAGGCACTGAAAAAGGCCAGCGAGCGACTGCTGCGTTATGTACAAGAGCGCAATTTGGTCGACGTTGATTACAGCCAGAATGTCGAGCACAGCCGTTTTGCCGTGCAAGCCTACGCTGGTTACGTCCTGGCGCGTAGCCAACAGGCACCGCTGGGGGCTTTGCGCAGCCTGTATGAGCGCCGGGGTGACGCGCGCTCTGGCTTGCCGCTGGTGCAGTTGTCGATTGCCTTGGCAAAGATGGGCGACAAGCCCCGTGCTGACACTGCCCTGGCTGATGGCCTGGCGCGTCACCGAGGGGCCAATAGCTGGTTAGCGGATTACGGCAGCCCACTGCGTGATGATGCGCTCATCCTGGCATTGCTTGAGGAGAACGACTTGGCGGCGAGCAGCCGCGAACAGCGTTTGTTTAACTTGGCTGACGAGGTGGCGAGCAATCAGTGGCTGTCAACGCAGGAGCGTAATGCGCTGTATTTGGCCGGTCGCAATTTGTTGAGCAAGCCCGAGCCTGACTGGAGTGCGGCGCTGCGCAGTGGTGACTTCAACTTCGACCTGAGCAATCAGCAGTCGGGTATCAAGCTCGAAGGCGACGAGCTTGCCACGCCTTTGAGCATCAGTCAGCAAGGTGATGAGGCCTTGTATCAGCAACTGACGCTCTCGGGCTATCCGGCTCAAGCGCCGGTCGCGGGTGGTGAAAACCTGACAATCGAGCGTGATTACCTGGGCATGGATGGCAAGCCGCTGGATCTGAATGATTTGCAAAGCGGTGAGTTAGTGCTGGTGCACCTGACTGTGCGGGCTAAAGACCTGCGCGTACCGGATGCATTGGTGGTTGATCTGCTGCCCGCAGGGTTGGAGCTGGAAAACCAAAATCTGGCGCAAAGCGCAGCGAGTCTGGACGACGCCAGCAGTCAGGTGAAAGAGTGGCGCGACTCGATGCAGAACGCCGGGGTCAAACATCAGGAGTTTCGTGCTGATCGTTATGTGGCGGCGCTGGATGTCAGCCGCTATGAAACCAGCCACTTGCTCTATCTGGCACGGGCGGTAACGCCCGGCAGCTACCGTGTGCCACCACCGCAGGTTGAGTCAATGTATCGGCCAAACTGGCAGGCTTTGGGTACGGCGCCAGCGCGTATGGTGGTTAAGCCGCGTTAATTTAGAGCAGCCCGTCAGTGATGGCGGGCTGCATTGTTTACGAACATTAGGCGATTAAACCGCTCAGCAACCACAAACCCAAAAACGCCCAGATCAAACCGGCAATAATGCCAGCCCGCATAAAGGCGCGAACCGCTTTATAGAGCATCAATAAACCGATGATCAGCACCACAACGCTGAGGATGGAAGGGGTAATGCCAAGGGTTTTCGACATGCCGTTAATAAAACCGCCAATGGCACCGCCAAAGGCGTCGAAAAAACCGCTGAGCGTATCGACTATAAACTTCACTACTGCGCCAAAGGCTTGGCCAAGTGATTCAAAAAATCCCGCTACCTGCATACTGTTATTCCCTTCAATTCCGGGCTCGTCATATCCGAGCCTGAGCAGCGTGATTTGCTCATAATGACCGTCAGTGTGCCATTCATTCGCCGTGGCTGCTGGCGTATTGGTCTGAAAATAACAGTGTCGGGTTCCCCGACAGCGGGTAAATACTTCATACAGTGGATGTTATTTTGATTCGAAATTTGCGTGCACGTTGGCGGCGTATGCCGACCCGCAGGCGTGTGCTCATTGCACTGGGGCCGCTACTCTTGGTGAGCCTATTGACCCTCGATAGGTTGTTTCCCTTGCCTATGCCAGGGGATGACCAGGCGCGAGTGGTGCTCGCCGAGGATGGCACGCCATTGTGGCGCTTTGCTGATGCCGACGGTGTGTGGCGCTACCCGGTGACGATTGATCAGGTTTCGCCCTATTACCTGCAAGCGTTGCTGACCTATGAAGATCGCTGGTTTTATCAGCATCCGGGGGTAAACCCACTGGCTGTGCTGCGTGCCGGTTGGCAAAACGTGCGGGGCGGTCGGGTGGTCTCCGGTGGTAGCACCCTGTCGATGCAAGTGGCGCGAATGCTCGACCCGCACTCGCGGAGTCTGGCGGGCAAGCTCAAGCAGGTTTGGCGTACTGCACAGCTTGAATGGCACTTGTCCAAGGATCAGATCCTCACTCTGTATCTTAATCGCGCGCCATTCGGCGGCACGCTGCAAGGCGTTGCTGCGGCGAGTTGGGCCTACCTTGGCAAAGCGCCAAGCCAAATGACCCGGGCAGAAGCGGCTCTGCTCGCGGTACTGCCTCAGGCACCGAGCCGTCTGCGCCCTGATCGTCACCCACAGCGTGCGCAGGCTGCGCGGGACAAAGTTTTACAGCGCCTTTCAAACTTCGATGTGTGGCCGCAATCTGCGGTTAATGATGCGCTGGAAGAACCCGTGTTGCTGGCACCACGGCAAGCGCCGCGTTTGGCACCGCTACTGGCCAGACGCTTGAATCAACCGGGTAGTCCGGTGTTGATTCACACCACGATTGATGCAGCGCTGCAACGCCGTCTTGAAGATTTATTGATGGGCTGGAAAGCGCGGTTGCCGCAGCACACTTCGGCAGCGATTTTGGTGGCTGAACTGCCAAATATGGCGGTTCGGGCCTATCTGGGGTCGGTCGATCTGGCGGACACCCAGCGCTTCGGTCATGTTGATATGGTCAGTGCCACGCGTTCACCGGGCTCGACCCTCAAACCCTTTTTATATGGCATGGCGCTGGATGCAGGGCTGATTCATTCTGAGTCACTGCTGCAAGATGTGCCGCGCCGTTATGGTGATTATCATCCGGGAAATTTTGCCGCAGATTTCAGCGGCCCTGTGTCGGTTAGCTCGGCATTGGCGCGTTCACTGAATTTGCCAGCCGTGCAATTGCTTGAGGCTTACGGGCCTAAGCGGTTTGCTGGTGAACTGCGCAGTGTCGGTGTGCCGTTGGCATTACCGCCCTTGGCCGAGCCTAATCTATCGCTGATTCTGGGCGGCGCAGGCAGTCGGTTGGATGAACTGGTCAGTGGCTACAGCGCGTTTGCCCGTGGCGGCAAGGTCGCGCATTTGCGCTATCAGCCGCAAGACCCACTGTATGAGCGGCGTTTGTTGTCACCCGGTGCAGCCTGGATTATTCGGCGCATACTCAGTGGTCAAGCGCGGCCTGATACCGATCCCCATGCCGATTTGATTCAGCGCCCCACACTGGCTTGGAAAACCGGCACAAGCTACGGCTTTCGCGATGCCTGGGCGATTGGTGTAGCACCGCGCTACGTGATTGGAGTATGGATTGGCCGTCCAGACGGTACGCCGGTCGCCGGCCAGTTTGGCCTGGCTTCGGCAGCGCCGTTATTGCTGCAGGTGCATGATTTGCTGGTCAACCGCGACAGTCAACGGGGCGCCGCTGTGCCGCGTGATCCGAAACCCGCGAGTGTTGGGGTTGCCGCAATATGTTGGCCATTGGGGCAGCCGCTCGACAACAAAAGTGATAATTGCAGGCGACAGCGCTTTGCCTGGACCTTGGACGGGACGACTCCCCCGACCTTGCAGGCCCAAGAGCAGCCCTTTGGGCTTGGTTTACTTGAGCGTATCTGGCTCAATTCGCAGCAACTGCGTGTTGATGCCAGTTGCCCTGGGGCGATACCCCGTGATGTAGCGCTTTGGCCTGCACCGCTTGAGCCTTGGCTGCCACGCAGTGAACGCCGCGCTGCGCGTTTGCCAGCAATCGATAAAACCTGTGCGCCTCACGCAGCACCAACCGCAGCGCCTCTTTCGATTGTTGGGGTGCGTGACGGTGATCGGCTGCGCCAACCGGCAACCAGTGATCAAGCCTTGCGGCTTGAAATGTCGGCGCTCGGTGGTAGCGGTCGGCGCTGGTGGTTTTTAGACGGCCAGCAGGTCGCCGAAACCACATCAGGTGAATCCTTTGTCCATGTGTTTAAGCGCAGCGGCGAATTTCAGCTAAGCGTGCTTGACGAGAGCGGGCAAACGGCTTTGCTACGCTTCAGCGTGCGGCAGTGAAACCTTATCCGCCATGGGTCATGCAATCTTCCGAATATTTACGGCCGTAATGGTGGGTGAAAAAAGCGTCACCGGCCCTACACATCGACCCGAATATCCTGGTGTGCAATGGCACGCCTAGGGCGGCCAAGCCCCAGCTTGCCCGCCGTGGTTTTAACGGAAAAATGCGTAAGAATCGATTGAGCTGTACAGCCAGAATATTGCCTCACTGTACTGTTCATATATGCGGCGTCAGTGTTTAGATAGCTTCCTAATCTTGTACACCGGAGTGCGCGTGATGACGCCCAGAGATGTATTTTTTGCCCTGCTGGTGATTGTGGTCTGGGGGCTAAACTTTGTGGTGATCAAAGTCGGTCTTGATGGTGTGCCGCCTATGTTATTGGGCGCTTTGCGTTTTACCTTGGCGGCAGTTCCTGCTGTATTTTTTATCAAGCGCCCTGAGATACCCTTGCGCTGGCTAGTTGCTTACGGCATGACCATTTCATTTGGTCAGTTTGCCTTCTTGTTTTCCGCCATGACGGTCGGCATGCCAGCTGGGCTGGCCTCATTGATTTTGCAGTCACAAGCGTTCTTCACCTTAATGTTCGCCGCAATGGTGCTGGGTGAGCGCGTGCGTACCAGCAACTTGCTGGGGCTGGTGGTGGCGGCCGCTGGTTTGCTGTTGATTGGCATGCAAAGCGGTGTTGGTATGACCCTCGCCGGGTTCTTGCTGACTATTTGTGCCGCCGTGATGTGGGCCATGGGCAACATCATCACCAAAAAAGTCGGGCAGATTAATCTGGTCAGTTTGGTGGTCTGGGGCAGTGTGGTTCCGCCGTTGCCATTTTTGGCGATGTCACTGCTTTTTGAGGGCCCGGCGCAAATCGAAACAGCGCTGCGCACCATCAGCTTGTCGTCGATACTGGCCATCGTTTACCTGGCGTTTATCGCCACCATTCTCGGCTACGGCTTGTGGAGCCGCTTGATGTCGCGCTATCCGGCCAGCCAGATCGCGCCGTTCTCTATGCTGGTGCCGGTGATCGGTTTGAGTTCATCAGCCGTGCTGCTTAATGAGCAACTGAGCCATATACAAATGGTCGGTGCCTTATTGGTTATGGCGGGGTTGATCATTAACGTATTTGGTGGCCGGGTATATGGCCGTCTCATTGCGCCGCAGTCCTGACTGAGACGGTGGCCGAAAAAGGCGTCGACCACTCTCCAGGAGCCTAGCCAGGCGCACATTGCTTGGCCATTACTTGGCGCTGGCGAGCGCTCTGCTTTACTCTTATGCCACACACGGATGTCATTAATGGCTGGCGGTGCAATAGGCTCGCCACATGGTCATTGCTACTGGCATCTTTTTGGGCGCGCTGATGACGGCGTCGTATTGAGCAGAATCAGGGCAATAAGAGATGGGCGTATCTTCGCGTTTTAAACAGTTTGTCCAGGGGCTAATGCTGGCGTGTGCGGTTAGCGCTTCGGCTGCCTATGCAGCAAAACCGGTGGTGATTTCATCGAAGATCGACACCGAGGGTTCAATCCTTGGTCAGTTGATTGCGCAGACCCTTGAGAAGGGCGGCGTGCCAGTTAGCCTGCGCCTACAACTGGGTGCTACGAGTATTGTGCGCAAGGCCCTTATTGCCGGTGAGATTGATATCTACCCTGAGTACACCGGTAATGGCGCGTTCTTTTTTGATCGGGCAGACAGCGATGTATGGAAAGACCCGAGCAAGGCCTACAACACTGTAAAAGAGCTCGATTTAGCGGCTAACCAACTGGTTTGGTTGCAGCCAGCCAATGCCAATAATACCTGGGCCATGAGTGTTCGAGGTGATCTGGCGCGTGAACATAACTTGGCCTCGCTGGATGATCTGGCCAAGTACCTGAAGCAAGGTGGTGACTTCAAGTTTGCTGCAAGTGCTGAGTTTGTCGATTCGCCCACCGCCTTGCCGGCCTTTCAAAAAGCCTATGGTTTCACCCTCAAACCTGAGCAGCTTGTCGTACTGTCGGGAGGGAACACCGCTGCGACTTTGCGTGCCGCCGCGTTACAAACCAACGGCGTCAATGCCGCTATGAGCTATGGCACTGACGGGGGCTTGAGTGCCCTCGATCTGGTTGCCCTGACGGACAGCAAAGGCGTGCAACCGGTCTATCAGCCCGCTCCGTTGGTCCGCGCAGAAGTACTCAAGGCATATCCGCAAATTGAAACGTTGCTGGCACCTGTCTTCGCTGCCTTGGATGAAAAAATCCTGCAAAAGCTCAATGCTGATGTGGCGGTCAATGGTGCTGATCCACAGCAGGTTGCGCGCACCTTTCTGGATGGTCTCGGTCATTAATGCCAGCACCCCAGTTGCTTGCGCGTAACCCGGTTGTTGTGACCCTGGCTGTGCTGGCCCTGCTGATCCTATGCCTTGGTGACTTTGCAAGTGTGCAGGCTAATCGAATCGTTCCTGGGAAGGGCTTCAGTTTACTGGCGGGGTTAGGTTGGCCTTGGATGTGTGCAGTGGTTGCCGTTTTGCTGGCAGTCGCGGGGCTGGCGCTGCGGCCGACACGCATTCGCTATTGGCTAATGCTTGCGCTTAGCGGTGCATTGCTGATTCAACTGCCGTTGGCGCTCGCCTGGTTTAGCCTGCTGCACATCGATCCTGAGCAAAACTATGCGCGCGTTGGGCTGGCAGGCAGTTGCTGGGGGTTGCTGTTTATTAGCGTACTGCTGTTGGTTGAATTACAGCAGCGCATTGACGGCGGGCGCTACTGGGTAAAGATCATTGTCGGACTGTTATTCGCTGTGACTTGGCTGCTGATCAGCACGGGGGCGCTGGCACCATTGGCTCTGCTGCGTGAATACCACAGCCGTAGCGCGACGTTCTGGCAATTGTTGTATGGGCACTTGAGTTTGGTGGGTGGCGCTGTGCTAGTGAGCTTGCTGCTTGGCTTTCTACTGGCTTGGCTGATCATTGCTGTCGAGTCGTTGCAGCGCCCGGTTTTTGCCTTGCTTAACTTTTTTCAAACCATTCCAAGCCTGGCGCTGTTTGGCTTGCTCATTGCGCCGCTCAGCTACCTGTCTGCCCATTCGCCGTTGTTGCAACAACTGGGTGTGCGCGGCATCGGTTGGGCCCCGGCACTACTGGCGTTGATCGCATACAGCTTGTTGCCGGTGGTGCGTAACACTTGTGTGGCCTTGCAAAGCGTTGCCGCAGAAGTGATTGAATCTGCACGTGGCATGGGTATGAGCCGCTGGCAAGTGTTTGCCCAAGTGCGCCTGCCATTAGCGCTGCCGGTGATTCTTGAGGGCGTGCGAATTACCACTATACAGGCGATTGGCCTGACTGCAGTGGCTGCCTTGATTGGGGCGAGTGGTTTTGGCAGCTTTATTTTTCAGGGCTTGGGGCAAGGAGCCATGGATCTGGTATTGCTTGGAGCCTTACCGACCATCATCTTGGCGCTACTGGCGGATGCCTTGTTTAGCGGACTGGCTTCACTGACTAAAACGGGAGCGCCTAAATGAAAGGCGAGGCCATGATTGAATTACGCAATGTCAGCCGTCAGTTTGGCGATATCACAGCAGTGGATAACCTGTCGTTGCGCATTGAAAAGGGTGAGATTTGCGTATTTATCGGCACCTCCGGCTGCGGTAAATCCACCACCTTGCGTTTGCTCAATAAGCTGATTGATTGTTCCAGCGGTGAGATATGGGTTGACGGTGAAAATGTCGCGAAGCTCGACAGCGAACTGTTACGCCGCCGTATGGGCTATGCGATTCAGAGCACCGGCTTGTTCCCCCACTGGACGGTGGCGCGCAATATCGGCGTGGTGCCGCGACTGCTGGGTTGGCCGGCCGATAAAATTGAGGCGCGGGTGCGTGAATTACTTGAATTGCTCTCGCTGCCTTACACCGCCTTTGCCGCGAAATTCCCCAGCCAACTTTCCGGTGGTCAGGCCCAGCGTGTCGGTGTTGCTCGAGCACTGGCAGCAGACCCGGATATTCTGTTGATGGATGAGCCCTTCGGTGCGCTCGATCCCATTACCCGTGAGTCGTTGCAAAACGAGTTGCTGCGTATTCAGGCGCATATCCATAAAACGATCGTCTTTGTGACCCACGATATTGATGAGGCCTTGCGTTTGGCCAGTCGCATTGTGGTGATGGATAAAGGCCGGGTTGTTCAATACGACACCCCGCAAAACCTGCTTAATAATCCGGCGAATAGCTTTGTCGAAAATCTCTTGGGGCAAGGCGAACGCGGCCTCAAGCGTGCCAGCTTGCAGCGTGTCGAGCAATTTATGTTGCCACTCAGTGGTGAGCCGCCCAGCTTGGATATCGAAACAGGCAGCAGCTTGCGCCAAGCCTTGTCATTGATGCTTTGGCACCGGGTGGATCAGCTGTGCGTGCGCGGACCTGACTCATCTGCGCAGGGTGTTTTGCCAATCAGCGCAGTCCTGCACAGCCATGAGTAAGCAACTCAAGACTTGGCGAGGGCCGCTGTTCTGGCTGGGGTTACTGGCATTAACCGTGTTTGGCATGGGTCAGTTAGAGGGTTTTTTTCGCGAGTTGGCACCGGCTGCACGGGAAGTGATTTACCACCGTGAGAGCTTCGCCCAACTGCTGCTCAATCACCTCTTTGTAGTCGCTATCGCTGCGTTTGTTTCTGTTGTGATTGGCGTTTTGGCAGGGGTGATGGTGACACGCAAATGGGGACGGGATTTCTTGCCGCTGGTGAGTCAGGTCGCATCAATTGGACAAACCTTTCCACCCGTTGCAGTACTGGCACTGTCGGTGCCGTTACTCGGATTTGGCAATCTGCCGACTATTTTTGCGCTGATGCTTTATGGCTTGCTACCCGTGCTGCGCAATACCTTGGCAGGGTTGCAAGGCTTGCCAGCATCCGCGTTGGAGGCCGCTCGCGGAATTGGTATGTCGCCGCTGCAAGTCTTGCTGCAAGTCGAGCTACCACTGGCCAGCCCGGTGATACTGGCAGGTATCCGCACCTCTGTGACCGTCACCATCGCCACGGCGGCGATTGGCTCCACCATTGGTGCCAGCACCTTGGGTAACCCGGTGATTGCCGGGCTGGTCAACGGCAACACCGCTTATGTTTTGCAGGGGGCTGTGCTGATTGGTTTGTTGGCCATTTGTATCGACAGCACTTTTGAGCGCCTGCAGCATGGTTTGGCTATACGTTACGGCCGTTGAGTTTTAGCCGAAGCTGAACTCAACGTAAAATCAGTAACGGGCAGATACTCGAAGCGATCAATTGACTGGTGGTACTGCCGAGTAACAACTGACGAATACGCGAATGGCCATACGCGCCCATCACCAGCAGATCGACTTTATGCTGCAGTTGATAAGTCCGAATCGACGGCTCCACATCTGCCTCACGCCAGGCGATGGTGACTTCGCCAGCCGAAGTGTTAATCACCTGTGCCGCTTCATTCAGCAAGGCGTCACAGGCTGTACGATCGCTGCCAACCATCAATAAATGGCAGTGCAAACCTTGCAGTAACGGGCTGCTTGCAACCATCTGCAAGGCCTTGCGAGCAGTGAAGCTGCCATCATAGGCAAACAAATAACTTTGTGGCGCAAGGAAGTCACCGCAGGTGATCAACGCAGGGCGCTGCACTGTGCGGATAACATTCTCTAACTGGCTGCCAACGTGCTCTGAGACGTTATCGTTGGTGGCGCTGTGGCGACCGATAACCAGTAAGCGAATGCTTTCCTCAAACGCTGCGAGGCTTTCAACCAAGCTGCCATGGCGTTGACGCATAAGGGGCGCACTAATGCCTGCCTGAATGGCACGTGCTTGCGCCGTTTCGAGGATTAAATGGCTTTGTTCCAGCGCCCGTTTACTGTGCTGTTGGTCAACACTTGCCAGTTCTTCAAGCAGGTGCTCGCGAGTGCCAAGGCCGATGATGCCGCTCAAGTCACTGCGCTGGGGGTACTGCGTCTTATCCAAAACATGCAGAAGCGTCAGTGAAGTTTGCAGGCGCTGACTTGCCCATACAGCGTAATCACAAACAGCAGATGCGGTGGTTGAACCATCGATGCAGGCGAGTACTTCTGACATGGGCACATCCTTATTTAGTCTTTAATGACCTATCAAGCTGTCAGCGGCTTCGGGTTTGTCGTGCACACCAAAGCGATCGACAATTGTGGCACTGGCTTCATTCAAGCCTAGCACTATGACTTCTGCACCCTCACGGCGCAGTTTGAGTACGACTTTATCCAGCGCAGCCACAGCGGTGATATCCCAGAAGTGGGCACGCGTCAGGTCAATCGTGACCTTATCAATCGCTTCTTTAAAATCAAAGGCATCAGTGAACTTGCTCGATGAGGAAAAGAACACCTGACCTACGACTAAATAAGTGCGGTGGGTGGCCGCGTTGTCCACTTCGGATTCGATGTACAGGAAGTGACCAATCTTATTGGCGAAAAACATGGCCGCCAGTAACACGCCGACCAATACGCCATAGGCCAGGTTGTGGGTGAACACCACAACCGTCACGGTGGCGAGCATGACTATATTGGTCGACAAGGGGTAGTGCTTGAGGTTGCGGATCGAATCCCAACTGAAGGTGCCGATGGAGACCATGATCATCACCGCAACCAATGCCGCCATCGGAATCTTGCTGACCCAGTCGCTTAAAAACACCACCATGATCAGCAGCACCACACCGGCAATCAGCGTGGACAGGCGACCACGGCCCCCGGATTTAACATTGATTACCGATTGGCCGATCATCGCGCAACCGGCCATGCCGCCGAGCAGGCTGGACGCGATATTGGCCACGCCCTGGCCTTTGCATTCGCGATTTTTATCGCTGCTGGTGTCGGTCAGGTCATCAACGATAGTGGCGGTCATCATCGACTCAAGCAGACCCACCACGGCCATTGCGGCCGAGTACGGGAAGATGATCGCCAAGGTGTCGAAGTTGAGTGGCACATCCGGCCAGAGGAAGATTGGCAGAGTGTCAGGCAGTTCGCCCATATCGCCCACTGTGCGAATGTCGAGACCCAGCGCAACAGCCACTGCGGTTAACGACAAGATGCATACCAGCGGTGAAGGAATCACTTTGCCAATTACCGGCACATAGGGGAACAGGTAAATGATGCCAAGCCCAGCCGCCGTCATGGCGTATACATGCCACGTGACGTTGGTGAGTTCAGGCAATTGCGCCATGAATATCAAGATCGCCAGGGCGTTAACAAAACCCGTGACCACCGAGCGCGAGACAAAGCGCATCAACGAGCCCAGTTTGAGGTAGCCAGCACCGATTTGGAGAACGCCACAGAGCAAGGATGCCGCCAACAAGTATTGCAGGCCGTGATCTTTGACCAAGGTCACCATCAGCAGTGCCATGGCACCCGTGGCGGCGGAAATCATACCGGGGCGACCGCCAACAAAGGCAATGACCACCGCAATACAGAATGAGGCGTAGAGGCCGACTTTGGGGTCGACGCCAGCAATGATCGAGAAGGCGATCGCCTCAGGAATCAAGGCAAGAGCAACCACGAGACCAGCGAGAATGTCGCCGCGTAAGTTGAACAGCCAGGTGTTTTTCAATGATTGCAGCATGACAAATTCCAGTGAGGCGCGTGCCCGAGGCTGTGTAGCGAGGGGCTGATATGACGAATGCATTCCAGTTCAGCGGGCAGCAAAGCGGCGCGCCGAGCAGAGGGAGGCTTTAAGTTTGGTCGGCAAAATAACACACATGCCGTTACATTCAGAGCGTTCCCGACCTTCAGCCGCGGCGAATAAGCCAGATTCCGGCGACAATCAACAGCAAGCCGCCAATCTTTCCGGCGCTGATAGGTGCCTCTTTAAAACCGGCCCAGCCGAAATGATCCAGGGTAACAGCCATGGTCAGTTGCCCGGCAATTACCAAGGCCATAAACAACACGGCACCTACGCGCGGGCCTGCAAATGCAGCGGTTGCAATAAACATTACGCCGAGCATGCCGCCGCACCAGTGCCACCATGTCAGGCCTTTAAGTGCGCTAAGTGAAGGGACTTCTCGTTGGACCAATACCAGCAGTAACAAGGCCGTGGTTCCCACGGCGAACGAAATCAGCGATGCGGCCAGCACACTGGATACCTGCTTGGCCAACTGGCCATTGATACCGGCTTGTAGTGGTAGACAAGCGCCTGCGACAAAAGGCAGGGCGAGTAACCACCAGATCGGAGCGGGCATGGGGTAATTCCTTTGGCGAGGGCAGCGCATTATGCCGCAAAGATACGGCTGAAAAACCACCGTGCGAACTTTATTAACCCAACGATGGGCAGGACGCAACTAGTCACGTCAGCTGGAAATATAAGAAATTCCAAGCTATAGCGTAGTAAGTGCGTTATGTAAGTGTGTTATGTAAGCGCGGTAAAGTGCATTATAACTTTGTAATTAGTTGGGAGTGACTAAGGGGCGTTAATTAAGGGGGGTTATATAAACTGTTAATACCAAGATACACGTTGTTGTGAAGGTCGGGTTGTACTTTTATAAGTCACAGGTTGTTGAGGTTTGGCGGCATTAAACCTCAGAGATATACAACACTTATGAAGGACTCTGATCATGAACAGCTCCGCAATAATTAAAACAACTACAGCACTTGCACTGATTCTTATGATGTCAGCCACTACCGGTTGCAGCAGCGGCGGTGGTGGCTCCAAAAGCAAAGTCAATGGCAGTTCATCAGACCCTGTTTCGACCACTGATGATGGCAGCGGGACAGGCAATGGTGACGGCAGTGGAAATGGCACAGGCAATGGTGATGGCAGCGGAAATGGTGCAGGCAATGGAGCCGGAAATGGTTCAGGCAATGGCAATGGAACAGGGGGGGGTGACACCGTTGGCCAGATTCCCGACCCAACAGATCCAACAGATCCAACAGACCCGACGCCAGGAGGCGGTGATCCAGTTGACCCTAATCCTGGCGCAGCGCCAACGCCACTGGTGACGGCCACTGTGGTCGATAACCTCGGTAACGCGACTGGCGCTGTTGGCGATGGCTTGACCGATCTCGGCGATCAAATCGCCAATACCCCAATTGCAGGCAGCACCGACCTGACTTCAGGTGTCGGCGGTTTAGTCTCGTCAACAGGTGCAGCGGTTAACAGTGTAAGTGCCGGTCTCAATGATGGCTTGGGTCAGCTCGGTACAGACAGCAACTCCGTTGGCATCACCGTGGCCGGCGTTGGTAATGCAGCAGGCGACCTGGGCACTGGGGTTTCCAGTGTGGGGACTTCTTTGCAGCGAGTTGGGGCTTCCTCCGCCATTCAACAAGTGCCTTTAGTCGGTGGTGTTGTCAGCCAAGTCGGCGGCGTTGTTGACGGTGTGGGTGAGCGCGTGACCATGCTTGGAGACACCTTGAGTGTTGCCAGCACCACAGGGCCTTTAGGGCAGGTGACAGATCAACTTGGCTCCAAAGTGCTGGTGCCAGTGGTCAGTATTGTTGAAGGCACAACTCAAACCCTCGGCACTGCAACTGGGCTGGGTCAGCCGGTGACAGGTTTAGTTGCCAAGGTGGGTGGCGCTGTTGGTGGGCTGGGTGATCAGGTCGCCGGTGCTGGCGGTGGCAATCCTTTAACTAACGCAGTAGGCGGTGTGCTCAGCGGTGTTGGCGGCACAGTGGCGACTACTGGCGGTTATGTTAATGGCAGCGGTGAAGGCACTTCCGGTCTGCCATTAGCCGCAGGCGGCCTCAACACCTTGGTCGCAAGTACCAGCGGTGTAACAGGTGCGATAGGGCAGAAAGCCAAACTCAGTGGCCCGGTTGGGGGCTTGCTTGAAACCACCGGTGGTGCAGTTCAATCACTCAGTAACGGCCTCAATATCGGCAGCGCCAACGGGGTTGTCAGTGGTGCAGCGGTTAACGGCATTGCGGCTGGCGGGACTGTTGCTTCACTGGGGTCGTTGGTTGGCGGCAGTGGGGTAGCTAATACCAACAACGCCTTGACCCAGCCATTGACTGTTGCAGGTGCAGCCTTGAGCAGTGCCGTTACGCCGGTAGTCAGCGGTGTAAGCAGTGTCACACAGCAGGTCGGAGACGCGACCAAATTAGGCACGCCGGTCAATGCGGTTCTTAATCAAGTGGGCGGGGTGGTAAGTGGTCTTGGTTCTCAGGTTGCCGCTGCCAGCAGCAACCCGGTTTTAAACCAAGTGGGTAACACGGTGAACACTGTAGGCCAGACTGTGGGTGCCTTGGGCGGTTTAGTCAAAGGTGCAACAACAGGTAACGGTACTTCAGGTGGCTTATTGAAAGGAGGGTTGCTGGGTGGAGTTGGAGCTGGTGTCGCTGTGAACGGTGGTGCAAGCGGTGGCCTGACTGGAGGCCTGCTAAACCGTAAATAGTCGACAACATTAGGCGTCGAGCCCTCTCCCTGGGGTTCGGCGTCATTTTTGTTTGTGTTGGTTTAAACGTGTCAGTAGTTTGGTCATGGAGTGTCCTATGCGCGCTTTGATAGTCCCGGTTTTACTGAGTCTTTCTTGTTCCCAATTGGCCTTGGCGCAACAACTGCCAAGCTACCTCAACAGTAATGATGTCGAACGTAACCTTCCCACACCCAACCTTCCGGTTGATGCTTACCGGCCGACCACCCCTGATCTACAAGTCCCGGCGCCACAGCCTTCGCAACTGCAGATGGGGTCTAAGGTGGCTGTGCGCAATATTCAAATTGCCGGCGGCAGTGTCTATTCCCTTAATGAAGTTGCCGCGATCTTTCAGCCTCTGGTTGGACGCGAGGCCAGTATTGGCGAGCTGATCACGGCGACTCGCAGCATCACTCAGCGTTATCAGGATGACGGCTACCTGTTGTCTTATGCGTATCTGCCGCCGCAGTCCTTTAATGAGGGTGTTGTGCGCGTGGTACTGGTTGAAGGGTATGTGAAGGACTACCAGTTGCGCGGTGACATTGGCCCGGTATCGAGCTATGTACGCAAGTTGCTGGATAAGATTCAGGGCGAACGTCCGTTAACCCGTAAAACCTTTGAACGCTACACCACGCTCCTGACCATGGTGCCTGGTCTGACTGTGGGGGCGCAGGTGCCGCCACCCGGTACAACAGACGGTGCAACCACCTTGATTGCCGAAGCATCGCGCAAGCCATGGACCTCATCCATGAACCTGAGCGACAGCAGCCGTGATCAGCTCCAGGCCGTCTTGTCGGCCAGCAGCAACGCCCAGACGGCATTGGCTGAGCAGTTGACCTTAAGTGCCTTGGTACCGCCGGGTGAGGATGAAGAGCGCTACTACCGGTTGGATTACAGCCAGTTTCTCGGCAGTGAAGGCACTCAGTTAAGCCTGTATGGCTCGACCTACAAGAGCGAGCCCCATGACCGTTTGCGCTTGGATAACGGCATCGAGTTGACCCGCAAGCGCCAGAATGATCGCTACTCAATAGGCTTGAGCCATCCGCTGATTGCCGCACCGGATCGCCTGTGGACTGTTGGCTCCCGGCTTTATGCCGTTAACGACAAGAGCCAGTTTGATGTGGTCGGGTTTCCACTGAGCATTGATGACGACACCGATATTCGCGTATTCGGGCTTGAAACAGACTGGCGTCAGGCCACCAGCCAGCGCTTGCGTATTCTCAGTGCGGGTCTCTATCAGGGTGTCGATGGCATGGGCGCGGACACGGATAACCCGCTTTATGATCTGGATTTCCTGCGGGTGCGCTTATCTGGGGTGCAAAGCGATCAGTTCTGGGACAACTGGCAAGGGGTTATCTCTGCGGCGCTCTACTGGACGGATGACAACCTGCCAGATGCTGAAACAGTGGTGCTGGGTGGACAAAACTTTGGCCGTGGTTACCCCAGCGATCAAGCCTCCGGCGACAAGGGCTGGGGCGCTTCTTATGAGCTTAATTACAGCTACCGTCGTGAGAGTGACTGGTTGCGTCTGTTGCAGCCCTATATTGCAGTGGATGCGGCGCGCAGCTGGTATAACGACTTGCCCTTACCGACTTCGCAGTTGTCCTCGGCAGCCTTGGGCCTACGCTTTGGTGATGCACGTTATTACAACATCTCACTGGAGGCAGCCAAACCCATGTCTGATGTCGCGCTCGACAGCAATAACCGCCGGCCGCGCTTGACTCTAAGCTTTAGCTATCAACTTTAGAGAGGCTGAAACAAACACCGGGCAAATTGAGCGAGTCCCCATGGACTCTTAAGGATCCTCTGAAAAAGGTAGCGAGCGACGGGAGTACAAGGCAAAAAGATGCGAAAAAGCGCAGTTTAGTTGTCCTAAATGAGCATTTTGAGCAGATTTTTAACGCCGTAATACCTAGCGCAGTAGTTTTTCAGAGGTTCCTTAACGGGGCCCGGTTGAGAGCCACGCTTCGATATCTAGGGCCGGCGCAGTGGTCAGAGATGCGAGGTCGCCAGATCAGCAATGTGCGCAATAAAAAACGCTCCGTACCGCAGGGGTAGGGAGCGCGTTTGAGTCAGATGCTTTGGGGTTATAATCGCACGGCTTTTACCGGCATTGCAGGTAGCAGTCTATTGAGTATTTCTAGCAGTCGATTGTGATAAATCGGCTTCTGGAAGAAATCGATAACATTAAGTCCGAGTACATCAACCACCTCGTCCGCAGCGTTGTGGTATGAGGTAACGATGATCGGTAAGTGTTGCCGTGAGCAATGAGCTCGCAGGTGTTGAATCAGCTTTACGCCGCTCTCTTCTGGCATCTGCAAGTCAGTGATCACCAGCCCGATATAGGGATGATGGGTCAGTTGCTCAAGGGCTTTGCGCACCGACGTAGCCGTGTGACAGCAATAGCCCTCCAGCTCCAGTATCTCAGTCAATTCCAGTAGCGTGTCCGCTTCATCATCGACCAACAGCAACTCGTGTTGCTCGGTGGATGAAAGGAGCATGGCGTGTCTCCTGGTTATACAACTAATGAATAGCGTTAGTGTTAACTAGGACGGACAGCTTTGTGAGCCTATAGCAGTACAAATGTCGCTGAATATACTTTTAACCTCAGTACTGATGGGGCCGGCAAATCCGACCAATGCCACCGCAACTAAAGTCGCCACGATTGCATATTCAATACCGGCCGCGCCTTTTTCTTCTTTGATAAATTTATGCGTTTTAACCACGGCGGCAATGTGCAGTTTTCGAATCACATTAATGAGGGACATCTTAATCTCCTTATTCTCAGACGTACTTGCCAGTAGATAGTTGTTCACGCCTCGATTCAGCGCAACTGTAAGAAGTAATTAGACCCATGGGTATAGTTATAAAGTCATAGTGGTTAAGTGGCGTAATTAGCGCTATCACTGTAGTGGGCAGTAACGGCTTTAGGGATCCTCTGAAAAAGGTAGCGAGCGACGGGAGTACAAGGCAAAAAGATGCGAAAAAGCGCAGTTTAGTTGTCTTAAATGAGCATTTGATTCGCATAGCTCACCCCTTCGGGGCCGCACTAAAGTGCGTTCAGCCAGAGGCTGTGAGCAGATTTTTAACGCCGCAATACCTAGCGCAGTAGTTTTTCAGAGGTTCCTTAGCGCGAACCTTTGTGAGTGGAATGGGAACCTCACAACCGTAACAGGCACAGCCGCTTTATCCGTTTTCCGCCACCTGTATTGATGCCGCACACGTAAAACAATAAGGCATTCACTAGTTGTCAGGTCAAAGGAGTGAGTCATCATGGACAGCCGGGTAACCATGGCGTTGGCTGGAGTGCTATTGCTGGGAGCAGCGGTGGCAGGTTATTGGGGAATAACCCTGAGTCAACAACCTCTCCCCGTACCTGAAGCGGCTACTGCGCCGCCTGTAAGCGAGCAACCTCAAACCATAGGTGCGCTTATCGATCAGGCGACTGACAGCGTGCAGCGCACGGCCGTGGTAGTCGCCGTTAAACCCCTGGCGCCATTTGTACCCATCACGGCTGAAGATGTCGGCATTGAGATGCTGCGTGTTGCACCCCCCGATAGTTTTACCAGCATCGAACAAGTCGTTGGGCGCAGCACCTGGAATCCAATTGGTGTTGGCACCTGGTTAAGCCAGGAAAGTTTTGCCGCGGGCGGCCCCTTGGCACAAATGATCCGCCCACAAGAGCGCGCGGTTGCCGTTGCAGTCGATGAAATCGTCAGTGGCGGCGGGCATGTGCGCCCTGGGGATTACGTCGATGTGCTGCTGTTTATGCAGGAAAAGGACGGCCAGCAACAGCAAACCGCCCAGGTTGCAGTGCCTGCTGTGCGGCTCTTGAGTTACGGCCAGGCATTAGGCCCGAACCTGCAAGGCCAAGCGTTGCAGCACAAGGACAAGGATGATCAGAACAAACCTGCTAAAGCCGGGCGCAGTGTCGTTCTGGGGGTTCCGCAGGAATGGGTGACCCGTCTAATGCTGGCCAGTCAGGCCGGTATCTTGCGCTTGGCTGTGCGCAGTGCAGATGAGCACTTACAAGCGCGCTACGCAGCTGGCGAAGTCGAGATGGTTGCGCTCGATGATAAGACCCGCAACCTGCTGCCGATTAACCAGCTTGAGGGCAAGCCCGCGCCCCGCGTTGCCAACGTAAAACAAAGTTCGCAAGCCGTTGCCCGTAACCCTGGGATACAGGTGTTTCGCGGCGTAGAAAACTCTTGGCAAACACCCTGACCCGCAAGGAAGCCCACGCATGATCTGTATGAGTCGTCGGATCGTTTTTACCCTGAGTTTGCTGGCCTGCACGGTAGTCGGTATCCCTCAGGCGCTGGCTGCACCGGCGGGGTGTTCATCACTTGCCGCCGTGCCTGCGGTGATCGAAGTGGGGCAAAGCTTGCAGCAGCAAATTCGCTATCCAATGGCGATCAAGCGTTTGGCCGTGGGTGATCCCGAGATTGCTGACGTACGCCTCATCGGCAATGACAGTTTTTTGTTGCTGGGTAAAAAGTCAGGCGCCACCAGCTTGATGGTCTGGACTTCATGCAGCGCCCAGCCGCGTAGCAGCATGGTGTATGTCGAAGGTGTGGCTACGGCCGCTCTTGCCCGGCCGGTTCTGCCAGATTCATTAGAGCAACCGGCCAGCCAAGTGCAGACTGACATCCGCTTTGTCGAGGTCAGCCGCAGCAAGATGAAACAGGCCAGCACTTCGATATTCGGCACCGGCTCCAACAACTTTCTTTTTGGTGCCCCCGGCACCGTCGGCGGTGTGACTGTTTCTCCCGGTTTGGTTGGGGGCATCAGTCCGGCGATTCCGCTGGTAAACAGTGGCTTCAATATTGTCTTTGGCGGAGGCAGCAGTAAGGTTCTGGGGTTGTTGAATGCCCTGGAAAACAGCGGTTTTGCCTACACCTTGGCTAAGCCAAGTCTGGTTGCATTAAGTGGTCAGAGTGCCAGTTTTCTTGCGGGCGGTGAGTTTCCGGTGCCAGTGCCGAGCAATGGCAGCGACAACATCAGCATCGAGTACAAAGAATTTGGCGTACGCCTGACGCTGACGCCGACGGTGGTGGGCAACAACCGAATCAACCTCAAGGTTGCGCCTGAGGTGAGCGAGTTGAACTTCCAAAACGGTATTGAGATTGCCGGTACCACTGTGCCAGCCCTGAATGTGCGCCGCACTGATACCAGTATCAGCTTGGCCGATGGCGAAAGCTTTGTGATCAGCGGTTTGATCAGCAGCAGTAATAACGCGCAGTTGAACAAGTTTCCGGGTTTGGGCGATATCCCAATTCTAGGGGCGTTTTTTCGTTCAACCAATATCAGCCGTGAAGACCGTGAGTTGCTGATGATCGTTACTCCGCATCTGGTGCAGCCGCTTGCTGCTGACGCGCAAATGCCTTCTTTGCCGGGTGAGAACCTGCGCCACTATGATCCGAATTTTTTCAAAATGTACTTCTTCGAGAACGGTGATTTCGATAAACGTTCCGGTCTGTCGCAATAGGGGGTGGCTATGAGTCAAACATTTTTAGCCTTGACCCGTAATGAGGCTGACCTTGAATGGTTGCGCGGATCGCTGAGCTCATTGGGCGAAGTACTTAAGGTGGGCCACGGCGCGTTGAACGAAGTGCTGTCATTGGCCGACGTGACCGGAGCCGGTCTGTTGTTTGTGGGCTTGGACCGGGAAAACCTGGTGGCGCAGAGTTCGCTGATTGAAGGTGTGCTGGAAGCCAAGCCGATGCTGGCGATTGTCGCCCTGGGTGACGGTTTGGACAACCAGTTGGTCTTGAGCGCCATGCGCGCAGGCGCTCGTGATTTTATCGCCTACGGCGCGCGTACCAGCGAGGTAACCGGCTTGGTCCGGCACCTCGGTCGGCGCATGCCCAGCCTGCAACCGACGGCGCAAACCGGCAAACTGATCGCCCTTTGCTCACGCCAGCAAGATGCAGACATCAGCTTGATCGCCAGCCACTTGGCGCTGGCCATATGTCAGACCGATCAAACCACCTTGCTGCTTGATTTGGGGCTGCCTCAAGGGGAATGTTTGGCAGCCTTGGGTTTACAGGCATCGTTCAACTTTGCTGATGCCATGCGTAATACCCGGCGTATGGATGCAAGCCTGATTGACAGTGCATTCAGTCAAACCCGTTGTGGCCTGCGCGTGTTGTCGCAGACAACCAAGGATCAACCTTTGCAAACCGCCACCGCCGCGGAGTTGTATCTGCTGCTCGGGGCGTTACGTCAGCACTTCCAATATATTGTGATCAACCTTGCCGGACAGCCGGATAGCGAGGCTTTGCGTTTGTTTGCAACTAACGCTGAGCGAATGTTGTGGTGCACCGACCAAAGCGTTTCGGGTTGTCAGCGCAACCTCGAACTGCTCAGTAGCTGGCGCGATGCCGGCGTTAAGTTGCACAACGCCAGCCTACTGATTGACCGCTATATGCCCAGCGTCGCACCCGACAGTGAAACCCTGGGTAAAACCTACAGCCTGCCCGTGTTGCAAGTGTTGCCCTCCAGTCCTGAGGTACGCATGAGTGCACGCAACCTGGGCCGCAGTTTATTTGAGGTAGCGCCCCGTGAGCGGATCAGCAAAGCGCTTCGCCAGTTGGGCTGCTTGTTGGCTGAGCGGCGCAAGGCACCGGGCGCTTCCCGTTGGCCTTGGCCTAGGAGGAAATCCGCATGAGTGGCGAAACACTGTTCGGCGGAACTGCTCGTTACAGCCAGGAAGGCGAGTATGAAGGGCAGGGGCTTAAGCTGGTGCTGCACCGCTTTATCATTGATGCCATTGACGATGAAGGCGTCAATATTCTGGAAAGCCCCCGGCCGCAAATCGCCCATTTTGTCACTGAGCGAGTGGTTGATTACGTAAACCGCCATCACCTCGCCGTGTCGCGCTATGAGATGGAGCGGTTGGCTGAGGAACTGGTCGATGAACTCACCGGTTTCGGCCCGCTGGAGGTGCTCTTGCACGACGCCTCGGTGACTGAAATTTTGGTCAATGGCCCGCACCGGGTGTTTATCGAGCGCGACGGTATGCTCCATCAAAGCGACCTGCGTTTTATTGACGATCAGCACGTGCAGCGGGTTATCCAGCGAATCCTGGCTCCGCTCGGACGCAGGCTTGATGAGTCTTGCCCCATGGTCGATGCGCGTATGCCAGATGGCAGCCGGGTGAATGCGATCATCCCACCCATCGCGCTGGATGGGCCTTGTTTGTCAGTGCGTAAGTTTCGCAAAGACTTACTGCAAAGTGCCGATTTGCTGGCCCACCAATCGGTGGATGAAGCCGTCCTGCAGTTTCTCCGTCTGGCGGTGAGTCAGCGCTGCAACGTGCTTGTCAGCGGTGGTACCGGCACCGGTAAAACCACCTTGCTTAACGTGATGAGCTTGTTGGTCGCTGAGCAAGAGCGACTGGTGACCATCGAAGACACAGCCGAATTACAGCTCAATCATCCGCACGTTGTTCGCCTTGAAACCCGCCCGCCGAATGCGGAAGGGCATGGTGAGGTAATGGCCAGTGACTTAATTCGTAACGCCTTACGCATGCGCCCGGACCGGATCATTCTTGGCGAGATTCGCGGTGTGGAAGTTATTGACGTGCTGCAAGCCATGAACACCGGTCACGATGGCTCAATGAGCACCGTACACGCCAACAGTGCGCAGGATGCATTGCTGCGACTGGAAACCTTGGTCGGGCTTACCGGACGGCAAGTGGCTGAGCGCACGCTCCGTCAGATGATCTGTGCCGCACTGGATGTAGTGATCCAGCTCACTCGCTTGCCGAACGGTCGCCGCTGCGTCAGTGAGGTGGTTGAGGTGGTGGGCATTCGTGATGGTGTCTATGTCACCAACACACTATTTCGACTTGAGCGTCACTCAGGCCGCTTCCTGCGTGAAGCCATGAATCCGGCCAGCGAAAAACTTCAGCACGCATGGCGGGAACTGCAATGAAAGCGCCGCTGCTACTGGCTGCTGTCTGCTTGGTACTGGCTGCGCTGGCCTTGCTGCTTTTGCAGCACGGTTGGCGTCAGTCGCGCTCAGAACAAGTCATTGAGCGGCTTGCACATGCCAAACCTGCAATCGCTAAACAGGCTCGCTGGGGGTGGCTGGAGCGGGCGTTTCTGCGCGCAGGTTTTAAGCTGCCCAATGACCGGCTTGGCATCCTGCTCAGCTGTTGGATAGCGCTGCTGGTAGTCGCCCAGTTACTGGGTGGCTGGATGCTTGGATTGATTGCCTTGGTGTTGCCACTTTTAGCCCTGCACCTGTTGCTGAGTTGGCGTTATCGGCGGCGACTGCGCCGAGTGGTTCATCAATTGCCGCAAATGCTCGATCAAGTGATGCGCAGCCTGCAAACCGGGCGGACCTTGGGTGACGCCCTTATCAAAGGCATTGATACCTCGCCGGAGCCCTTGCATGGCGCGTTGCTGAGGGTGCAGCGCAACGTACAGCTGGGCGTCAGCTTGCCCGAGGCGCTGGATGATGTCGCTGAACTCTATCAGCAAGAGGAGCTGCGTATTCTCGCCTTGGGGGTCAAGGTTAATCATCGTTTTGGGGGCAGCGCGGTTGAACTGTTGGCAAACCTGATCAAGGTGATTCAGGAGCGCGAGCAAATGGCCCGTCAGCTTCGCGCGATGACCGGTGAAACCCGGCTGACTGCCGTGGTTTTGGGTGTACTGCCGATTTGCATGGCGGCCTACATATTGGCGGTCAATCCCAGCTATTTAATGAATATGTGGCTCGATAGCAGCGGCCAGAAAATGCTGTTGAGTGCATTTATCCTGCAAGTGATCGGCACCGTGATGTTGTGGCGCATGCTGAGGAGTGTCTGATATGGCTTGGGCCGTGATGGCGCTACTGCTCGCAATGGCTGGCGGGTTGTTGATCGCCAACGCTTTGCAGCAACAACGGGTACGCGCTTTGGTCGCCAGACGTTTGTCGGGCGGGCGCGAACAGTTTCAGCATAAGGGCCGGCGTAGTGATGCATTTATCCAGCAGATAGGGCGCAGCCGTTTGGGTCGCAAGCTCCTTAGTCTTGATGGTGAAAGCCATGTGCTGCTTAACCGTATCGGTTGGCGTCGGGCTAATCAGCGAGCCTTCTATTTAGCTTGCCAAGTGGTCGCTCCCGTCTTGATGTTGGGGGCAGCGGTATTGGTGATTTCAATGCTGGGGCAACCACCGAAAAATGCATGGGTGTATATGGTCCTCGCTGCAGGCTGCGGCTTCTTATTGCCCAAGCGTGTGTTGTCGATTGCCGCCGCTCGGCGTCAGCAGCAATTAGTCAATGAAGTCTCTATTTTTATTCCGCTGCTACGCATTCTGTTTGATGCCGGGCTGACGGTTGAACAGTCGCTGCGGGTCATCAGCCTTGAAAGCAAACAGCTATTGCCCGTGCTCACTGCTGAATTGGACGCGGTGCTAAAACACGTTGATTCCGGCCTGGAACTGGCCGATGAGCTGATGATTATGGGCAAGCAGCTGGATGTGGACGAACTCAGCGACAGCCTGGCCATCTTGCAGCAATTGATCCGCCAAGGCGGCGGTGCCATGAACTCCTTGTTAGCGCTGAAAAAACTCCTCGATGAGCGGCGCTTAACCAATCTTCAGGAATACATTTCCAAGCTGTCAGGAAAAATGTCAGTGGTGATGATGGTGTTTCTGTTTCCTGCTTTGCTGATCGTTCTGGCAGGCCCTGGATTGAGTGCAATCAGCCGCGCTCTTGGAGGTATTTCATGAAATTAGTAGCCATGTCTTGCAGTGTCCTATGTGCTGCGCTACTCAGTGGTTGTGCCGCACACCAAGTGACACCGGGATTTGCTGCTGACAACGGCGAAGACTGTGCGAACAAGCCAACGCAAGAGCAAGAGCTGGGGCTTAATCTTGCTAAAGAAATGGCCGATGAAGGCCGCTTGTATGCGGCGCTGGCTCACTTGCAAGGGCTGCCGCAATCCTCACCGGAGGTGCGTCTTCGCCAAGCGCGGATCATGCGCAACATTGGTCGTGGAGAAGCCCAAGCGCTGTATCAAAGTTTAATCGGAACCTGCCTGACGGCTGCAGGTGAGCAGGGGCTTGGTCAACTTGCCGCTGCCCGTGGCGATCAGGCAGAAGCCACTCAGCGACTGGAGCGTGCGGCTTCCCTGGCACCTACTGATGCGAAGATCCGTAATGACCTAGGCGTGGTGTACCTCAACCAGAATCGCACCGACGATGCGCGATTTGAGTTTCTAACCGCCGTCGAGCTGAGCCAGTCCGATACCTTGCCTGCAACCAATTTGCTGGCGCTGTTGTTTGTTGAAGACAAGTCACAACAAGCCGCTGATCTGGTTTCGCGTCTGCACCTGAGTGCAACCCAGGTGCGTGAGGCCCTCACGCGTTCGCAACAATTAAAGTCTGCTGCAATCTCACTGCCACTGGCCAGTCAGGATTCAACAAGCCCCCCGGAAGCTGTGGGCGTATTGGCCGAAACCATCAGCCATATTGAGCAGGACGTCTTGCCATGAACAGCTCACCAAAGACCCAGTGGGTAACTTGCAGTCTGTTGGCTTTGGGCTTGCTCCTGCCAATGCTTGTGCAAGCAGATGACAAGGTGACTAGCAGACCACTTCCACAGCCGTCAAAAACCGAAAGTTGGTTAGCCATACAACGTGATGGCCGAGCCGCATCCGCCAAATTGCAGAGCGCTACACCCGCTGAGCGTGAGCTTGCCTATCAGCGCTGGCTCGACAGCTACAGCCATCCAATCCCTGATTTTTATGACCAGGAAGAGGGCGGAAAAATGTCGACGGGTAGCAGCAGTAATTAACCTTACTTCGGATTGACGCAAGGTGGCGACGTCTTGTTCATCCATCGCAAAGGAGTACGGGCATGGCTTGCAGGTCTTCTCCTAAATATGTGCTGGATATGCACCGCCAGCACGGCGCAATTGGCCTGATGGCCGCGATAGTGATGCTCGCAGCCTTTGCGTTTTTGATGCTGGTAATCGACAGCGGCCGTTTGTATTTGGAGAAGCGCAGTGTCCAGCGTGTGGCTGATATGGCGGCCTTGGAGGCGGTGCTGCGTGATGGTAATTGCCAGGCCGGAGGACAGGCGACCACCGCGCAAATCTACGCTGCAGAGAACGCGCAAACACGTAACGGCTTCACCCTTGATCAACAGCGCCAACTTGTCGCGACATGCGGTAATGTCGATGAAAGTGGCAGCCGGCGTAGTTTTAGCGCCGACACCAGCGGCCGCGCGATTGCGGTGGATGTCAGCCGTGAGATACCTGCCAGTTTGATTCTGGGCGGATTATTCGGCGAACAAGTGACAATCTCCGCCCGTGCCGTCGCGGCCAAACGCGAACCCCTTGCTGCACTTACTTTACGCACGACTCTGGCATCGGTCGACTCAACTCAATCGCCGTTGCTAAACAGCGTTATAGGTGGCTTGCTCGGCGGTTCAGTCAATCTTTCCGCGGCTGGGTGGGATGGTCTGGCCAAGAGCCAGATCAATCTGCTGGACTATCTCGACCAGTTAGCGATTAGTCAGGGCATTACAGCCGGCGACTATCAATCGGTACTTGATGAAGGCCTGTCACTCGGCACGTTGTTGGATGTGGCGGCGACCACATTGCAGCAGTCAGGCAGCAGTGTTGATTTAGATGCGGCAGTAGCAGGGTTAAGCGCACTCTCTGCCGTGGTGCCGGCCGCATCGCCATTGTTGCAGTTGGGTGATTTGATCAAGGCGCAAAGCGCAACCCAGAAAGCCGGGTTGGCCACCTCGCTTAATCTGTTGCAGTTGGTTCAGAGCACGGTTGAGTTGGCTAATAGCAAGAACGCAGCAGTGGCCAGCGTGCCGATTAACGTACCGGGGCTGGGCAACGTCAGTCTGAACATCAAGGTCATCGAGCCGCCGCAGTTATCGGCTATAGGCAACCCGGAGCTGGCCAAGGCGGACCCTTTTGGTCCCAATCAAATTGCCGTGCGCTCCGCGCAGATTCGTACGGCGCTGAGTGTTGATTTAAGTGGGACTACAGGTGCTTTAACGGGCATTCTGGACTCGGTGAGCGCGACCACTACCGTGGGAGATTTTTTGAATGACGCGCTGAACCTTGATTTGCTCGGGGCTGTGAGCGGTCTTGTGCAGGGTATTATTTGTGGGCCATGCCAGAGTAAAAGTGTAACGTCTGTTCAGATCATCCCCGGTAAGCGGATTGACGTGATGATTGATGTTGCTGAAGCCCAAGCTCGCGTTACCGATTACAGCTGTTCGACAAACACAGATAAAACACTGTATGTCGATGCGAAGACATCAGCTTTAAATGTAGCCATAGGGCAATTGGGAAATAGTCCCGCAGAAGTTCAAGACAAGGTATTTAATTCACCAAGCTTACCCGTGGCAGCCCCGCTGCCTTTAGTCATGCTAGGTGAAAAGAAGGCTAGGGCAACCTCGTGTTTGCTCACACTCTGTTCTGGTATCAAGTGGAGGACTGCGGCCGGTAACTGGGTATCTAGTCCTGACCAAGCCGAGTTTATTGTGCTCTCCGGAATCGGGGCCAAGGTCAACTCAAGTGTGATTGGCAGCGGTGGGGGCATGTTATCGCGCGTGTATAGCACCCAGGATCCCGCCCCATTGTCGGACGTCGGAGAGCCACCATCCTTTCAAGATGTTGAAGCCAAAGACTTAGTGTCGGGCCTTTCAAATACGCTGTCAGGGATTGACTTGGAGCCTTATCTGCCAACAGGCGATCCAAATATTTTAGGTGGTTTGATTAATACATCGATTACGTTGATTAGCAGTCTATTGGGCAATCTTGAACACGTGGTCGATAATGTACTCGGGAAGCTATTTGACCCACTCGTTAATACATTACTCAATGAGCTGGGCATCGATCTGGCAAAAGCCGACGTAGGTGCCAATCTCACCTGCGGCAGTCGCGCTGAGTTGTTGTTATGAACTTCAGCGCGCATCAACCTTCATCTGTATGTGGCTCTGCGACTCAGTCTGCTCAATCTCAACTGCGTGATCAGCGCAGCCTAGTGAGCGGTCACCGCAGAGCCTTCACTCTTTCGAGTCGGCGACAACGCCAGAGCCAATTGCGTGCGGTTATGCATGTGTGTGAGGCGCAGCACCTGCGACACGTAAAGTTTTACCGTGTTTTCGGTAATGCCCAACTCGCAAGCGATTTGATAGTTGGTCAAGCCCTTGCCAATCAACCGTGCAACTTCCAGTTGGCGTGGAGAGAGTTGGTTGAAGTGGACGGGTATTGCTTCAGCACCCTCTGTATCTGGAGTGGTTTGGACTTGGCCAAAGTGACTGCGCATCTGATTCAGGTCAAGGTGCAACTCACCGATGGATTCGGCCAGAAAGTGCAGCTTCTGGTTCATCTGTTCAAGTTTGGCACCATCATCCAAACGCTCCTGCAAATGCCGTTCAAGGCGCTTAACCGCGCGGCCAACCTCGTCCATATTAATGGGCTTTTGGTAGAAGTCAGCAACCCCGGCGCGCATCGCCGAAACAACGTCTTGGGTTTCGGTTTGGCCGGTGAAGATAATCGCCTCGAACTGGCGATTGCCGCCGTAGGTTTTTTCCAAGGTATTGATCAGGCTGATGCCATCTTTGCCGGGCAAGTGCAGATCGCTCAACACAATGCCTATCTGCGGATCAGCATTGAACAATTCGATTGCCTCATGGGCGCTGTGGCAACCCATGCAGATGTAGCCGCTATGGTTCAAAAACTCACAAAGTTCGTCAACGATGTCTGGTTCGTCGTCCACAACGAGGAGTTTAATCACGCGTTGATGCCTTTCCATGTCAACTCATCCGATGATTTTAGTTATTAGTACCCAAGAGGCTAAATGCCTGGATAAGGCTCGAAACGCATGGACTGAATGCTTCAGAAGCACAGGTTTAAGAAGTCAGTACGCTCGTCCCATACTTAAGGTATAGCACTTTGTTTGTATTCAGAAAGTTTTAGTCAGAATAAGAGCTGTCAAAAAGCCACCAAAAAGAAATAGCCCATAGGGATAAGCTATCTTGGAGTGTGGTTTTAGGTGCTTAAGCCAGTTGTGCGTTGTTGTGCTGAGTGTTGGCCAAATTCTGTTTGCGCAGCTTGCCCAGGCGATTAAGCAGACACCGGCAGCGGCAATGGTCATGAGCAGTATTTGACTATTGCTGCTCAGGCCAATAAACAGCAGCAACTTGACGTCTGCAGCGCCCAGCTTGTTAAGCATGTAGCCGGGCAAACTGAGTAAAACGGCAAAGGCCGCAGCAATACAGGCATCAGTGGGCGAGCTGCCCAGAAGGCTTTCACCGCGCAGGAGTAAATAACAAAGCGCAAAGAGGATGCCACCGAGTGTTAACCAGTTGGATATACGCTTTTGATGTACATCTTGTGCGGCGCAAATAGCCAGCCAGACCAGCAAAATAGCGGTGTTCATGGGTGGTTAGGCTCTTTGCGTTGAGGGCTATCGGAAAGTGTGTTTGTGTTTGAAGTTGGGTGCTGGGCAGTACTGGGCAAATCTTCAACTCTCTTAGCAGTGGAGGTATCAGCCATGCAATGCATCGTCAAAAAGGCATTTGCTCGCCGCCAAAAGGGAGCCGCCGCGATTGAGTTTGCGCTGGTGTTTATTCTCTTTTTTGCGATTTTTTACGGCACAGTCAGTTATAGCCTGCCCTTGTTAATGATGCAGTCTTTTAACAATGCCAGCGCCGAGGCGGTACGCCAAGCGGTTAGCTGGGTGCCCGGGCAAGCGGATTACCAGCAAGAGGCGCTTGCAGTGGTCAATCAGCAGTTGAGTTGGATGCCCAACGCGGCGCGCAGTCTGGTCGCGGTGAATATTACTTCACCGGGCGCAGACGGCGTGATGAGCGTGCGTATCAGTTATCCGTACAACAGCAATCCGCTGGTGCCGTTTCTGGTTTTGCCGGGTATTGGACGGATTCCAAGCTTGCCAGATGACCTTGTCGCAACCGCAAGTATTAAGCTGACTAATTAAGGAAAGGCCATGGCGCGCTGGTTCGGTTTAAATCCTAAAAATGACCCTGTGGCCAGCAATCTTTTGCCTGTGGATTCTGCCAGCGATCCAGCCGTGAATATGCCGTCAAATTCGGCAGGATTGAGCCTGCTTTTGGATACTCAGGGGATTGTTACCCACATCACTGGCTCACTGGCCAAGCGTCTGGCTACCTCTGAAAGCCAGCACCCGCTCGATACTTATCTGTGCCGCGGCGCTGCGCTGGGCACCGACATGCCCAGCTATCAGCAGCAAATATTGGAGCTTGATTTCAAAGGCTGCGCTGGCACCGTTTTAACCCTGCGCGGCTGGTTGCATGCCCATGCTGAAGGTTGGCTGCTGCAACTATTGGATGTTTCCGACCTGCTTGAGCAGGCGCGCAGCAATGACATTCGCCGCCATGCGCTCGCACAGGCAGCCGATTTTGCCCGGCACCTGGGCTATCAATCACCTGAGCGCTTGCAGTCTGCAACTGTGGAGGTGTTATCTGAGTTGCGGCAGACGTTAAGCATTCCCAGCGTGGCGATTGCCTTGCGGGATGAAGCTGGAGATTGGCGTGTGTATGCACAGCACAATGCTTCTCACGGTCAAGAGTGGCGTGATCAGCAATCGCTGGGGAAGGTGCTGGATGAGTTGGATCAGACCTATCCGCAGCAACTCAGTGCGGTCACCTTAACCAAGCATCCTGGGCTTCAGGTGTTATTTCCTCAAGGCCTCGGCTTTGTTACGCCGTATCAGCACCAGGGTGTGACATCCGCTTGGCTACTGTGCGCTGGGTTTGATGCTCAGCGCCATGCGCGTGCACTGCAACTGAGTGATTGGGCCGGGTTATTCGTCCAGCTTGGCGCGGGTTTGATTGGGCGCTTGCACGCCTTGAACCACGCCCATCAGCAAGATCGGCAAAGTGCCTTGCAGGGGTTGTTGGGGGCTGGCTGGTGGGAGTTCAACAGCCTCAATCAAACACTGCAATTGGCCCCTGAGCTAGCCTCGATCCTCGGCACTGGAGCAGATGCCGGGCTTGAGTTACAAGTCTGGCTTGAACGTATTCATCCCACCGACCGTGACGAGTTTCGGGTGCGTCTCAATAACTTGGTTGCAGGTGGCCAGAGCTTTATTCAGTGCTTGCGTCTGCAAGTGGTTGATCAGACCCTAGGCTATAGCTGGTATCGCTTGCAGGCGTTGGCCAAAGGGAGTGGCAGTAAGCTGCGCATTTATGGCTTTCTGATTGATATCAGCGATATTAAAACCCAAGAAACCAAAGCCTCGGAAGCCCATGAGCGTTTGAGCAACTTGATCGCCAGTGCACCCGCGGTGATTTATGTGCAGCGCTACAACGATGGAGCTTTGCTATTGGAGTTTTGCAGCGACAGTTTGCAGCCTTTGCTTGGCTGGACCTTGGCTGAGTTGCAAGCGGGCCTGCTTGCAGACATCGTTCATCCTGATGACCACGAAAACTTCTTTAATCGAACGCGGCAGTTGTTGCGTGAGGGCTCTGTCAGCAGCCGCTTTCGCTTGCGTGACCGTCAAGGCGATTACCACTGGTTATTAGATGAAGCGAAATTACTGCGCGATGAACTGGGCCAACCGCGAGAGGCGGTTGGTTTGTGGCTGGATATCACTGAAGCCACGCTTGCTGCTGAGCGTATCCGTGAGAGCGAAGAGCGTTACCGGGTTCTGGTCGAGGATTCGCCTGCGATGATTTGCCGGTATCTGCCGGATTTAACCCTCAACTTCGCCAACCGCCCGCTGGCAGATTATCTCGAACGCAGTTCTGCCCAGCTTATAGGCGCAAACCTCAGTGAGTGGCTGTCCCATGAGCAGCGCGACGCCTTTGCGCAGCGCTTGCTTGGTCTTACGCCTGAGAGCCCGATAAGCAGCGCTGAAATTTGTTTGCAATTGCCGGGGCGCGAACACGCCTGGTGGGTGTGGGCGGATCGCGGCATTTTTGATCAGCAAGGGCAGTTGGTCGAAATCCAGGCCGTGGGGCGCGACAACACCGAGGTCCGTAAGGCTCAACAACAACTCTTCCAGGGGGCCAAGATGGCCACATTGGGCGAGATGGCAACAGGCATGGCCCATGAGTTGAATCAACCATTAAACGTGATGCGTATGGCAGTGGCCAATACGCTCAAGCGTATTGCCGCCGGTGATGTGCCTGCGGACTACCTGCAAGACAAGTTGCAACGTATCGAGGCGCAGGTGCTTCGTGCGGCGAAGATTGTCGATCACATGCGCGTATTCGGACGCCGTTCCGAGGTGGAACATGGCTTGTTTGATCCATTGCAGGCCATAGAGGGTGCTATGTCACTGCTGCGTGATGGCTTGTTGGGCAAGGGCGTTGAGTTGCAGTTTGAACCGCTGGACCTTGCGGTCAAGGTCAAAGGTCATGGTGATCAGCTGGAACAGGTGTTGATCAATCTGATGGTCAATGCACGGGATGCACTGCTTTCGCGAGGCGAGGGTGAAACCGAGTTCACACCACGCATCGCTCTATCCGCGACCTTGCTGCCTGAGGGGCTATTGATTGAGGTGCAAGACAACGCCGGCGGGATCGAACCACGCTTGCTTGAGCGTATCTTTGAGCCGTTCTTCACCACCAAACCGGTGGGTAAAGGCACGGGGCTGGGGCTTTCGGTCAGTTTTGGCATTATCGAGCAAATGGGCGGGCAGTTAAGGGCGTTTAATCGTGAGCAAGGTGCGTGCTTTAGCATCCTGCTGCCGCCGGTCATGAGCGCCAAACTTTAGTATGGCTACCCATACTATTAGTGTGTCGATTACTGGCAAAAAGCTACATAGGCGCTAATCTTCATCGTGCTACGTTCCGGCAATGTATCGGGACGACAACTGCCTGATGCAGGAGAATCACGATGGATATGAACCGTCGACAGTTTTTCAAGGTCTGCGCTGCAGGCCTTGGGACGTCGAGCCTCGTGGCTTTGGGAGTTGCACCGCCCAATGCCTATGCCGACCAAGTACGCCAAAACAAATTGGCACGCACCATTGAAACGCGCAATACCTGCCCATACTGCTCGGTCGGTTGCGGCCTGATCATGTACAGCCAGGGCGATGCGGCTAAGAACGTCGCACAAAACATCATTCATATCGAAGGCGACTCTGATCACCCAGTCAATCGCGGCACGCTGTGTCCTAAAGGCGCTGGGCTGCTCGACTTCGTGCACAGTGAAACGCGCTTGAAGGTACCTCAGGTGCGCGAGGCCGGTTCCAGCGAGTGGAAGGAACTCGAGTGGGACGATGCCCTAAATCGCATCTCCAAGCATATGAAGACGGACCGTGACGCCAACTTCATTGAGACCAATGAACAAGGCCAAACGGTCAACCGCTGGTTGAGTACCGGTTTCCTCGCGGCGTCGGCATCGTCCAACGAAGCGGGTTACATCACCCATAAAGTGGTGCGTTCACTCGGCATATTAGGATTCGATAACCAAGCACGTGTCTGACACGGCCCGACGGTGGCAAGTCTTGCCCCGACGTTTGGCCGCGGCGCCATGACCAATCACTGGACCGACATCAAGAATGCCGATCTGGTTTTGATTATGGGCGGCAACGCTGCTGAAGCGCATCCGTGCGGCTTCAAATGGGTGACCGAAGCCAAGGCGCATAACAACGCCAAGCTGATTGTGGTCGACCCGCGCTTTACCCGTTCCGCCTCGGTGGCAGATCTGTATGCGCCTATTCGTACCGGCTCGGACATCGCCTTCCTGGGTGGGTTGATCTACTACCTGATCGAAAACGACAAGTACCAGCACGAGTACGTGCGTAACTACACCGATGTTAGCTTTATCGTTCGCGAAGGTTATGACTTCGAGAACGGCTTCTTCAGCGGCTACGATGAGTCCAAGCGCGGCTATCCAGATAAATCGGGCTGGGGCTACGAAATTGGTGAAGACGGTTATGCCAAGGTCGATCCGACACTGGGCCATCCGCGCTGCGTATTCAACCTGCTGAAAAAACACTACAGCCGGTATACGCCGGATATGGTCAGCAGCATCTGCGGCACTCCGAAAACCCAGATGATGCAGGTGTGGGACACCATCGCCGAAACCTCGGCACCGGGCAAAGTCATGACCATCATGTACGCGCTCGGTTGGACTCAGCACTCCACAGGCTCGCAGATGATTCGTGCGGGTGCCATGTTGCAGCTGTTGTTAGGCAATATCGGCATGCCTGGTGGCGGCATGAATGCCTTGCGCGGGCACTCCAATATCCAGGGGCTTACTGACCTTGGCTTGCTGTCTAATTTGCTGCCGGGCTACCTGACTCTGCCAAGTGATGCCGAGCAGGATTACGCGGCCTACATTGCCAAGCGCGCCAGTAAACCACTGCGTCCGGGGCAACTGTCGTACTGGCAGAACTATGAGAAATTCCACGTCAGCCTGATGAAGGCGTGGTACGGCAAAAACGTTACCGCAGAAAATAACTGGGGCTACGACTGGTTACCTAAACTTGATGCGCCTGCACCGGGTTACGACGTACTGAAAGTCTTCGACATGATGTATCAAGGCAAGGTCAATGGCTACTTCTGTCAGGGTTTCAACCCGATTGCCTCGTTCCCGAACAAGGCCAAGATTGGCGCGGCGCTGGCTAAGCTCAAGTACTTGGTAATCATGGATCCACTGGCCACCGAGACGTCTGAGTTCTGGCGCAACGTCGACGAGTTCAACGACGTGAATACTGCTGATATCCAAACCGAGGTATTCCGGCTGCCAACCTCCTGCTTCGCCGAGGAGGACGGCTCGCTGGTGAACAGTGGTCGTTGGTTGCAGTGGCACTGGAAAGGCGCTGAACCACCGGGCAAAGCGCGCACGGATATTCAGATCATGGCGGGGCTTTATCATCGTCTGCGTGACATGTATTCCAAAGACGGCGGTAAGTTCGCAGACCCGATTCTGAATCTCGACTGGTCGTATTTGCAGCCGGAAGATCCTTCTGCAGAAGAGCTTGCCAAGGAGTACTCAGGCAAGGCGATAAATGATTTGACTGACCCTGCAAGCGGTGCGCTGCTGGTTAAGGGTGGTGATCAACTGGCAGGCTTTGCTCAATTGCGCGCTGATGGCAGTACCTCCAGCGGTTGCTGGTTGTTCTGCGGTTCTTGGACCATGCAGGGCAATCAGATGGCGCGCCGGGATAACTCTGACCCATTCGGCATCGGCCAAACGCTCGGCTGGGCGTGGTCGTGGCCAGCTAACCGGCGCATCCTTTACAACCGTGCTTCTGCGGATGTATCAGGCAAACCCTGGGAAGGTATGAACAAGCCGCTGGTGTTCTGGAATGGCAAGTCATGGGGTGGCGCTGATGTGCCGGACTACAAGGCTGATTCACCACCTGACGCCGGGATGAATCCGTTCATCATGAACCCGGAAGGGGTGGCGCGTTTCTTTGCCGTCGACAAGATGGCCGAAGGCCCATTCCCTGAACATTACGAACCCTTTGAAACGCCGATAGGGCGCAACCCGCTGCACCCGGATGATCCGCGCGTGACCAGCAATCCGGCGGCACGTGTTTTCAAGGGCGATATGGAGTTATTTGGCAGCGCTGCCGACTTCCCGTACGCAGCAACCACTTACCGGCTGACTGAACACTTCCACTTCTGGACCAAGCACTGTCGCCTTAACTCGATTGTGCAGCCAGAGCAGTTTGTGGAAATGAGTGAGGCCCTGGGCAAAGAGTTGGGTATTGCGGCGGGGGATTGGGTCAAGGTATCGAGCAACCGTGGCTACATTAAAGCGGTTGCGGTGGTGACCAAACGCCTGAAACCGCTGACGGTTGACGGCAAAACCGTGCACCAGATCGGCATCCCGATTCATTGGGGATTCTCCGGAGTGGCGCGCAATGGTTACCTGACCAACACCTTGACACCCTTCGTGGGCGATGCCAACACGCAGACGCCTGAGTTTAAGTCCTTCCTCGTTAACGTGGAAAAGGCATAGGAGCTGACGCATGGCTAGTCAAGACATCATCGCACGCTCCGCCACCACCACTCAGACGTCATCGATTCGACAGATGGATGAGGTGGCAAAACTTATCGACGTCTCCAAGTGTATCGGTTGCAAGGCCTGCCAAGTGGCATGCTCGGAATGGAACGAGTTGCGTGACGAGGTTGGCCACAACCACGGCACGTATGAAAATCCGGCCGACCTTACAGCTGACTCCTGGACCCTGATGCGCTTTGCCGAACATGAAGATGAGGCGGGCAAGCTCGAATGGCTGATCCGCAAAGACGGCTGCATGCACTGCGCCGAGCCCGGTTGCCTGACGGCATGCCCGAGCCCGGGGGCGATTGTGCAGTACGCCAACGGCATCGTCGATTTCAATCAGGATCACTGCATCGGCTGTGGTTATTGCATCACTGGTTGCCCATTTGATGTGCCGCGTATCTCCAAAAAAGATAACAAGGCCTACAAATGCAGCCTCTGCTCTGACCGCGTCGGCGTAGGGCAAGAGCCGGCATGCGTTAAAACCTGCCCAACTGGCGCGATTGTCTTCGGCACCAAAGAAGACATGAAAGATCACGCCGCTGAGCGCATTGTTGACCTTAAATCCCGTGGCTATGACAACGCAGGTTTGTATGACCCGCCCGGTGTGGGCGGCACCCATGTGATGTATGTGCTGCACCATGCAGACAAGCCAACGCTGTACTCCGGCTTACCCGAAGACCCATCCATCAACCCGATGGTTCATGTCTGGAAAGGTGTGGCCAAACCATTGGGCTTGTTTGCCATGGGGGCAACTGCACTGATCGGCTTCTTCCACTATTTGCGTGTTGGGCGCAACGTGGTTGAGGAGGACGAACCTGGTGCCGTGGTGGACACAGCCGTACACAAGGTTGATCCGGCGGTGCATGAGTACGACCCTAGAACCCCGCGCTGAGTGAAATGATCAACCTCTGCAGCGGCGAAGGCCTGTGCAGAGGTTCGAGGGAGTCAATATGAAACATGACATCCAACGCTACACCGCAGGTGATCGCACCAACCATTGGGCAGTTGCGATTTTGTTTGTCCTTGCCGCGTTGTCAGGCTTGGCGTTGTTTCACCCTGCGCTATTCTGGTTGAGCAACCTCTTCGGCGGAGGCCCGTGGACGCGTATTTTGCATCCCTTTATCGGCATCGCCATGTTCCTGTTCTTTATGTGGCTGGTGATGCGCTTTATGAGCCATAACTTCATTCACAAACGTGATGTGCAGTGGCTCAAGCAAATGGACGATGTGATAGCCAACCGTGAAGGCAAGATGCCTGAAGTGGGGCGTTACAACGGTGGCCAGAAACTGCTTTTCTGGGTGCTGCTGGTGTGTATGTTACTGCTGCTGGTCACTGGCATAGTGATTTGGCGCGAGTACTTCAGTTACTTGTTCGGCATCAACACGATTCGCCTGTCGGTATTGCTCCATGCGGTAGCCGCACTGGTGCTGGTTATGAGCATAATCGTGCATATCTACGCCGGGATCTGGGTCAAGGGCTCGGTTGGCGCGATGCTTACCGGGTGGGTTAGCAAAGGCTGGGCGCGCAAGCATCACAGTCTTTGGTATAAAGAAGTTGAGAAGGGCGAGAACAAACATTAAACCAGTACAGTAAGACCGCTGCGCGCCTCTTTGCATGGGCGCGTGGATTGGGCGGGCTTTTTATCGAGCGGTTATTGAACTTACCTAAGCTGTTTTGCGAAAGGAGTCCTGCGTGTCAGGCAGAATACTAGAGCGCGGCGAAATCGAAGCGTCGGCCAATATCCCACCCTTCCTTAATCCTGCTACAGCATCATTATTTCAGCGTCGTGCCGAGCGGTTTAAAATCCTTGCACAAGGCCATCCACTCAGTGGCTACCTGCTGCTGATGGCGCAGCTCTGCGAGGCACAAGACCGTGCGCTTGCCGCATTGCCTGCATTGCCGAGGCCAGACCAGCGCGCGTTGGATTTAAGCCACGAGCATCACATGCCGCCACTGGCATTCGAGGCATTGGTGAGGGGCGATGATTGGCTGCCAGCACTGGATAAGTTGCTTGAGCAATTCTCGACGCCAGACAACCCTGCTGTTGCTGCAGCGCTGCAGCAGCTATCACGGGCGGACAGTGGCCAGCGCAAGGCGTGGGCGGTGAGCCTGTTAAGTGGTCAGTTCGATTTGCTGCCCGCAGCCGTGGTGCCCTTTCTTGGCGCGGGGTTGCAAGTAGCCTTTAGCCATTGGCTGCTGGCACTGCCCGAAGGCACCTTAAGTGAGCGCGAAAGCTGCACCCAGTGCCCTGCCTGTGGTTCGCCTCCGGTTGCGGGGATGATCCGCCACCGTGGCAAGCAGATTGGCTTGCGTTATCTGACCTGCTCGCTGTGCTCATGTGAGTGGCACTATGTGCGGGTCAAATGCAGCCACTGCGAAGAGAGTAAGCAACTCGCCTACCTGTCGCGTCAGCGTGATGATGCAAAACCAGAGACGGCACCCATTCGTGCAGAAGTCTGCCCGAACTGTCAGGGTTATTTGAAACACTTTTACCTTGAATACGACAGTGAGGCCGAAGCAATGGCCGACGATATTGCGAGCCTCGATCTGGACATGATGGTTAATGAAGCCGGTTATATGCGCCGAGCGCCAAACCTGTTGCTTGCCCCAGGTGCAGAATGAACGCCTACACTGGGATCTGATACCCACAGGTTAAGGACGCTTAATGACGGCCGCTCGTCTACCCTCAGTCGACCGCTTGCTGCGCAGCCCGGCTATCGCGCCATTGCAACAACGCTACGGTCGCGAAGCCATGCTTAAAACCCTGCGCGACCTACTCGATGAGTTGCGCGAGCCCGCGCAACATGGCGCACTGGCCGCCATTGAACTCAGCGAAGCCGTGCTGGCTGGGCGAGTGGGTGAGCGCCTTGCCGCGCAGCATGCCAGTAAAATTCGCCGGGTATTTAACCTCACCGGCACCGTGCTGCACACCAACCTTGGACGTGCGTTACTGCCCGAAGAAGCCATTGTGGCTGTGAGCCTTGCTGCCCGCTACCCACTCAACCTTGAGTTTGATTTGGCCAGCGGTAAGCGGGGGGATCGCGATGATTTAATCAGCGGTTTAATCCGTGAGTTGACCGGGGCCGAAGCTGTAACCGTGGTCAACAACAACGCCGCAGCGGTATTGCTCACCCTCAATAGTTTGGGGGTGCGCAAGGAAGGGGTTATTTCCCGTGGCGAGTTGATTGAGATTGGTGGCGCTTTTCGTATTCCTGACATCATGTCGCGCGCCGGGGTCAAGCTGGTTGAAGTGGGCACCACCAACCGCACCCACGCCCGCGACTATGAAGCGGTAATTAACCCGCGCACAGGCTTGCTGATGCGTGTGCACACCAGTAATTACAGCGTGCAAGGTTTCACCGCCAGCGTACCGACAGCGGAGCTGGCCAACATTGCCCACGCCAACAATCTACCGCTGCTTGAAGACCTCGGCAGTGGCACCTTGGTGGATCTGACCCGTTGGGGCTTGCCCAAAGAGCCGACTGTGCAGGAAGCGTTGGCGGACGGTGCCGATATTGTCACCTTCAGCGGCGATAAACTCTTGGGTGGCCCCCAGGCCGGTTTGATTCTCGGCAGTCGCGAGCTGATCAACAAGATCAAAAAGAACCCGCTAAAACGGGCATTGCGAGTCGATAAATTAACTTTGGCAGCCCTTGAGGCTGTACTCAATCTGTATCGAGATCCTGATACTTTGGCCGAGCGCCTTACCAGCTTGCGTCTGCTTAGCCGCTCGCAAGCGGACATCATGGCTCAGGCCCAACGCGTTGCCCCATTGATGGCGCAGCAATTTGGTCAGACATGGCAAGTCTCGGTGCAAGGGGCGTTGGGCATGATCGGCAGTGGTGCTCAGCCGGTTGCTCGCTTACCCAGTGCGGCCATTTGCATTCGCCCGCTGCAGTCAAAACGCCTGCGTGGGCGCGCGTTGCACAGGCTCGAAGAAAACCTGCGTTGCTTACCCATACCTGTATTGGGCCGCATCGATGATGACGCCTTGTGGCTGGACTTACGCCAGTTAGATGATGAGCTAGCGTTCACCGCTCAGCTGCATTTACTGTCTGAGGAGTGAGCCTTGATCGTCGGTACTGCAGGGCACATTGACCACGGTAAAACTGCCTTGCTCCAAGCCCTGACCGGGCATAAGGGCGACAGGCGTCCGGCAGAGCGTGAACGCGGCATAACCATCGATCTGGGCTATCTCTATGCCGACCTTGGCGATGGCCAGCTCACAGGTTTCATCGATGTACCAGGCCATGAGCGCTTTGTGCATAACATGCTCGCCGGCTCCAGCGGCATTGACCTGTTGTTATTGGTGGTCGCAGCTGATGATGGAGTCATGCCGCAAACCCGTGAGCATCTGGCAATCGCTGAGTTGTTAGGCATTCGCCGGGCGATTGTAGCGATGAGCAAAATCGACCGTGTAGACAGTCAGCAAGTGATTGCGGTGCAGCAGCAAGTGACTCAGTTGCTCAGCACCGGTCCGCTTGCGGGTTCGTCAATTTATCCCGTTTCAACTCTCAACGGTGGAGGTATTGCTGAGCTGCGGGAAGCACTTAAAAACAACGCTGAGCATGTGCAGCAGCGTAGCCTTAGCGGCCACTTTCGCTTGCCCATCGACCGCGCATTCAGTGTTTCAGGGGCAGGCATTGTCGTGACCGGCACCGCCAAAGCCGGACAGGTGAGTGTGGGTGATGAGTTAACCCTCAGCCCCAGCGGGCGCAGTCTACGTGTACGGGGTATACACGCGCAGAATCAACAGGCCGATCACGCTTTTGCCGGGCAGCGCGTTGCGCTGAATATTACCGGCGAACGCCTTGCTTTGGAGCATGTTCGCCGGGGTGACTGGTTGCTGACACCAGCCCTGCATGCGCCGACAACACGCATTGATATCCAACTGGAAATACTGCCCGGCGAAAATCGCGACTTTAGTCACTGGACGCCGGTTCACGTGCATCTCGCTGCACAGGATGTCACTGGTCGGGTGGCCCTGCTTGACGGTACACACGTCGAACCGGGCAAAACCGCACTGGCGCAGATCCTGCTCAATGCGCCAGTGCATGCGGTGCATAACGATCGTCTGGTGATACGTGATCAATCGGCGCAGCGCACGGTGGCGGGAGGCCGGGTACTTGATCCCTTTGCACCGGCCCGTAACCGGCGCAGCGAAGCCCGTTTGGCTCAACTCAACAGCCTGCTGGTTGATAGCCTTGAGACTGCGCTGCCGACCTTGCTGATGAGTGCGGTCAATGGCCTGGATCCCACATTAATTGAGCGCCAGTTCAATCGTCCGCGGGCGCAGTGGGCGTTGCCCGCTGATGTGCTGGAAATCAACACCCGACTTGGTCTACGGCTGTTTAGTACATGTGTTTGGCAGCAATTAACCGAGCAATTACTTCAGGGCTTAGGGCGATTTCACGGGGAGTGCCCGGACGAACTTGGCCCAGACCGTGACCGCTTAAGGCGCTACGCATTGCCCATCTTGGAGCGTCCGGTTTTTATCAGTCTACTGGAGCAGCAGCTTGCTTGTGGTGCCGTTGCGAACAGCGGGCCATGGCTGCATTTGCCGGAGCACCAGGTACAACTTGGCGAGGCCGATGAAGCCCTGCGTGAACAGCTCTGGCCGTTACTGCTTGCCGGCAATTTTGATCCGCCTTGGGTACGTGACCTTGCCAGCAGCCTGCAAAAACCAGAGGCTGAAGTCCGTCTGCTGTTGCGCAAACTGGCCAGGCTGGGCCTGCTGCATCAAGTGGTTAAAGACCTGTTCTACCCCGAACAAACAGTTCGCCAGTTGGCTGCAATAGCCCAGACGATCGAGCAGCAAAACGGCTCAATCAAACCCGCTATTTGGCGCGACGCCATCAGTCTCGGTCGCAAACGCAGCATTCAATTACTTGAATACTTCGACCGCATAGGCTTTACCCGCAGGCTGGTCGGTGAGCGTAAGATTCGTATGGATTCGGCGTTGGCGGTGGACAAAGGCACCTGCGCACATACACGATAAATTCTACGGAAATACTATGGCTTCAGCATTTGCCCACGCCGTTGTGCCGCTGGTTGTTTACGCGGTCTTCAAGGGTCCTTCGATGAATCTGCGCTTGCTGGCTTTAGCTGTTATTTTGGCTATTGCTCCCGATGCAGATGTAATTGGATTCAAGTTCGGCATTGCCTATGCCTCCGAGTGGGGGCATAGAGGCTTTACCCACTCGTTAGCGTTTGCGGCAGTGATAGCGGCAGTTTGTATGCTTTTCTCCAAACCCCTTAATGCCAAACCTTGGATCGTCTTCCTCGTATGTTTCATCGCTGGCGCTTCTCACGCTGCTTTGGATGCGATGACCAATGGCGGTTTAGGTGTAGCCCTTTACTGGCCATTTAGCATGGAGCGGGTGTTTTTTCCATTCAGACCCATACAGGTTTCGCCCATAGGCATTGGTGCGTTCTTCACAGAGCGCGGCCTTAGAGTCATTGCCTCAGAGCTGGTTTGGATATTTATCCCAGGCCTGTTGATTGGCTTGGCGGGTGCGTTGATACGACGAAAAGTGACCCGCAAGCCATGAGCGAAATTGGGCCCTGGTTTGCTACTCGTTAAGTGAAACGAATACATCCAGTGCCATCAACGGCAGGTAAACAAGGGTGATGGCGGCGTATATTTTTCGGGACTTGGCGAGAAAGCCAATGATGGGCAGGGTGATCATAAAGATGTCCAGTATTGCCCAATATGACCAGAGCGGAACTTTCATAACAAATACGTTAAGCACCAGACCCAGAGTCAGAAATGCAGACAGTGAGAGCAGGGCGAAGCGGCCGTCCTGCTCGAAATATACCCGGACCCCGCTGGCCTCATCTTCACTGCGCGTGGGCAGTAGCAGTGAAGCTGTCACGAAGAGCATCAGCGTTAGCAGAACAAAGAATAGGAACTCTAAATATGAAAATGAGCTTTCAAGTGTTGGCAGTTGATTGATTGCCCACCAATACTCAAGCTGAATGGAGAAAAGCACGGCTGACCAAACGATAGGCACCCAATCAGTGGGGGCTGTCTTGCGAATCCGGAACAAGGTGACCAAGCCAGTCAACAACCGGGTGATAGACAGGCCAAGTACCATCGACAATATGGTTGCGATGATGGGGAAGTTATTCAAATTGACGGCACTCGCAGATGACGGGCTCGTTATAAATAAATGGGAAGGACTACTGAGTCAATCCAGTATTCAGCTTTGCTGTGTCAATAGGGGACAGACCACGTTTACGAGCACCTTCGACTCAAACATCGCTTACCCCTACGACTCTCGGTTGAGGTCAGAAAATGGCGGAAGGCAGTAAGAGTCGAACTTACCTAGGAACGGCTGCCGTCCCCTACCGGGTTTGAAGCCCGGCCACGCCACCGGGCGTGATTGCCTTCCATTTTGCTCTGTCTCAACGTGTAGCTAAAGAGTCGTTGAACCGTCAAATCGAGCATACCCTATCAATGCAGCCTGATCCGAGCGCAATGCAAAAATCTTGAAGACCATAGCAGTCATTTTGCTACTGAAAAACCTTTGCGCAGCTAAGGTAAGTACTGGACCGCCTAATTTACCCAACACCAGCCTAGCCACTGCGAGAGCCGCTCATTTGAGGGTCGCAATAGGACGCAATAGGGGATAGAGCACGTTTTCTAGCTGACATTTTGAATAAACCGTGGTCTGTCCCCTATTGTTAGTCCCCTATTGTTACCTGCAGCATTAGTTAACAGTTCGAGGTGTGCATACCTCAGGAAGCAAACGACCTAATATATCGTTACCTTCCATAATTAAATGGGAGTTACTTACCGAAAACATTTTCTGGCCGGTATAACCACCATAACTATTTTTTGCGTTTACGTATCCACAGACAGACCGTTTACCATTTGTACCTTGCATAGCCCAAATCTCACCAAAACGTGCACTTTCGGGGTCTTTGAGCTTGCTAACAACTGTAGCCTTAGCATTTTCTTGCTCATCCATTGTGGCAATTTGTTTCGTCCATATAACGGGGGGACGATTAGGTTCGGCTGGTGGTGTGGAAACAGTGGAATTAGAGCTGCAACCTGAAATTATTACTACAATCATAAAAGCAAAGAGAGAACTGGCTTTATTCATCATGAAATCCTTTATTTTTTTTGTAACGTAGGGAGAACGATGTGGTAATGGGACAAACTAGGCTTTGTATGCAAACAACCGATTAGCATGATGCTAATGTGCCACACCGTCCGAGCAGAAGGTATGGGTCAACAGTCTATATGTCGAAAAAATGTCGAAGAAGAAGAGCTTTTATGTGCAGATTCGGGCGATAGAAAAAGCGTAAACCCTTGAATTGAGCAGCAAAATGCACCAATGACACAGCCTTCCGAAGGCTATAAACCTTCGCCTATTTATCTAAAGTCTTCAGCTAGCACCTAGCACCTAGGATGAGCTACAAAACCCAGTGCTTGCTAACTAGCAATTATGTATCCCAGTAAGATTAGATCTATACCCAACACTACCCGTCCATAGCCACAGAGACTCTTAGCACTCTTCTCATAGCTATTTGTATACAAGCACCACCACGGGCCAATCGATACTAACCCTTGGCCTTTCTTGACATGAGGAAATGCAGCAATCATCAATGCTAGATAAACCAAGCTAAGAAACGAGAACACATACATTATTATTTATCAAACTCCACTGGGCCAGTGCTCCAATTTAGATTCACACATCAGAAAGGCAGAGAATAGGCATCAAGAGCCTATGTGTCGAAAAAATGTCGAAAACGAAGAGCTTTTATGTGCGAATTCGAGCAGTACTAAAAGCTCAAACCCTTGCATTGAGCGGGTCAGAGCAGCAATGACATAGTAAATTGTAGAGTTCGACTCTTACTGCCTTCCGCCATTTCTTCTCTTTATCTATCTCAGCCGGTCGCGCACTACAGGGTTATTGCCCATTTCTGATCGGCTGGATATTTAACCCTGGTGGACCAGCTTCGCGTTTGCTGCCCTGCGAAATCCGGGCGTTGGGTAGGGTGGATGACGCTTCTTCCATCCACCATTGGCGATCACCCAGTACAGGGTTATTACCGATTCTTGACTGTGGCTATTGAGTCCTGGTGGATACGCTTTGCGTAGTTGTACCTTACGCAGGAAAGTGTTTCGCAAGAAACGCCAGCAGCAGCGTATTCACCTCCTCGGCTTTTTCGCTTTGTATCCAGTGCCCGCACTCTGTTAGCTGATGTTGTTCCAGGTTGCTGACTCGGTTTGGCATGCGGCTGATTGTGTGGGCTTCAAGTGTGGCAACGGGGTCTTGATCGCCAACCAGAAACAGAGTGGGCTGCTCGACGGTTACATCCTGGAGGAACTCGGTTTTTTGCCAGTTGCGTTCGAAGTTGCGATACCAGTTCAGTGCGCCGCGAAAGCCGTGTTTTTTGAATGCCTCGACGTACAGCGTGAAGTCTTCAGCGCTGCACCAGTCTGGCAATGTGTATGGGGCTTCGATGCCGTCGAATAGTGTCGAGTTGGCTGGACGTTGTTGCAGCAGCAGGTCACTGGAGCTGGCACCTTGCATAAAAATACGCAGACTGCGCTCTATATCCGCATTCAGTTCCTGCTCAGCGATACCGGGCTGCTGAAAGTAAATGATGTAGTTGAAGTGCTCGGCAAAGTGTTCGCGCATCACCTCGATTGCCGGGCGTTTGCCGCGGCCTGCGAAGGGCACTGACATGGTCACCAGCGTGCTGACCCGTTGCGGTTCGAGTAGGGCCAGGTGCCACGCAATCATCGCGCCCCAGTCGTGGCCGACAATGCAGACTTCATGCTGGTCGAGTGCAGTCATGCTGGCTTGGATATCTGCGCAAATGGTCAGCACGTCGTAGGCATTTACATCATGCGGGGCATCACTGCGCCCGTAGCCACGCATTTCCGGGATATAGACGCGGTAGCCATCAGCGACCAATGCGGGGATTTGTTCGCGCCATGAGTGCCAGCACTCGGGGAAACCATGCAACAGCCAAATTGGCCGACCCTGTTCGGGGCCATCGCTGTGCACGTGGAGGTTGATGCCGTTTACCTTCAAGTCCTGCGATTGCATGCTGATGTCCTGATGAGTGTTCACAGGACTCAAACTAGCAGAGCTCAGGACCAAGCTTAAGCCGCATTCATCGCTCGAATGGTGCCTGACTCAATCCTCGCGTAGCGCTTGTACGCCGCTGTCTTTTGGGTTGTAACCGTCCAGTAGCATGCGCTCTGCGAAGGCATTTAAGGCGGCATCGCCAGTGAGCAGCGGGAGTCGGGCGCTGGCCCAGTCGCTTGGTTGGAGGCGGATCATCCAGCCCTCGCCGTAGCAGTCTTGGTTGATCAGGGCAGGGCGGCGCACCACTTCGGTATTGCTGGCGATCAAGGTTCCTGCGATGGGCGAGCGTGCCGAAGAGGCCGCCTTGGCGAACTCAACAATTCCGAAGCTGCGGTCTGCCTCAATGATTTGGCCGTCACGCTTGGGGGTGAAGGCGAAAATTTGGCCGTAACTGGCGCAGCCATAAGCGCTGAGACCAATGGTCAGGATGCCGTCTGCTTCTTCCCGTAGCCAGAGGTTGTGCTCGGGTGCATAAAGCAAGTCGTCGGGAAATTCCAAGCCATCTAGTTTCATAGGGTTAAGACTTTGTCGTACTCAAGAATCATCTGTGCAAGTTCGCCGCCACTGGCGATCTCATCAAGTTCAGGAATCAAGCCTTGCTCATTGATTACAACGCCCGGTGCGCGACACATGAGTAAGCGTATACCAGCGCTTTTGGCCTGTTGGATAAAGTGCCTGACGGGCTCGCCATCTGCGGCCGCATAAAGTTTGTCGCAGACCTCTGCCTGTGCCAGTTGAGTGGCTTCGCCACTCAGAAATACCGTTACTTGCGCATCCATACAGGCCAGAAGTGTGGCTGTATAGAAAGGCGCTGCGCAGCGCGCAGGAGTGCTGGGGCCGCTGTTTACCACGATCAAGATGCGCTGACTGGCGGTGTCGCTCATAAGGCTTTATCCATCTGAATTAGCGCGGCGCGTTGCCCATCAGGTGTTTCGCGCTCGACGATGGCGTATGGCTCATAGCCAAGCTGACTGTAGAGCAGCAGGCCCGCGGTGTTGCCATTGAAGCATGAAAGACGCATGCGCTTGGCTTGCAGTTGGGTGCGTGCTTGCTCTTCCATTACCTTGATCAGGTAACTGGCGACGCCATGCCCCCGGGCGTTGGGTGAAACCATCACATTACCGAGTGCGCAATACACGCCGGTTTGCCATTGATAATAGTTGGCAAAGCCGGCCACTTCATCGTTGAGCAGTACAACAGTGCTATCGCGGCGCTGGCTAATTGCATCGACGAGCTGTTCTGGCGTCAGCGGCCAGCTCGCTTTCGGGTAGCTATAGAAAAGCTCAGTGGCGCTCTGCACAAAGGTGGCAATGGTGAGTAAATCGCCATCCTCTACAGGTCGCTGGCTGAGCCGTTGGGGACTAAAAGTCATGATCAATGGGGCGGGTACTGGCTGAGCACTTTTGTGACCGTTTCGCGGATTGCTGCTTCGCGTTCCGCGGGGCTCAGAGCATTGCGTGGCATGACTTGCTGGGCGCTACCACGCCATACCAGCTTGCTGTCTTTGGTGTCGTATAGGTCGAGTTGCAAGGTGCCGACTTTGTAATCGACAGTCTGGGTTTCGGTGTACATCGGGCCACCCCAGTATCCACCGCCCCACGCGTTATTCCAGCCGCCACCGTAATTGGTGGTGTAGAGGTTTTGCCGGTCATCGACTATCAACGCGACCTGTACGCTGAGGTCAGCTGGAGTGTTGGCTGGGGCCTCTCGTAAACCACGTTGTTCGAACTGGTCTTTTACCGCTTCGCGGATGCGTTGTTCGGTGAGGTCACTTTTTATTCGTGGATCGTCGGGCGAATAGGTCAGTGCCGGGGTTTTCCACGACCAGCTTTGGTAGTTGGAGAAATTTCGATTTGGGTCGTAGTCGCGGTCGATTTGAATGCTTTGACAGGCACTCAACAGCACAATGCTGGCGATAATTAATAAATGACGTTTCATGCTTTATCTCCGACCACTACTTAGGGTTTGTAGTCTTATGCAAGCGCGGGCCATGCCGCGAGGCAAATGATGAGTGTTGCAAGCCGTGTCGCTCAACTCGGCGGGTAGCTCGCTAGTGCTGTATTTAGAGCTTCGCGCAGTGCTTTGTTGCGCTCGCTTTCATCGCTGCCACTTAAGGCTTCGGCGTTGCCACTCCAAATCGGTTGGCCATCACGGCTGTCGTATAAGTCCACGCGCACCACTGCAACTTCTTCCTGATAGGTGCGCACTATCGGCACACTGCCATAGGCACCATAGCGGTCGTAACGATCGTAATAGCCGCTACCTGCACCATAGTAGACACCTCCTTGATCGTAGGACTGGCGCTGGCGAGTTTCCAGTCGCACGCTTGCCGTTACCCACAGATCAGCTGCTTTACCGCTTTGTACCGGGCGCAAACCCGCTCGGTCGAGGCTGTTACTGACCGCGCTGCTGATCATTTCACTGCTGGCCCAGGCACTGCCAGCGGGGAGCTGCTTATTGGCCCAACTCCAACTGCGGTAACGACCGTAATCCCGTGTGGGGGCAGGGTAAGCACTCATATCGATCTGCCCTGCCGCCTGTGCAGGCGCTGGCGGTAGAGGTTTTGAGTCTGCACTGTAGGGATTGTTGGTTGACTGACAGGCCGCAATGCTGAGCAAGGCTGTCAGGCTGACGATTAAGCTGACTGCACGGTGCATCTTGCGACTCCTTTTAACGGGGACGGCACACCCAATGTAAATAACGGCCCAGGCCTGCAAACGTGGGGTGGCGTCGGTAAGCCAGTTCCATTTCTAAAAGGTCGACCAGCTCTGCTTTAAGCTGAAAGTCGCGCGGCATGTAGTCATGAAAAACACGCACGCCACTTTGTAATTCGACTTCCCAGTCATCACTAAGTTGCGCTGCCAACTCATGGGGGTCAACAGGGCGTTGCGGCGTCAGGCTTTGTTTTTCACCGGCAAACTCAGCTTTACGCAGCTTACGGAAATGACCTTTGAGCAGGTTGCGGTAGATCAATGCATCTTTGTTATAAAACGCCAAGGACAACCAGCCGTCAGGTGCTGTCAGCTGGTGCAGTACAGGCAAAATTGAGTGGGGATCAGCCAGCCATTCGAGTACTGCGTGACAGATAACCAGGTCATAAGGCTGATGGCCTTGGCCAAGTAAGTCCTGCCATGGTGCTTGAATGAACGTGGCCTCGATACCGGCTTCAGCGAAGCGTTCGCGAGCGCCGTTTAGCATCGGCTCGGCGGGTTCGGCCAGGGTGACGTTATGACCGCGTTGGGCAAGCCACAGCGACATATGCCCCAAGCCAGCGCCAATGTCGAGAACCCGCAACGGGCGATCAGGCAGGGCTTCGGCGAGATCTGCTTGCAGGACCGCGAGCCGGATTGCACCCTTGGCACCGCCGTAGATTTTTTCCGCAAAGCGGGTGGCAAGCTCATCGAAATGACGGTCATTCATACTGCAAAACGCCTTTCACTGTCGGCCAGTTTGGCGCGCACGACCTGTTCCATATCCAACCCCAACTCGCTGCACAGCAGCAGTAAATAAAGGACGATGTCACCGACTTCCTGACCCGCGTGCTCCAGCACTTCGCTCGGCAGTTCATGGGATTGCTGTTCCGTCAGCCATTGGAAAATTTCGACCAGCTCAGCCATTTCGACGCTTGCCGCCATCGCCAGATTTTTAGGGCTGTGAAACTGCCGCCAGTTGTTACGATCACGTATTGCGTGCAGGCGGCTGGTGAGTTCGGTGATATTCATGCTGCGCTCCTTTAAGGCGCATAGCTTGAGATGGAACGAGCGACTGTGCAAGCCGCTTTAGCGCCGAGATCACCTATCCTCAATTAGGGCTCTGAACTGAGCTGTCCAGTGGCTGCCAAGTGCCTTGCAAGTGCGGCATGTCGTTGGTCCCCGTCAGCGTGAACTGCCCGCTTGCGGCGTCGGCGCTGGACTTAAGGACGACATCGCCCGGAAGTAACAGCGGCTTTTTAAAGCGCACATCAACTTGGTAACCACTGTCTGGAAGTTGCTCCCTGAGCTCGGCCAATACCCGGCCTTTGTTCCAGAGGCCATGGGCGATTGCCTGGGGGAATCCAAAGAGCTTGGCACTCAACGCTGACAGGTGAATTGGATTGTAGTCGCCTGCGACTCGCGCATAACGTCGGCCAATATCACTCGGTGCGTGCCAGTGAGCGCGTTCGGTGAGTTGCACATCCGGCAGTTCCAGGGGGGCCTCGGGGCTGCCTTCAAGTTTAACCCCGCGACATAGAATTCGGCTGTCACCCTGCCATAGCAGGCCGAGTTGGTCCTCTAGGCGAGTAATAACGCTGAAAACTGCACCTTTGTCATGGGGTTGCAGGTTTTCCACATGCACGCTGATGCTGAATGGACCCAGCCCCGCAAGCGGGCGTAATACTTGGATACTGTTCTCTAGATGAACCAGGCCGAGCAGAGGGAACGGAAAGTGCTTATCGGTGAGTAATTTAAGTTGCAGGGGAAATGCCAGTACATGCGGGTAAGCGGGCGGCAACAGACTGGACTCGACAACGCCGCAGACCTTTCGATAGGCCGTAAGATTCTCCGGGTCGATGCTAATTTGCGTGCGTAGGCCGAGGTCTGGCAACTTTTTACCTGTGATCCCTCGGCGCAAAACAGCCCTCATAAATAATCCGGGCAGTGCCGGCACAGTATCTAGGTCAAGCCATTGGGTCGTCATTTAGGTGCGCCTCATTTAATCCATGGCAGCAGCTTAGTAGCTGCATAACCTCAAGCATTGGCCACTTTGCTCAAGCGCCTGTCATGCCAGTCAATAGCCCTTGGACAATGGATTTTCCCCAGCCGTTCGCTAATTAAGCAAGATGCTTACTTGAGCCCGCTTGGTAAAGCTGCCTAAGATGTCATGCACTCAATAAATACCTACAAGAAACTTTAAGCATGCGCGATCTTACGGATGATATTGCGTTGATGCGGCCTGTACTCGCCGCATTGCAAGCCAGTGGAACAGACCCTGCCAAGGTGTTGGCCCGTATTGGTCTACAAGCAGGCGAACTCCCGCCCAAACGTTTTCCCCACGCCCTCCAGACAAAGTTTTGGCAAGCGGTCATTGACGAAACTGGCCAGGAGCATGCTGGGTTGTTCTTGATCCAGCACCTGCCCATCTACCAGGGCCTGTTGCTTGAGTATTTATTCTTTTCGAGCGAAACCTTTGGTGCCGGCTTGCGCCACGCTTTGCGTTATATACGCTTGCTGTCTGATGCGTTGACTGCCCGCCTTGATGTTGAAGGTGACCGCGCCGTGCTGACCTTGGCGGCCGCCAGCGGCGTTTCGCGACACTTTCCGGAGTTACTGGCCGGAGCAGTTATTCGTTTATTCAAGGCGCTGACAGAAGGCGACTTTTCACTTTACGAGGTGCACTTCATCCACACCTGTGGAGCCAGTGCTGAGGACTATCGAGCCGCTTATGGGTGCCCGGCGCATATGGGCAGTGAGCGCTATGCACTGGTGTTTGATAGCGCAATCCTGAGTAAATCTTCGGCGCTTGCCCAGCCTGAGCTTTTGCAGATGCATGACTTGCTGGCTCAGCGCCAGTTAAGTGAGATTGAGCGGCTTGATCTGGTCAACCGGGTACGTGAATTGATTGCCGAGCTGGTGGTTGAAAACCGCGCAACCTTGGAGCAAGTCTCCAAACGATTGGATATGCCTGCGCGGCGTTTGCGCGAACGCTTGACCATCGCCGGGGTGCGCTTTAATGATCTGGTCGGGGATTACCGTTGCCGGCTGGCTAAAGATCTACTGCTCAATACTGATGAGCGCATTGAGGTGATTGTCGAACTCACGGGTTTCTCTGAGCCGAGTACCTTTTATCGTGCATTCAAGCGCTGGGTTGGGGTCACACCGGTTGAGTTTCGCAACCGTAAGAAGGGGTAAGCCAGGTACTGTTGACGCTGGCAAGCGCCGCGTTGACCACAGGAGGCAAGCTGCTTGCCTCCTGTGGTCAACGCTTTACCGCTCTATCTTAAGCGCCCAGTAGGCTCTGGCCGCAAACGCGCATCACCTGGCCGGTAACAGCTCCCGAGGACGGCTGAGAGAACCATGCCACCGCTTCAGCGACATCTTGTGGCAAGCCGCCCTGGCCCATCGAGTTCATGCGGCGGCCAGCTTCACGCAGGGTCAGCGGGATAGCGGCGGTCATTTGCGTTTCGATAAAGCCAGGGGCTACCGCATTGATGGTGATGTTTTGCTTGGCCAGCGCTGGTGCCCATGACTGGGTTACACCAATGACCCCGGCCTTGCTGGTGGCGTAATTGGTTTGGCCCATGTTGCCAGCAATCCCGCTAATCGAGGAAATCAACACCACACGCGCATCTTCATGCAGTTTGTTGGCGTCGAGGAGTGCCTGGGTCAATACCTGCGGTGCAGCGACGTTGACGTTAATGACCGAGTTCCAAAAGCCTTCAGTCATTTTTGCCAGTGTCTTGTCGCGGGTGATTCCAGCGTTATGCACCAGGATATCGAGGCCGTCGGGTAGCGCTTCAATCAATGTGCTCGCCGCGTTCTCAGCGCAAATATCCAGGCCAATGCTGCGCCCGCCGAGGCGCGCGGCCAAGGCATCGAGATCATCCTGCATCGCCGGCACATCCAGCAGCACCACCTCGGCACCATCTCGGGCCATGGTTTCGGCGATCGCTGCGCCAATGCCGCGTGAGGCACCGGTAATCAGTGCGGTTTTACCGATCAACGGCCGTGTCCAGTCTTTTACCTGAGCGTTGCAGGCGGTGAGGTGCAACACTTGTCCTGACACATAAGCACTTTTAGGCGAAAGGAAAAAACGCAGGGCTCCTTCCAGTTGGTTTTCTCCACCTTTGCCGATGTAAAGCAATTGCACAGTGCCGCCCCGGCGTATTTCTTTGCCCAGCGAGCGGGTGAAGCCCTCGAGCGAGCGCTGCACGCTAGCGGCTACCGGGTTCTTAATGGATTCTGGTGGACGGCCGAGCACCACGACATGTGGGCAAGTGCCAAGTCCTTTGAGCGCGGGTTGAAAGAACTCGCGAAGGGCATTGAGCTGGTCGAAGCGGGTTAACTCGCTGGCGTCAAACACCAATGCCTTGAGCTTAGGTGAGTGCTCAGCTGTCCAGCGTGGCAGCTCAAATGTGCCTTCTTCATTGGCGAAGAGTTGGTCACTGAGCTTGTTGGCAAAACCACTAATTACCTGGCATAGCGGCCCTGCGCTGAGCAGCAGTGCACCATCGACTGGTCGGTTGCGCCCGGCTGTCCAGCGTTCCAGTCTTAGCGGCGCGGGTAGGCCGAGGGCGCTGACAACGCGGCGTCCGGTGGCTGAATTGGCGAAAGATAGATAACGGTCAGACATGAAGGGCTCCTGCGAGCAGAACAAAAAAGTGAACCAAGGGTCTTCTAATGGTAAGCACGAGTGCGCTTTCAAGCATGAAGGGCTACTCCAGCAATGTGTAACAGCTTTGGCCGTCAGAAGTTACCTAACTTTATGACAACAGCATTGTGCAATTGACTTGAAACTTTCTTCAGCTGGCATGCTGGCCAATGCGAAACTGCTGTTACAGGCTAGCCTATGCGACACTCCAATTTTATTTTCGCAAGGAGTCACTCATGACCCAACTGCGTCGAGTTGCCATTATCGGCGGCAATCGTATTCCGTTCGCACGTTCCAATACGGCATATGCCACTGCAAGCAACCAAGAGATGTTGACCAGCGCGCTGGGTGGTTTGGTTGAGCGCTTTAACCTGCACGGCGAGCGCCTCGGTGAAGTGGTTGCAGGCGCCGTACTCAAACATTCCCGTGACTTCAACCTGACCCGCGAGTGCGTACTTGGGTCTTTGCTGGCCCCTGAAACACCGGCTTACGATATTCAGCAAGCCTGCGGTACAGGGCTTGAGGCGGCGCTACTGGTCGCCAACAAAATTGCCCTGGGGCAGATTGAATGTGGCATTGCTGGCGGTGTCGATACGACTTCAGATGCACCTATCGGGGTTAACGAAGGCTTACGCCAGATTTTACTTGAAGCCAATCGCAGCAAGTCCACAGGCGACAAGATCAAAACCCTGTTGAAAATCCGACCCCGCCACCTGGCACCATCGCTGCCCCGCAATGGCGAGCCGCGTACTGGGCTGTCGATGGGTGAGCATTGCGAGTTAATGGCGCAAACCTGGTCGATCCCCCGAGATGAGCAAGATCAACTGGCGGTTGCCAGTCATCAAAAAATGGCGGCTGCTTATGCTGAAGGCTGGCAAGACGATTTGATGACACCGTTTTGCAGCCTGACTCGCGATAACAATCTGCGGCCCGAGATCGACATCGAAAAGCTCGCCACGCTGAAGCCGGTATTCGAGCGCAGTTCGCGCGGGACTTTGACGGCGGCTAACTCGACGCCTCTGACTGATGGCGCATCTATGGTGCTGCTCGCCAGTGAAGAATGGGCTAAGGCCCGGGGGTTGCCCATTCTCGCTTACTGGCGTGATGGCGAAGCCGCCGCGGTGGACTTTGTAGATGGCGCTGAAGGCTTGCTTATGGCTCCGGTATACGCCGTGCCCCGGTTGTTGGCACGTAATAACCTGAGCTTGCAGGACTTTGATTACTACGAGATTCATGAGGCATTTGCGGCGCAGGTATTGTGCACGCTCAAAGCATGGGAAGACCCTGAGTACTGCAAGTTACGCTTGGGCCTGGATCAGCCTTTGGGGTCGATTGACCGCAGTAAAATGAATGTCAAAGGCAGCTCATTGGCAGCAGGCCATCCATTCGCGGCTACGGGTGGTCGTATTGTGGCGAATCTGGCCAAGTTATTGGCGGCAGCCGAACAAACTGAGGCCCGTGGTTTGATTTCGATTTGCGCAGCAGGCGGGCAGGGTGTGACGGCCATTCTCGAGAAGTAGATACGGTTCGCAGCGGTACTCAACGGCGCCTCACTGGGCGCCGTTTTTATTCCTGCATGCGCGGCTGTAGCGAGTAATTTCGCCCGCAGTGGCTAAGCTGCAATAAAGCACTACTTAGGCTAAGGAACCTTAATGATGACGCGTGTCGGTGGGCTGCTGCTGTGCTGGCTGCTGTGCTTTTCGGCGTATGGGGCACAAGTGCCGCTAAGTGAGCAGGAGCAAGCATGGGTCAAGGCGAACCCGGTCATTCGCGTGGGGGTTGAGCGTGAGGGCTGGGCACCTTTTGATGTGATCGATAAGCAAGGCAAATACACCGGGCTTAGCGGCGAGTATTTACAGTTAATCAGCGCTCGCCTGGGGCTGAGAGTCGAGGTGGTGCTGTTTGATAACTGGGATGCGGCAATTGCAGCCTTGCGCAGCGATAAGATTGACCTGCTGCCGTCAGTGATTCGAACACCTGAACGCGACACCTTCATGCGTTTTACCAAGCCCTACATTGTCAGCAGCAGTTTGGTTTTCACCCGCTCGGATGACCCGCTGCAAACACTCTCAGACCTAGCCGGTCATGAGGTCGCGGTTGAGCGTGGCTATGTGGTCGAATCGCGGCTCAAGGCCGATATTCCCGATGTCCGCCTGATGCGCGTCGACTCAACTAGCGATGCATTGCAAGCAGTGTCATCTGGGCGTGCCGACGCCTATGTCGGCGATATGATCGTGGCGACCTACCTTATTCGTGAACTCAACCTGACCAATATTGAGGTTCGCGGCGAGTCAGGTTTAAGCAGCAGTGAGTTGAGCTTTGCGGTGCGCAAGAGTGCTCCCGAATTACAGCAGGTATTGGATAAGGGCCTGCTAACACTTAATGATCACGACATTGCAACCATTAAAAACCACTGGTTGCCGGCACTGACCGAGTTTAACTGGCAGCGCTTGCTGAACGTCGGGTGGCCCTATTTACTCGGAATTATTTTGCTGATCGCCTTCGTGTTGGTGTGGAATCGCCGGCTCAGTGTACAAATCGCTGAACGTGAGCGTGCAGAGGCTGAGGCTCAGCTCCAGCGACGGACCTTGATCGCATTGATAAACGCGATTCCTGATCCGATCTGGTTTAAGGATGAGATGGGCAATTACGCGGGGATCAATCAAGCCTGCGCAGATCTATTTGGTATCACGACGGATGAGGCGATTGGTAAGAACGATGTTGAGTTGCTCGGTGTTGAGTGGGCCGAGGCGCGTGCAGGTCACGATAAAATTGCACTGAGTCGTAAGGGTGCTTTCGAGGCCGAAGGCTGGGCCCGTTATCCGGACGGTCGCCGTGTGGTGTTTGATACCTTGCGAACCACATTCCAGGATGATCAGGGCGCGTTATTGGGGCTGGTTGGCGTGAGCCGGGATATTACCGTCCGTAAACAAGCTGAAGAGGCGGTGCTGGCAGCCAAGGATATGGCCGAGGATGCTGTGCGGTTGAAGTCGGATTTTCTTGCCAACATGAGCCATGAGATCCGCACCCCGATGAACGCCATTATTGGCATGTCGCATCTCGCATTGCGCGCAGATCCCTCGCCGCGCCAGCGCGATTACCTGAATAAGATCCAGCAATCCGGTCAGCACTTGCTGGGCATTATCAACGACATTCTAGATTTCTCTAAAGCCGAAGCCGGCCAGTTAAAGATTGAGCACATCGACTTCGACTTGCGCCAAGTGCTGGAAAATGTGGCTAATCTGATCAGCGACAAGGCAAATGAAAAGAGCCTTGAGTTGATCTTCAACCTTGACCCGGCAGTGCCACAGTTTTTGATCGGTGACCCGCTTCGCCTGGGGCAAGTCCTGATTAACTTTGCAAATAACGCCGTGAAGTTCACTGAGGTTGGCGAGATCGAGTTGCTGATCCGTGTCGATCAACGCAGCAGCAGGCAAGTGCACATTTACTTTGCGGTGCGAGACACCGGCATTGGCCTGACTAAAGAGCAGATCGGCCGCCTGTTTCAGTCATTCCAGCAGGCGGATACATCGACCACGCGTAAATACGGCGGTACCGGGCTTGGCTTGGCGATTTGCAAAGAACTGGCTGAAGCCATGGGCGGGCAGGTCGGTGTTGAGAGTGAGCAGGGCAGAGGTAGCTTGTTCTGGTGCTCAGTGCCTTTTGGCATAGGCCTTGAACAGGGCGGCGTGCAAGATGTTCCGCTTCAGCTCAAGGATCGGCATGTGCTGGTCGTGGACGACAACAACACTGCGCGTCAGGTGTTGCTCGGGTTACTGAGTAACCTGGGAATGGCAGTTGATGTGGTCGAGTCTGGCGCACAGGCAATCAGTCAAATTCAGCACGCTATTGGTCAAGGTCAACCTTATGAACTGGTGCTGATTGATTGGCAAATGCCAGTGATGGATGGCCTGGAAACGACAAGGCGGATACGGGCGCTTGAACTGGTAGATCCGCCGCAGGTGTTGATGGTTACCGCATACGGCCGGGAAGAACTGCTGTTCAGTGCCAAGGCGGAAGGGATTGAGGATGTGTTGTTCAAACCGGTCAACCCGGGGCTATTGCGCGAGGCTGTGTTGCGTAGCCTGAACGCGGCCCCCTGCGCTAGCGACCCGAACCCACAGTTTGACGGGGAGTGGGTGCCCAGGTTTAGCGGCCAGCGTGTATTGCTGGTCGAAGACAATGAGCTAAACCGAGAAGTGGCTGCAGGCTTGTTGGAAGAAAGCGGTCTGTTAATTGAGCACGCTGAGCACGGCGCTATCGCGTTGGAAAAGTTGCATGCCAATCCTGACGATTACTACGCATTGGTACTCATGGATATGCAGATGCCAGTGCTCGACGGAATTAGTGCGACCTTGGCGATTCGTAAAGAACCTCGCTTCGCCTCGTTACCCGTGATCGCAATGACTGCAAATGCCATGGCTGAGGACCGCGAGGACTGTACCCGTGCGGGGATGAATGACCACATTAGTAAACCCATCGAACCTAATCAGCTTTGGTCGACTCTAAAGCATTGGCTGACTGTAAAAACTGCGGATTTGCCGCCAGTGGTTACAGCGAAATCCCAGATAAAAGCGGCAGTGGCCCAGACTCAGAACTGGCATTTACCCGGTGTTGATGTCGCCACAGGCTTGCGCCGGATGCTGGGTAAAACTGAGCTGTATCAGCGCTTGCTGACAACGTTTGCCAGTAACCAGGGGGATGCACCCGAGCAAATTCGCGTCGCAATGCATAACGGCGATCAGGCAACTGCAGAGCGCCTTGTGCACTCGCTCAAAGGGTTGGCTGGTAACTTGGGTGCCAATGATTTGCAGGCTCAAACAGCGCTGCTTGAGTCGGCAATCAAAGACCCGAAACATCAGGATTTGGAGGAGCGGTTGCAGCCCGTGCAGAGCAGTTTGCATGAGTTGATCACGGCAATCCATAAGGTGTTTCCCGAGGCCCCTGACCATGATGAGCAGCCGGTGGATATAGCCAAGGTACGTGAGTTGTGCATGAAGCTTGAGCGCCTATTGGCCGATGATGACCCTCGTGTGATCAGGCTTTTTGAATCGCAAGCGCTTGAGTTACGCAAGTTTTTGAAGGGTGACTATGATGCATTTGCCAGTGCGGTACGTGCTTATGATTTTGCGAGCGCTCTGCGTGCAATTCGTGATCACAGCAGCGGTGAGACTTGATCTATTAGGGAGGTTTTAAGATGGACGATGTTTTGAATTATCCGGATCAGCCGCTGGTGCTTGTTGTTGACGATATCCCTGAGAACCTTGAACTGATGAGTGAGTTGCTACTCGACAGTTACCGGGTGAAAGTCGCCAGTAGCGGCATTAATGCCTTGCGTATTGCGGCCAGTGATACCCCGCCTGATCTGATCTTGCTCGACATTACGATGCCGGGTATGGACGGTTACGAGGTCTGTCGTGCGCTTAAGGAAAACCCACAAACAGCGGGCATCCCGGTTATCTTCCTGACTGCCAAGAGTGAGCTTGAGGATGAACAGCTTGGGTTTGACCTGGGTGCAGTGGATTACATCACCAAACCAATCAGCCCACCGATCGTTATGGCACGGGTTGCAGCGCACTTGCAGCTTAAGGTCAGCGCGGACTTTCTTCGCGATAAAAATGAATACCTGGAACTAGAAGTGCGTCGCCGCACCCGCGATATTGAAAAGCATCAGGAAGTGGCGATAGAGGCGATGGCCGGGCTCGCGGCTATGCGTGACAACCCCTGTAGTCAGCACTTGGCACGGATCAAGGCCTATGTGGTCACCTTGGCGACAGCGTTAGCCCGCCAGCAGCCAAGCCTGAGTGATGAGCTCAGCGAAGATCGAATTAGCCAACTGGGGCGCTCAGCATTGCTGAATGGCATTGGCAAGCTGGTTTTGCCCGACCGTATTTTGCTGAGCCCGACGGAGCTAAAAGGCCACGACCTGCAGCTTATGCAAGGTCACGCCAAGGCCGGCTATAGCGCACTGGAGGCTGCCGAGCAAAAGCTTGATGGCTCGCGCAGCTTTTTGAGCGACGCTAAAGACATCGTTTACAGCCAGCATGAAAACTGGGATGGCAGCGGTTACCCCCAAGGCTTGCGCGGCGAACAGATTCCGCTTTCGGCGCGGTTAATGGCGGTTGCGGGGCGTTATGAGCAACTCACCAGTCATCATGCATATCGCCAACCACTCAGTCACGATGAGGCTATGGCGCGGATCAATGCTGCCAGCGGTACGTTGTTTGATCCATCCGTGGTGCTGGCTTTCATTGAGGCTGCAGATGCCTTTTGCGCAATTGCCTTGTCTCTGGAAGAGGATGCTCAAGCAATCAACTTTGAGCTCGAACGCCTGAACGACTCCATGGGTGAATCAATTGAACTGAGTTTACCGGCAGATTCCCATTAGTCGCTAAGCGCTTATCAGCTCCAGTCGAGCGTCAAGGCTTCTTGCCAGGCAAAGCGTTCAAAGTGGCTTCCAACTACACCTTTAAGGCGTTCAAGTTGTGCTTCTGATTCGCTTTGTACGCTCAGCTGCAAGCCATCTTCGCTGGCTTGCAGCAGGGCTACACCCATCTCAAATTCAATACGGCCTTGTTGTTCGTCATAGGTAACCGGGATTTTATGTGCGAAGTGTTTGCACAGCCGGCCGATGTAGCGCGCGGGTGTCTCGGTGCTGACGAATGCAGATGAAGTCAGTGTCATGGGGAACTCCTTGGGAAAAATGCTGAGCGGATTAGTATCCGACAGTGAATCGTTGGTGAATATGCGCCGGGGCTTCCAGTTCATCGATAATAGCGACCGCCAAATCAGCAACACTGATGCTGGCAGGTGCTTGGCCATTCATCAGTAACTGGTCAGCGCCAATGCGGAATTGACCGCTGCGCACACCCGCTTCCAGCAGCGCGGGCGGGGAAATAAAACTCCATTCAAGGTCGCGTTTATCCTGGAGCCACTGCAGCATTTGGCGGGCACCTTCTGCCCCCTCTTTATAGGCCGCGGGGAATTGCGGGGTATCGATCAGCTGTATTCCGGGAGCGACGAACAAACTGCCAGCGCCGCCGACAACCAGCAAATGCTTGGTCGCGCACTGCTGGGCTGCGGCATAGATCGATTGGCTGCCTTGAATAAACAGGCTGCGAATCTGTGGCTCGCCCCAGCCAGGGTTAAAGGCGTGTACCACTGCGTCGTGCCCGGCAAGGGCTTGAGCGAGGTCTTGAGTGTCATAAACATCAGTTTTTCGAACTGTTAGTCCTGGGCTCTCAGTGAGCTTTTCAGGGGCGCGAACGATAGCGGTCACCTTGTGCCCACGGTTTAACGCTTCTTGTAAAACGGCTGCGCCGACAAATCCAGTGGCGCCGATCAGGGCGATGTTCATCCGATAATTGTCCAGTACTTAGGATGAATCCATAATTTCATAGCAGTAAATGCCAGATAAATAGGCTATAAACGCTTTAACTAATAAGCAGGGCTTAATAATGGAACAGCTAAAGCGTATGGCAATCTTCGCTGCCGTGGTTGAGCGCGGTTCCATGGTTGCAGCCGCTGAAGTGCTTGGAATGACCGCTTCGGCTGTGAGCCAACAGATCCGTAAACTGGAGCAAAGCACCCAAGTCAGCCTGTTGCATCGCACCACGCGCAAGCTCACTCTGACTGAAGCCGGAGTCGGGTTTTACCAAAGCAGCGCGCAGGTCATGGCGTTGGCGCAGGAGGCAGAGCAGCGTCTGGCTGAGATGCGTGATGCGGCTGTTGGTGAGTTGCGCATCGCAGTGCCGGTAGGCTTCTCCGGGCGACATTTGAGTGATGCCTTGGCCCCCTTGCTTCAAGCGCACAAAGGCTTGAGTGTGCAGTTATTCTTTCAGGATGAGCGAATTGACTTAGTCGAGAAACGAATCGACTTGGCAATTAGAGTCGGCCCACAGGAAGACTCGACGCTGGTGGCGCGGCATATTGGCGACGCTGTCTTCGTGCTCTGTGCGGCACCTAGTTATTTGCGGGCTCACTCGCCGATAATGAGCCCGCATGATTTGGTCAGCGCCAATTGGTTGCTCCTTAGTACCACCCAGATGCACGAGACCATGAGCCTACAAGGACCCAACAACCAAGCTGAGAAAATTCGCATAGAGGGGCGAGTGGCTTGCAACAACCTGCTTGCGGTGCGTAACTTTACCCTGGCAGGGATGGGTATATCGCTGCAGCCTGAACACGAGATTACTGAAGAATTGACAACAGGGCAGTTACAGAGGTTGTTACCGGGTTGGCAAATGCCACCTGTAGGGATTTATATAGTGACGCCGAGGCGCGATGTGCAGCCGGCAAAAGTGCGCTATGCGATTGAAGCGCTGCGGCGACATTTGCTGGCTAATTGATAGACTCATGAAAGGTTATGGTCGTATAGACTGGGCGCTGTCGAAAGATTGCCGTATAACGAGCAGAACAGGTGAAATGAGCCACAAAGGACCCGTGATTAAAGCTGATGAAGACTCCCAAACGTCTTGAACCCCTTGTCGAAGATGGTCTGATCGACGAGGTGATACGCCCGCTAATGAGTGGTAAAGAGGCTGCAGTTTATGTTGTGCGCTGTGGTCAGGAATTGCGGTGTGCAAAGGTCTATAAGGAGGCAAATAAGCGTGGTTTCCGCCAGGCGGCGGAGTACCAGGAAGGTCGTAAGGTGCGCAACAGCCGCGATGCGCGGGCAATGGCCAAAGGCTCAAAGTACGGGCGCAAAGGCCAGGAAGACGCCTGGCAGAATGCTGAAGTCGGTGCTTTGTTTCGACTTGCCAGCGCTGGCGTGCGAGTGCCGAAGCCCTATGACTTCCTTGAGGGTGTGCTGTTGATGGAGTTGGTCGATGATGGTGAGGGTGATGTTGCCCCACGCCTCAATGATGTTGACCTGCACCCGGACGACGCCCGTGAGTTCCATGCGTTCATGATCGAGGAAATCGTCAAGATGCTCTGTGCCGGTCTGGTGCATGGCGACTTGTCTGAGTTCAACGTGTTGCTGGGGCCCGAGGGGCCGGTGATTATTGACTTGCCGCAAGCGGTCGATGCAGCGGGGAATAACCACGCGTTCAAGATGCTTGAGCGTGATGTCGGCAACATGGCTGCTTATTTTGGTCAGTTTGCCCCTGAACTCAAGTACACCAAATACGCCAAAGAAATGTGGGCGTTGTACGAAGAGGGCAAGTTAACCCCGGAATCGGCCCTGACGGGTGAGTTTGATGACCCTGAAGATGCGGCTGACGTTGATGCAGTAATGCGTGAAATCAAGGCCGCACTGGCTGAGGAAGCACGCCGCCAGGCAATGCTCGACGCGGATGACGCGCCATCAGGCGAAGAGCCTCCGCCGCCCTGGATGCAATCATAAAGAAGCCCCGAAAGGGGCTTTTTTATTAATAAGTTTGCGCTACAGGCTGGCGGCACCAAAGGTGTCGCAACTGCCGAGCTTGCCACTGTCAAACCCCGCCTTGAACCAACGCATACGCTGCGCGGAGGTGCCGTGGGTGAATGAGTCGGGCATCACTTGGCCGCGGGATTGTTTCTGTAAGCGGTCATCACCAATGGCGTTGGCTGCGTTTAATGCTTCTTCTACGTCACCCGGTTCCAGCCAGTTCAGCCGCCGTTGTGCGCTGTTTGCCCAAACCCCGGCGAGGCAATCTGCTTGGAGCTCTTGGCGGACCAGCAAGCCATTACTCCCTTCCATGCGTTGCCCGGCTTTGCGTGCGGCGTCTACTTTTGCCGATACGCCCAGCAAGGTCTGGACGTGATGGCCGATCTCATGGGCAATGACGTAAGCCTGAGCAAAGTCACCCGCCGCGCCGAAGCGTTGCTCAAGCTCTTGAAAGAACGACAGGTCCAGGTAGACCTGTTGGTCGCCCGGGCAATAGAAGGGACCTACCGCTGCGTCGGCAAAGCCACAGGCTGAGTTAACCCCGCCACTAAATAGCACCAGCTTTGGATCTTTATATTGGCGGTTGGCATTGTTGAAAATCTCACGCCATGTGTCTTCCGTGTCACCAAGAATCGAGCGAACAAATTCAGACTGCTGGTCATTGGCCGCAGGATTATTGCCCGAAGACTGCTGCGTTGGGGCCGGAGCGCTGCTTTGCGTGGCTTGACCGGCAATATTGCCGAGAATTTGCAGCGGGTCCTGGCCCATCAATAAGCCGACGACAACCACCACGGCTATCCCGCCTAGGCTCAACCCACGGCCACCGCCGAAGCGTCTGCCTCCGCCGCCACTGCCGCGCGCGTCCACCACATTGTCACTGCGTCGTCCTTTGTTCCAGCGCATAGCTCGCATCCCTTTGAAAGTGCTGTTATCAGTGTCGCTCAGTATAAGCCAGACGCCAGTCCGGTCGTCAGTTTTGGCTACTGCTGGGCTTGAGCTTCAATCACGCCTAAGCTGGGGTTTTGGATACTTAAAAGGATTTAGTAATGTTATTTGCAAGAGTGGTGCTGGCGATTCAGATTGTGATCTTGTTTGCCTTGGGCTTGGCTTACTTTGTTAGCCCGCAGCAGATGTCCAATGTTTCAGGAATGTTGTTGATGGAGTCGGCTGCGGTGACTGATGTGCGTGCTTATTACGGCGGCCTGCAAATTGGTCTGGCAGCGTTTTTGGGATTAGCCCTGACGCGTATCGATTTAACCCGCAGTGCCCTGACATTGATGGTGCTGCTGTACAGCGCTTTGGCAGTCGCAAGAGTAGGCGGCCTGTGGCTCGACGGCGGTGCCGGGCAAACCTTTAATCTCTATATTTTGTTGGCAGAGGTCGTTGCCGGGGGGCTGAGCTTCTATGCTCTGCGCTGTCTTAATCGCAGCTAAGCGCCAGGTCAAAGCCAGCGGGCAGTGTTTTCTATCCCCGCCTTTGACGTTACTAGTGTTTGGGTGTTTGCCAAGGTTTGGTGGGCAAGCTCAGCCTTGCCCACACGCTCGGTCTTACTTTCGCACCAGCAATACACCCGACTCCATGTGATGGGTGTAGGGGAACTGGTCGAATACCGCGCATTGTTCGATGCGATGAGTATCGCTGAGTTGCTCAATGTTGGCGGCCAGCGTCTCGGGGTTGCATGAAATGTACAGAATGCGCTCGAAGCGTCGGGTCAGCTCACAGGTGTCTGGGTCCATGCCGGCGCGCGGCGGGTCCACAAACACAGTGCCAAACTCATAGCTCTTGAGATCAATCCCCGCCAGACGGCGAAATGGGCGGACCTCATTCAGCGCTTCAGTGAGTTCTTCTGCGGACAAACGCACCAAAGTGACATTGTCCACGTTGTTGTCAGCCAAATTGGCCAGCGCTGCATTGACCGAAGATTTGCTGATTTCAGTGGCCAGGACCTTGCGCACTCGGGTAGCCAGCGGCAGGGTGAAGTTACCGTTGCCACAATACAACTCAAGCAAATCGTCCTGCCGTTCGCCCAGCGCTTTAAAAGCCCAGTTGAGCATCTTCTGATTGACTGTGCCGTTGGGCTGGGTGAATGCACCTTCAGGCTGACGATAGCTAAAGGCACGGCCATTGACTTGCAACTCTTCAACTACATGGTCGCGGCCAATTACCAGCCGTTGACCGCGTGAGCGGCCGATAAGGCTGACGCCTAGCTCCGTAGCAAGCTGCTGCGCAGCGTTTTGCCAGTGCTCATCAAGCGGGCGGTGATAGCACAAGGTGACCAGCGCATCGCCTGACAAGGTGGTGAGGAACTCTGCTTGAAACAGCTTGAAGCTGAGCGCTTCACTGGCTTGCCATGCGGCCTTCACACGCGGCATCAAGTCATTGATACGCTCGCTGGCAATCGGGAAGTCATCAATCAGGATTGGCGTGCGCTTGTCACCCGGCGCAAACATTGCGTAAAAACGCTGACTGTCTTCACGCCACAAACGAAACTCAGCACGTAAACGATAATGTTTGCGTGGTGAGTCAAACACCTCTGGCGCTGGCGCATTGAACGGCGCGAGCAGGTTGATCAGGCGTTGTTGTTTTTCTGCCAACTGCTCGTCGTAGCTGGCGGGGTCGAATTGTGGCGCGCTCATGAATAACTCTTCAGCAGGGTCAGAAGGCTGCAGGTTAACCTGCAGCGCTTGTTGATAGTGGTCGCTTGCGAATGCGCTTAGGCGTTAAACCACGCAAACTTGATCACAAACAAAACAGCCAGGATCACCAGCGCCGGGTTCAGCTCTTTGCCACGCCCCGCCAGCAGCTTGATAGCTGCCCATGCAATGAAACCAAAGGCAATCCCGTTAGCTATCGAGAAGGTCAGTGGCATCGCCAGGGCGGTGACCAGCACCGGGGCGGCAATGGTAATGTCATTCCAGTCTATTTCAGCCAGGCCCGCCGTCATCAATACTGCGACAAACAACAGCGCGGGTGCTGTGGCGAACGCCGGAACACTGCCCGCCAGGGGCGAGAAAAACAGCGCCAGCAGAAAGAGAATGGCGACCACTACAGCGGTAAGTCCTGTGCGGCCGCCAGCGCTGACGCCAGCGGCGGACTCGATATAACTGGTGGTGGTTGAGGTGCCCAGCAGTGAACCAACCATCGCCGCACTGCTGTCCGCTATCAGTGCACGGCCCATTTTCGGCATATAGCCGTCGGCGCGCATCAGGCCCGCTTTTTTGGCCACGGCAATCAAGGTGCCGGAGTTGTCGAACAGATCAACGAAGAGGAAGGCAAACACTACGCTGACCAAACCGATATCCAGCGCGCCCATGATGTCGAGCTGCAAGAAGGTGGGTGCCAGCGATGGCGGCATAGATACAAAACCGCCGAACTGCGAAACACCCAGGGCGATACCCAGCCCGGTGGTGAGCAAAATACCAATCAGGACCGCGCCGGTTACCTTGCGCGCTTCGAGTGCAACTATCACGAAGAAACCGAGAATCGCCAGCAGCGGTTCAGGCTTGGACAAATCACCCATGCCCACCAAAGTGGCTGGGTTGGAGACCACGATACCGGATTCCTTCAGGGCGATCAGTGCCAGGAACAGGCCAATACCTGCTGCGATCGCCGAGCGTAATTCCAGCGGGATACTGTTGATAATCCATTCGCGAATCTTGAATATCGACAGTAGAAAAAACATGCACGCCGAGAGAAACACTGCACCCAACGCGACCTGCCAGGTGTGGCCCATGTGCAGGACAACGGTGTAGGTAAAGAAGGCGTTAAGGCCCATACCCGGTGCAAGAGCGATAGGGTAGTTGGCGATAAAGCCCATAATCGCCGAACCGATGGCGGCTGCTAAACAGGTGGCGACAAAGATTGCGCCCTTGTCCATGCCCGTTTCACCGAGAATGCTCGGGTTGACGAACAAAATGTACGCCATGGTCAGGAACGTGGTCAGACCGGCCAGCATCTCTGTACGGATGTTGGTGTTATGTGCTTTAAGTTGGAACAGTCTTTCCAGCATGCTGGGTTCCCCATGGCGTTAAGAGCGCCGAAAATGGCCTGATCAATAGAAAAGCACATCCATCCCTGAGTGAGCTTTATTGCTGGCGAATGCGCAAAAGGCGCGCATCATACCAGCAAGCCCGGTGGCGGTGAATTTATGACCCGACGTTCTGTCTGGTCGAGGATATACAGATGACTGCACGTGCCGTAATTGCTGTTGCCGATGGCGTTGACGACCTTGAATGCGTGACATTGATTGATGCCCTGCGCCGAGCTGAGATTGAAGTAATAGTGGCCAGTATAGAAGGCCGGCGGATGATTACCTGTGCCCGAGGTACGCGATTAACCGCCGATGCCATGTTGATCGATGTGTTGGCGCAGCGCTTTGATTTGATTGTCTTGCCCGGTGGCATGCCCGGCGCTGAGCGCTTGGCTGAGCACCCGCCATTGGCTGAGCGGGTTCGTCAGCAAGCTAATGCCGGGTTGTTCTTCGCCGCAATTGGAGCCGCTCCGGCGGTTGCGCTGCAGCACTATGGAGTGCTGCGTCAGCGCCGCATGACCTGTTATCCAGCAGTCAGTGAGCGCCTTTCAGGTTGTGTCTTCATTGATCAGCCGGTGGTGGTCGACGGCAATTGCATCACCAGTCAGGGCGCCAGCACGGCGCTGGAATTCGCCCTGGTGTTGGTTGAGCAGGTGCTGAGCAAAGCCCAGTGCCGCCAAGTCGCAGCGGCAATGCTGGTGCCTTAAACGCTGCTGTTGGCCTGTTTGGTTGCGGCCAGTTCTTGCTCGGTCTGCTCCAATGTATCGCGCTGAGCCAGTGTCGGGAACAGTTTGATCCAGGTGCCGGTCACCAGCAACGTCCCCACTCCGCCCAGTACCACGGCGGGTACAGTGCCAAGCCAGTGAGCGGTGAGGCCGGACTCAAACTCCCCGAGTTGGTTGGATGCGCCAATAAACAAACCATTCACTGCACTGACCCGGCCACGCATGGCGTCAGGTGTTTGTAACTGCACAAAGGCACCCCGGATAACCATGCTGATCATGTCCGCGGCACCCAGAACGACCAGCACCAACAAGCTAAACCAGAATGAGGTCGATAGACCAAAAGCGATGGTTGCCACACCAAAAATCGCCACGGCAGTAAACATGGTCCGGCCGACGTGACGATTGATTGGGAAGCGAGCCAGCCAGAACGACATCAACAGCGCGCCCGCTGCGGGTGCTGAACGCAGCAAACCAAGCCCCCAGGGGCCTGTCATCAGGATGTCTTTGGCAAATACCGGCAGCAGTGCAGTCGCCCCGCCAAGTAATACTGCAAACAGATCCAGCGAGATGGCGCCAAACACATCCGGGCGGCTACGAATGAAGCGAATACCAGCCAACAAGTTGTTCAGTGACGCCTTCTCTTTACTCTGCTGTGCGGGGTGTTTCGGCAGGCTGAGCATCAACGCACAAGCCAGCCCGTACAAAATAGCGGTTGGCACATAAACCCAGATGCTGCCAAAGGCAAATAGAAAGCCGCCCAAGGCTGGCGCGACAATGGTTGCGGTTTGCATGGCTGACGCCGACGCAGCCACCGCTGCCGGAAACAGGGCTGGCGGTACCAAGCGAGGGAGTAATGCTTGGGTGGCGGGCATTTCAAAGGCTCTCGCTGCGCCCAAGCTAAACGCCAAGAGGAAAATCATTTCGCGGCTGATATCACCGCTGTAACTGCTGACCACCAGTGCCAGGGCGATAAGCGCCTGTATTGTCTGGCAGATGGCGGCTATGCGTGCACGGTTGTAGCGGTCGGCAACGTGGCCGGTGTGCAGCATAAACAGCACACGCGGTAGAAACTCGGCCAAGCCAACCAAACCCAGGTCGAGCACGCTGCCGGTCAGTTGGTAGATATGCCAGCCGATCGCAACCGTTAGCATTTGGAAACCGCTGGCAGTGGCTACACGGGCCAGCCAGAAGGCGATAAAGGGGCGGTGGTGACGCAGAAGGATTGGCGAGGTGTTTGACATAACAGCGTCAGCTCGGGCATGGGCGGGCGCAAAGTCTAGCTGAAACAAATTGTTTCGGCTGCCTATGCTCAAAATTCTTGGGGGCTAGTTTGGGTCGTGACTCATACCTGCTTGCAGCGCTGAGTCCTGATAAAGTGGCAATCTTGATTTCCGCGCTGCCAGACATGTTGAGTGTGAGCGGTAGGGGTATGACGCTTTTTTATCCACCCATCAGAATGATTGCTAAAGCTGTTTTGTGCCGGTGGACAAGCTTCGCCCAGCCCATTTGTTATGGCAACGGCCCGTATTTTTGTAGAGAGCGCTAAATGCAACATCTTGATCTATTGGTGATTCGTCAGGCCCTGCAGTGGTCGCAGGCCGGCCAGCGAATTTGGCTGTGTACGGTGTTATTCACCTATGGCTCCGCGCCACGGGCGCCCGGCTCATTGCTAGTGGTTAATGAGCAGGGCGGCTGGCTGGGCTCGTTGTCTGGCGGCTGTGTCGAAGACGATTTTCTCCAGCGTGTCAGCGAAGGTGCTTTTCCTGAACCTGCAACCTCCGTGCGTTATGGCGACGGGACCGACAGTCACTCGAATGTAAGTTTGCCCTGTGGTGGCGTTTTGGAGGTCTTGGTCGAAAACCTGGCATCCAGCTGTGAGGTGCAGGCGCATCTACGTGAGATGGAAAGCGCCTTGCTCGGCCAGTGCCGGTTAATGCGCTCGGTCACTATGCCGCAGGGCACATGGCAGCTGACTGTGGATGTCGAGCACGGCCCACGGGTGCGCCGCGACTTGGACACCTTGCAAATCCGCATTGGCGCGGCGCAGCGTCTGCTTCTGGCAGGCTATTCCAGTGTGGCTCATATTTGCGCCGAATTTGGTAAAACCCTCGGTTTTGAAGTGGTGCTCTGTGACCCGCGGGATGAGGTGCTCGACGGCGTTGAAATTGCGGGCGTGGAGATCCGCCGCGAATTGCCTTCGATGGTGATAGCCGCAGGTGGTTGTCATGCAGACACCGCTGTTGTGGCGCTCACCCATGACCCACGCATTGATGACTTAGCCATGATCGAAGCGGTGCGAACCGAGGCGTTTTATATCGGCGTAATGGGGTCTGAGCAAACCACCGAGAAGCGCTTTGCGCGGTTGTTACGTTCTGGCGGCCTAAGCGAAACTGACCTGTCGCGAATCCAAGCGCCCATAGGCCTCAATATTGGCAGTAAAACCCCAGCGGAAATCGCTCTGGCGGTGCTTGCCGACATCGTTCGCCTGCGCAACGGCATTGCCAAGGATCTGCTCTGAATAACGCTGCCTGCGAGGTTATCGCCGTAGTGTTGGCTGCTGGGCGAGGGCGGCGCTTTGGCAGTGACAAACGCATTGCCAGGCTGCGCAACGGCCAAGGCTTGCTGGCCACCAGTATCGCTCAAGCGCAGCGCCATTTTGCCAAGGTCTATGTGCTCTTGCGTGGTGATGATGACCCCCAGCAGCTTGGGCTCCGTTCTGACACAGCCATTGTTCGCTGCACCGATGCCGATAAGGGGATGGGTACCAGCCTGGCGGCGGCTGTTACAGCGGTGTCCCGGCTACACCCGCAGGCGCAGGCCATTGCTGTGTTGCTGGGGGATATGCCTTGGATTGCCGACGGCACGCTGCAACGGCTGATACATGCCGCTGATGCCTCGCGGATTGTGTTCCCTGTGTATAACGCTGAGCGTGGTCATCCGGTCATATTTGGCAAGCAGTATTGGCCGCAGTTACAAGGTTTGGAAGGCGATCAAGGTGCCAAGGCGCTGCTGCAGGAGCATGCACTGTCTTGTGTTAGCGTGGTCGTTGAGGATGCTGCGATCCTGCTCGATGTAGATCGCCCTGACGCACTGCGTTGAAGACCGTGACTGATAGCGACAAACAACCACAGCAGTTAATTCTGAGTAAACAGCTACTCTTGATCTAGCGTAAGCAGCTTTTTGCTTACTCTGTATTGATACAGGTCAGCGCTTGAGTGCCAACGTTTCGCTGAACCCTTGGTTGGCGTCCTCCACGGCTCGTGATTAAGGACGCACCCAGTATCATTCTAATGATCAACGATAAGAACCCTGACGCCACTTGACGATCAGAGTCTAGAGAACAATTTGGCAGACCTCGGTTGAAGCGGGGTTTTGTATAACCTGATTGAGGACGCGCCATGTTTGGCTTAGAGGCATTGGAGTTAGCCCGGATCCAGTTTGCTTTCACCATTTCGTTTCACATCATCTTTCCCGCAATCACCATCGGTTTGGCCAGCTATTTGGCAGTGCTCGAAGGGCTGTGGCTGAAGACTGGCAAAAGTGTGTACATGGATTTGTATCACTTCTGGTCGAAAATCTTTGCCGTTAACTTTGGTATGGGCGTGGTGTCAGGTCTGGTGATGGCCTACCAGTTCGGCACCAACTGGAGTGCCTTCTCTGATTTTGCCGGAGCCGTTACCGGGCCCTTACTGACTTACGAGGTGCTCACTGCATTCTTCCTCGAAGCAGGTTTTCTTGGGGTCATGCTGTTTGGTTTAAACCGCGTAGGCCCGGGCTTGCACTTCTTCTCCACGCTGATGGTCGCCATCGGTACACTGATCTCCACCTTCTGGATTCTGGCCTCAAACAGCTGGATGCAAACACCGCAAGGTTTCGAAATAGTTGATGGCCGGGTCATCCCGGTTGATTGGTTCGCGGTGGTTTTCAATCCGTCGTTTCCTTACCGCTTGATGCACATGGCAACGGCAGCGTTCTTGGCCACTGCGTTCTTTGTTGGGGCATCTGCTGCCTGGCATCTGCTGCGCGGTCGAGACAGTCCGGCGATTCGCACCATGCTCTCAATGTCGATGTGGATGGCGCTGATTGTTGCACCCATTCAGGCGGTTATTGGCGACTTTCATGGCCTCAACACGCTGGAGCATCAACCCGCAAAAATCGCCGCAATTGAGGGGCACTGGGAGAATCCTCCAGGTGAGGCTACGCCATTGATTCTATTTGGCTGGCCAGATATGGAGCGCGAAGAGACGCGCTTCAAAGTCGAAATTCCCAAGCTCGGTAGCTTGATCCTGACCCATAGCCTCGACAAACAAGTGCCTGCACTTAAAGAGTTCCCCAAGGAGGACCGGCCTAACTCGACCGTGGTGTTCTGGAGTTTCCGGATTATGGTCGGTCTTGGCTTGCTGATGATTTTGACAGGGGTTTGGGCGCTGTTGTTACGCCGAGGCGCAAAGCTGTACGAGAATCGCGCGTTCTTGAATTTGGCACTGTGGATGGGGCCTTCGGGTGTGATCGCGATTTTAGCGGGCTGGTTTACCACTGAGATTGGCCGTCAGCCTTGGGTCGTTTATGGCCTGATGCGCACCTCGGATGCGGTCTCAAATCACACCGTGATGCAGATGAGCGTGACCCTGGTGCTATTTGTCGTGGTGTATTTCGCCCTGTTTGGTGCGGGTTTCGGTTACATGATGCGTCTGGTACGCAAAGGCCCTGTGCCGGTTGAAGGCACTAACCATCAGGAAGGTGGCCCAGGCCAGAAACGCACACCGTCGCGTCCGCTGTCTGCTGCGCCGGACGACAACGAAGACACTCAGACTGAAAGGAGCTGAACATGGTCGGCATAGATCTCTCGCATATCTGGGCTGTGATCATCGCCTTTGGAGTGATGATGTACGTGGTCATGGATGGATTCGATCTGGGTATCGGTATCCTTTTCCCGTTCGTTAAGGATGACAGCGAACGCGACCTGATGATGAACTCTGTGGCACCCGTCTGGGACGGTAATGAGACTTGGCTGGTGTTGGGCGGCGCGGCATTGTTTGGCGCCTTCCCATTGGCTTATGCGGTGGTGCTTGAGGCGCTTTATTTACCGTTGATATTTATGTTGCTCGGCTTGATCTTTCGCGGTGTAGCCTTCGAGTTCCGCTTCAAAGCCAAGGCCCACAAGCGGCATATCTGGGACAAGGCATTTATTGGCGGCTCGATTACCGCCACCTTCTTTCAGGGCGTCACGCTGGGTGCATACATCGATGGTATTGAAGTGGTTAACCGCGCCTACGCTGGCGGCCCGCTGGACTGGCTGAAACCCTTCGCATTGTTTTGTGGCCTGGCGTTGGTCGCGGCCTATGCGCTGTTGGGTTGCACCTGGCTGATCATGAAAACCGAAGGGCGCTTGCAGGAACAAATGCACAACCTGGGTAAACCGCTGATTTTGGTGGTTTTGGCGGTTACCGGTATTGTCAGCCTGTGGACACCTCTGGCCCACCCCGAAATTGCCGAGCGCTGGTTTAGCCTGCCGAATCTGTTCTGGCTGTCGCCGGTGCCAATACTGGTTCTGCTCTGTACATGGGCGTTGTGGCGGGCTGTGCAAAAACGTCAGCATTACGCGCCATTTTTGCTGACCCTTGGCCTTATCTTCTTGGGATACAGCGGTTTGGGGCTTAGCCTGTGGCCGAATATCATCCCGCCAAGCGTGACCATCTGGCAGGCGGCTTCACCGCCGCAAAGCCAAGCGTTTATTCTGGTCGGCGCGCTGTTTATCATCCCGTTCATTTTGATGTACACCGCATGGAGCTACTACGTATTCCGCGGCAAAATAACCCATGAACATGGCTACCACTAAGGAGCGCCGCATGGCTGACACGCAGCAGAAGAAACCCTTGTATCAGCGAATTGGCTGGTTGGTGGCTATCTGGGCGGGCAGCGTGCTGGCATTGGGGGTGGTGTCATTACTGCTGCGCTGGTTTATGAGCGCAGCAGGGATGACCTCTTAAAGGCGTTGTTCGTTCGGTGTGACAAGCGAAGCGTGTTCACCGTGGGTCAATTAGCTATTGAGTGAGCCTGCAAAAATGGTGGCCGAAAAGAGCGTCGACCACCCTACGAGAGCCAAGGGTGTTAAGGCCACACAGGGCCGTTGCCGCCCTACAGGAGCTTCGACAAAAACTGCTCAAGGCGTGGGTGTTTGGTGCTGCTGAAGATGTTATCCGGCGTGTCGCTGACCAAGAGCTCACCGTCTTCCATAAACAGCACCCGGTCAGCCACTTCGCGGGCAAAGCCCATTTCATGGGTCACCACCACCATGGTCATGCCTTCGTTGGCCAGGCTCTTCATCACATCAAGCACCTCGCCGACCATTTCCGGGTCGAGCGCTGATGTGGGTTCATCAAAAAGCATGACGTCAGGGTTCATGGCCAGCGCGCGGGCAATGGCCACCCGTTGCTGTTGGCCGCCCGAAAGCTGCGCCGGGTAAACATTCAGTTTGTCACCCAGACCTACGCGCTTAAGCAGTTGTTCGGCGTCTTGCTCTGCCTGCTTTGGTTCACGCTTGGCTACCTTGATCGGTGCCAGCATGACGTTGCCTTTAACTGTCTTGTGCGGGAATAGGTTGAACGACTGAAACACCATGCCGACCCGTTCACGTAGCTTGTTTATGTTGGTGCCGGGGGCATACATGTTGATGCCATCGATGATGATCTGACCATCATTGATCTGTTCAAGCTGGTTGAGTGCGCGCAAAAAGGTCGATTTGCCCGAGCCGGACGGGCCAATAATCACCACCACTTCACCGCGAGCAATGGTCGCGCTGACATTCTTAAGGGCATGGCAGCCATTGGCGTAGATTTTATTTACTTGGGTGGCAATGATCATGTCATTGCCGGTATAGGCGTCAGTCACTGGCGGCTAACCTCTTTTCAATGCGGCGAACAACCCACGACAGCAGGGTCGTCAGGATTAGGTACAGGCCGGCAACGGTGATCCACACTTCAAATGTCGCAAAGCTACCGCTGATGGCTTCTCGCCCGGCTTTGGTCAGGTCGGTAATAGCAATGACCGAAACCAGCGAGGAATCCTTGATCAGGTTGATCAACTGGCCCGCCATCGGCGGCAATGTGCGCTTGAACGCTTGGGGCAAAATGACGTGAGTCATCGCCTTGGGATACGACATACCCAGCGAACGAGCGGCTTCCATTTGACCTGGTGCAATCGACTGGATACCTGAGCGCACAATCTCGGCGATATAGGCCCCGGTAAAAATCGACAACGCCATAACCCCAGCCGAGAAGCGGTCAAGGTTGAGCATGGTCCCGACGAAGAAGTACATGATGAATATCTGCACCAGCAACGGCGTGCCGCGTATCAGGCCAATGTACATAAACGCCAGGTTTTGGCAGGCCGGATTATGGGATATCCGCATTAAACCTGCGGCCAGACCAATCAAGGTGGCGAAGAACAGCGAGATCACTGAAATTTTTAAGGTCACCCACAGGCCATCGAGCAGTGGGCCAGAACGCCACTTCACTGTACGAGCGACTACATCGCCTTCAAAAATCAAATCACCTTGGCTGGCGACGACTTGATCATAGTCTTTGAACAGCTGTGGTTTGCTGCCGTCATCCAAGGTAAGGGTAATGGTGTCTTGGGTGATGTTGGTGATGGTGCCATTACCGCTGGCGCGTAGATCGAGCGGTGCGGTGTTGACGAGATAAGGCAGGACGCGTGCCCATTGCCAGCTGTAGTTGATCTGCTTTGAGGCTATATACAACGTGCCCATAAGGCCCGCGAGAATAAGTACTGATAAGCCGTGCCAAAGCCAGCGTCGGGGACTGGTCAGCAAAGTGACCTCCTGAAAGTTTAGGTTTTGCGGTAACGCGCGAGGCAAGTGGAAATCAGGCCAGAGTTGAGTCTGGCCTGATGGGTGTTACTGAACCTGATTGAGCCAGGTATCGCTTTCAAACCACTTGGCGTAAAGACGATCGTAGGTGCCTTCACCTTTGATCTGACGCAGGAAGTTGTTCAGGACGTTGAGCATTTCAGGGTCGCCCTGAGCAACAGCCCAGCCCAGTGGCTCGAAGGTGAACGGCTTGTTCAGGTGAACAACCTTGTCCTTATTCTGCGCAAAGTAGATTGCGTTGAATGGCAGGTCATAGATGAATGCATCAGCTTTGCCGTTGGTGACTTCAAGCACGGCATCAGACTGGGTTTCGAAGACGTTGATTTTGGCTTTGCTAAGCAGACGTTTCACTGCTTGTTCACCGGTGGTACCGAGCTTGGTCGTGATGGTGTACTGCGGATCGTTGAGGTCTTTGTAGTTGTTGATTTTATCCTTGAGCTTAGGATTCAACAGAATGCTCTGGCCAATCACGATAACGGGATCAGCGAAGTTAACGCGCATGTTGCGCTGGGTGTTGATGGTCATGCCGCCATTGATCATGTGGCACTTGCCAGTCAGCAAGGTGGGAATGATGCCGTCCCAAGCGGTGTTAACCGGAACGTATTTAACCCCCATTTGTTTGGCGAGCAGTTTGCTCATATCGATATCAAAACCGATAAATTCGCCCGTTTTGCTTTTCATCTCGAACGGCATGTAGCCCGCATCGAAACAAACTTTAAGCTCCCCTGATTTAACAATGTCATCAAGAACCGGACCCGCCTGAGCTGTCATTGAAGCGCCTAGCAGGCTGGCGGTAATCGCCAAGCCGGTGAAGAATTTTCTCATCTGAGATTCCTTATTATTTGAACGCGTTATTGCGTTCTTATTTGTTGGCATCTGCCTTTTGTAAAGGCACCTTTGTTATAACAGGTTAAGCCTTGAATGAAAAAGTCCAAGGCCTGCCATAGGTCGCTCAGAGAAAAGTGGGTCGCTAACAGCTACTTAATTGCTTTGAGAATGACAAATTTAGGGTTGGCTGCCACTTGTTCGACGCCACGAAACAGGCGTTTCAGTTTTTGGTGGTAGCCAAGGTGACGGTTACCGACAATCCACAGCTCGCCACCGGTGACCAGCGCGGCATGGGCTTGTTGAAACATGCGCCAGGCAAGGAAGTCACCGACCACTTGTTGTTGGTGAAACGGCGGATTGCACAGCACCATCTCCAATGACTCATCCGGTTGTTCCGCCAGACCATCACCCGCGCGGATATCCACAGGACGGTCACCGAGCGCATTCAGCCAATTCTCACGTGCTGATTGCACCGCCATATAAGACTCATCCACCAGCGTCATCTGTGCATCAGGGTTACCCAGTGCATAGGCGATTGCCAGTACGCCATTGCCGCAGCCCAAGTCAGCAACGCGCATCGGCGTCTGATGTTTAGGCAGGTGCGGCAAGAAGGCTCGCGTACCGATGTCGAGGCCTTCACGGCAGAAAACGTTGGCATGATTAATCAGGCTTATTGGCGGCTTTTCCAGGGCATAGCGGCTCGGGTAAGGCGAGACGGGTTGTGGCATTTGCTCTGGCGTGGCAATTAGCAAGCGGGCCTTTTTGACGGCTAACGAGGCCTGAACCGGGCCGATGTATTTTTCCAGCAGGTCGCCCGCTGCACGCGGTAAGTGTTTGACCATGGCGGCCGCCACAACCTGAGCGCCCGGTGCTAACTGGCCATGGAGGCGAATTAGCTGTTCTTCGAGCAAGGCCAGGGTCTTGGGAACTCGGATCAACACGCGATCAAACGGCCCTTGCGGGACCTGTTCAGCCGTTACGAAGTCGACGGCGTCTGTCTCCAACTGATTGCGCTGCAGATTGATCTGCAGCGCCATATGGCCTAAATGCGAGTCTGAACTGCTGAGAATCTGCGGGCGGTTTTGCTTCATGGCAGCAAGCGAGCAGGCGAGTGCTCCAAAGCTGTCGTTCAGGACCAACACGCGCAGGCCTGCCCCAGTGCCTTGCTCGGCAAACTGGTTGAGCAGGTATTCATCTGCGGCATCAAAGGCCTGCAGGGTTTCATGGGACTGTTCTGGCTGGCGGATTAGCTCAAGCTCAGCAAAAGGCGTAACAAATATAGGCATATAAGCTGCTGGTTTTTATCAACGAGAAAGTGCGCGACACTGCAGACTGATGGGCCGGGCGGTTAGAAGGCTATAGCTTAGCTGTTTTACCCTCATCACCGTGCAGCAATAGTACCTGGACACTGCTCAGGCCCAACCACTGACTCACTTGGGGAGCCCTATGAGCGTGAGTGATGACAAGTTCACCCGGCAGATTCTTAGCGATGTGCATGTCTGGTCGCCTACCTTATTCAGCCTGCGCTGTTCACGTGATCCGGGATTTAGATTTACGGCTGGGCAGTTCGCCCGCTTAGGTGTGAGCAAAGCAGATGGGACTGTGGTTTGGCGGGCATACTCGATGGTTTCCGCGCCCCATGATGACTATCTGGAGTTTTTTTCGATCGTTGTGCCGGGCGGTGAATTTACTTCTGAGCTGAGTCGGTTGTCGGTGGGCGATACGTTGCTGGTGGATAAGCAAGCCTTTGGCTTTCTCACCCTTGACCGCTTTATTGATGGTCGTGACCTTTGGCTGGTCGCCAGTGGTACGGGCTTGGCGCCATTCTTGTCGATATTGCAGGGCCTTGAGGTGTGGCAACGCTTCGAGCGCATTGTGCTGGTCTACAGCGCCCGCACCGCTCAGGAGTTGGCATATCAGCAGCTGATTAAGCAGCTAAGCACTTTGGAACACTTGGCTGAATACGCGCACAAGTTGGTGTATGTGCCGGTCGTTACCCGAGAATCAGTTGCAGGTTGCCTCAGTCAACGAATCACTGGGTTAATTGAAAGTGGTGAATTAGAGCGTGCTGCCGGCGTCGCGATGGACGCTGAACACTCGCGCGTGATGCTCTGCGGCAATCCTCAGATGATTGATGACTTGCGCCAGCTTTTGAAGAAGCGCGATATGCAACTGAGCCTGACCCGTAGGCCGGGCCAAGTCGCAGTGGAGAATTATTGGTAGCAGGCGCGAGTGGTGGTTTTGTAGGGGTGTGTCAACGCGAAGCTTGGCCACCAAGGATCAATTAATGATCGAATATGCCTGCAAAAAGGGTGGCCGAAAAAGGTGTCGACCCCCCCGAGCTTTATTTCGCGATGGTTGTTAGATCTTATCTTTCAGCAGATCGCGGATCTCAGTCAGCAGCACTTGATCTTTGGTCGGGGCAGCCGGTGCTGCTGGAGCTACTTCTTCCTTACGCTTGAGGCTGTTCATGACTTTGATCGCCATAAAGATAGCGAAGGCCACGATCAGAAAGTCGACCAAGGTCTGGATGAACTTGCCGTAATTCATGGTCACTGCCGGGACATCGCCCTGCGCCGCTTTAAGCACCACAACTAAATCGGTGAAATCGACACCGCCAATCATCACACCTAATACCGGCATGATCAGGTCGCCCACGAAGGATGCGACGATTTTGCCGAATGCCGCGCCGATGATAATACCGACGGCCATGTCGACCACATTGCCCTTAACGGCAAACGCTTTGAACTCACTGATAAAGCTCATGTTTCCGGTCCTTGCGATCTATGGTTGTCTTTTTATTCTAAACACTCAACTGCATTTAGCCACTAAATAACTGAGCGTTTTTGTCAGGGGTTGTCAAAAATGTGGCTGTCTGGATTGACTTGGTGCGTTAGTGCAAAAAAGTTGACTGCTCAGCAACGAGCCGCTGTTGTTTATCTCTGAGCAGGCCTGCAAGCAAGCAGAGCGCGTAGGCTCGACTAGGCTGAAGGTAAATACACCAAGAGGACGCAAACATGCCGTTGGAACATCACTCCCTAAAAAATGAGTTTCCACAATACGGCGCACAGTTCAGCGCATTGGCCCAGTCAAATAAGCGGTTTGCCCGACTTGTGCAAGAATACGAAGCCTTGGATAAACGTATTTATGAAGTCGAAGACGGTAACGACTCAATGGATGATCTGAACTTACAAGGCCTGAAAATGCAACGCGTGACCCTCAAAGATGAAATCTCCGATTTACTCGCGAACGCCGAAAGTTAAACGCCTCAATGGCTGTTGCCGGGTAGGGTGTTTTCAGGCTATGTGGATTGTCGCTGCTTCCTCAGGAAAGGCTATGATGGACGCTTTGCTCTGAGGAAGTCTGTTGATGGCTAAGGCCAAACGATTGTATGGCTGCACCGAATGCGGTGCCACATTTCCCAAGTGGGCCGGCCAGTGTGGTGAGTGCAGCGCGTGGAATACCTTGGTCGAAACCATGATCGACGCCAACGCCTCTGCGCCGAGCGGGCGCAGCGGTTGGGCTGGACAGCAGACGCCGCTCAAAACCCTGGCTGAAGTTAGCGTTGAAGAAATGCCGCGATTCTCAACTGCATCCGGCGAGCTTGATCGGGTGTTGGGTGGTGGTTTGGTAGACGGCTCAGTGGTGCTGATCGGGGGCGACCCGGGCATTGGAAAGTCGACTATCTTGCTGCAGACCTTGTGCAATATCGCCACCCGTTTCCCTGCCTTGTATGTGACGGGCGAGGAGTCTCAGCAACAGGTGGCCATGCGCGCCAGGCGTTTGGGATTGCCGGAAGACAAGCTCAAGGTCATGACCGAAACCTGTATTGAAAGCATCATTGCCACGGCGCGGCAAGAGCAGCCGAAGGTGATGGTGATCGATTCGATTCAGACCATCTTTACCGAGCAGTTGCAATCAGCGCCTGGTGGTGTGGCGCAAGTGCGCGAAAGTGCCGCGTTGCTGGTGCGCTTTGCTAAACAAACCGGTACGGCGATCTTCCTGGTTGGCCATGTCACTAAAGAAGGTGCGTTGGCGGGGCCGCGGGTGCTTGAGCACATGGTCGATACCGTGCTGTATTTTGAGGGCGAGTCAGACGGGCGCTTGCGCTTGCTGCGTGCGGTGAAGAACCGCTTTGGCGCGATCAACGAACTCGGCGTGTTTGGCATGACCGATAAAGGCCTCAAAGAGGTGACCAATCCTTCAGCCATCTTCCTCACGCGGGCGCAAGAAGAGGTGCCGGGCAGTGTGGTGATGGCCACTTGGGAGGGCACACGGCCGATGTTGGTTGAGGTGCAAGCCTTGGTTGATACCAGCCATCTGGGCAATCCGCGGCGGGTGACGCTGGGGCTTGATCAGAACCGCTTGGCCATGTTGCTGGCGGTGTTGCACCGACATGGCGGCATCCCGACCTATGATCAGGATGTATTTCTTAACGTCGTGGGTGGCGTCAAAGTGTTGGAAACCGCATCGGATCTAGCCTTGATGGCCGCGGTTATCTCAAGCTTGCGCAACCGGCCCTTGGCGAATGATCTGCTGGTGTTTGGGGAGGTGGGGTTGTCGGGTGAAATTCGTCCGGTGCCCAGCGGTCAGGAGCGTTTGAAGGAGGCCGCCAAACACGGCTTCAAGCGTGCCATTGTGCCTAAGGGCAACGCCCCCAAAGAATCTCCAGCCGGACTTGAAGTGATAGCCGTCACTCGCCTTGAGCAAGCGCTGGACGCCTTGTTTGACTAACAAGGCTAGATTGACCCTGAGTAAATGAGCGTGGCTTAGTCGTCTTCACCGAGCGCACTGAGTTCACGCTCAAGCAGTGATTCATCACCCAGATTGAGCTCGACCAAGCGGCGTAAGTGGCTAATCGATTCCAAGTCAATGTGCTCGCAGGCAAAGCCGAGCAGGCCGTCGTCATCGCGGGTTTCAGTCACTTCCATACGCACTTTGGCGACTTCGCTTAGGCTGATCTGTACATCAAACAGCTGTTCTGGGTTTGCCTGCCAGTCAGTGGGACGCTCGACCATCAGTCCTTTGAGCGAAATGTCATGCAGTTTCACCTCCCAGCGCTGCACGCCTTGGGATATCTCAGTCGGTGCATCAAAGGCGATTCGCTGAAAGCGTCTACGTTCCGTGTTTTTGTCGCTCATGTTCAACTCCTGATTTGCGTTCTCAACACTATAGCCAAGCCTGCACAGCAGAATATGTTTGTTTGCCCAGAAAAATATTTTTGCTTGGCTATTTTTGAGCAAACCCCTTTAATCGTTGGGCAATACTGTGATTGCTGTTAGAAATATTTGCTCCAGCTCAAGCCTCTTATTTGACAGTTTTGCAAGTTTCACCAAAGCTGCTAGTGCAGCTTTATAATTATATTTTGGCGGAGCACAAGAAAAATGGAAAAGCGATTGCTGAGCAAAGGCTTGATTTTCGGTTTGTTGACTGTTGCCAGCGTTGGGGCTTATGCCGAAGCGCCAGGTGGCCCGGCGTGCGGTTGGGGTAACATGCTGTTTGATGGTCAGCGTGGCCTTGCACCGCACTTTCTAGCGAGTACAACCAACGGTACGTCCGGTAACGCCACATTTGGTATGACCTCAGGCACTAACGGCTGTAGCACCAGCGGTAAACTCACCTACGGTGGCCGTTCGATGTTGGCTATGAACGGCATGCTCGACTCGATTGCTGAAGACATGGCCCAAGGCCAGGGTGAGGCACTGGATGCCTACGCTGTGCTGCTGGGTATTCCTGCAAGTGACCGTGCGCAATTCGCAAAGGTTACTCACGAGAACTTCAACACTATCTTCTCTTCTGCAGATGTCACCAGCGAGCAAGTATTGGCTTCGACTCTGAATGTCATGAGCCAAGACAGCAAACTGGCTCCTTACGCGAAAACACCTGCGTAAAACCACCCGCTATAAAAAAGCCCGCGCCATATGGTGCGGGCTTTTTCGTTTAACCACCCATAGCGTTGCTACAACGCTATGGGTGCTTGCTTGGGTTCACGCACCGTAGACCGGGAAGCGCGCGCACAGTGCTTTAACCTGCTCGCGGACCTTGGTTTCTACTGCGTCATTGCCGATGTTGGCGAGGACTTCGCAGATCCAGCCTGCCAGTTGACGGCACTCGTCCTCTTTGAAGCCACGAGTGGTCACCGCTGGGGTGCCGATACGCAGGCCAGAGGTTACGAACGGTGAGCGTGGATCGTTTGGTACCGAGTTTTTGTTCACGGTGATAAAGGCACGACCCAGTGCTGCATCCGCATCTTTGCCGGTGATGTCTTGCTTGATCAGGCTGAGCAGGAACAAGTGGTTTTCAGTCCCGCCAGACACCACGTCATAGCCGTTTTCCATAAACACGCTGGCCATGGTCTGGGCGTTCTTGATCACTTGCTGCTGGTAAGTCTTGAATTCAGGCAGCAGGGCTTCTTTGAAGCACACCGCTTTGGCTGCAATCACGTGCTCCAGTGGGCCACCTTGGCCACCTGGGAATACCGCCGAGTTGAATTTCTTTTCCAGCGCTTCGTTGCTGCGCGCCAGAATCAGGCCGCCACGTGGACCACGCAGCGTCTTGTGGGTGGTGGTGGTGACAACGTCTGCGAAAGGCACCGGGTTAGGATACACGCCTGCTGCAACCAAACCGGCAACGTGAGCCATGTCGACAAACAGGTAAGCACCCACTTTGTCTGCGATTTCACGGAAGCGTGGGAAGTCGAGGATCTGCGAGTAGGCCGAGAAGCCCGCGATGATCATTTTTGGCTTGTGCTCAACGGCCAGGCGCTCAACTTCGTCGTAGTCGATCAGGCCATCATCGTTGATGCCGTACTGTACCGCGTTGTAGATCTTGCCGGAGAAGCTGACGCTCGCACCGTGAGTCAGGTGACCACCGTGAGCCAGGCTCATGCCCAGAACGGTGTCGCCGGCCTCAAGCAGGGCCATGTACACGGCGCTGTTGGCCTGTGAGCCGGAGTGCGGTTGAACGTTGGCATAGTCAGCGCCGAACAGTTCTTTGGCACGGTCAATGGCGACCTGCTCAACGATATCAACGTACTCGCAGCCGCCGTAGTAGCGCTTGCCTGGATAGCCTTCAGCATACTTGTTGGTCAGCACAGAGCCTTGGGCTTCCATCACCGCTGGGCTGGTGTAGTTTTCCGAGGCGATCAGTTCGATGTGTTCTTCTTGGCGTTGGGCTTCTTGCTCCATCGCGGCAAACAATTCGGCATCAAAACGGGCAAGATTCAAATCACGGCTGAACATAGCAATCCCCTGAGAAAACAGCTGGGCTGAAGAAATAGGGTGCGGATTCTACCTCATACTGCAAGCGTGCGGGTATGAATGGCGGTCATGTGACTGACAAGTGGGGCTCATGTCAGCTCAGCATAAACAGGGCTGTGCCAGTGAACTGGGCTCGCAATTGGTGAGCGGGCATGGGCTTGCCCAGCAGGAAACCCTGGATTTCATCGCAGTTGTAGCGGCGTAAGAAGTCCAGCTGGGCTTGGGTTTCAACACCCTCGGCGATCACTGCCAGGTTCAGGCTGTGAGCCATGGCAATAATTGCCCTGGCAATCTGCCCATCTTGTTCGCCTTGGGGCAAGCCATCGACGAAGCTGCGGTCAATTTTCAACACGTCGATAGGGAATTGCTTGAGGTAGTTCAGCGATGAGTAACCGGTGCCAAAGTCATCAATAGCAAGGCTCAAGCCCAAGCGCTTTAGGCTTGTCAGGGTGCGCAGCGCGTTTGCCACATCGTTCATCAGGATGCTTTCGGTCAACTCAAGCTCAAGGCATGCCGCATCGACTTCGGTCTCTGCGAGAATCCGCGTAATGCGTTTGTCGAGGTCGCCGTCAGCAAACTGTCGGGCTGACAAATTGACCGAGATTTTCGGGATGCGGATATCGTCATCTTGCCAGGCCTTTAGCTGGCGGCAGGCCTGAGTTATCACCCAGTCGCCGACATCAACCACCAAGCCAAGCTCTTCCAGTACGGGGATGAACTCATCGGGAGAGACCAGTCCCCGTTTCGGATGCTGCCAGCGCAGCAGCGCTTCAACACCGGTGAGGCGTTGGCCATTGCAGGAAAACTGCGGTTGGTAAAACAGCACCAACTCACGCTGTTCAAGGGCATGGCGCAGATCACTTTCAAGCTCGATACGCTCCAAGGCGCGGGCGTTCATATCGCTTTGGTAGAACTGGAAATTGTTCTTGCCGCGTTCTTTGGCGTGATACATCGCAGTATCGGCGTTCTTCATCAATTGGCTTAGCTCTTTGCCGTCTTGCGGGCTAAGGGCAATACCAATACTGGCAGTCACAAAGAACTCGCGTCCCTCAAGAACAAAGGCACGGGCCAGGCTGGCTAGAATTTGCTCGGCTACGTGGATCGCACGGTTCAGCGCATTATTGCGGCTGGAGTGAGATTTCAATAACAGGGTGAACTCATCGCCGCCCATGCGCGCAACGGTATCATCGTCGTTTACACAGGCTGCCAGACGGGTTGCAACGTCTTTGAGCATGCGGTCACCGGCCGCGTGGCCGAGCGAGTCGTTGATCGGCTTAAAGCGGTCAAGGTCGAGGAACATCAGCACCACCCACTCACCCTGACGCTCGGCCTGGTGCAGTGAGGTGTGCAAGCGATCCTGAAACAAGGTTCGATTCGGCAGCAGAGTCAGGGGGTCGTAGTAGGCCAGGCGGTGGATACGCTGTTCGCTGGCTTTGCGTTCACTGATATCGCTGAAGAAACAGACGTAGCTGACGAGGTCGCCTTCATCATCCTGCACTGCGGTAATGCCTACCCACGCCGGGAAGTTTTCGCCGTCGCGCCGCTTGAGCCACACTTCACCTTCCCAGCTACCGCGCTGGTTGAGCTGCGAGACGATGAAGTTCAGTTGGTTGGCCTGTTGCCGGTCAGCTGTGAGCCTGCTTGGTAGTTGGTCAATCACCTGCGCCGAACTGTAACCTGTCACATGGCTGAAGGCTTCGTTGGTCTGCACGATATAGCCTGCCGGGTCGGTGACCAAAATGGCGGCGGTTGAGTGCTCGAAAACCGTGGCTGCCATGCGCAATTCGTTTTCTACACGGCGGTGCTGGCTAATGTCACGCGCCACACCATGCAGGCCTTTGAATCGGTTATTTTCATCCCACATGGCGACCAACCGCAACTCCATCGGGACTTTGCGCTCATCGCTACGCAGGCAATCAAACATAAACAGGCGCGGCTGCAGTTTGTCAGTCAACTCGGCCATGCGCAGCGGATCATCCAAGGCGTTGCGCAACTCATCAACAACATCTTTGAGTTCTTTAAGTTGCTCCGGCTTGGCGACCAGGCTGAACAGCCCCTGCTGTATAATCTGCTCAGGCTCATGGCCGAGCAAGGTCTTGATAGACGGGCTGATGTAGTCGACTTGCAGCGAATTGTCCGTTGAGTAAATGACATCGGAGGTGCTTTCGGCGAGCAAGCGATAGCGCTGCTCGCTGTCACGCAGGGACTCACTGTGCTCTATCTGATCTGAAATATCCTTGGCCACGCCAATTAGCCGGTCAACATGGCCAGCGGCGTTTCGCGACAAGGCTTGTTCGCGGATGCTGAACCAATGCCAGACGCCGTTGCGGTGACGCCAGCGCACCTGAGACTCCAATAGAATACCGTTGCCGACAACGTGTTGCATGCTGCGAATTCGGTGGTAGTAATCGCCATCGTCAGGGTGCAGCAGATGCTCCCAGAAGTGCTCGCCAAACTCCTTCAGCTCTTGGCTGGTATAGCCAAGCTGCAAGCCAAGGTGGTGATTGCTAAAAAGGACTGACTTATTGCTCAAGTCGTGCACGTAGAGCGTGTCAGGTACAGCCTGTACCACGCTTGACCAGAAGCGCTCACGCTCGATCAGTGACAGCTCAGTGTGCTTACGGCTGGTAATGTCGGTGATGCTCAGTGTCACCGAATTGAGGTCTTCGTAGTCCTCAGGCAGGTTGATCTGCAACCACAAGTGGTGCTCCTGATCATCCGGCGTGAGTATGCAGATTTCTTGGTCGAACTGTGTTTTGTGTGCCAGCAGGGCATTCAGCAACTCGCCACGGTAGTCATTAAGGCTTGGTTCGCCCTGGTTGAACAGCAGCTCCCAGACCTCGATTGGAGAGCTGACTTTCAACAGGCGCAGGGCCACATGATTGGTCTCACTGACGCGCATAAGCTGCGGCAATTGCTGGTTTTGCTCGGGGTTCTCTTGCAGCCATTGTGTGAGTTCGGCCGGCGAGGTGACTTGTTGGTCGCAGAGGTATTGCGCAAGCGCTGAAAGATCGAGCACACAAAGGGCAGTGCCTGTGCCATCGAATATGTCTTGGTAACGTCGGCGTGCACTCAGCAATACGCGGGTGGCATGTTGCTCGTCTGTAACATCGCGCAGTACCCAGGCGTAACCATTGCGGTTTGCGCCATCACTGAGATTGCTTCGATTGATATTGAATAAGCGCTTATGACCCTGGAATTCAATTTCCAGCGGTTCGGGGCTGACCTCATTGCTGAACGCACTGCCCTGTAGCAGTAGCGGGTCAAGCTGGGGCAGCACTTCAAAAATATGCCGGCCACAGGCGTTCTCTGTCAATCCAAATAGGCTTTGTGCCTGAGGGTTTAAGTAATCGATATAGCCTTGGGCGTCCGTCACTAAAACCCGCTCTTCAATCGCGCCAAGGGCACTGGCTGCCTGGCCAAGAGAACGCTTTGAGTCGGCATTCGCCTTGTGCAACTGGCTTTGGTCGAGCAACAGGCGGTACAGCGCTACCAATGTGAGGATCGAGCACAGAATAAAAAGCAGGAACTTCCCAGCGAGCATTGGCAATTGTTGGGCGCGGACCAAATCCTCATCGAACAACGCACGCAATTGCCAGTCGCTGTTTTCTATCGGCGAAATGTGGGTCGTCTGCGCCAGGTCAGTGGCGGTTACCGGCGGGAAAATTCGGTTGTCAGTCTCGGGTTTGCTATGCGGGCCGACAATAGCGCGCTGGGTCAGCCGGTCTTCCAATAACCACTGGTACGCATTCAGCCGCTGGTCATGTAGCCAGCTGGCGATGGCGCTGCCGCTAAAACGTAGCAGCCAATAGCCGTTGTTCTTCGTCAGCAGCAGGTAAAAACGCCCGTCCGGTTCGGCAGTAAATGCGTAATAGTAAGGCTGGCCATGGGGGCGACTGACCAGGCTGGCAATAAAATGTGCATCCGTCGTATAGGTTGCGCTGTCAGCAACCACCTCGCCGTCCACAGACAAGCGGGCAATACTTTCGATGGCAGGGTAAATACCGGCCAGGGTGTCAACTAGACTTTGTGCGTCATCAGGGGCGTCGTGGCGTAGCGTTTTGGCGCGTAACAAGGCTTGCGCCGACTGCGCCTTGATCGACATGTTGGTGCTGAGGGTATTGGCCAGTTGGCCGCTGAATACCAGCCCGAGCTGGCGTTGAGTCTGCTGCAGGTTGCGCGACTCAAGCGTCAACTGCCATAACGATAAAGCCAGCATGACCAGCACCAAAACCACCAAGCTACGCTTAAGCGAGCTGCGCATAGGCGTAGCTTGAGGCTCTGGCGGAGTGAGCGGAGGTTTTGATGGAGCGATAGAAGGCACTTAATTTATAAACCTGGCAACTACAAAAGACGCTGAACCTTTGACTCCACACGGGCGTTTGCCTAAAGCAAACAGCTTATCGCGTGCGCGGCACGCAAGAATGCCACAATTGTGGCAAAGTGCCAGTCCGTCCGACGAGTGTAATTTGCCCTGCAGCCTGCATTCCGGTAGCTTTGCCACTCACGCGCGAGCACTTCATGCTCTTAAGAACCTGTAAACAGATTCTATGTGTAACGGTTTAAGCCAGCCTGAATAGCTTGAAGCGTTTATTTGCTAAGGTAAATCGACCTTCATAATTATTTGCAGGGTATTTAAAGCCGGTCCTCGGAATCGTTACGCGTTCTCAAAATTCACGGAGTCAGCAGTGGCTGCGAGCGTATCGTAGTGCTCTATCCGTAAGGCGAATTGTTTCGCCTCAGTGAGGCATGTTGCGCGACATGCTCCTGTCCCAGTCTCCAGTCTAAGTATCAAGGTTATCCATGGCCCAATACGTCTATACCATGCATCGGCTGAGCAAAGTTGTGCCGCCGAAGCGGGAAATTCTCAAGAATATATCGCTGTCGTTTTTTCCGGGCGCCAAAATCGGCGTGCTCGGTCTGAACGGCTCGGGTAAGTCCACGCTGCTGAAAATCATGGCGGGTGTCGACACCGAGTTTGATGGTGAGGCGCGACCAATGCCTGAGCTGAATGTGGGTTACCTGCCGCAGGAGCCTGTATTGGACCCAAGCAAGACCGTGCGCGAAGTGGTTGAAGAAGCGGTCAGCGTGATCAAGGATGCACAAGCACGCCTTGATGAAGTCTATGCCGCCTATGCCGAGCCCGATGCTGATTTCGACAAGCTGGCAGCCGAACAGGCCAAGCTTGAAGCCATTTTGCAAACGTCTGACGGCCACAATCTTGAGCGCCAGCTTGAAGTGGCTGCTGATGCATTGCGCCTGCCAGCATGGGATGCCAAGGTTGAGCACCTGTCGGGTGGTGAAAAACGCCGTGTAGCCCTTTGCCGTTTGCTGTTGTCGGCACCAGACATGTTGCTGCTTGATGAGCCAACCAACCACCTTGATGCTGATTCGGTGGCCTGGCTTGAGCACTTCTTGCACGACTTCCCGGGCACCGTGGTTGCGATTACCCACGACCGTTACTTCCTCGACAACGTAGCCGGTTGGATTCTCGAGCTCGACCGTGGCGCGGGTATCCCATACGAAGGCAACTATTCGGGTTGGCTTGAAGCCAAGTCGGACCGTTTGGCCCAAGAGTCCAAGCAGCAGTCAGCCCATGAAAAAGCCATGAAGGACGAACTGGAGTGGGTGCGCAAAGGCGCTAAAGCTCGTCAGTCGAAGTCCAAGGCACGTCTGCAGCGCTTCGAGGAAATGCAGTCGCAGGAATTCCAGAAGCGCAGCGAAACCAACGAAATCTACATTCCGGCTGGCTCGCGTCTGGGTGACAAAGTCATCGACTTCGTTAACGTTAGCAAAGGCTACGGCGACCGCGCCTTGATCGACAATCTGTCGTTCAGCATGCCGAAAGGTGCGATTGTCGGCGTGATCGGTGGTAACGGTGCCGGTAAGTCGACCCTGTTCCGCATGCTGATGGGCAAAGAGCAGCCAGATTCGGGCAGCATCGAAGTCGGTGAAACCGTGCAGATGGCCTGCGTTGACCAGAGCCGTGAAGATCTCGACGGCAGCAAGACCGTGTGGGAAGCCGTGTCTGACGGCTCCGACATGATCAAGATCGGTAACTATGAAGTGCCGTCGCGTACCTATGTCGGTCGCTTCAACTTCAAAGGTGGCGATCAGCAGAAGTTCGTTAAAGACCTCTCAGGTGGTGAGCGTGGCCGTTTGCACTTGGCGCTGACCCTGAAAGAGGGCGCTAACGTCTTGCTGCTCGATGAACCGTCAAACGACCTCGACGTAGAAACCCTGCGCTCGCTGGAAGAAGCGTTGCTCGACTTCCCTGGCGCCGCCATTGTGATCTCGCACGATCGCTGGTTCCTGGACCGCGTTGCTACACACATTCTGGCGTACGAAGACGACTCGCACATTGAGTTCTTCGAAGGTAACTACACCGAGTACGAAGCCGATCGTAAGAAGCGCCTTGGCGATGCAGCTGCTCAGCCGCACCGGGTGCGTCACAAGAAGCTCGCTCAGTAGCTCTTTGCTGGCGTGAATAAAAACCGGTCGCCGTCGCGACCGGTTTTTTTATGTTCGGATTTTGTCGGGTGAGCTACGCCTAGCTGTCCGTCATTGTGCCCATGGCGCAGTTCTACGAAAGGTAGACGAGCTTAGCAAGCGCCATCATTCGCACCCGAGTGGCCGATCCAAGGGGGGGGGCGACGCTCTTTGCGGCCATCATTTCAGTCTCGGATATTCAGTGTGTGCACGCTGATATCGGTGGCCAAGCTTCGCGTTGACGCACCCTACAACGGCCACCGCAGATTCGTATCCGTGCCTGACGCTCACGAGTGGTCGACGCCTTTTCGGCCACCACGCCGGTCTCGAATACTCACCCTGTGTGCACTCGTCATTGTGCATAAGCTTTTTCTCGTAGCACCTTCGGTCCGCCATTTTTCCTTGCGTGCCCGCACGCAAGACAAATCATGGGTTCAATCAATAGTCTGCGCTCAACTTCAATTTTGAGCGGAGCATCACCGTGAGCAACTGGCGCAACATCAGCCTGTGGATGGATCAGCTAGAAGAGCCTTTGCAAGCCCGCCCTGGGTTGGGCGAGGACTTGCAAGCAGATGTCGCCATCATTGGTGCCGGTTATACCGGGCTGTGGACCGCCTATTACCTCAAGCGCCAAGCGCCAAACCTGAAGATTGTCATTGTCGAGGCTGAAACAGCGGGTTACGGCGCATCAGGACGTAATGGCGGCTGGCTGATTGGTGATTTGCTCGGCAGTGATCGACTGCTTGCAGGGCTTACCCCTGAAGCGCGCCGCGCCTCACATAGCCTGCTGCACGGCATCCCGGACGAGGTCGCCGAAGTGCTGGCGCGCGAGTCAATCAACTGTGATTACCGCAAGGGCGGTGTGCTTTATTGTGCTGCTCGCTACCCAGAGCAGGAAGTTGCGCTGCGGGCGCAGTTACAGGCCGCTCGCGCTCAAGGTATGGGTGAAGAGGATTACCGCTGGCTGACGCCTTCTGAATTGGCGGGTCAATTGCGTATTGCCAACCCATACGGTGCGTTGTTCAGCCCGCATTGCGCAACCATTCAGCCTGCGCGTTTGGCTCGCGGCCTGGCTGAGTGCGTCGAGCGTATGGGCGTGAAAATCTTTGAGCAGAGCCGTGTCACCCATTGGGAAAACGGGCTGCTGCGCACGGCCCAGGGCTCGGTAAAAGCGGACTGGCTGGTGCCGGCCGTTGAAGGCTATGCCGGGTCACTGCCACCACTGGGTCGTTATCAGTTACCGGTGCAAAGTTTGATTGTCGCCACAGAGCCGCTTTCTGCCGATACCTGGGCACAAATCGGCTTGGAGCGCGGCCAGGCATTCAGCGAGAACAGTAAGCAGGTCACCTATGGTCAGCGCAGTGCGGATGATCGACTGGTGTTTGGTGCCCGCGGCGGTTATCAGTTTGGCGGTCGTTTACGCAGCGATTTCAACCTGAATGGAAATGAACTTGAGCTGCGCCGATATCTGTTTGGTGAGCTGTTCCCGCAGTTGCGTAATGTGCGTTTGACTCACTCCTGGGGCGGGAATCTTGGTGTGGCACGACGTTTTCGTCCGCATATGTTGATCGACCGCAAGGCCGGTATTGCCTTGTCTGGTGGTTACGGCGGCGAAGGTGTCGGTGCCAGCAACCTCGGCGGGCGAACCCTGGCTGCGCTGATTCTTGGCCAGGACAATCAGCTGACTCAACAGCCTTGGGTTTTGGGTGATACGCCGCTGCGAAGCTTGTCCGGCTGGGAGCCCGAGCCCTGCCGCTGGCTCGGTTACAACGCCATCATCAAAAGCTTTACCCACGAAGACCAAGTGCTGGCCAACCCTGCAACTGCACCTTGGCGGCGTCAGCTTGCCCAGCGTTTGGCCGGATTTATGGAGGACCTGATGCGCTGAGCGCATCAGCAGCTATCTGCAGAACAACTCATATAAACGGAGCACAGCAATGAGCATCACTCACTTCAAACAGACCGCAACCCTGCAACTGGATGAGTTCAACCCCGTTGCAGTGCCACTTGGTGAGCCCGTCGCGATTGCTTCGACCCACAGCGTTGAACGCGCCGACGGAGTTGAAACCGGCGTTTGGGAATGCACCCCGGGGCGCTGGCGGCGGCAGATTGTGCAGCAGGAGTTTTGTCACTTTATTGCCGGGCGCGCCACCTTCACCCCGGATGGCGGCGAGCCTGTATTGCTCGAGGCCGGTGATGCAATTTTGCTCCCCGCTAACTCAATGGGGGTTTGGGATATCCAGGAAACCCTGCGCAAGAGCTACGTGTTGATTTTCTAACAATAACAGCCAATTAATCGAGGGCATCTCATGCTAAAGAAACTCATCCCAATACTGTTGCTGGCTTCAACTTGTCAGGCTAGCGAGACAGTGCGTATCTACAACTGGTCTGAGTACATTGCTCCCGACACCATGGCAAATTTTCAGAAGGCCACGGGTATTGGCAATCACTATGACGTTTATGACAGCAACGAGACTCTGGACGCCAAGCTGATGGCTGGGCATTCCGGTTATGACGTGGTGTTTCCATCCGATCACTTCATGGCGAGGCAGATTCAAGGCGGTGCGTTAAAGACTTTAGATAAGAGCAAGTTGCCCAATTGGAAAAACCTTAACCCGGCATTGCTTAAAGCCTTGCAAACCAATGACCCAGGCAACCAACACGGCTTTCCCTACCTTTGGGGCACCACGGGTATTGGATTTAACGTCGACAAGGTTAAGGCCGTATTGGGGCCTGACGTGCCGTTGGATTCCTGGGATCTTGTCTTCAAGCCAGAAAACATGAAGAAGCTAAGCCAGTGTGGTGTTGCTGTGCTGGATAATGGCCCTGAACTGTTGCCGATTGCGTTGCACTATTTGGGGTTGCCGCATCACAGTAAAGACCCGGCGGATTACAAAAAGGCCGAAGCTCTGCTGCTGAAAATGCGTGAAAACGTGGCGTATTTCCACTCATCGAAGTACGTCAGTGGCCTGGCCAATGGTGATATCTGCGTTGCTGTAGGTTTTTCCGGTGACATCATGCAGTCTGCTAGTCGCGCTGCTGAAGCGAACAATGGGGTGAATATCGAATACATCGTGCCGAAGGAAGGCGCGCCGCTGTGGTTCGATATGGTTGCCATGCCCGCAGATAGCAAAAACGAAGCCGCAGGCTATGCATTCATGAACTACCTGCTGCAACCCGAAGTCATGGCTAACATCACAAACTTTGTGCATTACGCCAACGGTAATGGGGCGGCGGACAGTCTGGTCGATCCGGCGCTGAAGGCGGATAACAAGGTTTATCCACCGCAAGAGGTTATGGATAAGCTGTATACGCTGGAGGCCATGCCGCTGAAAATAGATCGCCTCCGCACGCGGATCTGGAGCAGGGTCAAAAGCGGAATCTAAGCGCTAACAGACACAAAAAATCCCGGATATTCCGGGATTTTTTGTGTTCGTAAAGCCCCTTGCACGCTCGTTAGGCGCTAGCCAGTTCGCGCTCTGCTTGCGTGGTTTCAACCCCCATAAACTGTTTGATGCGCTCGCCGGCATTGTCTTTGCGGATGTCGCAAGGGCTTGCATCGGCCTGTACCACGCCGTTTTCCATCAGGATCACCCGATCCGAGATGGACAGCGCGAACTCCATCTCGTGGGTGACGATGACCATGGTCATGCCTTCGCCTGCCAGATCGCGGATTACCTTGAGCACTTCGCCGACCAGTTCCGGGTCAAGTGCAGAGGTCGGTTCATCAAACAACATGATGTCCGGGTTCATGGCTAAGGCACGAGCAATGGCGACTCGCTGTTGCTGACCGCCAGACAGTTGGTGAGGATACTTGTGCGCGTGGGCCAGCAAGCCAACCTTGTCGAGCAGGGCATAGGCCTGTGCCTCGGATTCGACACGGTCGACCTTGCCGTGAAAGCGCGGCGCCATGGTGATGTTGTCCACGATGGTGCGGTGCGGGAACAGGTTGAAGTTCTGAAACACCATGCCGATGTGCTGCACACCTTTGCGCATGCGCAGGTTATTGGGCTTGTCCTTCGCGGTGATGAAATCATGGCCAAACAAAATGATTTCGCCCTGATCAATCGATTCAAGCCCGTTGATGGTGCGGATCAGCGATGTCTTGCCCGAACCGGAAGGACCAATGATTGAAATCACTTCACCACTGGCTACATTGAGGTCGATGCCTTTGAGCACTTCATGCTGGCCGTAGCTTTTATGGATATTCTTCAGTTGCAGTGCTGGCGCTGTGCCTGGACCTTGCTGGACACGAGGCTTGCCACTGATATTACTGGCCAGGCTGCGTAGCTTTTCGAGCGCCACGTCGGTCAGGGTTTGTGGCTTGCGCAGGTTAAGGTCGAGTTTGCGCTCCAGATATTGCAGCAGAAAGCCGAATACAGTGACGATCATGACGTAATACACCGCCACCGCTGAAAGCGTCTCCATAACCAGAAAGTTCTGCGCATACAGGCGCTGGCCAACCATCAGCAATTCAGTCAGCGAGATGACTGATACCAGTGAGGTCAGCTTTACCACGGTGATGTATTCATTGATCAGCGTTGGCAAGGAGATGCGAAACGCCTGCGGTATTACGATCAACCGTTGAATGCTCATTCCGCCAATGGCCAAGGCACGGCCTGCTTCCTTTTGGCCTTTGGCTACTGAAATCAGACCGCCTCGATGAATCTCGGCCATGTAGGCCGCTTCAGTCAGCACCAGGGCAAAGAGTCCGGCGAGAAAGGGATTAGATAATACGCTGCTGGTGGCAGGGATTAACTGCGGCAGGTTGTAAACGAAAACCACCAGAACCAGTAAAGGAACGCTGCGGAAAAACCAGATGTAGATGCCTACAGGAATGCGCAGATACGCTTTGGTCGAGAGTTTGGCAGAGGCCAGAAAGAAACCCAGTACCATGCCAATCAGCCACGCCAAGGTACTGAGTTCGATCACGGTGATACAGGCTTTCCAGAAGCTCGTCATTGAAAATAACGAGAAAAAATACGACCAATCATATTGCATGGGTATCTCCATTGGCCCTGAGCCTTGGCTCAGGGCCAGGTTCAGCCAGCGCGACTGCCGCTGGCTAAGACTCAGTTGGCTGCTGGTGCTTCCAAGCTGTACTTTTCAAGCATGGCGGTGTATTCGCCATTGGCTTTGGTCGCTTCTAAGGCTTTGGCCAAAGCATCAAGCAAGGCCTGATTGTCTTTCTGGACGTAGATACCCAGGGTTTGTTTGTAGATCAGCCCTGGGCTGCTGATTTCGACGCGTTGCTTTGAACGCTCGGCGATCTGTTTGGCAGCGCCGGCGATTTCGATTTGTGCCTGAATGTGGCCAGAGAGCATGGCTTGAGTGGCTTCAGGTGCAGACGGGTACTCGCTGACGGTAATGGCTTCCTTACCATTGGTTTTGCAGTAGCTTTCGGACAACTCTTGCAGTTGTTTCACCCAGTTGGTGCCTTGCTGCAGGCCGACCTTCATGCCACACAGGTCTTTTTCGGTTTTGGGCTGCGCTTCGCTGCCGGCCTTGACCATGATGGATGCGCCGGTTTGCGCGTAAGGGATTGCCATCGCCTGTTGGGTGCGTTCAGGGGTGATGTACATGCCGGATATAACTGCGTCGTAATGCTTGGCGTTAAGCCCGAGGATCAAGCCGGAAAACTTGGTGTTGACGTAGGCAACATCAAGATTGAGTTGTTTGGCCAGTGCCGCTGACAGGTCTGGGTCGGAGCCGACCACTTTGTCGCCGTCATAGGATTCAAAAGGCGGGTAGGTGATATCCATGCCGACCTTAAACTGGCCGGGAGTTGTGGTGGTTACATCGGCGTAGCTAAGGCCGGATGCAACCAGTGCAGCTGTCAGGCCTGTCATGCGTAGAGCGTTGGCTAATTTCATGGTGTGCTCCCAGTATCAGTTAATTGCTGGTAAGAGGTGTTAAAGCGCGCAGCTTAAGAGGGCTGCGTCTGGTTTTTTAAATGGCCAAAACTTGAGGGTTTACGGGCCTGCTCCGGTAGGTTCAACGTCCCATCAGCTACGCGCTGGCGCAGGTATTGATAGGTCTGCAAAGCTTGGGCCCACATGTGCTCGCCGATGGCAATCGGCTGATACGTCTGATCAGCGCTGGCGAACTGCGGCAGCGGGCGGATTTGCGTATGGAAGTCGCAGGCATAAAACAGCGGGAACGAATAACGCTCCTCACGCACTGTGCGAACGCGGTGCGCGGTGGCGACAAATGCACCAGCAGTCATCACTTCGAGCATGTCGCCGATGTTGACCACAAAGGCGTCATCAATCGGCGGGGCGTCAATCCACTCACCACGCTCGTTCATGACTTCAAGGCCGGGCTTGTCGGCGAGCAGGATGGTGAAGCATTCGTAATCGGTATGCGCACCAATACCTGGTGCATCCTGAGCTTCGCCGTCGAATGGGTAATGAATCAAGCGCAGCTTTGACGGTGGACGACTGACCAGCGCATCGAAGTAGTTCTCATCAAGACCTAACGCCAGGGCAAAACCCTGAAACAACACGCGCCCAAGGGCGAATACATCGCGGTAGTAGTTTTGCACCGAGCTTTGAAAGCCCGCTAACTGCGGCCAGGCATTTGGGCCAAGCAACGGTGTGCCTGCAGTGAACAAAGGATCGTCACGGGAGACTTCAAAGCCAATATCAAAGGCTTCTTTGTGGTCGGGTTTACCTTGCGAGTAAACCTCTTCACCTTCGGGTACATAGCCTTTGTGACTTTCTGAGGTGCCGATGTAGTGACCCATCTTGGTGTCCATCGGTTGGGCGAAGTAGTCACGCGCAGCGGCTCTTAAGCTTTCGATGCGCTCGGCGCAGATACCGTGATTGCGGATGTACAGAAAACCCACATCGCGTGCTGCCTGGCCTAATGCTTCGGCTACCGCCATGCGTTGGTTGAGATCAGGACTGAAGAGCCCTGCTATATCCACCACCGGAATTGAGGTGAAGGCATCACGGCTTTTGGTTGGGTTATCAGAACAATGCATTGGTGGCTCCAGCTCAGGCAAAAACGCGATTGAAGTGTTGGCGTTCGGTGTCGCCAATCCAGCGGTTGAGGGACCACAGATCAGCCACCGGCACATTGGTAAAGGGCAAGTGATGCAAATAGCCGTCCGGGCCGAACTCTGGGGTCATGGTGCTGACCTGATAGCCCCGCGCTTGTTGTGCTTGCCATATGGTTTCCCAGTGAGACTGGTGAAACGCCAGCGCATTGGCGTATTCGGGGGCCGCTGGGTGCGGCACTTGTGGCCCTTGGTCATAACCGACACGGGCTTGAATGTGGTGCACACGCTCAACAAAGGCGCTGAGATCATCAGCCGGGTCGTTGAGCAGGCGCTCACAGGTCACCACCCAGTGGCTGATGTCGCTGGTGAACAGCATCTCAGGTAACTGCCGGATCAGATCGAGCGTGATCCAGGGGTTGAAAAGCGAACGAGCACGATGTGTTTCAAAGCTACAGAGCAGGCCATTACGCTTGGCAACGTCCATTGCGCCGCCGAAGAAGTCGACCTGTTGCGCTAATGACCAGCGATCATTGCCGGCCAACACATTGACGAAACGTGGCTGCAGTTCACTGGCTAAATCCAGCTTGCGCGCCAAGTCGTCGAGGTGCATTGCAGGCGTCGCCGATTGATCGGGTAAAACATCGTAGGCGGTGAAGACAATGCAGATATAGGCCAGTTGCTCGGCGCTGAGAAATCCAGCAAAGGCTTTACGTTCAGTGGCATCGAGCGGCAAGCGCGCTTCCATGCCATCAAAACCTGCGGCTTTAAGCTCTGCATAGGCTTGAGCTTTGCTGCCGGGATAACCCCATAGGGTACGAAACAGTTCGAGTTGCATAGATTGTCTTCCCAAGCCAGACGTGGGTTGCTCGCAGCCGGGCGCAAGGGCCTGGCGTGATGATCAACTGCTGAGCGTTAGCGCAGTAATGCCTTGGGGTTTGAATCTATGTTTGAAGCAACTTGATGAGAGTGCATAACGGTTCCTTTGAAACGCTTGGCAACGGGCATCGTTAGGCATGCCTGCGCCGTTTTTTATAGTGTTGCTACGCGAGCGCAGCATTTGGCAGTCAAAGGTTTCATCTGGCCAGCCTCTTTAGGGCCAGTCCAATGCATCACGCGTGGTGTGCAGATTTGTCTCGATTATGGGGAGCGTTTGGCGCGCAAAAGAATAGCGTTGGCCAAATAATTAGTTTTGAATTTTCTAAACTAATAAAAGCCTCAAGGCCACTATTTAGCAGCTGTTGTTTAAGCAAGGCAAAACCTAATGCACCGCTCTGTGCCGGTGTTTTTAGCCTGTATCAGCTCTGGCTTGTGTGGTGTTGCAGCCGTGCGAGGAACAACTTGCTAGGCGTTTGCGCGTTAAGTTCGATGGTTTGGTTGGCGTCGTCCTCATCCAGTAATAACCCTTGGCCCGCAGTTAACACCTGTTGCCCCCGGCAGGTTAAGGGCCCGCCAGACTGGCAGTAGAGCATCACCACTGTTGCGTGATCTACAGTCGCTAAGGTCTGGCAGCCACTGATATCCAGCATCTCAAGTTGATGAGTCCAGTCAGCGCGTCGGCTCATCAGATTGAAGTCCGTGACTTCGCCATCCATCAACTCTGCATACACAGTGGTTTCACCGCGAAACGCCCAAGGCTGGGACCTTGCTGTCAGCACCAATGGGGCAGCATCCTGGGTATGCAGGCGCAAGCCTTCACCACTCAATATTGCCAAGCTACGGTCTAACCCGGCAAAGCTGGAAAAGCTGCCATGGCCGCCAACGGTGGCGCTGCTGATGCGCCAGGCGAAGTCCTCAAGGCTAGCGCCGGCCGGGAAAATGACCAATTCGGCGGTGCTACCTGTGCCGTTCTTCCAAGGCATGTGCTTTGCGCTGGCAAGGTCGAATCTGCGGATGCTCATGAAGACGATCTCTTTTAATGTATATACAAATAAGGGTTAAATATTTCAATTAGAAAATTATATTCTGAAAGCCCTGGAACGCTCAGCGCTAAATGCATAAGGTTAGGGATTCAACACTGTTCTCAAGGCATATTCAAGGGCGCTGGCTGGCTTTAAGCGCTGGGTATGCAGGTTTTTGCTGCAAACAAAACTGACGGAAAGGGGCTTGACCTGCTCAATTATCAATCATAATGTATATACAAGAAGGTTGAAGAATAAGAGTCAAGGAGCATACCCATGCCGTTATCCAGCCAAGATGCCAAGCTCTGGCGTGATGTCAGTGTATTTGATGGCTTGCAAACCCTCCCCGAACCTATGGCTGTTTTGGTCAAAGGTGATGTAGTTGCAGGGTTGTGGCCAGAATCCGGGTTCGCTTTGCAGGATGCGCAGGGGGCTGTCGAAGTAGGCCGCGGTGGCGTGATGACGCCGGGCCTGGTTGATTGCCACACCCACCTTGTATTCGCCGGTAACCGTGCCGCTGAATTTGAGCTGCGCCTTGAAGGTGCCAGTTACGCTGAAATTGCCCGTGCCGGTGGCGGGATTATTAGCTCCGTGCGCGGTGTGCGGGCCGCTAGCGAAGATGAATTGCTGGCGCAGGCACTGCCGCGTTTGCAAGCCCTGATTGATGACGGTGTGACCAGCGTTGAGATCAAGTCTGGCTACGGTTTGACCGTTGCCGATGAGTTAAAGATGTTGCGCGTCGCCCGGCGTCTGGGCGAGCAGCTTCCCGTTCATATCACCACCACCCTGCTGGGTGCCCATGCCTTGCCGCCTGAGTTCGCGGATGACAGTGACGGTTACATTCGCCTGGTCTGTGAACAAATGATCCCAGCGGCTGCCCGTGAAGGCTTAGCCGATGCAGTGGATGTGTTCTGTGAAAACATTGCCTTCAGCACGGAGCAGACTGAGCGGGTATTTGTTGCCGCCAAAGCCCATGGGTTGGCAATAAAAATACATGCTGAACAGTTATCCAATCAAGGCGGTAGTGCTTTGGCTGCGCGCCACGGTGGGCTTTCGGCGGATCACATTGAGTATCTCGATGAGGCTGGGGTTAAAGCCATGGCCGAGGCGGGCACTGTTGCAACCCTGTTGCCGGGTGCCTTCCATACCTTGCGTGAAACCCAGCTACCGCCCATTCAACTGCTACGCGATTACGGCGTGCCAATGGCCTTGGCCAGTGATGCCAATCCCGGTACATCACCGATCTGCTTCCCAACCTTGATGCTCAATCTGGCCTGCACCTTATTCCGCCTGACTCCCCGTGAAGCATTGGCTGGGATGACGGCGCATGCGGCAACGGCGATTGGGCGCAAAGACCTTGGACGTATCCAGGTGGGTGCACCTGCCAATCTTTGCGTCTGGGATGTGCAACAGGCTGCGGAACTGGCCTATGCGGTTCAGCCGGGTCGTTTACTCCAGCGCGTTTTTGCCGGAGTACTCACCCATGACCGTTGATCGTCACTCAATGCAGCTTTGGGCAGGGCGAACCGACCCTGAGGAAGACAGCCCGCGTTGGCATCAACGTATTCAGCCACTTGGCCGAGACACTCAGCCCGGTGTGGCGCTGATCGGTTTTGCCAGTGATGAAGGCGTGCGTCGCAACCATGGTCGCATCGGTGCGGCTGCAGGCCCTGAAGCCATCCGCAAGGCGTTGGCTAACTTAGCTTGGCATCGCAATGGGCCTGCATTTGATGCCGGTGATGTGGTCTGCGCAGATGACAATCTGGAAGCGGCCCAAGCCCGCCTTGGCGCTAATGTGGCGCAGTTGCTTGACGCTGGGCACTTACCCATTGTCCTTGGTGGTGGCCATGAAGTCGCTTTTGGCAGCTGGCAAGGCATCGCCCAGCATCTGACAAACGCTGCTGCGCCGCGCATTGGCATCATCAATTTCGATGCTCACTTTGACCTGCGCGACCCTGCATTTGTGCGCTCATCGGGCACGCCATTTGCGCAAATCGCCGAGCAGTGCGCGCAACGCAACTGGCCATTTCGCTACGCCTGCCTCGGTATCAGCCGGGCGAGCAATACCCGTGCATTGTTTAAGCGTGCCGAGGCGCTGGATGTGCTGGTCCGCGAAGACCGGCAGATTCGCGCGGACAGCATCAATGACATCAGTGCGGACCTGCAGGCATTTCTTGATGACTGCGACCTGATCTACCTGACCATCGATATCGACGTCTTGCCTGCTTGTGAAGCACCGGGTGTCAGTGCTCCAGCACCGCGGGGCGTGCCATTGGCGTTGCTTGAACCTCTGCTGGAGCAGGTCCGTGACAGCGGCAAATTGCGTCTTGCTGATCTGGCTGAGCTGAACCCGAGTCATGACATCGACAGTCGCACCGCACGCGTGGCTGCGCGGCTTATTCACCTGCTGACGTTGACGGGCTAAGCGACCTAGTAGCGCAGCGATTTCTCCAACAAAAACAACAGTGAGGAATAACCCCAATGAGCGATTTCGCCAACCAAGCGAAGCCAGCCTGCCTCTTTAAGGCAGGAGTCTTGTCATGAGTGAGCAACTCTCTTTAACCGCTGGCGTCTCTAAGCCCAGAGCGTTGGTGCGTTTGTTGGGCTACAGCCTGATCGGTCTGCTGATCTTTTTTGTGCCATTCACTATTGGGGGCCGCTCCACCATTTTGCTCGACCACGCAGCCAGTGCCCTGCAAACCAACGCGCGGCCACTGGTTATCGCGATCGCGCTGCTGTTTATGCTCTATGGCGCGGCGCAGCCTTGGTTCAGTGGCAGCTGGCGCAAAGACCTCACCACCACCGTATTCAGCGTGCTCAAGGTATTTGGCTTGTTGGTCGGTGTGGCTTACCTGCTGCATATCGGCCCCGAAGCACTTTATGCACCGGGTATGCTGCCGTTTTTGTTCGACAAGCTGGTATTGAGCCTTGCCTTGATTGTGCCGCTGGGCGCGCTGGCATTGGTGTTCTTGATCGGCTTTGGCTTGCTCGAACTGATCGGCGTATTGATGCAACCGGTGATGCGACCTATCTGGCGCACCCCGGGCAAGTCCGCGATTGATGCGGTGGCCTCTTTTGTCGGTAGCTACTCAGTCGGGCTGTTGATTACTGACCGCATGTACCAGCAGGGTCACTATAGCCTGCGTGAAGCAGCCATTATCGCCACCGGCTTCTCTACAGTTTCGGCACCCTTTATGGTCATCATCGCCAAGACCCTCGGCCTGATGGACAGCTGGAACCTGTATTTCTGGAGCGCAATGCTGGTCACCTTCAGCGTGACAGCGGTCAGTGCGCGTATTTATCCGCTGTCGAAGTTGCCAAGCGAAAGCACGCCAGAACCCGCGTTGAAAGCGGGTGAAAGCCGTATCGCCAGTGCCTGGCATGCCGGGCTCACCCAGGCCAGCCAAGCCCCGGCTTTGTGGGCGTCTTTGCGCGAAACCTTTGTCGATGGTTTGCGCATGACCGCCGCTATTTTGCCCAGCATCTTGGCAGTTGGCTTGCTGGGTTTGCTGGCCGCCAAATACACGCCAATTTTTGATGCCCTGGGTGTGCTGTTCTACCCCTTGACCTGGCTGCTTGGTGTCAGTGATCCAATGCAAGTGGGCGGTGCTATCGCCTCGGGTCTGGCAGAAATGTTCTTGCCCGCGATTCTGCTTAAGGATGCCGAGGTCATGGTCAAGTTTGTCGTGGCCATTGTCTCGGTCAGCAGCGTGTTGTTTCTCTCTGCCTCTATTCCCTGCGTGCTTGCCACGCGGATCCCCTTGCGTTTGCGCGACCTGTTAGTGGTCTGGTTGCAACGCACTGTTCTAAGTCTGGTATTCAGCATTCCGCTGGCGTACCTGGCGCACTCACTCAACCTTATTTAAGCCTTGTCGCTATTTCCAGGAGCCTGTTATGAGCCTCTTTCGTGATACTGAAATCCGTGCTGCACGTGGCAGCAAACTGACCGCTAAAAGCTGGTTGACCGAAGCGCCACTGCGCATGCTGATGAATAACCTCGACCCGGAAGTGGCCGAGAACCCGAATGAGCTGGTGGTCTACGGTGGTATTGGCCGTGCAGCGCGTAACTGGGAATGCTACGACAAGATCGTGGAGGTGCTGACTCGTCTTGAAGACAATCAAACCTTGTTGATCCAATCCGGCAAGCCGGTCGGCGTCTTTGAAACCCACGCCAATGCCCCCCGCGTATTGCTCGCCAACTCCAACTTGGTGCCGCATTGGGCAACCTGGAAGCATTTCAATGAGCTCGATGCCAAGGGCTTGGCCATGTACGGCCAGATGACTGCTGGCAGCTGGATCTACATCGGCTCGCAAGGCATTGTTCAGGGCACTTACGAAACCTTCGTCGAGGCCGGTCGTCAGCACTACGACGGCAACCTCATCGGCCGCTGGGTGCTCACCGCAGGTTTGGGTGGCATGGGTGGAGCTCAACCACTAGCGGCAACCCTGGCCGGCGCTTGCTCGCTGAACATCGAATGCCAGCAGAGCCGGATCGATTTCCGTTTGAAAACGCGCTATGTCGATGAGCAAGCCGCTGACCTTGACGATGCATTGGCGCGCATCAGCAAATACACCACAGAAGGCAAAGCCATCTCGATTGCCTTGTGTGGCAACGCGGCTGAAATTTTGCCGGAGTTGGTGCGTCGGGGTGTGCGACCCGACATGGTTACCGACCAAACCAGCGCCCATGACCCGCTCAACGGTTACCTGCCAAAAGGCTGGAGCTGGGAAGAGTACCGCGACCGTGCACAGACCGATGCCGATGCAGTGGTCAAAGCGGCTAAGCAGTCGATGGCCGAGCACGTCAGCGCCATGTTGGCGTTCCAGCAAATGGGCGTCCCAACGTTCGACTACGGCAACAACATCCGCCAGATGGCGTTGGAAGAGGGGGTCGACAACGCCTTTGATTTCCCGGGCTTTGTGCCTGCCTATATCCGCCCGCTGTTCTGTCAGGGCATCGGCCCGTTCCGCTGGGTGGCGCTGTCCGGTGACCCGGAAGATATCTACAAAACCGATGCCAAGGTCAAAGAGCTGATCCCGGATGACAAGCACCTGCACAACTGGCTGGATATGGCCCGTGAGCGCATCAGCTTCCAAGGTCTGCCTGCACGTATTTGCTGGGTCGGCTTGAAAGACCGTGCCCGTCTGGCCCAAGCCTTTAATGACATGGTCGCCAGTGGCGAGCTGAAAGCCCCTGTGGTGATTGGTCGTGATCACCTTGATTCAGGCTCGGTTGCCAGCCCGAATCGTGAAACCGAAAGCATGCTCGATGGCTCCGATGCCGTGTCTGACTGGCCGCTTCTTAATGCGCTGCTCAACACCGCTGGTGGCGCAACTTGGGTGTCACTGCACCACGGTGGTGGTGTGGGTATGGGGTATTCGCAGCACTCAGGTGTGGTGATAGTTGCAGACGGTACGCCTGAAGCGCGCGCACGTTTGGGCCGGGTTTTACGCAATGATCCGGGCACAGGGGTCATGCGTCATGCCGATGCTGGTTATGATATTGCCGCTGATTGCGCACGGGAGCAGGGGCTGGATCTGCCGATGTTAGGCGAGCGCTAATCAAAGGGTACGACCATTCGCAGCCTCGGTTGTGAATGGTTGTGCATCGCACGCAACACCCAAGTGGGCAGACAACAATGAACTCCAACAGTCAAAAAAGCCTGAACCGAAGTGTATTTATTCCAACATTCCTGGTGGTCCTGATCGCCGTAGCCGTCGGGTTGTTGAACAATGAAATGTTGGTCCGAGTGGCCAAGGATGTCTTTTACTTTTCACTCTCTGATTTTGCTTGGCTGTACCAGTTGTTGGCGATATCAGTGTTGGGGCTGGTGGTTTATATCTTTTTCTCTAAGGCCGGTGATATCCGCCTTGGCGGCGCAAATGCCAAGCCGACATTTTCAATGGCCTCAAACTTTGCCATGGCCTTGACCGGTGGTATTGCTACTGGCGTGGTGACTTACTCCGTTAATGAACCGATCATTTACTTGGGTAATATCTACGGCGAAATCGCTAATCAATCCTTTGCGCCCAGCAGTGCAGAAGCCGCGATTTTTGCGTTGGCGCGCTGCTTTCACAACTGGAGTTTTATTCCTTATGCGATGTATTCGATTGTCGGTTTGATGATCGCTTACATGCACTACAACCGGAAAAAGGACTTCTCCATCGCGGCCACCTTGTCACCGGTAATCGGTGCACATAACCAGCGGCCATTGGTTAAATCATTGATCGACGTTGTTTCTGTTCTGGCCATCGCGCTGGGCTTGGCCTCGTCATTGGGTGCGGGACTGGCACTCATCAGTTCTGGGATTGAAGCGCAGTACGGTATTGAATCAAGCCCAATGACGTGGTTGTTGTTGTCATTGCTGATTACAGCTGTGTTTGTCACTTCAGCGTTGTCAGGGCTTAAACGCGGTATTCAGTTTTTGTCCTCAATCAATGCCTATATTTTCTACGCCTTTGTGATCATTCTGCTTCTCGTGGGGCCGTTGAGTTACATCTTCAACCTGTCGGTGACGTCGATTGGTTATTGGCTGGATAATTTCTTCCTCTGGTCATTCGATACCAAGGAATCTGGTGGTGAAGCATTGGTTACCTGGTGGACCATGTATGACTGGTCTATCTGGATCGCTTATGCGCCGCTAATGGGTCTGTTTTTGGCGCGCATTTCCTACGGGCGTACCCTGCGTCAGTTTCTGTTGATCAACTGGATTCTGCCCTCAGTGTTTGGCATGGTCTGGTTCGCAATCTGGGGCGCTTCTGCAATCAAGTGGCAGCTCGATGGCAGCCTTGATTTGATCAAAGTGATTACCGATCACGGCGCTGTGGCAGGCTTGTGGGGCTTCTTGCAGCACCTGCCGATGTCGGGACTGTTGGTGCCGTTGGCGATTTTTACCTTGATTATCTCTTTCGCCACGGCAGCGGATTCGATGACCTCGACTATCGCTTCGATTTGCACCAAGAACATCCGTGCAGACGAAGAATCGCCAAAGTCGCAGAAGATTATCTGGGGCCTTTCTATCAGTGCCATTGCCTTCATCATGGTTGCCTTCGGTGGTGGTGCGCAGGGTGTTGATGGCATCAAATACCTTGCCGCAGCAGGCGGTTTCACCGTGCTGTTTCTGTTTATCCTTATCGCGGCATCAGCAGCGCGTGTGTTCGTTTTCAAAAAGGAAACCTTGAGCACAAACCTGATCGAAAGTCGCGAGCAGTTAGGGGCCGTTAATGAACAACCTATTGCCTGATGTGCTGCTGAGCGAAGCGCCGGTCACTTGGCTTGATGTTGTCAATGTGGCGCGTAATGGCGCGCGCATGGAGCTGTCTGCCTACCGCTGGATGCGGGTGAACGATGCCCGAGAGGCGGTGTTGACGATTGCGCGTTCAAGCAAGCCGCATTACGGCATCAACACTGGACTTGGCGCATTATGCGATGTGGTATTTGCGCCAAGTGAGCTGAGTAAGCTTTCCCGGCATACGCTGATGAGCCATGCATGTGGTGTCAGCTCACCGCTGCGCAGCGAGCAGGTGCGGGCAATTATGTGCTGCGCGGTGGTTAACTACAGTCACGGCTATTCCGGGGTTAGTGGTGAGGTGGTCAAGGGCCTGTTGAATCTGCTCAACCAAGGCGTCACGCCGGTAGTTCCGGGCCAGGGTTCGGTCGGTTATTTATCGCACATGGCGCACATTGGTTTGGCGCTGTTGGGCATTGGCGATGTTGAGTTTGCCGGGCAGATTGTGACGGCCAGCCAAGCGCTGGCGAGTATTGAGATGCAGCCGGTGGAACTCGGTCCCAAGGATGGCTTGTGTCTGGTTAACGGTACGCCTGCGATGACCGGGCTGGCCTGTTTGACACTGGCTGACACTTACCATCTGGCGAGTTGCGCGGATGTGGTTGCGGCCATGAGCTTCGAGGCTTTGGGGTGTCAGCTCGATGCCATCAGTTTGGCGGCGATTGAGCGTAAAACCCACGCCGGTATGCAGCGGACCACGGCCAACCTGCATCAGTTGTTAGCCGGCAGTCAAGTGGTCGCCAAAAGCCAGGGCACACACCTGCAAGATGCCTTGAGCCTGCGCGCCATTCCGCAGGTGCATGGCGCTTGCCGTGACCAACTGGAGCATGCTGCGCGACAGGTCAGTGATGAGCTCAACTCCGCGACTGATAACCCATTAGTGGTCAAGGATGGCAGCGAATACCGGATCATTTCGCAGGCCAACCCCCACGGTGAGTCGGTGGCCATGGCCTGTGATCTCCTGACGATTGCTGTGTGCGAGTGGAGCAGTATTTCCGAGCGCAGGGCTTATCGTCTAGTCACCCCGCAGACCAACAAGCTACCGCCGTTTTTGACCAAGGGCGGTGGGGTCAAATCAGGGATGATGATTGCGCAATACAGTGCGGCTTCTTTGGTGGCCGATAACAAACGGTTGGCCTTGCCTGCCGTGACTGACAACTTCCTCACGTCCGGGCTGCAAGAAGATCACCTGAGTTTGGGGGAGAGCGCCGCGTTGAAGTTGGATAAGGCCATTGAAAATGCCTTCTACGTGCTGGCTATTGAGTACTTGTTGGCCGCGCAGGCGTTTGACTTTATTGATGTCAGGCCGTTTGGTCAGGGCACTGGGTGCGCATGGGGGCTGCTGCGCGAACTGGTTGCCAGTTATGAAGAAGAGCATCCGTTGTATCAGGATATTCGCCACACCTATGAAGTGCTGCGCGATGCGAACACGTTGTTCGCGTTGCGTCAGGCGCTGCCGAATTTCGATCTTTGAGTTGAGACCATTATGTCTGTTTTGAACTTGATACCGGGCCGTTTAAACCTAACCCAGCTGCGCAGTTTTTATCAGCAAGCCCAACAGATTGAGCTTGATAGCAGTGCTGACCAAGGCATCGAAAATAGCGTTGCCTGTGTGCAGGGAATTCTTGACCAAGGTCGTACCGCATACGGAATCAACACTGGTTTTGGTTTGCTGGCGCAGACGCGTATCGCCACCGATGACCTGGAAAACCTGCAGCGTTCGCTTGTGCTGTCCCACGCTGCCGGTATTGGCGAGCCGCTGGATGACGCCATGGTGCGTTTGATCATGCTGCTCAAGGTCAACAGCTTGTCCCGTGGTTTCTCGGGTATTCGTCGCGAGGTTATTGATGCCTTGTTAGCCTTGATCAATGCCGAGGTTTACCCGCATATCCCGCTTAAGGGGTCAGTGGGTGCATCAGGCGATTTGGCACCTTTAGCCCATATGTCTTTGCTGTTGCTGGGTGAAAGCCAGGCGCGTCATCGCGGCGAATGGCTGCCGGCCAAAGGAGCACTGGCAATTGCTGGGCTGGAGCCACTGACGCTGGCGGCAAAAGAAGGGCTGGCATTGCTTAATGGCACTCAGGTTTCCACTGCTTATGCGCTGCGTGGTCTGTTTGAAGCCGAAGATTTGTACGCCGCCGCCTCGGTCTGTGGGGCGTTGAGCGTTGAGGCCATGCTCGGTTCTCGCTCGCCCTTTGATGCACGTATTCACGACGCGCGCGGTCAGCGCGGGCAGATTGATGCCGCAGCGGTCTATCGTTATCTGCTTGAAGCAAGCAGCGAAGTAGGCCGCTCCCATGAGGACTGTGACAAAGTACAGGACCCCTATTCACTGCGTTGTCAGCCACAGGTGATGGGGGCTTGCCTGACGCAGTTGCGCCAAGCCGCCGAGGTACTCGCGATTGAGGCTAACGCTGTTTCGGATAACCCGCTGGTGTTCGCCGCTGAGGGCGACGTGATCTCGGGCGGTAACTTCCATGCTGAGCCTGTGGCGATGGCAGCAGACAATCTGGCTTTGGCGATAGCTGAAATCGGCGCGCTCAGTGAAAGACGTATCTCGCTGATGATGGATAAACACATGTCGCAGCTGCCACCATTTCTGGTGGCCAATGGCGGGGTGAACTCAGGCTTTATGATCGCGCAGGTGACTGCTGCCGCACTTGCCAGTGAGAATAAGGCATTGGCCCATCCGCACAGTGTCGACAGCTTGCCAACTTCGGCAAACCAAGAAGACCACGTGTCGATGGCACCCGCAGCAGGCAAACGCTTGTGGGAAATGGCGGCCAATACCCGTGGCGTACTGGCCGTTGAGTGGTTGGGGGCTTGTCAGGGCTTGGATTTTCGCTCAGGCCTGAAAAGCTCTGAGGTGCTGGAGCAGGCGCGTAAGGTCCTGCGTGATGTGGTGCCATATTATGTAGAGGATCGCTTCTTCGCACCGGATATCGCCGCAGCAGATGAGTTGCTTAAGCAGCGTGTGCTGTCCGGCTTAATACCTGCGAAGGTATTGCCGTCGCACGGTTAAGGTTAATGGTGGCCGAAAAGAGCGTCGACCACCCTACGTTAGGGTCAGCATCTGAGTCTCGATGGTGGCTTTTGTAGGGTGCGGCAACGCGAAGCTTGCCCACCATGGTTTTAAAGGTTGCAGGTGTTTGTGGCCGTTAATGGTGGCCGAAAATGGCCTCGACCACCCGAGGGCGTCAGCCGTATGGGCTCGGTGGTGGCTGTTGTCGGGTGTGGCAATGCGAAGCTTGCCTGCCATGGCGTGGGAAATTGGCCGTTCTCCCACGAAGCGGTGCTTGTTGCTCGTCCAAATCTGCCGCGGCCTGTATTATTAGTGCGTCGCACCCACACAAAGGAATTTACGTGGCCAGCACGACCCCACGTTATCGTGTCATTGAAGAACACCTGCTAGAGCGCATTAGCAGCGGTGCATACCCCGTTCATCACCAGATCCCTCCTGAAGAGCAATTGGCCCGTGACTTTGGCGTGAGCCGCATGACGGCGAACAAGGCCATTCGTGATTTGGTGCAAAAAGGTTATCTGATTCGTCAGGCCGGGCTGGGTACTTTTGTGACCGACCGTAAGGCCGAATCCTCGCTGCATGAAGTCTTGAATATCGCCACCGAAGTCATCAGCCGTGGCCATGCTTACAGCAATGACGTGATCCGCTGTGAGGCAATAGAAGCAGATGATGAAGTGGCGCTGCGCTTGGGCGTGCGACTGGGCACTGAGGTGTTTCACACAATATTGGTGCACCGTGAAAGCGGCGTACCGATTCAGCTCGAGGATCGTTTTGTTAACCCGCGCTGGGTGCCGGATTACCTGGAGACTGACTTCTCGCAAAAGACCCCCAACGAAGTGCTGGTCGCCAACTGCCCGATATCCGATGTGGAACATGTAGTTGAAGCCTTGCTGGTCGACAGTCAAACCGCGCAGTGGCTGGATATCGACACCTGTGCGCCATGCCTAAGCATGGTTCGCCGCACCTGGTCGGATGAACACCTGATCAGCTACGCTCGGCTGATTCATCCGGGCGATCGCTACAAGCTGCGCTCACGCTCAAGTCGGCGTAGCTGACGGCCTTGCAACGAACTTTTCTAGCTATAAAAAATGCCGGAACTGCTTTGCGATCCGGCATTTTCAGTCAGCACTAAGGTTTATTTCACCGTGGTTGCCGGGAATGCCGCGCTGCCCAATGTGCTGCCATCCACTTCTTTTCCGTAATAGCCGTCATCGTCGGCGTGAAACTGTTTTGCTGTGGTCGCTACATCGTCTTTAAATCGTGGGTCTTGTGGGCGTTCACGGCTATTCATATAGGCCGCGACATCCCAGGCTTGCTGGGGTTTAAGCTGTACAGCTTTGCCCAGGGGCATGTTCTCGAAGATGAAGGTCGCGGCGGTGTTGACCCGGTGCATGCCTGCCCCCCAGTTAAACGACTGAGCTCCCCACAATGCTGGAATTACTGGCACATCAGCCATCACCGTGCCTTGCCCCTCAGCGCCGTGACATAGCGCGCAATGCTCGCTGTAGACCTTGGCACCACGTTCAGGTGACGGGGCCTCTGCGGGCTTTTCCAGAGTAGCAAATGCACGCCCAGGCATATGCCCTCGGGCATCAAGTTTGACTTTGTCAGTCAACGGCCCGGGTAGTTTGAATGTGTCTACGTTGCCACCTTGCTGCAAGGCTTTGTCACTCAGTTCGGGCACAGCTTTATCTTGCATGCCGAACATGTCGAGCAGCCCGCCCATTAGCAGCCAGTAGGAGTAAGCCGACATGGCGACTAACTCGGGCGAGTCAATTTCAGGTGCTTTGCCGTTCATTGAAAAACTGAAGCAGCCTTGAATGCGCTCGGCAAAGCTGCTGATTTTGTTGTTCTTCTTGCGAAACTCAGGGTACGCCAGAAACGCTGCCCACATTGGTGATGCATAGGCTTTGCTGCCTGCATCCAAGTGGCAGTTGGTGCAGTTGAGTTGATTGCCGACGTACTTGCCGCTGAGTTGCTGAGTGTTGACGAAAAGCTCGTAGCCTTTGCGGACTTTGTCACCAAAGGCGTCTTTAGGAATGGTGCTCAGGTCGCGGGGTTCGAAGTAATGAACATTGGCTGCTTTTTGTTGTGCTGGGATTTCATCCTGCATGTCAGCGATTAAGCCTTCAGCGTTGGCAGCGCTGCTGCCAACCAGTAACAGGAACAGCCACGCTTTGTTTATAGGCATAGGTTGATCCCTTACTTGATGGCTGACAGGTAGTCAGCCAAGGCTTGAATTTCGGTGTCTTTGAGCTTACCGGCGATGTGACCCATGGTGTTGTCCGGGTCTCCCTTGCGCTCATTCTTTTGCCATGCGATCAGCTGTTCTTTGAGATAGCTGCTCTGTTGGCCGGCTAAGCGTGGAAAGTGTTCGCCACCAACCGCCGATGGACCATGACAGCTATAGCACGCAGGCAATGAGCGATGCAGGTCACCTTGGTAATACAGTTTTTCTGCACCGGATTGATTAAGCACATCGCCGCGTTTTTGTAGCGTCGGTGTGGTGCCTTGCGCGGCGTAATAGTCCAAGGCTTGTTGGCGAACATTGAGGTCAACCAAGCTTTGCGCCATAAGCGTCATGATCACATTGTTGCGATCACCCGAAATAAAGTGCTCGATTTGAGCGTTCATATAACGACTCGAAAGTCCGGCGAGCTTGGGCGCTTGCGGTGTTCCTTGACCATCAGCGCCGTGGCAAGCAACGCAGGTTTGCGCCGCCTCGGGTATTTCTGCGGCATGGGCATCGTTAATGACAATTAGTGTTAGCAACATGCTGATCGGTAAGAGTCTGCGCATACGATCCTTCAGGCGAGCATGGGTATGGGTTAATCATAGGCCGTTTCAAAAGCCTCGCCACCCATCTTTGTTAATGCTTACGCAGCGCTTGTGCCATTGCCTGATCTTTATGCCGCTGCCAGTCTTGCTCGCGTTCATCCTTGATGTAGGCCTGCCAGTCGCGTTGCTCGTCGTTTTGTTGCATGGCTTGGCATTGGCGGAAACCATCATCCCAGCCGGCGCTGTACAGGGCTTCGTTCAGATAGCGCGGTACGTCCTTCTTGAAGCTGCCGTTGATCGAGCCGCCAGCTTGATGGCCACTGTTGCAGCCTTGGGCAAAACCGTCGGCATAGGCGGGAGGGTAGTTTTGCTCAAGCAAGGCTTCACGGGTTGATTGGCAGCCAACCAGCCCCGCGAGGATACATAGACTTAATAGACGCCACATTACACAGACTCACTTAATCCTGAGCAACTTGCTCAGGATTAAGTGTGCTGCGCTATCGGTTAAGAATTCGTCAAATGAAAGTGATGAAATCATTGCCCTAGCGGGCGACACCGTTGACCTGGAGCAGTAAGGGGGTCAGCAAAAGTGCTGATAATTGATTTACTTTGCCAAGGCGCGTAATCGGTTTTGTGACAGCGGACTTGGGCTCAGCAGCTATATTTTGACGGGTAGTACAGGTATTTGCCCGACTCGTTAAGGAAAACCCATGAAACCAATACCGGCGTTAATTGCCTTGGCCATTGCTTTACTGATCTGGTTTGTTATTCCAGTTCCCCAAGGCGTAACACCTGAGGCGTGGCATTTGCTGGCGATCTTTATTGGCACTATTGCCGGTATCATCGGCAAAGCAATGCCGATAGGCGCGCTGGCGATGATTGGCATCATGTTGGTGGCCATTACCGGTGTGACCAGCGATAAGCCGAGCGTTGCCATCAAGGATGCTTTGAGCGGGTTTTCTAACTCGCTGATCTGGCTGATTGGTATCGCCATCATGATCTCGCGGGGGCTGATCAAGACGGGGCTGGGTAACCGCATTGCCTATTACTTTATCTCGATATTCGGTAAGCGAACCTTGGGTATCGGCTACGCACTGGCGCTCTCGGAATTGACCCTGGCACCCATCACGCCCAGCAATACGGCGCGAGGCGGCGCTATTATGCATCCAATCATGCGTGCCATTGCCAGTAGCTTTGGTTCCTCGGCGGAGCAGGGTACCGAAAAGAAAGTGGGCGAGTATTTGGCCTTGGTCAACTACAACGCCAACCCTATTACCTCGGCGATGTTTATTACCGCTACAGCACCTAACCCCTTGATTGTCAGCCTGATCGCTAAAGGCACTGGGAGCCACATCGAAATTTCCTGGGCGATGTGGGCGTTGGCCGCTCTGTTGCCGGGGTTGGTCGCGATTTTACTGATGCCGCTGATTCTCTATGTCTGCTTCCCTCCCTCACTCAAGCAAACCCCGAATGCCACGTTGTTCGCCAAACAAAAGCTCGAAGAGCTGGGTGGTTTTAAACGGCCAGAACAGATCATGCTTGGCGTGTTTGCCTTGCTGCTGTTGCTGTGGGCAGGGGTGCCCGCCATGCTTTTTGGCGATGCATGGAAGTTCGATGCCACCACGGTTGCTCTTTTGGGGCTTTCGATCCTGCTGGTGACCGGCGTTTTAACCTGGGAGGACATTCTCAAGGAAAAGACCGCCTGGGACACCATTACCTGGTTTGCTGCATTGGTCATGATGGCCAGCTTTCTTGGAAAGCTGGGCCTGATCGGCTGGTTCTCAGGGGTTATCCAACAGGAAATTGGTTCGTTCGGCTTGGGCTGGGCCGGGGTGATTGCCATGCTGGTGCTGGTGTATTTTTACTCACATTACTTCTTTGCCAGCACCACTGCGCATATCACCGCGATGTACGCAGCATTTCTGGCCGCAGGGATCGCCTTGGGCGCGCCGCCATTGCTGTTGGCGTTGATCTTGGCGTTCTCGTCATCACTGATGATGTCGCTGACTCACTATGCCACCGGAACTGCGCCAATCGTATTCGGCTCGGGTTACGTGACGCTCGGGCGCTGGTGGATAGCCGGGCTTGTTATGAGCGTCGCCAATTTGGTGATCTGGGCAGGCGTGGGCGCGTTTTGGTGGAAAGTTCTGGGGTATTGGTAACGGACGAGCTACGCGTTGCCGCACCCTATAAGTTCTATGTAGCGCTCGGCTCTAGGGCTTTAATGATCGGGCAGTCTGGCCGGTGGTCGCCGTGGCAGTGATCACTCAGCTCTTGCAGGGTATCGCGCAAGCCCGTCAGTTCAGCGATTTTTTGATTGAGCTGCGCAATGTGCTCACCCGCCAGTTTCTTCACATCAGCACTGGCGCGCGCTCGGTCTTGCCACAGGGCCAGTAGCTTGGCGACTTCCGCTAATGAAAAGCCCAAGTCTCTGGCCCGTTTGATAAAGGCCAGGCGATGCAGATCTTGTGCACTGTAAATGCGATAGCCACTGTCACTGCGCCCAGCTTCGGGGAGCAGGTCGATCGACTCGTAATAGCGAATCATCTTCGCGCTAAGCCCCGTTTTCTTCGCCGCTTGGCCAATATTCACTTCAGGTCTCCATTCACAAGGGTTGCTCAGTAATTGCGCCGCTAATAACGACTCAGTGCAGCAGTTGTAGCCCTTACTCAGAGGGTTTCCAGCGTTTTAACAGCAACGCATTGGCCACGACGCTAACACTGGATAGCGCCATGGCGGCACCAGCCACCATCGGGCTCAAGTAACCCAAGGCCGCTAAGGGGATGCCCACCATGTTGTATGCAAAAGCCCAAAACAGGTTCTGGCGAATCTTGTTGAAGGTGCGGTTGCTGATATCCAGCGCAGCAGCCACCAAGCGCGGGTCGCCACGCATCAAGGTGATACCCGCTGCATGCATGGCAACATCAGTACCGCCGCCCATGGCGATACCTACATCCGCCGAGGCTAGAGCAGGTGCATCATTAATGCCATCGCCGACCATGGCGACCACGCCGTGTTTCTTCAACTCATTGATGATCGCCGCTTTATCAGCGGGCAATACATTGGCGTGGGTCGAATCGATTGCCAGCTCACGGGCAACTTTCTCGACGCTGCCACGGTTATCACCACTGATCAGGTGCGCTTCGATATCCAGCGCTCGCAAACGGCTGATGGCCTCTTGAGCACCGACCTTGAGCGTGTCGCCAAAGGCAAATAAGCCGAGTATCTGCGGCTGAGGCTTTTGTTCGATCAACCAGGACAAGGTGCGTCCTTGTGCTTCGAGTTCCTCGGCCTTGGCCGCTAAGTCAGCCGGGTTTAAATCATGCTCATCAAGCATGCGTCGATTGCCCAGGGCCAGGCTGCGCTCACCGACTTGCCCAGCAATACCCCGGCCGCTCAGTGCTTTACTGGAGATGGCCTGCGCAGGCGCAATACCTTGTTCGGCGCAGGCATCGAGCACCGCTTTTGCCAGTGGGTGTTCGCTGCCGCGCTGCAAACTGCCCGCCAGTTGCAGCAGTTGCTTGGTATCGCCATCAACGGCTTGCATGTCAGCGATTTGCGGTGTGCCGGAGGTGAGGGTGCCCGTCTTGTCGAAGGCGACAATATTGACCTTGTGCGCAACCTCCAGGGCTTCGGCATCCTTGATCAAAATACCGTGGCGCGCTGCGACGCCAGTACCCGCCATAATCGCCGTGGGGGTTGCCAAACCCAGCGCACAGGGGCAGGCAATCACCAATACCGCCACGGCGTTGAGCAGGGCAACTTGCATCCCCACGCCTGCTATTAGCCAGCCAATCAGGGTGATCAAGGCAATGGCTAGAACGGCGGGCACAAATACCTGGCTGACTTTGTCTACCAGCTTTTGAATAGGCGCTTTGGCCGCCTGTGCGTCTTCGACCAAGCGAATGATCTTCGCCAGTACGGTCTCGCTGCCCAGAGCCGTCGTTTCGATTAACAGGCGTCCCTCGCCGTTAATCGCCCCCGCGGTGACTGAGTCGCCCGGTTGTTTGGCCTGCGGGACGCTTTCGCCGCTGATCAAGGCTTCATCGGCATGGCTCTGACCTTCAATCACCTTGCCATCCACCGGGAAGCGTTCACCCGGTTTGACCACCACCTGATCGCCCAAAGTGAGTTCGCTTAATGCAACCAATTGCTCCTCGCCGTCTTTCAGGCGCAGTGCCTGATCGGGGCGCAGTGCTTGCAGGGCACGAATGGCGCTTGTGGTTTGGCGCTTGGCCCGGCTTTCCATGTATTTGCCGAGCATAATCAGGGCGATAATGACCGCCGACGCTTCAAAGTAAAGGTGCGGGGTTTGCCCGGTTGGCGTGACCAGCCACTGGTAAACACTCAAACCGTAGCCAGCACTGGTGCCAATGGCTACCAGTTGATCCATATTGCCAGCACCTGCGCGCAGCGCCTTCCAGGCTGCGCGATAAAAACGTGCACCCAGGATAAATTGCACCGGCGTGGCGATCACAAACTGTGCCCAAGCCGGAAGCATCCAATGCACCCCAAAGGGTGCCAGTAACATGGGCAGCACTAGCGGCGCAGCCAGCACCAGCGCGGTGATGACTAACCAACGTTCACGTTGAAGGCTTTTTTCGGCATTGTCTGGTTGATCCGTCTGCTCTGTTAATAACGTCGCGCTGTAACCGGCCTCGCTGACGGCGCTGAGCAGGGTTTTAGCATCGGTACCTTGGGCAACCCTAAGTTGTGCCTGCTCGGTGGCAAGGTTGACGCTGACCTCCAATACCCCCGGTTGCTTTGCCAGTGCTCGCTCGATACGACCTGTACAACTGGCGCAGGTCATGCCTTGAATCGCCATTTCTACGCGCTCGCCAGGGACTTCATAACCCGCGTCTTGAATAGTGGCGACCAGCTTGGCCACGCTATCTGGCGGGGCTTGAATGCGGGCTTGTTCGGTGGCCAGGTTAACGTTGGCGGCGCTGACCTCAGGCAATTGGCGCAAGGCACGCTCTACACGTCCGGCACAGCTGGCGCAGGTCATGCCGGCGATGGGTAGGTCAAATGTGCGAGTGGCAGACATGGGGCGATCTCCTTGAAGTTCACCGACATGATCAACCTTGCCATCTGGGGAAGGTCAAGTGTTTGGGCGATTTGGCTGAGCGCGGGTTTAATTTATGGGCGGCGCAGGAATCAGTTTATAACCGGCGTTGGTTTGGCTGATGCGGTAGCGGCTGATAACCCCAGCGCTGAGCGTTAGCTGCTGGCCATCCAGTTGGTTAATGCCCGGTTGGCAGGTTTTGTTGCCCACGGTTGCTAGGCGAACAGTGACGACGCCCGGTGGCAAATTAAATGAGGCGGACTGACCTTGATCCAAGCGGGCGGTCAGTTCGTCTTGCAAATACAGGCCAATCTCACATTGGGTAGACACTTGCAGACGCTCACGAGAAATAATTAAAACCGCATAGCCCTCATCGAGGCCATAGTCAGCGGCCTGCACAGCGCTGGTTAAGCAGCTGGCTGCGAGGGCACTGCAAATCAAGGGTATGGCTAATCGACGCATGTTAATCCCCAGAGTCAGGAGCGGAGCAGGGTAGTTTGGCGTTGCCGGACGTTGCTCAATAGCATAGCCGCAAGGGGTTGACCTTCCCAGCATAGGAAGCTTGATACTCACTCAACCGGGCAAATACCGCCCTTTATTGTTCACTTTTGGAGGTCGAGCATGCACGTATTCAAAGTCGAGGGGATGAGTTGTGGGCATTGTGTAAAAACTGTCGCTCAGGCGATTCAAGCTGCCGATGCGCAGGCTCAGGTCGAGGTCGATCTAGGCGCAGCTGAAGTCAGGGTGAGCAGTGTATTGGATGCAGCGCAATTGACTGCGCTAATCAATAAGGCAGGCTACCCCGCGCAAGCGCAGTAGCACGGTTAGAGGCAGGGGCAACGCCAAGCGTGCCCCCAGGTTTTATCAGGCAACCACTGGAATCAGTGGGTCTGCCGCTGCCAAGGCGGTCGCGCGATCTGCTGCGGGTGGGTAAATCCACTGGGTATTGATTTGGGTTTTAAGCTGCTTGCCTTCTTCTTTAACCAGCTTGACTTGGCGGTCCCAACCTTCGGTATACACCGCGCCCCATTGTCCAAGGTCCAGGCAGGTGACGTACTTCTCCTGACGGTACGGAATTGGGGCGACATCGAGCAGGCTCGCAGCCGTGTTATTACCTGCGCTGCGGCCGAGTGCAATCGCATGCTGGCAGGTCATCAGGGCGAAGTTTCCTTGATCGTCGGTGGCCGCGTAGGCCACATCGCCTGTGGCAAAAATATCGGTTTGACCAATGACCTTGAGGTTCGCGTCGACGTGCAGGCGGCCATGGTTATCACGCTCACCCTCGATTTGCTCGGCCAGGGCGCTGGCCCGAACACCAACAGTCCAGACCACTGTTTTGGCCGCGATACGCTGCCCGTTGGATAGACTCACGCCCTCGGCGTCGATACCCGTTACCGCCGTGTCTAGCAGCCACTCAACGCCGAGCTCGTCAGTGGCTTGGGCAATGATCGGGCTGATGTTTTCTCCCAGTGCTGCGCCAATCGTTTGGCCGCGATCAACAATGATGACCCGGGTTTTAGCATCGGCACCCAGCGCAGCGCGCAAGCGTGCAGGCATTTCGGTTGCTGTTTCAATTCCAGTGAAGCCGCCACCGGCGACAACCACGGTGTTGCGCGCTTCACTGTCTGGCAACTGCGCCAGTGCCTTGATATGCGACTCCAGCTTTTGCGCTTGCTCAATCTGATCAACATCGAATGCAAACTCGTTCACCCCGGGTAGCGCTGGCCGGGCAACGCTGCTGCCGGTTGCCAGGATTAGCCGGTCATAGCGGATTTGGTTGTGTTGGCCATGGCCGTCGGTGTAGCCGATGCATTTATTCGTGGTGTCTATGCTTTGCGCTGCGCCTTTGATGAAGGTCACACCAACGGCCGCAAAAAGTTCAGCCAGTGGTGCTTTCATGCTGTGCACTTCAGGTTCATAGAAGCGCGGACGCACACGCAGTTCGGCTTGAGGCGCAAGTACGCTGACGGCCACGTCGCTGCGATTATGCATATCCAACAAGCGCGCTGCGCTCAATGCACTCCACATGCCCGAAAAGCCGGCACCCAGGATCAAAATCTGTTGTTTCATGGCTAACTCCAAAAGATAGGTAAGTTCAAAAAACTGCGCTGGAGCGGCTTCAAGCCGCTCCGGTTGGTCAAAGCGGATCGCTGATAATTGCGATCCGTAAAAGATCTGTAATCAGCGCTCGATAACTACGACTATATTGATCGTAGTTTATTTCGGCAAGTATTCCTTGGTGCCTTTTGTCTGGTTAGTGCCCGGTCAAGGGGCGAAATAGGTGTGCACAGACAGGCAACGGCCAGGGATTGCCTAGCCTGCAAAGAATCACGCGAACGACAGAAAAAATTGTTTGCGGGTTGCCGCACATCCGCTTTGCTTGTTGCTGTCACGGCGATTTGTTAGATTTGCGACCAGATTAGTCGGAGATTGTGATGTCTTTTTACAGTGCGGGCGTTGAGTACGGTATTCATTGCCTGCTGTTTTTAGTGGATGAGCAAGGCCGCCCCCGTGAGGCCAGTGTGCGTGACCTTGCTGAGCTGCAAGGGGTGCCGCAGGAGTACTTGGCCAAGGTGTTTACCAAACTGGCCAAGGCTGGATTGGTGGTCTCGACCGAAGGGGTTAAAGGCGGCTTTAAGCTGGCGCGTGGAGCAGACGCAATCAGTGTGCTGGATATCGTGATCGCGATTGATGGGCGCAAGGATATTTTTGACTGCCGGGAAATTCGCAGCCGCTGCGCGTTGTTCGAGGGTTCACCACCGAGCTGGGCGCAGGCCGGTACCTGTACCGTTCATGGGGTCATGCTGACGGCACAGAAACGTATGGAGGAGGCCCTGAAGGCGCAAACAATTCTCGATATGGCCAAACGTGTTGGGCGTGCAGTGCCAAACGAGTTCGCCAGTCAGGTTGGCCAATGGATGAACCAGCGCCGTGAGGCCAAGAAAGATGGCCCCGCGGAAAAAGCCATAGATCACAAGCAGATCAGTTGAGCCCTGCGCCTTGTTAGGGCATCCGCCTGCGGGGTGCCCTGGATTGAATCGGCCGGAACCGACGCAATTGGTTTAAGCCGGTTGCTTGAGCAGGCCATTGAAAAAGGCGGCGAAAATCGGTCTGATATCTTGCTCGGGCACCAGCAAAGTCGGGTCGCGCAGCCAGTCGCTGAGTAGGCCGACTATCAGGGCATTAAGTGCTCTGGCTGCGAGTCGCGGCGTCATACCTGGCTGTAAATGCACTGAAACAGGATCTTGGCTAAAATATTGCTCACATAATGAAATGAACTGATTGACGAACTCGGTATGGCGGTCAAGGGCCTCCTGCAATTCTTCAGTCAGCTCGCAACGATGTAACAAAATCGTAAAAATACGCTGCTTTTGTTGATCAAGGGCTAAGCTCTGGAGCACTTCAACGCAAAGTTCACAAAGTGCCAGTGTTGGGTTGTTTTCAAAGCCAATGCACAACTGCTCGGTAAGTTGCTCAATTGGTAAACGTACCTGGTTGAGCATTTCATGAAACAAATGGGCTTTATTCTCGAAGTGCCAATAGACCGCGCCACGGGTTACGCCGGCGTGTCTGGCAATGTGCTCAAGGCTGGTTTTGGCCACCCCATGTTCGAGGAACAGCGTTTCGGCTGCCAGTAGAATGGCGGCACGGGTTTTTTCAGCTTCTTCTTTGGTTCGGCGCATGTCGGATTAGTTATTTATAGCTAGGCTCAGGTTATGGAAATGATTGTAGATAAATTAGCTGCATAGTTCTATTTACAAACACACCTGTATGTAATTAGCATTCTCGCCTTTGTTTGCGCGCTGCGTTGTCTCGGAGACACCTATGTTTTTTGCACGTTCGTTCCCGGTTGCCCTGGGATTTATGGTTTTTTGCACCTTGAGCGCACCCCTGCGTGCCGAAGATGCACCACCCGCACCTGAAGTTTCAGTTGAAACAGTAAAAGTAGCGCCACTGCCGCTGATGCTGGAGTATCCAGCGCGGACTGCCGGTTTCCGTGAAATTGAAGTGCGCGCCCAAGTGAGCGGAATTCTGCAGGAACGTACCTACCTGGAAGGCAGCAGCGTTAAACAAGGTCAGTTGATGTTCCGCATTGACTCACGCACCTACCAAGCTGCTCTGGCTCGCGCAAAAGGGGCTTTGGCCCAAGAGCAGGCGCGTTATCGCCAGACAGAGCGCGATCTGCGCCGTATCCGCGAGCTGCAAAAGAAAGGCTTTGCCAGTGAAAGTGAGCTGGACAATGCCGTCTCCAACTTCGAGCAAAGCAAAGCCAATATTCAGGCAGCAAAAGCGGAAGTGCAGTCCAAGCAGATCGACTTCGACTACACCACAGTTACCGCGCCAATTTCCGGCATCACCAGTAAGGAAACCGTGTCTGAAGGTAGCTTGATGGTCGCCGGTGATCCGAACGCCAGCTTGCTAACCAAGATTACCCAACTGGACCCGATCTACGTCAACTTTGCCGCCCCTGACAGCGATGTCGAAAGCATGCGCAATGGTTTGGCTGATGGCTCCTTGGTACTCGATGGCGACGCAGTCCGTGTTGGTATTACCTACGGTGATGGCTCTACCTACCCGTTAGAGGGCAAGGTCAACTTTACCGACAGCTTGATCGACCGCAGTACCGGCACTGTAAGCACCCGCGCCGTGGTGCCAAACCCGAAGCAAACCTTGCTTCCGGGGCAGTTCGTTCGTGTGCAGATCAAAGGGATTTCGCTGCCAAAGGCCCTCACTGTTGCTGAGCGGGCAGTTGCGCAAGGTCCTAAGGGCACATTTGTCTATGTGGTTGATGACAAAGGCGTTGCACGGGTTCGTCAAGTCACCACTGGGCGCACTTCAAATGGTCGCTGGGTGATTTCGTCAGGCATCAGCGAGGGCGATAAGGTCATTGTTGAAGGCCTGACTAAAGTTCGTCCGGATACACCGGTTAAAGTCGCGTCGCAAGCGCCCGCCGCTGACAAGAAGTCCTGAGGAGTATCTGAGTGATTTCTCGTTTCTTTATTGAACGGCCGGTTTTCTCAACGGTTATTTCGGTGGTGATAGTGCTCGCCGGCCTCATGGCCATGCGGTCTTTGCCTATCGCCCAATACCCACAAATTCTACCGCCACAGGTGTCGGTGACCGCAACCTACTCAGGGGCGAGCGCGCAGGTTATTGCTGAGACAGTAGCTGCGCCGCTCGAACAAGAGATCAACGGCGTTGAGGGCATGATTTACCAGCAGTCGAACTCTGGTGGTAACACCATGAGTTTGTCGATTTATTTTAAAGTCGGCAGTGACCCTGACCAAGCCACCATTGACGTCAACAACCGGGTACAAGCCGCTCTGGCCAAACTGCCTGAAGAGGTTCGTCGTCAGGGCGTTAAGGTCGAGAAGAAGTCTTCTGACATCCTTCAGGTGGTGACCCTGTTCTCCCCGGACGACTCACGTGATCCGGTGTTTATCAGTAACTATGCACTGATTAACGTGATCGATGAGCTCAAGCGCTTACCGGGTGTGGGTGACGTCAGCCAGTTTGGCTCCAAAGACTACTCGATGCGTATCTGGCTGCGGCCGGACAAGTTGGCTCAGTTCAACCTGACGCCGACGGATGTGGTCAATGCGATCCGTGAACAAAACTCGCAGTTCGCGGCGGGTAGCTTTGGTCAGCAACCGCTGAAGAAAGAGCAGGATTTCACCTATACCGTGACCACTCAAGGGCGTTTTTCCACGCCTGAAGAGTTTGATAACGTCATTCTGCGCTCTGATGCGACAGGTGCCAGCCTGCGTTTGAAAGACGTTGCGCGCGTTGAACTGGGGGCTCAAGACTACTCCCTGATGACCTCCATGAACGGTCAGCAAAACGCTGCATTCGGTGTTTACCTGCAACCGGGGGCTAACGCACTGGACACTGCTGAGGCGGTTCAGGCGACCATGGAGCGTGTATCGAAGAACTTCCCGGACGGTGTGACATACAAGATTCCGTATGACACCACCAAGTTCGTAAAAGTATCGATTGAAGAAGTAATCCACACCTTCTTCGAAGCATTGGTTCTGGTTATTCTGGTGGTGTTCATCTTCCTGCAGAACTGGCGCGCAACGCTGATTCCGGTACTGGCTATTCCAGTGTCCCTGATCGGTACCTTTGCCGGTATGTACGCCCTGGGCTTCTCGATCAACCTGCTGACCCTGTTCGGCTTGGTGCTGGCAATCGGTATCGTGGTGGACGATGCGATTGTGGTACTGGAGAACGTCGAGCGGGTGATGGCCACCGACAAGATTGGTCCGAAAGAAGCCACTATCAAAGCCATGGAGGAGGTGACGGGACCGATCGTCGCTATCGTCCTGGTACTGTGTGCGGTGTTCGTACCCGTGGGCTTCCTCGGCGGACTTGCGGGGGAGATGTATAAACAGTTTGCGGTCACCATTGCCGTATCGGTGGTGATCTCGGGTATCGTCGCCTTGACCTTGAGCCCGGCGCTCTGCGCCTTGTTGCTCAAGCCAGGTCATCAAGAGCCCGCCGCGCCGTTCCGCTGGTTTAACCGTGGCTTTGATAAGTTCACCAGCGGTTATACCTCGGGTGTACGCTTCTTCCTCAAGCGCTCGGCCATCGGCTTGCTGCTGTTTGGCGGCATGATCGTGCTGATGGTGCTGTTGTTTGGCCGTGTACCTAGCTCCTTGGTACCTGACGAAGACCAGGGCTATGTGATCAATGCCTACTTCTTGCCGCCAGCAGCATCGCTGACCCGTACCGAGAAGCTGACCGGTGACGTGACCCAGCAGTTGATGAAGCACCCAGCGGTTGAAGATGTGGTGACCTTTGCCGGTTTCGACATTTTGACCTTCGGTACTCGCAGTAACGCCGGTGTGTCTTTTGTTCCGTTGAAAGACTGGAGCGAGCGCAAAACCCCTGAACTGGATGCACGCAACCTGACCCAAGAGTTCATGGGCATGGGCGCGTCGCAGAAAGACGGCGTGGTGATGACCTTTAACCCGCCACCGATTACCGGTATGAGCACCACTGGTGGTTTTGAAGGTTATATTCAGGACCGTAGCGGCGGCACCACTGAGCAGCTCTCGACCAAGGTTCAGGAGTTCCTCGACGCCGCACGTAAGCGTCCTGAACTGGCGGGTTTACAGACCACCTTCAACGCCGATGTGCCGCAGTACTACATTGACCTGGATCGCACCAAAGCCCGTTCGCTCGGGGTTGCGATCAGCGATGTGTTTACCGCGATGCAGTCGACTTTCGGCAGCTACTACGTCAACGACTTCAACCTCTATGGCCGTACCTGGCAGGTGAGTTTGCAATCAGAGCCTGAGTTCCGCCGTAAGCCATCTGACTTGTCACAAGTCTATGTGCGCTCGGCATCTGGGGATCTGGTTTCACTGGCGTCCTTGGTCAAGGTTGAACGTATTCTTGGCCCAGACACCTATGCGCGCTTCAACGTCTATCCATCGGCGAAAATCCTCGGTGGGCCTGCGCCCGGCTATAGCTCGGGTCAGTCGTTGCAAGCGATTCAGGAAGTTGCTAATGAAGTACTCGGCAGCGACTACAGCATCGGTTGGACCGGCTCGGCTTACCAGGAACTGGAGACTCAGGGCTCGGGCAGCATGGCGTTTGTCTTCGGCCTGATCATGGTGTTCCTGATTCTGGCTGCTCAGTACGAGCGCTGGACCTTGCCGCTGGCGGTAGTCACCGCTGTACCCTTTGCGGTATTCGGTGCCATTCTCGCTGTTTGGCTGCGCGGCATTGAGAACGATGTGTACTTCCAGGTTGGCCTGATTACCCTGATTGGTCTGGCGGCGAAGAACGCGATTCTGATTGTTGAGTTCGCGGTGATGCTGCGTAAAGACGGCATGGGCATCTTCGAGTCAGCGCTAGAGGCCGCGCGCTTGCGTTTCCGTCCAATCGTGATGACCTCGTTGGCGTTCATCCTCGGTGTTGTGCCATTGGCGATCAGCAGTGGTGCTGGTTCTGCCAGCCGTCACTCGATTGGTACGGGTGTAATCGGCGGTATGCTGGCGGCAACGCTGCTGGCGACTTTCATGATCCCGATGTTCTTTATGCTGGTTGAATCGCTTGGCGAGAAGATCGGCAAAAAAAGCAAGAAAGACGATAAAGACCTGCCCGCGCACAGCGACTCGGTTTAACGTCTGAGCAATACCAACGCCGTCATTCGCAAGAGTGGCGGCGTTGTCGTTTGTGGCATATTTATGTTTAATTTAGGTGCTTGGCAGAGACTCTGATGAAATTATCAACCTTACTCATTCTCGGCTCCCTAAGTGCTTTTGGGCCCTTAGCGATCGACTTTTATTTGCCCAGCTTCCCAGCCATTGCCAGTGCGTTTGCCACCGATGTCGAGCATGTACAGCAATCGCTGGCGGTGTACTTTCTAGGCTTGGCCATTGGTCAATTAGCTTACGGTCCATTGGCGGATCGATTTGGACGACGCAAGCCATTGCTGGTCGGCGTGATTCTGTTTGCATTGGGCTCGCTTGCATGTGCATTGGCACCCAGTCTTGAGTGGCTGATTGCGGCGCGGTTTGTTCAAGCACTAGGCGGTTGTGCCGGTATGGTTATTTCGCGGGCCGTGGTGCGCGACCTCTGTGACCCTATTGCTTCGGCCAAAGTATTCTCGCAGTTAATGCTGGTGATGGGCCTGGCGCCGATTCTTGCTCCGGTGTTTGGCGGTATGTTGCTGGGGACATTTGGCTGGCAATCAATTTTTGTGTGCCTGACTATTTTCAGTGTGTTGTGCACAATTGCTGTTTGGCGCGGTCTGCCGGAAACCTTGGATACCACTGTCCCCGGGCCGCCGCTGCTGGGTGCGCCCAGGGCTTATCTGCGCTTGTTTTCTGACTGGCCATTTATCGGCCATGCACTGACGGGCGGTCTGGCTGTAGCGGGTATGTTTGCCTATATCGCTGGCTCACCCTTTGTCTTTATTGAGCTTTATGGTGTGCCTGCGGAGCACTACGGCTGGGTCTTTGGCAGTAATGCCGCCGGTTTTATTCTGATGGCGCAAGTCAATGCCTGGTTGGTCGCAAGACATGGCCCCAGTTTCTGGTTGCGTCGAATTGTCTGGTTTTATCTAGCATGCGGCGCAGCACTGCTGACCATTGCGCTGAACAAGCCTGCGCATTTGTGGCCGTTGCTCATTCCGCTATTTGGCTGTATTGCCAGTTTGGGCGTGTTGCTACCCAACGCTTCAGCCTGTGCCATGGCAGGTCAAGGGCGCCATGCCGGCAGTGCCTCAGCGCTGTTGGGCAGTTTGCAGTTCTCGATTGCAGCCAGTGCCGCAGCCCTGGTCAGCTACCTGCATAATGGCACTGCATGGCCAATGGCTTTAGTGATTTTTGGTTGCGCGCTGCTCGCGGCGGTTTGTTCACGCTTTACCGTGTGGGCTGAACGCCGCGCAGGTTATCCGGCCATATAAGTGCGCGCAGCTTGGTATTTTTTACCAACCTTTCTGGCAGCCGTTCCTCGGGTGCGACAAGGTGAAGCGTATTCACCTTGGTGTGCTCTAGCCTGCCAGGCGCTGTGCTTCTGTGGGTAGATGGTGGGGCGCTTGCAGGCGTGCTTGCAGGGTTGAGACGAAACTACGCGCCTCGGCCTCACTGGCGAATGACACCTGTTGACCTGCAAAACTGACTTGCCAACGTGAGCCTTGGGCTTTACTTAGTGGGCTAATCCGGATGTTCATTTGGTTCGCCTCCTATGAGTGGTCAAGCCAGTTTAGACCCCGAATATGAATTTTCACTGACACAAATCAATTTCGCGATTAGTGGTTAAAATCCATATTTCGGAATGTTTCTGCGGGTTTGGGCTTATCTGCTTTAAGCCACACAAACGTAAAAAACCGGCAGCTAGAAGCCACCGGTTTGAAGGTTTCATTGTGCTCTACGAGCCAATGGTTTGCTGGCTTGAACGGGCCTAGAAGCCCTCAAGAACGATCTTGCCCTTGGCGCTGCCTGACTCTAGAAGTGCATGTGCGCGGCGCAGGTTTTCAGCATTGATCTGGCCGAAATGTTCACCCAATGTGGTTTTGACTACATGGGTATCAACCAACTCTGAGACCTTATTGAGCAGGCGGCCTTGTTCGATCATATCGGCCGTACCAAACAGTGAGCGGGTGAACATCAGCTCCCAGTGCAGTGACAGGCTTTTGCGCTTGAGTTGCATGATGTCCAGCGGCTCAACCGGATCGTCGATCAAGGCCAGACGACCTTGCGGTGCGAGTGATTCAACCAACTGGGCAAAGTGTTGGTCAGTCTGAGTCAGGCTTGCAACATGGGTGACACTCTCAAGGCCCACACGTTGCAGCTCCTGATGCAGTGGTTTGCTATGGTCGAGCACATGATGTGCGCCAAGCTCACGCACCCAGGCTTCGGTTTCCGGCCGGGAAGCAGTGGCAATTACGGTCAGGCCAGTGAGTTTACGAGCGAGCTGGATCAACATCGAGCCAACCCCGCCAGCGCCACCAACAATCAGCAGGCTCTGGCCTTGATCCATCTTGCCTTGGGCAACCTGCAGGCGGTCAAACAATAATTCCCATGCAGTAATTGTGGTTAATGGCATTGCCGCCGCTTCGGCGAAAGCCAAGCTCTTGGGTTTGTGCCCGACAATACGTTCATCAACAATATGCAGCTCACTGTTGGCTCCGGCACGGTTGATCGCACCGGCATAAAACACTTCGTCGCCGGGCTTGAACAGGCTGACCTCAGCGCCGACTGCTTTGACAATGCCTGCGGCATCCCAGCCAAGTACTTTGGCCTGATCATTTTCCGGGGCGACATTTCTGCGGATCTTGGTGTCCACCGGGTTGACTGAAATGGCCTTGACCTCAACCAGTACGTCCCGCGGGCCGGGTGTTGGCGCTTCAAGTTCGATATCAACCAGTGATTGTTGATTGTCAGCCGGTAATGACTGGTAGTAAGCAACAGCTTTCATGGAGGGCTCCTTAGTCGATAGCGGGTTAGGCAATTTTTGTCATGAGCTTAAGCTCAACGCCCTGCAGCAGTGGGCCGCAGGTATTCGTGAATGCTTGGTAGTGGGCGGTTTGTTTGTGTTCGGCAAGGGCGGCCGCATCGCGCCATTGCTCAATCATGATAAATACATGCGGTGCATCCTGCTCTTGGTGCAGGTCGTATTGAATGCAGGCGGCTTCTTCACGGCTGGCAGCAACCAGTGTGCGCAAGTGGGTTTGCACAGCCGCTTGATGTTGGGCAATTGCAGTGATGGTGGCGACTAATGTCAGAGCTGTGCTCATGGTTAAAGCCTCAATGTGTAGAGTGGTTGACCCGTGATGGAGCCATGCTGAATTAATTGATCCTTTAGAAAAACCCAGAGAAACTAAAGTCTATTTCAATATTATTTTGATAATAGGCCGTGTAAATGCTCCGTTTCGATGACTTACAGTTGTTTGTTCGCACCGCTGAAACAGGCAGTCTGTCCGCCGCTGCACGTGTGCTTGATATCTCTCCAGCTGTTGCCAGTGCGGCGTTGAAGCGACTCGAGCAACAACTTGATGCGCGCTTATTTGCCCGTTCTACCCGCAGCTTGCGGTTGACTGCCCAAGGGCAGGCTTTTCTTGGTCATGCCCGTCAGGCGTTACAGAACATTGAAGCAGGTCGTTTGCAATTGGCCGGTAACAAAGTGGGCATTAGTGGTTTGATGCAGCTTTGCGCGCCTTCTGACTTTGGTCGCAACACCTTGCTTCCCTGGCTTGATGAGTTTCAGCAGGCCCATCCTCAACTGCAGATGCGCCTGCTGCTGGGGGATCGCATCACTGATCTTTTCCGTGAGCCGGTGGATATCGCATTGCGCTATGGCGCGCCAGAGGATTCAACCCTGGTTGCCTTGCCTGTTGCCTCCGCTAACCGCCGGGTGCTATGCGCGTCCCCGGCCTATATTGCGCGTCATGGAGAGCCACAAACCCTCGAGCAGTTAACCGAGCATAATTGCCTGTTGTACATGCTCAGTGGCCGCATGCATGAGCGCTGGCAATTCAGTATGGGTAAGCGCCAGCAAAGCATTACGGTCCAGGGCGACCGTCAGAGTGATGATGCCGACGTGGTGCGCCGCTGGGCGGTTGCAGGTCAAGGCTTGGTCTATAAGTCTTGGCTGGATGTTGCAGGCGATGTTCAGGCAGGGCGCTTGCGAGTGCTGATGCCTGACTACCTCGGGGAGCTGACGCCGCTTAATCTAATCTGCGCCCATCGCTCACAACTGAGTAAGCCGGTGCATTTATTACGCGAGTTTGTTCAGGAACGCTGCGCTGAGTTACTGGCGAAAGCGCCTTGGGCCGATTAAGCTTATCCATGCGTCAAAATGTATCAGGTATCCGCACAGATGCCCTGAACGCTTCGTGATAGAGTCGCCCGCGATGAAAATGACCAGAGCTGATCGTTCGCTGATTGCATGGGTGCTATATGCCAGTATCCTTTTCAGTGCGCTCGCCTGCAGTATTAGCCATGGCCAGACCACTGGCTTGCAGCTAAGCGGCATCGACGGCGTGTACTGTTCTGCTCAAAGCACTAGCAATGGCCCGTTGGACATTGCCGGTTCAGGCACGCCATTGTTTAACCCAGCAACCGGTTTCGGTTGTTTTATGGGCTCGGCATTTGTCGGCATCACGCTTGCGGCCTTCTTCGGCATACTTGGTTTATTCTTCAGCCCTCGGCGTAAATTAGTCGTGCCGCCGCCCTTAATGGGCCGGCCAGTGCGTTATTTATGGCCATCGGCGAACCCTCGCGCCTCACCTTTCCTCGCTTAAACATCAATACCTGCCGTTTGGTTTGCTCCAGCGGACACAATCACAACATTAGCATTGCACTTGCTTGCGCTTGCCTATCGCTTGGGCGAGCAAGCATGTTGAAGAGTAGGGGAAAGGTGATGGGCGATATAAGCATTTCTGGGCAGCCGGTTACGGCTGCAAACTCGGCAAAACCGTCGTTTTATAACCTGGCTTGGCGTTGGCACTTTTATGCCGGATTGTTGGTTATCCCATTTTTGATCATGCTTTCGGTCACCGGGATTATTTACCTGTTCAAGCCGCAACTGGATTCGCTGATGTACGGCGATCTGCTGCAGGTACCGGTGGCTGAACAGCGCATTAGCGCCGATCAGCAAATGGCATTGGTCAAGCAGGCTTATCCTCAAGCCAGCATTAGCCAGTACCTGCCACCCGTGGATAAGCAAGGCAGTGCGCAGTTTGTTGTTGCCACGGCAGACGCCACGCTCAATGTCTTTGTGAATCCATATAACGGTGAAATCCTCGGCACCCAAGACGCAGAAGATAACTTGCAAGCCATCGCCCGCAAGCTGCATGGCGAGCTGATGATTGGCACTGTCGGTGATCGTTTGGTGGAGCTGGCCGCTGGTTGGGGAATTGTCCTGGTGCTTTCAGGTTTGTACCTGTGGTGGCCGCGGGGAACGAGTAAAACCGCACTGTTTTGGCCGCGCCTGGCAAATCGTGGTCGACTGTTTTGGCGTGACATTCATTCTGTCGTTGGTTTCTGGGGATCGCTGTTGTTGCTGTTTATGCTACTGACCGGCATGACCTGGACGGGCTTCTGGGGGGATAAATTCGCCGGTGCTTGGAATCACTTCCCCGCCGCGATGTGGAATGACGTACCGCAGTCCGACAAGTTGGCCGGCAGCCTCAATACCAGCACCAGCCAGACGGTGCCTTGGGCCGCCGAAGTTACACCAATGCCAGAATCTGACCCTCACGCCGCCCATAAAGGCATGGCGCACATGCAGTCATCTGAGTCGTCAGCGTTGGTGACCTTGCAGCAGGTGGTCGATAGCGCGCAGGGGCGTGGGGTGAATCCTGGTTTTAGTGTGACCCTGCCTAAAGGTGAGCTTGGGGTGTACACCGTGGCTGTGTTTGCTGATGACCCGCGTAACGATGCCACGATGCATATCGACCAATACAGTGGAAAGGTCCTCGCAGATATTGGCTGGAAAGATTACGGCCTGGTCGCCAGAACCGTGGAAACCGGAGTCATGCTGCACGAAGGCAAGATGTTTGGTTTGGCGAATCAACTGCTTATGCTGCTGGTGTGCCTGATGATTCTGCTGAGCAGCGTCAGTGGTTTGGTATTGTGGTGGAAACGCCGTCCGCAGGGTCGTTTTGGCGTGCCGCCACTGCGTCACGATCTACCGGTTTGGCGCGGTGCTGTGGTGATCATGTTGCTGGTAGGCTGTTTATTCCCCTTGGTTGGCGCTTCGTTATTGTTGGTTGCGCCGCTCGACTGGTTGCTAACCCGACGTCAAGGTCGCGCTCAATTGCAGACCAGTTGAAGTGCTACGTCTTAAAGGGCGGGTCTGCTCGCCCTGTTTACTGTCACTGGAGAACCTGAATGTTAAATAAAATCCTGTTGATCGCTGCGCTTATGAGTTCTGCTGTTGTTGCCAATGCCCACGAGTTTGATCTGGGCAACCTGCACATCGAGCACCCGTGGTCGCGCGAAATGCCGCCGGTTGCGCCCACCGCTGCTGCTTATTTTGTGGTGGATAATAACGGCAAGGAAGCTGATCGTTTAATTGCCGTTCATACGCCGGTCGCCGAAAAAGCCGAGATGCATGAGCATGTGAAGGCCGGTGATGTGATGAAGATGCAGCAAGTTCAAGGCGTCGATGTTCCCGCTGGCGGTCAGGTTCGATTCGAGCCTAAAAGCTATCACGTGATGTTGTTTGGCCTGGAGCAGCAGATGAAAGCGGGTGAGCACTTCCCCATGACCTTAACCTTTGAAAAGGCCGGTGATGTTGAGGTGCAAGTGAATGTGCAAAAGGATGCGCCAGTTGCAGGCGAGGCGCACAAGCATTAATCGAAAAGGGGGTGGGCCCGCTTGAGCTCGTCCCGCGAACTTCAAGCGCTGGAGCCATTAACCCGGACGTTATTGGTTGTTAGCGGTGGGTGAAAAAAGCGTCACCCACCCTTTGGGGCTGTTCGAGGCTTAAGCCAAGCGGGCGTCGAGGCTATTTTGCGCGAGGCGCTTGGCTTGGTCTTCCGTCATGCCAAGGCTGGCATGCAGCGCTGCAAAGTTCTCGGTGACGTAGCCACCAAAGTAGGCGGGATCATCTGAGTTCACCGTGACCTTAACGCCTCGCTCAAGCATTTCCAGAATGTTGTGCTGGGCCATATCGTCAAATACACAAAGCTTGGTATTGGACAGTGGGCAAACGGTCAGCGGAATCTGCTCATCAATGATGCGCTGCATCAGACGTTCGTCTTCAATCGCCCGGACACCGTGGTCGATACGCTCGATTTTCAGCAAGTCGAGGGCTTCCCAAATGTATTCTGGCGGGCCTTCTTCACCGGCGTGGGCCACGGTCAAATAGCCTTCGCTGCGGGCCTTATCGAACACCCGTTGGAATTTGCTGGGCGGGTGGCCCATTTCTGAACTGTCGAGGCCGACAGCAACAAAGGCATCGCGAAACGGCGCAGCTTGTTCAAGGGTTTTGAATGCCTCTTCTTCTGACAAGTGGCGCAAGAAGCTGAGAATCAAGCCATGGCTGATCCCCAGTTGTTTTTGTCCGTCATCCAGCGCCTGCTTGATGCCCCTGATCACCACTTCAAACGGAATGCCGCGGTCGGTGTGGGTCTGCGGATCAAAGAAGGGTTCAGTGTGAATCACATTCTGCGCTTTGCAACGCGCCAGGTAGGCCCAGGTCAGGTCGTAGAAATCTTGCTCGGTGCGCAGTACGTCGGCACCGCGATAGTAGAGGTCGAGAAATTCCTGCAGATTGTTAAAGGCATAGGCTGCGCGTAACGCTTCAACGTCATTCCACGGCAGCGCGATTTTATTGCGCTCAGCCAGTGCAAACAGCAACTCAGGCTCAAGCGAACCCTCAAGGTGCAGGTGGAGTTCGGCTTTGGGCAGGGCGTTTAGCCAATCGTACATATTCAATTCTCGTCAGCTGTGTAGTCAGGGCCTAGTTTAACCACTGAGTCAGGAATCGGCGAGGGCGCTCCGTTTCATCCTCGCCTGCGCCCTAGCTTGCAACGTCCTCGGTGCGCCGGTAGGCGTAGGTGTCTGCGAAGCGTGAGAGTAGGTACTCAGCGCTGGTGGTCGCTGCATATTTGGCGGGGTTATCCGCATCCGAACATCCCGGCAGGCAACTGATCACGGTGTCTGGGTGTGGCTCGGCGAAAAACGGCATCGAGTAACGATCAACCCCCAAAGGGCTGATTACCCGGTGCGGCGTCGACTTGTAGCGGTCGTTGCTCCAGCGCGCCATCATGTCGCCGATATTAACCACAAAGCTGCCTTCTATCGGTGGCGCATCAATCCACTCGCCGTTGACGTTTTGCACCTGTAAACCGCCTGCACTGTCTTGATACAGCAAGGTCACGCAGCCGTAATCTGTGTGGGCACCGGCCCCTTGTTGCTCGGCGCTGCTGGCCGTATGACGCGGGGGGTAGTGAATCATGCGGAACACGCTTATCGGCTCTTCAAAACGCACATCAAAGAAATCGCGTTCAATACCCAAGGCGATGCTCATCGCGCGCAGCAGGGTCTTGGCCAGCTCATGCATGTCGTTGTAATGCTGCTCCATCAACTCGCTCCAACCACTGAGCTGCGGATGGCGATTGGTGCCGCGTAAAGGTTTGCCAGCGACTACATCGGGGTGATCCGCTGGCATGTTGAAACCCATGTCGAAGGTTTCTTTCAGGTCGCTCGGCTTGCTCGGGTCCAGTTGCTCGGTGGCGATTGCTCCATAGCCCCGGTGAACCTGCGTCTGGGTGATGTCGATTTTAAGTTTTTCAGCGTCTGGCTGAGCAAAGAAGGTCTTCGCCGCATCCGCCAGCTGAGTAATCCGCTGGGCGCTGATTGGGTGACCGGTGATATAGAAAAAACCCCACTCACGGCAGGCTTGATCAATCTGTTTGGCAACCTGCTGCCAAGCATGTTCATCAGCGCTGTAGAGCGGGGCGATATCGATCAGGGGCAGTTGATTTGGATTCATGATTATCTCTGATAATAAACTGCCAGCCAGCGACGGTTGGCAGTTCCAAACTACGCCGAGGGTTACTTCGGCAGTTCAGCTTTGACGTTTTCGACGTAGTAGTTCATCGATGCCAGCTCGGCATTGGTGGCGACAACACCGTCGGCGATTTTAACTGCACCGGACTGGTCTTTGATTGGGCCAGTAAAGGGGTGGAACTCGCCGCTTTTGATACTGGCTTCGATCTTCTCGGCCTCAGCTTTAACATCGGCTGGCACCAGCTCGCTGATAGGTAGCTGGATGGTGTCGTCGTTCAGGCCGCCCCAGTAATCCTGAGATTTCCAGGTGCCATCAATCACCGCCTGTGCGGATTTGATGTAGTGCGGGCCCCAGTTGTTGACGATGGACGTCAGCACGGCTTTAGGGCCGAAGTGCTGCATGTCAGAGGCATAGCCCACTGCATAAACCCCACGACGTTCTGCTGTCTGGATAGGGGCTGGGCTGTCGGTGTGCTGGAATACCACGTCAACCCCTTGGTCGATCAAGGCGTTGGCTGCGTCAGATTCTTTGCCCGGATCGAACCAGGAGTTGACCCAGACCACTTTGATTTCGGTGCCCGGGTTGTACTTGTCCAGCGCCAGTTGGATCGAGTTGATATCGCGGATCACTTCCGGAATCGGGAAGGAGGCGATGTAACCGATTTTCTTGGTTTTGGTCATCTTGGCGGCCAGGTAACCACCGACATAACGACCTTCATAAGAACGTGACAAATAGGTGCCGAGGTTCTTCGATTGCTTGTAACCGGTGGCGTGTTCAAAGGTTACTTTCGGGAACTGCTTGGCGACTTTCAGCGTCGGGTTCATGTAACCAAAAGAGGTGGTGAAAATCAGGTCATAGCCACTTTTTGCCATGTTGCGAATGACCCGCTCGGCGTCAGCACCTTCCGGTACGTTTTCTACGAAGCTGGTTTCGACTTTGTCGCCCATCTGCTCAGCCATCATTTTGCGGCCTTGCTCATGCTGATAGGTCCAGCCGTGATCGCCAATAGGGCCGATATAGACGAAGCCAACCTTCAATGGGTCAGCAGCAGAGGCGCCCATTGCAGCGCTAAAGCCAAGGGCGGCGACGAGGGCGCGCAGTTTATTCTTCTGCATAGCGAGTATTGCTCCGTAGGTGTTGGGTGTTGGCGTGTTATTAGATGTCCCAATGCCAACTGCAAAAAACTGACCAACTAGACAATTACCCGTGCTCAGGCGGCTCCTTATCGGTTAAAACACAAAACCCTGCCGGAGCAGGGTTCTGTGTTGGTGCAACTGTGCAAGCGCAAATCAGTTGCGTGCTGCCAAGTGGTGCAAAGGCTTGATTAGCCTGCGATCAACTCTTTGGCGGCTTGGCGGTGATCGGCAATTAATTGCGCGACATCAAGGCCTTCGATCTGGCCATCGATGACTCGCCACTGGCCGCCAATCATCATTCGGTCAGCCCGGTCTGCCCCACACAGCAGTAAAGCCGAAACAGGGTCGTGGCTACCGGAGAAGCGCAACTCATCAAGTTTGAAGAATGCCAGGTCCGCTTGCTTGCCAACCGCCAGTTCACCAATGTCGCTACGCCCAAGCAGACGTGCCGAACCCTTGCTGGCCCAGCCCAGAACCAATTCCGGTGTGATCTTGGCGGCGCCGTAGCGCAGACGCTGGATGTACAGGGCCTGACGTGCTTCGAGGATCATATTCGAGGCATCATTGGATGCCGAACCATCGACGCCGAGGCCAATGGGCGCGCAGGCGGCTTCGAGGTCGATGGTTGGGCAGATCCCGGATGCCAAGCGCATGTTTGAGCTTGGGCAATGGCAAATCCCTGTACCAGCTTGGCCCAAACGTTCGATTTCGTCCGGGTTGAAGTGAATGCCGTGGGCCAGCCAGGTACGCGAGCTGAGCCAGCCAACACTGTCGAGGTAATCCACGGTGCGCAGGCCAAAACGCTGGAGGCAGAAGTCTTCTTCATCCAAGGTTTCAGCCAGGTGAGTGTGCAGGCGGACATCCAGCTTTTCAGCCAGATCAGCACTTTCTCGCATGATCTCCTGGGTCACCGAAAAGGGTGAGCAAGGTGCCAGGGCAATCTGGATTTGTGCCCCTTCGCCGCGTTCGTGATATTCATTGATCAAGCGTTGGCTGTCTTCAAGAATGACCTGGCCTTGCTGCACAGTTTGCTGTGGCGGCAGGCCACCATCGGCTTCACCCAGACTCATGGAGCCACGGGTGAGCATGGCGCGCATGCCCAGCTCGCGAACGGCTTCGACCTGCACATCAATGGCGTTTTCCAGACCACCCGGGAACAGATAGTGGTGGTCGGCAGCGGTGCTGCAACCAGAGAGCAGTAGCTCAGCCAACGCCACTTTACTGGCCAGGGCAAGTTTTTCCGGGGTCAGGCGCGCCCACACTGGGTACAGGGTTTTCAGCCAGGGAAACAACGGCTGGTTAACCACTGGGCCCCATGCACGGGTCAGGGTTTGATAAAAGTGATGATGGGTGTTGATCAGGCCCGGCAGTACCACATGCTCGCGGGCATCGAAGACCACATAGCCTGGTTTTGCAGGCTGCTGACCGGCACTTAGAATTTCGCTGATAACGCCATGCTCGACCACAATACCGCCTGAGGCATCCAGGCCATTGGCAGTGAAACTGGCGAGTGGGTTTTTGATCCAGATATAAGAATTAGGCACCTTGCAGGCCCTCTGAGTTGATTTCAGGTAGCCAGCTCAGTGTTAACCCTGTCTGCTGATCCAGGTGCACCGCAATGCAATGCGGTTGCTGCATAAGATAACGGCCAACGCGGTCTTGTTCAACAAAACCGCGCCAGGCGGTTGTCACCAGGCGATGGTCTGGCCTTGATAATCCACAAAATAATGGCCGCCCGTACCGGCAAAACGCTGTACTTGAGCGACTAAACCGGCGCAGCTGGTTTCTACATCAATCTCGCCATTCGGACCGCCCATGGCTGTCCGAACCCAACCCGGATGCAGCGAAAGCACAGTCGGACGTGGTGCCGGTAGCGAGCACACAAAACTGTTGGTCAAGGAGTTTAGTGCCGCTTTACTGGCTTTATACAGCGCCAAGTTATTGCCCTCCGGGTTCATTACGCTGCCCAGTACAGAGCTCATAAAGGCCAGCACACCGGTGTTTGGTCGCAGTTGCGCGACAAACTGCTCAGCCAAGCGAATGGGGGCCGTGACATTGGTCATAAATAACTGACCCAGTTCTTCCTGTGTCGCGGCGGCGGCTGTTTGATGCTCAGGACCCAATACACCTGCGTTAACGAAAATCAGATCAAAGACCTGAGTGCTCAGGCGCTGGGCCAGCGCGGTTAGCGAATCCTGACTGTCCAAATCGAGGGTTTCGATTTTTACCCCGGTCACGGCTTTAAGTTCATCCGCCGATTGCGGGGCGCGCACTGTTGCGGTGACCGCCCACTGCTGTTGGACCAGTTGCTTGACCAAGCCAAGCCCCAAGCCGCGCGAGGCACCGATGATTAACGCTGTTTGTTGCTGGGCCATTTAAAGCTCCTGAGTGATTGGACTGAAGGGCGGACCTGCTGAGTTGGTTTGCCATCATTGGCCAGGGCGACAGTGTGCACGATTTTACCTGCACAGATTTCAGGCAATAAAAAACGCCCCGAATTCGGAGCGTTTTTTAATCACGACCTAATGCTTAAGGTTCAGAAATTTTGAACCAGAAACCGAAGGTGTCGAAGTTGCTCAGCATGTCTTTGAACTTGGCCTTGTCGCCGTCGATTTTCACGTCGCCGCTTTCGGTCAGGCTGCCCATTTTCAGGTTGCCCAGAGCAATGTTATCGAGAACGCTGCGGTTCAGTGTTACAGAACCGTCAACCTTGTCGCTGACTTTGTCCTTGTTGTAATTCAACACGCCATTTTTCACGGTTAGCAGATACTTTTCGTTGGTATCTGGGAAGGTGAGGTTGTAGGCATAGCTCTTGTCGCCAACCTTAGGACCATTGAGGTGGATGGCCAAGAAATCGAGGAACATTTCAGTGGTCATGCCGCGGATGATGTCAGGCGAACTAGTGTTCGGCGTTGCCATCTCTTTGACGCCGTTGCGCAGTTCCTGAGCACCGCTCAAGTAGAAGTTACGCGCTGGACCTGACTCGGCCTGATAACCCATTTGCTCCAATGCATCTGCTTCCAGATTGCGTGCCGCTTGGTTTTTCGGATCCGCAAACACCAGCTTGTTGGACACCGTTGCAGACCAGCGATAATCGCCTTGAGCATAGGCGTCCTTGGCGGTTGCCAGCATCTTGTCGGCACCTACCATTGCCACGTACTTCTTGGCTTCTTCCACTGGAGGCAGTGGATCGAAGGTGGCTGGGTTGCCGTCCCAGAAACCAAGGTACAGCTGGTAGGTCGCGCGAACGTTGTGTTTCAGGTCACCGTAGTAGCCACGGTTGTAGAACTCTTTTGCCAGCGTGTCTGGCAGCACGAACTCTTCAGCGATCTCATGCATGGTCATACCTTGGTTGGCCATGCGCAGGGTTTGATCGTTGATGTACTTATACAGGTCGCGTTGTTTTTCCAGGTGCTCGACAACGTTGTCCTGACCCCATTGTGGCCAGTGGTGACTACCGAAGGAAACTTCAGCTTTGTCTCCCCACATGTCGATGGTTTCGCCCAGTGTGGTCGACCATTTTTGTGCGCTACGCACTTTGGCCCCACGTAGAGTGAGGATGTTGTGCAGGGTGTGGTTAGCATCTTCGGCTAAATCCAGCGCTTTGAATTGCGGGAAATAGAAGAGCATTTCTGCTGGCGCTTCTGTGCCAGGCGCCATTTGGAACTCGACGTCGATACCGTCAACGGTCAACTTCTCGCCAGTCTTGCTGATCAGCTTGTTCGGTTCAATCAGGGTGATATCACCGGCAGCAGTTGTGATCCCAAGACCACCACCGACGTTGCCTTGCGGGTTTTTCGGCAGCAGGTTGCCATACATGTACGAAGCGCGGCGGCTCATGGCTGTGCCCGCGAAGACGTTCTCGCTGACAGCTTCTTCCATAAAGCCTTCAGGCACGATCAGCGGGACTTTGCCCGATTTCACATCAGCTTCATCGACAACTGAACGCAGACCCGCGAAGTGGTCAACGTGGGAGTGCGTGATGATCACTGCGGAAACAGGCAGCTTCTCAACTTTTTCGTTGATCAGGTCCAGTGCAGCTTTGGCGGTTTCGTCTGAGGTCAGTGGATCGATCACGATCCAGCCGGTCTTGCCGCGAATGAAGGTCATGTTCGCCAGGTCGATGTTGCGAACCTGATAAATGCCATCGACAACTTTAAACAGGCCGCGAATGGCCAATAGTTGGGATTGACGCCACAGGCTTGGGTTCACAGTAGCCGGGGTGTCGCCATCCTTTTTGAGGAAGTCATATTGGCCGAGGTCGATGACTGTGTTGCCGTCTTTGCCTTTGATTACCGGGCTTGGCAAGTCAGCGATAAAGCCGCGCTTGGCGTCTTCGAAATCTTGCTTGTTGCTAAAGGGCAAATAGTTCGCGATGGCGTCGTTGGCTTTCTTGGTCGCATCGGTTGCTTCATTCGGTGCGGCGAAGGCCGTGCTCGCAATTACCATGCTGGAAACTATTGCGAGGGATAAACGTTTTGATACAAATGCAAGCATGCTTACAACTCCTTGATCTTCATTCTTCCAACAACTCGTGGAAGTCCTGGCTACTATTTCAGCGGCCAAAAACTGCATATGTATAGCGGTGTGCCAAGGCTGCTTATTCCTTGGAGCACCTGAGGGTTTTAGTGTCTATCTCGTCCTTTACAAGGTACTCATGGATAAGACTTCAACTACAGTAGTTGAAGAAAATGCTTGCAACTGTATCGAAAGTGACAATTAGTAAAAAAGGCGAAGCAATGGAGTTTCTTGAGGCTGCACATACGTTGCGATCCAATGGATGGCTGTCAAATACACCGACTGAATTTCAAGATGCGGTGCTCAGTCGCACGACACTTCATCACTATCCGGCGGGCGAAGTTATTTTGCGTTATGCAACGCCTGGCAACGCTATTGTCGGGCTAGTGAGTGGCTGCCTTGCTTGCCAATTGCCGCCGCGAGCGGATGCTTCAAGTTTGGTTCACTTGTTTGCGCCTGGGGCTTGGACGGGGGAGCTGGCATTTTTTTGTGGTGGCGTTCGCCGGGTTGAAACCATGGCTTATACGGACAGCTATTGCATGCGCCTGACGAAAGCCAATCTGGACAAAATTCTTCAGGACCAACCCGGTTACTGGCAGTGGTGCAACTTGCTCACGGCGCTTACATTCGATGTAACCCTGATGACCCTCGATGCGCTGACCACCTTTGATGCCACAACCCGAATCGCAAAGACGTTAAAGCGCTTAGCAATTATTAGCGAAACGACCAGCCTGCCGAGAACCTCGCAGGCTGATATTGGAGCAATGGCAGGGCTTTCACGCAAAGGTGCCCATGACGCGTTAAAGCGCCTAGAGAAAATGGGCGTTGTGCGCTGTGGTTATGGAACCGTTGAGATTCTCTGTCGCGAGGGGCTGGAGCAGGTTATTCAGGGGGGGAGCATCAGCAGCATGAATTCAACAGCCATAAGCTCTTAGGCAGACCATTGCTGATCTGCCTTGGAGTGCTAACTAGTGACCCGGCTGCCAAGGTTTACCCAGTGATACTGGCGCAAACAAACGGGTTTTGATGGGGTCCCGTGACAGCAACACCAACACCACAATGGTCGCCACATACGGCAGCATCGCCAGCAGGTTTGAGGGGATCGACAAACCCACACCCTGGGCGACCAAATGAATGATGCTGGCCAAGCCAAACAAGTAAGCACCCAGCAACACACGGAATACTCTCCAGCTGGCAAACACCACCAATGCCAAGGCGATCCAGCCGCGCCCGGCGGTCATGTTTTCCGCCCACATTGGCGTGTAGGCCAGTGACAAGTATGCGCCAGCCAAACCGGCCATGGCTCCGCCGAATACCACGGCCAGTGTGCGTACGCGCAGTACCGGTAAGCCCATGGCGCTGGCAGCGTCCGGGTTTTCCCCCACGGCTTGAACAATAAGGCCGATACGGGTTTTCAACATCACCCAAGCGACCAGCGCAAACAATGCAAATGACAGGTAGATCAGTAAATCCTGAGCGAACAGCATGCGCCCAATCAGCGGGATTTCACTGAGCAAAGGAATGACTACAGGCTCAAAACCAGTCAGTGGTTTACCCACCCATGCCGCGCCGACAAATGTCGATAAACCCACGCCGAAAATAGTCAGGGCAAGGCCTGTGGCTACTTGATTGGCATTGAAGCCCAAGGCAACTGCAGCGAATAGCAGCGACAAGAGCATGCCGGCAGCCATCGCCAGAATCACCCCCAGCCAAAGATTGCCGGTGCTGAACGCGACGATAAAACCGATCACCGCGCCAAACAGCATCATGCCTTCCTGACCCAGATTGAGCACGCCGCTTTTCTCGCAGACCATTTCACCCAGTGCGACCAACAGCAGCGGCGTGCCGGTGCGCACCATGGCGAAGAAAATATTGCTCAGTAAGTCGATATCCATACAGCATCCTCACATTCTGCTAATGCGTCAGGAAAACCCAACGCAACTGTTCTTAGGCCAAAGCGTTTTGCGCGACTGTGCGTTTTGTCCATTTCCACTTAACGCGTGGGCGGTACAAAATCAGCACGTCACAGGCGAGCAGGAAGAACAGCATCATTCCCTGGAATAACTGGGTAATGGCTTGCGGCAGGTTCATTGCCATTTGCGCGGTTTCGCCGCCCAGATAAAGCAGCGCCATCAGCAAGCTGGCAAATACGATTCCTAACGGATTTAAACGACCCAGAAATGCCACCGTGATTGCCGCGTAGCCATAGCCGGGTGATACCTGCGGTACAAGTTGACCAATTGGCCCTGCGACTTCACCCACACCGGCAAGCCCCGCCAATGCGCCGCTGACTAACAAGGCGAACCAGACCAAGCGTTTTTCACGGAAGCCGACAAAACCAGCGGCGCGGCGGTCAAGACCGAGTACTTTGATCTGAAACCCCAGAAAGCTCTTTTGCAGCAATACCCAGACCGCGACAAGGGCGAGCAGGGCGAAGTACAGGCCGGCATGGACACGACCGTCTTCAGTTAGCAGCGGGAGTCGGCTGAAATCACCAAACATGGCTGATTCCGGGAAGTTGTAACCTTCCGGGTCTTTCAGCGGGCCATGCACGAAGTACAGCAGCAGGTTCAGGGCGATGTAATTGAGCATGATGCTGGTGAGGATTTCATTGGCATTGAATTGAGTGCGCAGCCACGCCGTCAGTCCTGCCCATGCAGCGCCTGCGGCAACCCCGGCACTGATGACCAGAACCAGTGCCCAGCGACTTTCCCAGTCAATGATATGTACCGCCACGGCGCTGCCTGCCAATGCGCCAAGTAAGAGTTGACCTTCGGCACCGATGTTCCAGATGCGGGCGTGGTAAGCCACCGCCAGCCCCAAAGCACAGAGCAGAATCGGCAGAGCTTTGACCAGTAATTCAGACACGCCGTACCAGTCGCTCAGGGGCGAAATCAGCAGGGTATGCAAGGTCAGCAATGGGTCGAGGCCGAGCACTAGAAACAGCAGCGAGCCACTCAGTAATGTCAGTGCAGCAGCCAGCAGAGGTGAGAGCCAGAGCATGGCGCGCGATTGCTGACCGCGAGGTTCAAGGGATAACAACATAAAAACTCCGTCAGCTCAGAACTGCGTCAGTATTGAATTGGCCGGCCATCCAGCGGCCAACCTCAACCGGATTGGTCTCAAGGGTATTGGCCAGTGCCGACAGCTTGCCGCTGCTGAGTGCACCGATGCGATCGCAAATCTGGAACAGCTCATCGAGGTCTTCTGAGATCACCAGAATTGCCGCGCCAGCATCACGCAAAGCAATCAAGGCGCGGTGAATCGCCGTGGCCGCGCCGATATCAACGCCCCAGGTAGGATGGGCCGCGACCAGTAATTTAGGGTTTTGCATGATCTCGCGGCCCAGAATGAATTTCTGCAAGTTGCCGCCAGACAAACTCCGCGCTTGCGTTTCGGCGTTCGGGGTTTTGACGGCAAAACGGCGGATGATCTCTTCAGCAAAACCCACCACCGCATTGCGCTTGACCAAGCCGTTACTGACCAAACCCTGTTGGAATGCAGTGAGCAGGGCGTTGTCGCTTAAACTCATGTCCGGCACTGCGCCGTGACCCAGGCGCTCAGCCGGGACAAATGCCAAGCCCAGTTCGCGCCTTGCATCGGGCTTTAGGTGTGCCACTGGCTGAGTGGCGAACTTGATACGCGTGGCGTCACGCTTGGACAGTGGCTGTTCACCGCTGAGCAAGGCCAGAATCTCATCTTGACCATTACCTGCGACGCCAGCGATTCCCACTATCTCGCCACTGCGTACATCAAGGTGTACATCACGCAGTGAGGTGCCGAATGGGTCTGGGTTGTGCCAGGACAGTTTATCGACTTGCAGGAAGTGTTCACCGCCACTGACTTTCGGGTGGCGCGTCTGCAGTCCTTCGGCCTCGCCGACCATTAACCTGGCCAGATCCAAATCTGTACAGTCAGTCGGAATGCAATGGCCGGAGACTTTGCCCCCACGTAACACGGTGGCGCTTTGACAAAGGGTGCGAACCTCACCGAGCTTATGGCTGATAAACAAAATGCTGCAGCCTTCATCAGCCAGTCTGCGCAGGGTGACGAACAATTCGTCAGCTTCTTGCGGCGTCAGTACTGATGTGGGCTCATCGAGAATCAACAGTTTGATGTCCTGCATCAAGCACCGCACGATCTCGACGCGCTGGCGCTCACCAATCGACAAGCTGTGCACCAACCGTTCTGGTTCAAGCGCCATGCCGTAGCGCTTTGAAACCTCACGGATCTTCGGCTCCAGCTGTTTGGGTGTGCCAGCTTGGCTACCCATGGCCAGTGCGATGTTCTCCGCGACGGTAAGCGTTTCAAACAGCGAGAAGTGCTGAAACACCATGCCGATGCCGAGGTTACGCGCCATAGATGGATCACGCATGGTCAGCGTTTCACCCTGCCAGCGTATTTCACCGGCATCGGGCTGGGTGACGCCGTAGATGATTTTCATCAAGGTGCTTTTGCCAGCGCCGTTCTCGCCAAGCAATGCATGGATTTCACCGGCCTGAATGTTCAGATCAATCTGATCATTGGCCACGCAACCGGGATAGCGCTTGGTGATGCCGCGCATTTGTAAACGCGCAAGTGGTGTTGAGCTAGACATAGGCAGTGACTCAAAAAAACGACTGCCGCAACTAAAGCAAAAACTTGGCCAGTCAGCGTAAAAACTTGGCCGGTAGGTCAGAAAAGCCCCTGGCAGCGGTGCCGTGCTCTGGGCGTTGTATTGCTGAATCTGTTATTGCGCCAATTCGGGGCGTCGATGTGGGCTGGGGGAGCATTTTCAGTGCGTGCGAGTGTTACTGCCTGACTCGCGGCTTAGGGGGCGGAGAGGTAAGCGCCCTGGGTTTTACCGTATTCGGTGTCTTGGTCGTAGCGTTTGCCTTGCTCGGTAGCATCTTGCAGGATGGCGTGGCCCAGTTGGTTAGCTGTGCGTTCAAGGCTTGTGCAATCAGGTTGCGTGGGCAATTTCGCCAGTTGTTGGTCGATACGCTGAGCGGCGGACTGGCCGATCGCGTAGTGACCCAGTTCATGCTGGTTAAGGGCCTTGAGGTAAGTGTCGAAGCGCTGTTGTTGATCGCTGCTGGCCAGAAATAACGCAGGCAAGGTGATGTGACCGTAGAGCTTGGTGGTGACTTGGTCGATCTGGCAGCGCCCATCGGCAAGCGGGTTCCAAGTGAATGACCAGTCGATCCGCCACCGGGTGTAGCCGTGGTAGGTTTTGCCGTCGATTTTTATCGGCGATGCGGCTGAGATTGCTTGCGCCAGTGTCGGTTGGGCGTTAGCCCAAACAGTGTATTCGCTGCGCTCAAGGCGTTCGTTGACTTGCGCCGCTGTGGGCAGGGCCGCACACAATAGGCACAAGCCAAACCGGTGGCTCATGGTGCGCTAAGCAATTCACGGCCCCGGGTGAGGTCGGCCATCAACTGGGCGAATTCGTCGAAGCGCTGAGGATTAATCGCCAAGTTCAAATCGACGCCTTGGGCGGTGAATTCTTCGTGTTCAATCAGCACATCAAACTCACTCAGTCGGGCTTTAAGGCGTGGTAACTCGGCAAAGTAGCAATGGCAGTTGCAATGCACACGCTCGACCAGTTGCAAGCGCTCGCCCGCTTGTAGGCACTTATTGGCACCACCCCCGTAAGCACGGGATAACCCCCCCGTACCCAGCTGAATGCCACCGTACCAGCGGATAACCAGCACCACCACTTGGTCGAAACCCTGGCCCTCGATCGCCGCCAGAATTGGCCGGCCCGCAGTGCCGCCCGGTTCGCCGTCGTCATTGAAGCGGTATTGCTGGCCGACCTTCCAGGCCCAGCAATTATGGGTAGCGTTGCTGTCACTGAACTGATCAATAAAGGCTTGGGCGGCCGCTGGGCTGTCAGCGGCCGCGGCCAGCGTGATAAAGCGACTCTTACGGATTTCTTCCTGATACTCACAAGGATTGGCGAGGGTATGGACCATCAGACTGTTGGCGGCGTCAGCCCGCACCCTTTGAGTATGATATGGATCAGGTTATTGGTTGCTTCTTCGAAGTCTTGTTTGGTCAGGCGTGAGCGCCCGCTAACCCGGCAGATTTGGGCAGCAAAGTCGGCGTAGTGTTGGGTGCTGCTCCACAGCAGGAAAATCAAGTGAGTGGAGTCAACCTGGTCTATCTTGCCCGCTGCAATCCAGCCATCAAACACTGCGGCACGGCCACGAAACCAGCTGAGGTAATCTTCATTGAAGTATTCATTCAGGCATTCGCCACCGCTGATTACTTCAATGGCAAAAATCCGCGAAGCCTTGGGCTGGCGTCGGGAAAACTCCATCTTTGCCCGGATGTAACGGCTTAAGGATTCCGCAGGGTCATCATCCACCGTCAGGTTGTTAAAGGTGCTATCCCAGAGCTCGATGATATTGCTCAGGACCGCAAGGTAAAGCCCGAGTTTGTTGGTGAAGTAATAGTGCAGGTTGGCTTTTGGCAGGCCCACATTCTGCGCGATGGTATTCATGCTGGTGCCTTTGAAACCATGGCGGGCAAATTCTTCTTCCGCTGCAAGCAGAATGGCTTCTTCATTCTTCTGACGGATGCGCCCTGCAGGTTTACCGGTGTTGTTGGCGTGATGGGCTGGCACTTCGAGAGTCATGGGCAGTTCCGAATTAATCTGTGAGCTGTGCTAGTGAACAGATACCCGAGTGGCGCTTAGGTGACAAGCTCGACAGCTAAAAAAATACTGCGGGCACCTTATCGACGTAAATCTGCACGGATCTGGTGCGTACTTATTTGTGAGTGCGCAATCTTGATGCTGTTCGTTGTCTGGAATTTCCAGTCTAGTTTATGCAAGTGCTCTGCGGCGCGACTTTGTAGATCTTGGCACAGCCTCTGCAAGAGCTGATGTGAGTAGAAGCGGTCAGTGTCGATAACGACGCGGGACATTGCTCTTGTAGCCACCCGGTTACACACCCGGTATTGGGGTGCTTGATTCTGGCTTTAGAGCCGAGAACGAGAGAGATGTCAGACATGCGCTACTTGCCACTTCCTCGCTCTACCTCAGTGCAATCTCAGCCATTCGGCGTTGTTGCGCGTGCTCAACAGCACCCCGCCGGTTTCCCTCGCAGTCAGACTCATATCGAGTTTGGCGCGGCTTTCAATGTGTCTTCCCCTTGGGAGAGTTTCGCCATGAAATCACGCAGTGCTTTGGGTTCTACCGCTTCTTTACTTCGCCGCTTACTGCCAGTGGCGCTGCTCAGCGCAAGCGTGGCAGCACCTCTGGCTCAAGCTAATGACAAAGTCGTCTTGCTCACATCCTGGTATGCCCAGGCCGAGCATGGTGGTTTTTATCAGGCTGTTGCCAAGGGCATTTATGCCGAGAACGGCCTCGATGTGACCATCAAAATGGGTGGGCCTCAGGTCAATGGCATGCAGTTGCTGCTCAACAAACAAGCCGATGTCATCGTCAATTACGACCTGCAAGTGCTCAAGAGTGTTGAGCAGGGCATGCCGGTGGTGGCCATTGGTGCGCCATTTCAGGGTGATCCGCAAGGCATGCTGACCCATGACGATGTTAGCGGGCTTGATGGTCTTAAAGACAAAACCGTACTGGTTTCAACCTCTGGGCAAACCACTTGGTGGCCATGGTTGAAAAGCCAATATGGTTTGAGTGATGCGCAGGCGCGTCCCTACACCTTCAACCTGCAGCCATTCTTCAATAACCCCAATGCGGTGCAGCAGGCTTACGCCAGTTCTGAACTGTTCCAAGCCACCAAGGCGGGAAAGAACCCAAAGTTCTTCCTGTTTGCTGATGCCGGTTACCCACCTTACGGCTCAACTCTGGTGACCCGCGAGGATGTGATTGCCCAGCGCCCTGAAGTGCTTAAGCGATTTGTTGCCGCCACCATGCAGGGCTGGAAAAGCTATCTGGCGGACCCTGCACCGGGAAATGCACTGATTAAGAAAGACAACCCAAGCATGGACGATGAACTGCTCGCATGGGGCGTAACCAAGCTCAAGGAGTTGAAGCTGGTTGAGGGCGGTGATGCAGCCACTCAAGGCATCGGCGTGATGACCGATGCGCGCTGGCAGGCCACCCGCGACTTTATGGTCAAAAGCGAGCTGCTCAGAAACGACACTGACTGGAAAAAAGCCTATAGCACGGCGTTTGTACGCGACTTAAAGGTGTTGCCACAGGCTAACGAAACCGCTGCACGTTGACCCCTATTTCCGCGCTGCCAGCAACGTATTGGCAGCGTGTAGAACCGAGCTAGAGGAATGTTCTATGTTAGTTACTCAACAACCCGTATTGCGTCGTTTTTGGTATGCGCTGATGCCTGTCAGCCAACTGGCTGAAGGCCCGCAACCGTTCACCTTGTTAGGCGAACGCCTGGTTATTTTCATGGGCAAACAAGGGCCGGTAGCGCTCGCAGATCGTTGTTGTCACCGCACCGCACAGTTGTCCAAAGGCTGGGTAGAAGACGGGGTCATTGTTTGCGGTTACCACGGTTGGCGCTACGACCAAAGCGGCGCTTGTGTATGCATTCCGCAGCAGGCTGAAGGCGCACCTATTCCCGCTGGTGCTCGCACCGACGCTTATCATTGCGCTGAAAAATATGGCTATGTATGGGTCTGCTTGGGCGAGCCCCTGCAAGATATACCGGTGTTTGAAGAAGATGGTGCCCCAGCGTACCGGCGCATCTTCCAGTTTTATGAAGAGTGGAAAACCAGCCCGCTGCGCTTTATGGAAAACAGCTTCGATAACTCGCACTTCTCCTTCGTGCACAAAGCCAACTTTGGCATGATTAACCAGCCGCAACCGTCGAAGTACAACCTCGAACAAACCGAGTGGGGCTTTGAGGCTGAAACCATTGTGCCAATCAACAACCCGCCTGCCGGATTCCGTGTGACAGGCACCGATACCCCGACCACCACACGGCATCTGTTTAACCGCTGGCACTTACCCTTTGTGCGCCGCTTCGGCTGCACCTACCCCGACAGCGGTATTCACCACATCATTTATAACTGCGCGACACCGATTGATGACAAGCGCATTCAACTGGTGCAGTGGTTGTATCGCAATGACAGTGAAGAGGCGATCAGCACTGAAGAGTTGATTGCCTGGGACGCGCCCATCACCCGTGAGGATCAAGAGATTCTTGAAGCCACGGACTACGACGCCTGCGTTGATACGCGCCGCCGCGTGGAGTTCCACATGGAGTCTGATCGCCCGGGATTAATCATGCGCAAGATGCTCTTCGAGTTGCTGCAAAAGCATGGCGAAGAAGAGCAGTTCCGCCCAGCCGGTCTGCCGTTATGAATGCGGCGTTGAATGCAGCGATGCTTAACCAGAGCGTTCCGCACAGTGCCGGGCCGGATGTGCCTGTGTTGTTGGCCAATGGTATCGAGAAAACCTACGCCAATGGCACTCACGCCTTACAGCGGCTGAAGTTGGAAATCGGTCGCGGCGAGTTTGTTTCTCTGTTGGGGCCTTCTGGCTGCGGCAAGAGTACCTTGCTGAAAATGTTTGCGGGTCTTGAGCAGCCGTCGGCCGGGCACGTGCGCTGGTGGGGCAAGGGCCAGATCAACCACAGTGCTGCTGAGCAGAAGTTGGCGATGGTCTTTCAGGAAGCCACGCTGATGCCTTGGGCGAAAGTGGCCGATAACGTGCGCCTGCCACTTGATCTGGCCGGTGTGCCCCGCACACAAAGTCAGCCTCGGGTGGATGAGGCGCTGCAACTGGTTGGCTTGGGTGAATTCGGCCATGTGTATCCACGGGAATTGTCGGGTGGCATGCAGATGCGTGCATCAATCGCCAGGGCCCTGGCCACCGAGCCGAACTTGCTACTGATGGATGAGCCCTTTGGTGCGCTTGATGAGTTCACCCGTAATCGTCTTGATAGCGATTTACGTAAGCTCTGGGCCGCCCGAGACCTGACCGTGGTGTTTGTCACCCACAGCATTTACGAGGCGGTGTACCTCTCGTCGCGCGTGGTGGTGATGGGCGCTCGGCCCGGCCGGGTGATAGCCGACGTGGCGATCAAAGGGCCGCAACAGCGCGATGATGCGTACCGCACTTCAGCCGAGTTTATTCAGCAATGCGCAGAGCTTTCGGCATTGCTGGCTGAAGCTAACGCGGAGGGCGGCCATTGAAGATTCAATTAGGTTGGGCTTTTGAGCGCGAATTGGCGGCTTGTGGAGGTGGGAAATGACTGCATCGCATGTGCCATTACTGGCCAACCCCAGCGTGCAGCGCATTGCTGCGCCGTTGCTGGTCGGGGCTGTCTTGCTTGGGATCTGGCAGATTTTGTGTGTCGTATTGCAAGTCCCGGTGTATCTGGTGCCCAGTCCGGCGGACATAGGCCGTACTCTGGTCACTGACGGGCCACTGTTATTGGGTTCGCTGTGGGTCACCCTAAAAATCACCCTGTTATCGTTTTTGCTAGCGGTGGTGCTGGGTGTGTTGGCTGCATTCCTGTTTGTGCAGAGCCGGGTTATTGAGGCGAGTTTGTTCCCCTATGCCATTTTGTTGCAGGTCACACCGGTGGTAGCGATTGCGCCGCTGATCATCATCTGGGTCAGCAATACCACGTTGGCGCTGGTGGTCTGTGCGACGCTGGTGGCGATCTTTCCAGTGATCTCAAACACGGTATTGGGGCTGCGCAGCGTTAATCCGGGGCTGCTTAATTTGTTTAAGCTCAACCGTGCAAGCCGCTGGCAAACCCTGTTGCGCTTGCGTATCCCCAGTGCGCTGCCGTTCTTCTTTGGCGGGCTGCGCATTGCCAGCGGCCTGGCACTGATCGGTGCGGTTGTGGCTGAGTTTGTCGCAGGTACCGGAGGTACGGGGGCGGGGCTGGCGTATCAGATCTTGCAGGCTGGGTTTCAGATGAATATCCCGCGTTTGTTCGCTGCGCTGGTGTTGATCTCTCTGACTGGGGTACTGCTGTTCAGTTTGATGGCGGCATTGGCTCGGGTGAGTCTGGGGCATTGGCACGACAGCGAACAAGGCTAAGCCAATAGCGACTGCGCCGAGTGCACACCCGCTGTTGAGACGCTGCTTAAGATGTTCATGTTAGGGCGTTAAGTCGAGTGCGCCCCCGGTCGTTCTTGCTCAACGTCTTATCCAGCATTGCCGTCGCTCGCTACGCTTTTCTGATACTGATTAACCTATTAATGGCCTCGCATTGAAACGGCGGGCCGTATCAGTTGGTTTATTAAAGGCCAGCTTGATCAGGAGATGCTCTATGAGCGCTAACACCAGTTGGCTTATACGTAATACCAGCGCGATTATGACGGGGTTGTCTGGCAGCGCAGCACGCGTTGCCGGGCCGGATATTCGGGTGGTAGATGGGCGCATTGCTGCAATCGGCCAGTTACAACCCCAAGTCGGCGAGGCGCAAATTGATGCCCGCGATTGCGTGGTGTACCCGGCATGGGTCAACACTCATCATCACTTATTTCAATCTTTGCTCAAGGGAGAGCCGCAGGGACTCAACCAGAGCCTGACCCCTTGGTTGGCTGCAACACCCTATCGGTTTCGCGGGGCTTTTGATGAGCAAAGCTTTCGCTTGGCGGTACGCATTGGCCTGGTTGAGCTGGCCCGTTCGGGTTGCGCCACGGTGGCTGATCACCATTATTTGTATTACCCGGGCATGCCCTTCGATAGCGCGGCGATACTCTTTGAAGAGGCCGATGCATTAGGTTTGCGCTTTGTGCTGTGCCGTGGTGGTGCCACCCAAACGCGTCAGCTTGAAGCCGACTTGCCGCAAGCTATGCGCCCGGAAAAACTCGACGCCTATCTGGCCGATGTCGAGCGCCTGACTCAGCGCTATCACGACCCCGCAGCAGACGCGCGCCGCCGTATCGTGATGGCACCGACCACCACCTTGCATTCCACCACTCCAGATGAGCTGCGTGAAACCGCACGCGCTGCCCGCCAGTTGGGCATTCGTATGCACAGCCACCTCTCGGAAACCGTGGATTATCTAGATGCTGCGCGCGGCAAATTCAACATGACCCCGGTGCAGTTCTGCGCTGAATATGAATGGCTGGGCAACGATGTTTGGTTTGCTCACCTGGTTAAGTTGCTGCCCGAAGAGATCCGCATGCTTGGCCAGACCGGTACCGGTATCGCCCATTGCCCGCAAAGTAATGGGCGATTGGGTAGTGGAATAGCGGACATCGTTGCATTGGAGGCAGCAGGGGTGCCGGTGTCAATCGGCGTTGATGGCGCGGCCTCGAATGAAGCCGCCGACATGCTCAGTGAAACCCATGCGGCTTGGCTGTTGCAGCGCGCCCGTAAAGGCCAATTGGCCGAGCCGCGTTATGCAGGAGGCCAGTTCGAAGGTGGGGCTGACGCGGCGAGTATTGAAGACGTGGTGCGCTGGGGCTCAACCGGGGGTGCCAAGGTGCTTGGGCTGGATGCGCTGGGTGGTTTGGCCGTCGGCATGGCGGCGGATCTGGCAATCTATGGTTTGGATGATCCCCGTTATTTCGGCCTGCATGACTTAGCCATTGCGCCAGTAGCCTGCGGTGGCCGTGCTCGTCTACAGGCGCTGCTGGTCGGCGGAAAACGGGTGGTAGAGAATGATCAAATCGCCGGTCTGGATATGCTTGCCTTAGGCCGTGAAGCGGCTGCCGCCGTGCGCGGGCTGCAGCAGCGTGCGGGGCTTCGCACATGAGTTGGGTCGAGATGAAAGTTCGTGGCTTACGCGAGGAAGCCGAAGGCATTCTTGGCCTTGAATTGTGCTCGGTTAGTGGCGATGGCTTGCCCTTTGGTTGGACCCCAGGCGCTCATGTGGATCTGCAAATGGGCAGCGGTCTGGTGCGCCAATATTCCTTGACCAATCTGGCCGAGGAAGGCTGTCTTCGTCTGGCTATCAAGCGCGAGCCAGAATCGCGTGGCGGCTCGCAGTGGTTGCATGAGCAACTGAGACTGGGGACTCGTTTGCAGGTCGGCACGCCGCGTAATCTATTTGCCTTGCAGCCGGGAACCAGCCCGGTGGTATTGGCCGCAGCGGGGATTGGGATTACGCCATTATTGGCCATGTACCGCGCCTGTCGAGCGCAGCAGCGGCCGGTTCATTTGTATTACTTTAGCCGCAGCCCCGTGCACAGTGCTTTTCTCGACCAACTACAAAGCCAACCTGATGTGAGTTTGTTTAGCGGTTTATCCAGTGCTGAAATTGCTCAGCAATTACCTGGGCTCTTGGCCGGCCGCCAGCCCGGTAGTCAGCTGTACAGCTGCGGCCCCCATGGTTTTATGGATTGCGTGTTTGAGTCAGCAATCGTCGCGGGCTGGCCGAGGGATGTGCTGTACCGTGAGCACTTCCAGGCACCGTTGCAATTAGCTGATGCGCCAGCCAATCAGGCACAAGCCGTGCAGCTGATGCTCACCAAGAGCGACAAGCAGGTTGCTGTTCAGTCGGGCGAAACATTGGTGGCCGCCGCAGCGCGGGTGGGGGTGGAGATCACGACCTCTTGCGGCATGGGCATGTGCGGCGCTTGCATGACCCGGGTTGTCAGCGGTGAAGTTGATCACCAAGACCAGTACCTGTCTGATGCTGAGCGCGCTTCAGGCATGTGGATAATGCCCTGTGTTTCCGGCTGTTCGGGGAATGAACTGGTGCTTGACCTTTAAGGCTCCGGGGCTGGCGACTGTTTTTTGCGTTGGCCGCCCAGATACCAACCAAGCAGTGCCCAAACAGCTGCACACACGGCCCCCGCAATTGCAGCGATCATTACGCCGTTGGCCAGATTGTCGATCAGCGCCTTGGCCCAGGCGCTGGCGGCATCTCCGGCACGATAAACCACGGTGTCGATGAAATTCTTGGCTTTGTACTTGGTCTGCGCATCCAAGGGTGCAAAGAGCATTTCACGGCCCGGACGCACGCAAGCATATTCACCCACCCTTCGCACAATCATCAAGGCGGCGAGCATGGCAAAGGTCGGTGCCAACGCCAAACCGATGAAGCCCAGGCAGACCAGAAACGGCACGCCGGCGAGCAGAGCGCGAATGCCAAAGCGTTGGGCAATACGACCGGTGATAAACAACTGCGCGAGCAATGACAGCGCCTGTACGGTGAAGTCAATCAGGCCAAAGACACGCACCTGTTCATTGCGGTCGGTGAAGGTTTCGGCAACCAGGCGAGCCTGCTCAAAGTAAAGAAAGGTGCTGGCCGTGGCGAGCAAAATCACAAAAGCGCTGATACCTAATAAATAGGGTGAGCGCAGTACCTGAGTGAAACCACTGAAAGGGTTGCCGAGCACTGGTTTATGCGGGCTTTCATTGTGCTCAGCGCCCGGCCGGCCTGCACCATCGATGGCGCGCCAATGCATCAAGTAACCTTTGCTCAGCAGGGCCAGTGCAAGCAGGGCCGCAGCGCAAATCATTAAGCCGCTTTCGCCAAGTAGATCAATCAGTAGCGCACCAAAGGCCGGACCAATCAGCCCGCCGCAGCTGGCACCGGCCGCGATAAAGGCGAACAGGCGCTTGGCTTGCTGGCTGTCGAAGACATCGCTCATCAGGCTCCACGCCACCGACACTACGAAGAGGTTGTAGACCGACAGCCACACGTAAAAACTGCGAGCCAGCCATACGTCTTGTTCAATCAGGCTAAACAGCCCGGCAAAGCCCAGCAGATTAAGGATGAAAAAGCCGTAGACCCAGTCGATATAGCGTTCGCGCGGGACATGGGAGTTGAGCCAGGCGAACAGCGGCACGGCAATCAGCATCAGGACAAAAGTGGCACTGAACAGCCATTGCAGGTTCTCCACTCCGCCAACAATGCCCATTGCCTCACGAATCGGCCGCAGCATGAAATAGCCACTGAATAGACACAGAAACAGGGCAAAACCACTTAAGGCGGCCAGCAGCTCATTAGGTTTGGCATTGATGGCGTTGGCTAGCCGCTCCATCCTCAGCTAAATGCCTGAATGATCCGCTCACGTAATGCTTCATCAGGCAATCGTCCCATGCCTGCCTTGATGTTGTCGGTGACATAGCGCGGTGTCGAGGTGGCCGGGAGTACGGCCGTCACGGCTGGGTGAGCGAGAATGTACTTGAGCAGTAGTTGCGCCCATGACGTGGCATCGGTATCAATTGCCCAGCCCGGCAAGGACTGGCCTTTGACCTTGCTCAGCAACTGACCCCGCATAAACGGGCGGTTGACCAGTACGGCAATGCCGTTGTCCGCACAATATGGCAGCAACTGTTTCTCGGCATTGCGTTCGCCAATCGAATAGTTGAGCTGAACAAAGTCGGGTTTGTGTTTCTTCAGCGCCGCCAGTAAGTCATCGTGTGCAGACTCAACATAGTGGGTGATTCCCGTGTAGCGAATCTTGCCTTGTTCTTTCAGTTCACGCATCAGCGCCATTTGCGTTTGGGTATCTTGCAGGTTGTGGACCTGCAGCAGATCGACTTTGTCGGTTTGCAACGCTTTTAGGCTGTCGTTGAATTGGGCGAGGCCATTGTCGCGGCCGGTCGCTGATAGTTTGGTCGCCAAAAAGGCTTTGCGCTGAGTATCAATGCGCTTGAGCAAAAGGCCGGTGACCACCTCGGCCGTGCCGTAGCTTGGGGCGGTGTCGATGAGGGTTGCGCCACCATTGATAAAATTGCGCATGACCAAGTCGAGCGGCTCAATGCCCTCTGCATTAGGGGTAACGTTAAAGGTGCCTGAAGTGCCCATGCCAATCGCGGGAAGCATCTCGCCGCTGCCTGGTATTTTGCGGCGAAGTAATTGGCTGGGCTCACTGGCGAAGGCGAAGCTCGGCAGTAAAGGTGCTGCAGCAGCTAAACCCAGTAAGGCTGCACTGCGTTGAATGAAGTGGCGGCGGCTGGACATAGGTCCTCCTTTTTGAACGGTGCGCAGCAGGCGCATCGTAGGATCATAGCCTGCTGACTGTCAGTCACAGAACGCCGCTTTCAACTAGTTGTTACCGGCTGTGTCTACCTCGGCTATTTCTACGCTATCAGTGGCCGTGCTTTGACCTTCCATCGGCAACACGAGATTGAGAATGATCGCTGTCAGCCCGCCACTGGTAATGGCGGAGCCAAAAATATTTTGCACCAGTTTAGGCAGCTGACTTAGTAACTCGGGTTGGCTCGATAGACCGAGGCCAATGCCAAAAGACGTCGCCATGATCAACAGGCTGCGTCTATCCAGAGGGGCCTGCGCGAGAATACGCACACCTGCCGCAGCAACGGTGCCGAACATCACCAAGGTTGCACCGCCCAACACAGGCTTGGGAATTTGCTGCAAGACTGCACCCACCATTGGAAACAGGCCAAGCAGAATCAGGATCGCCCCGATGTAGTAACCGACATAGCGGCTGGCAACGCCAGTTAGTTGAATGACTCCGTTGTTCTGGCTGAATGTCGTGTTGGGGAAGGTATTAAATGCCGCAGCGATCAATGAGCAAACGCCGTCACCCAATACGCCGCCTTTTATTCGCTTGAGGTACTCCGGGCCTTTGATCGGCTGGCGCGAGATCATGCAATTGGCGGTCAGGTCGCCAGAGGTTTCAATCGCTGTGATCAGATAAATCAGGGCGACCGGGAAAAACGCCATCCAGTCAAAATCAAAACCGTACATGAACGGCACTGGCAGGCTTACCCAAGGCAGGCTGCTGATGGGTTTGGGTACCAGAACACCAGTAAAGTAGGCGGCGATGCTGCCTACCAGCAAGCCGATAACGATGGCGCAGAGACGCAGCCATGGGTTGCTTAGGCGGTTCAAGGCAATAATCACCGCTAACACCAAGCCGCCCAAGGCTAGGTTGACGGGGGCGCCGAAATCCGGGGCATTAAAGCCGCCGCCAACATCGGTAATGCCAACCTTGATCAAGCTAATACCGATAATGGTGATGACAATCCCGGTCACCAATGGTGTGACTACGCGTTGCAAACGGCCGATGAACTGGCTCAGTACCATTTCGATAAATGCGCCGAAAAAGCACACGCCAAAAATCATCGCGAGTATTTCATCCGGGCCGCCGCCTCGTTGTTTAACGATGAATCCGGCAGCGAGCACCGCGCTTAAAAAGGCAAAGCTGGTGCCCTGTACACAAATCATTCCGGCACCGATGCCCAGCGGGCGGCGCGCTTGAATCAAGGTGCCAACCCCGGAAACCATCAGGCCCATGCTGATTAAATACGGAATCTGATCGCCCAGACCGAGTACACCGCCGATAATCAGGGTTGGGGTGATGATGCCAACAAAGCAGGCCAGCACATGTTGCAGCGCAGCGAAGAACGCGGCAAGGGGGGCAGGGCGGGCGTCTAGGCCGTAGATCAAGTCTGATTGCGGTGCATCAGTCGACATGCAGTTCTCCGGGCAGCGCAGGCTGCTGGGCTGGATAGGTGTATTTCCAATCCCAATGCAAAAAGCTGTCCACTTGAACAGTTTTTTGTCGAGCTCCAGATTTACTGAGTCTTGCGCGGTGTTGACGGGGTGGCTGGCAGGTTAAATGGCTGTTTTTTGCCCCTGTTGGTGTCGGTGCGCCCTTAATTGGGGCGCTTGTCAGCTGACGGCAGCCAAGGCTTCAAGAAAACTCTCAAGGACCAAGTGCGGGCGACGGCCTTTGCGGGTCACAGCGGCTAAGTTCAGGTCATAGAAGTGTGAATCTGGCTTTAGTGCGCGCAGGCGACCTTGTTGAACCCAGGCACTGGCGTAATGATCCGGCAAATAGCCAATGTAGCGGCCAGTCAGAATTAAGAACGCCATGCCCTCGCGATCAGACGCACTGGCGGTGCAGTTAAGCGCTTGGTAGTAGGTCTGTATTTCCGGTGGTAAGCGAAACGTCGGGGCGATGGCGTCTTGAGCGTTCAGACGCTCATCATCAAGCAGTTGATCATCGGCATAAAACAGCGGGTGGCCCACTGCGCAGTAGAGCAGTGAGCGCTCATCATACAGCGGCTGATAATCGAGTCCTGAAAGTGCACCGGATTGCGGCACCACACCAATATGCAGGCGGCCGTCGAGGACACCTTGCTCAACTTCGCTTGGCGGCGTCATGCGGATATGGACTCGCACATCCGGGCCGCGCTCCTTGAGCCGCGAAAGGGCATTGGTGATGCGCATGTGCTGTACCGTGACCAGGTTGTCGGTCAAACCAATATTCAGTTCGCCACGCAGGTTTTGGTGCAGGCCATTAACTTCGGTGCGAAAGCTTTCCAATGCCGCGAGTAATTGCTGAGTTGACTGAAACACCTCGCGGCCTTCTTCAGTCAGCGCAAAACCGGCACGCCCGCGCTGGCAAAGGCGCAAACCCAAGCGTTGTTCGAGGTCGCTCATTTGCTGACTGATGGCTGAGCGACCGATGCCCAGCACGCTCTCGGCTGCCGAAAAACCGCCGGATTCGACGACGCTGCGAAAGAGTTTGAGTAGGCGAATATCGAAGTCGCTGACTTGGGCAAGGGGATCTGGGCGGCGGGTGCTCATTAGTTTAGTAACCGGTTAACTAAAGATATGAAGAGTTAAGTTTTACCAACTTTATGCCCGTGGCACCTTTACTGGCAAGCGTACTTCTAGGGATCTTCTGAAAAAGGTCGCGAGCGAAGAGAGTACAAGGCGTAAAGATGCGAGAACCGCTCGGGGTCGCGCCGACTTTAGTTGTCCTAAATGAGCATTTTGAGCATTTTTTTAACCTAGTAATCTCTAGCGCAGTAGTTTTTCGCAGATTCCTTAACCGAACATTGTCTTCTCAGCGAGGCTGCCCCATGAATATGCCCCAGACTGCTACTCCGCCATTGACCAGCCAGCTCAAGCTGGATGCTCACTGGATGCCGTTTTCCGCCAACCGTAACTTCCACCGCGACCCACGTTTTATTGTGTCGGCTGAAGGCAGCTGGTTGACTGATGACAAGGGTCGCAAAATCTATGACAGCCTTTCGGGTCTGTGGACATGCGGTGCGGGGCATTCGCGTAAAGAAATTCAGGATGCCGTCGCCAAGCAACTGGGTACTCTCGATTACTCCCCGGGCTTCCAATACGGCCACCCGCTGTCGTTCCAGCTTGCCGAGCAGCTTGCGGATTTATTGCCTGCCGGGCTGGATCATGTGTTTTTCACCAGCTCAGGCTCTGAGTGCGCCGATACTTCAGTGAAAATGGCCAAGGCCTATTGGCGCTTGAAAGGTCAGCCTGCCAAGACCAAGTTCATCGGCCGTGCTCGTGGTTACCACGGGGTCAACATTGCCGGTACCAGCTTGGGGGGTATCAACGGCAACCGCAAAATGTACGGCCAGTTTATGGACGTCGATCACCTGCCACATACGCTGCAGCCGGGTATGGCCTTCACCAAGGGCATGGCCGAAACAGGCGGCGTTGAACTGGCCAATGAGCTGCTCAAACTGATTGAGCTGCACGATGCCTCGAACATCGCGGCGGTTATCGTTGAGCCCATGTCAGGTTCGGCTGGTGTGCTGGTGCCGCCAGTGGGTTATTTGCAGCGCCTGCGTGAGATCTGCACCCAGCACAATATTCTGTTGATTTTCGATGAAGTGATCACCGCATTTGGTCGTATGGGCAAATGGTCGGGCGCTGAATACTTCGGTGTCACCCCAGACATCATGAACACCGCCAAGCAAATCACCAATGGTGCCGTGCCGCTGGGTGCAGTGATCGCCTCCAGCGAAATCTATCAAACCTTCATGAACCAGCCATCGCCTGAGCATATGGTCGAATTCAGCCATGGTTACACCTACTCGGCGCATCCGGTTGCCTGTGCTGCGGGCCTGGCTTCACTTGAGTTGCTAAAGCGTGAAAACCTCGTGCAGCAAGCCGCTGAAATCGAGCCTCATTTTGCTAATGCACTGCATGGCTTGAAGGGTGCCAAGCACGTTGTTGATATTCGCAACTGCGGTTTGGCGGGTGCTATTCAGTTGGCTCCACGCGATGGTGACGCCGTTATTCGCCCATTCGAAGCGGGCATGGCCCTATGGAAAGCTGGGTTTTATGTACGCTTTGGTGGCGATACGCTGCAGTTTGGCCCAACCTTTAATGCTAAGCGCGAAGACCTAGATCGCGTCTTCGATGCCGTTGGCCAAGCTTTGCAAGGTGTTGATTAATGACCAAGCGCATGCAAGCCGTACCCACCGTTCAGGTTGATAATGCTGATGTTATTGTCACCGAATGGCGCTTTGCTCCGGGCAGTGAAACCGGTGCTCATCGCCACGGCTACGATTATGTAGTGGTGCCCATGACAGCGGGCACTCTGCTGCTGGAAACGCCAGAGGGCGAGAAACATGCAACCTTGGTTGCCGGTCAGTCCTACTTTCGCAAGGCGGGTGTTGAGCACAATGTGGTTAACGCCAGCGACCATGAAGTGGTCTTTGTCGAGACTGAAATCAAAGGTGCCTAATTGATTTTGACGGGGGCGCTGTAGGCGGCCTCCGTCACTTAATTTCCAAGCGAGTTGAACCTGTTCAACCGTCTTAACCTAATTGCTAACGGAGTATTCCATGAGCCAAGTTAATCACTTAATCGATGGTCAGCCAGTTGCCGGCACAGGCCGCACCGCAGACGTGTTTAATCCGTCTACAGGTGAGGTTATTCATCAGGTTGCACTGGCTGATCGTGCAACTGTCCAGAAAGCCATCGACTCGGCCAAAGCAGCCTTCCCAGCGTGGCGTAATACTCCGCCAGCCAAGCGTGCGCAAATCATGTTCCGTTTCAAGCAACTGCTTGAGCAGCATGAAGCCGCTATCTCGAAGTTGATCAGCGAAGAACATGGCAAAACCATTGAAGACGCTGCCGGTGAATTGAAGCGCGGGATCGAGAATGTTGAATACGCCTGTGGCGCACCCGAAATTCTCAAGGGCGAATACAACCGTAACGTTGGCCCGAATATCGATGCCTGGAGCGACTTCCAGCCGGTGGGCGTAGTGGCGGGTATCACCCCGTTCAACTTCCCAGCGATGGTGCCACTGTGGATGTATCCGCTGGCCATCGTTTGCGGTAACTGCTTTATCCTCAAGCCGTCTGAGCGTGATCCAAGCTCGACGCTGTATATCGCCCAGTTGCTGCAAGAAGCCGGCTTGCCAAAAGGCGTGATGAACGTTGTTCACGGTGATAAAGATGCCGTTGATGCCCTGATCGAAGCGCCAGAAGTTAAAGCATTGAGCTTTGTGGGTTCCACACCGATTGCCGAATATATCTATTCCGAAGGCACTAAGCGCGGTAAGCGCGTTCAGGCCTTGGGCGGCGCTAAAAACCACGCCGTACTGATGCCAGATGCAGACCTCGATAACGCAGTCAGCGCTTTGATGGGCGCTGCTTATGGTTCATGTGGCGAGCGTTGCATGGCGATTTCTGTTGCTGTTTGTGTGGGCGACCAGATTGCCGACGCGATGATCAAAAAACTGATGCCACAGATCAAAGCGCTGAAAATTGGTGCAGGCACCTCGGCAGGCCTGGACATGGGCCCACTGGTCACGGCCGCTGCTCGTGACAAGGTTAAGGGCTATGTGGATGCCGGCGTGGCAGCCGGTGCTGAACTGGTTGTCGATGGCCGTGGCTTCAGTGTTGAAGGTAACGAAAACGGCTTCTTCCTCGGCGGCTGCCTGTTCGACCGGGTAACCCCTGAGATGAGCATCTACCAAGAAGAAATCTTCGGGCCGGTGCTCTGCGTTGTGCGCGTCAACAGCCTCGAAGAAGCGATGCAACTGATCAATGATCACGAGTACGGCAACGGCACATGCATCTTCACCCGTGACGGTGAGTCTGCGCGTCTGTTCTGCGACGAAATCGAAGTCGGCATGGTCGGCGTCAATGTGCCGCTGCCTGTTCCGGTTGCTTACCACAGCTTCGGCGGCTGGAAGCGTTCGCTGTTCGGTGACTTGCACGCCTATGGTCCAGACGGTGTGCGTTTTTACACGCGCCGCAAAGCTATCACTCAGCGCTGGCCACAACGTGCCAGCCATGAAGCGGCTTCCTTTGCATTCCCAAGCAACGGTTAAAGCCCGGCTTTGAACGAGAAGGACCCGTCATTTGGCGGGTCTTTTTTTTCCTGTACTTTAAATGGGAAATTGCACTTCACTTGACCACCGCTTGCGTTCCCACTGACCCGTTAATTGCACGGGTGCTGACTAAGCGTTTGCATTCGACTTGACCAGCACACGGCGCATTGATGACAAGAAAAATATCCGCCAATAGCTACCTGCCGCGACCAGCTTCTATCGACCCATAGCGCTCTGTGGCTAAGGGCTGAGATCGGCCCAGAGCGGACTGTAGACAGATAGCTGCTGGCATCCATACGCTGGCATTCTAGTAACCACACAACGCTAACAAGGAACATTCATGTTGGTTATTGAAATTGATCGGGATAGCGTGCATGCAGGGGATGATCTCGAAAGCCATAGGACATCAATCAGGCTTGATCCAGCAGTAACACTGCGCGCTTTGTTCGAAGCGATCCAAGGTATGGGTTACCTGCCTCGCATCAGTGGAGGCAAGGCGACGTGGATTATTTGTTCGTCTGGCAAACACATAGGCGTTTTAGCTCAGCAATGGCCACAAACTAAATTGCTAATCCCCGCCGAAAGCTTCCTGAGTCAGTATTTTGGGGATACCGAACCTCGCCTTTTGTTCAGATATTGGTGCCAAGCAGACCCAGACCTTGTCTTTTCACAGATCAAAACTGGAAATGAACCGCCGTCTCGATTTTAGGACTGGCGGGGGCTGCCTACTGAACAAGAAGCTGAAATGTTTACTTTGGGTTGTGGCGGCCTATTGCAAAGGTGGCTACCGATCTATAGCTGCATCCTTTCGTTATCAGGTCGAAGACTCACACCGATAAGTTAAAGTTTTTCGTACACCACCTCGAATTCTTCACCCAGTTTCTGTTGGATGGATTTCAGTAATTTAACGGCGGCCTCGTCAAATCTTGCGTAATCGTTTGCACTCCAAGGGCCGGGATCAGGTGGATAAGCACGTCAATTCGGTCCACTTATGATCGGCTCTGTTTTTTTTGGTAGGACATGACCACTAAATGAGCACAAACGAAATGGCTCTACCTGCGTGAGACTCAACCGCTCCCGGGGAACACACACTTCGTAAATGACGCATCTTCCGGCAAAGTCCCATCATCCGAGGCAAACTCTTCGGAGTTGCTTAGAAGAGCTTCGCGCGCAGTAGCTACGAATTGGTTAGATCGACTTAGATCGTCTTCCTCTGCGTTAAGCTTAACTTTCAGGTCTTCAAGGCTTTCTGCGCTCCTGACGGATTGAAGAAGAGCGAAATGGCTCGAAAGAAGGCGTTCATAGTTGCTTTCTATCTTTAGCAGCTTGTCCGCGAGCAAGTCTGGAAGCGCCGAAATACTGCTGGTTCTCAACTCTCGGCGGTACCGTTCTTCAAAGGCTAGCTGCCGCTCAACATCCTGGAGCGCACTCCCGTTGTAGACCCTGTCGACACGTGTCGGGCTTCTGAGCCCAACCTGACTGTCTTTGAATTCACGATAGATCCGTATATCTTCCGCGTGAGTATCACGGTAGTTTTCTAGGTAGATTACCGCCCATGTTGGACAGCGCCTGCTGCTTTGTCTGTCTGGTGGCATCAGCCAAGCCTGAAGGGTTCTCACAGAGGCTTTGCGCCCATCTGCCTTATTCAAGGTCACAACGGCCCTTGAAAAGTCGTTCTGAAAAAGGGTTTGAATAAGTCTCTGCAATTCGTGGCGGTTCTTTTCACTTACGCAGTGGTTCTCTAAGGCCTCCAAACTTGAAGGTTCGAGATCATGGGGCTGGCCATCGACTGTGGATACGGTGACACGATCCTCGGGCATTGAGCGTTCAACTCGAAATTCCTTCCCCGTCTCTGAATGTCGTGCAATTCCACTTAAAAAATTATAGTTCCACGCCATCTTATACTCCTAATGCACAATGTGCGCACATTGTGCGTAATGTTGCATCGCAGTACAAGTCGAATAGAGCGACCTGCCATGAAACCGCTTACAGTTTCGCTCCAGTAACTGCGAATAGATGGTCTATGCCGAAGCCAATGGAATCGTAGTCAAGAGCCACTGCTCGCATTTCCCCCCAAACTCCACCGGACTGAGAAACCATAGCAAGTTACATACGGTAATGCGTCTCCCTGCCGAGCACGGCCTGTCGCCATTGACTGCTTCTGGCCGTTCTTTGCCTGTCGTCAACATGGTCAAGTCGAATGCAATTGATGGGTCAGTGGCAATGCAATTGGGTGATCAAGTCCATGCAATTGCGCATTAAATGCTGATGTCGGTGGCAGACGCTTTTCATCGGCCATTTCGGCGATTTGCAGCGTCTTGGTGGGCAAGCTTTACGTCGCCATATTCAGGGAAGCTTGCACGGGTTGATCACTGCGCGCAGTGATGTGCAGAATTGGATACAATCCTTGGATCAAAGAACTACAGCGCGGCGCAAAGCTGTTCTGCATCTGAGGTTTGTATGTCGCCCCTTGAAATTGTAGCTGCCGCTCTCGGCGTTATTGCCGTGTGGCTGACGGTTAAACAGAACATCTGGTGCTGGCCTATTGGGCTGGTGATGGTCTTGATGTACAGCTGGATTTTCTTCGACATAAAGCTTTATTCAGACATGCTTTTGCAGGTCGTCTATGCTGCGCTGCAACTCTACGGCTGGTGGCAGTGGACACGTGGTGGCGGTGAGCATAACGGGCGAGAGGTCAGTCGGTTGAGTTCAACGGGTCTGGTCGGGAGCCTGATGATAGGGGCGCTGGGCAGTGCCGCCTTGGGCTACGTAATGGCCACTCACACCGATGCCGCTGCGCCTTGGTTAGATGCTGCGCTGACCGCTTTCAGCCTGGTCGCACAAGTATGGATGGCGCAAAAGCGCCTCGAATGCTGGGCGCTGTGGATTATCGTTGACCTGATTTTTGTCGGCTTATTTATCAGTAAAGGATTGTATCTGACGGCAGCGCTGTATGCCCTGTTCACCCTGTTGGCCGTTCAAGGCTGGCGCAGTTGGCGGCGAGCGCCTGAGCCTGCATACGCATGAAGGTGCTGGTGCTAACCGGGCCAGAGTCGACCGGTAAAAGTTGGTTGGCTGCGACCTTGCAAACGCAGTTCGGCGGCGTCGTGGTCGGCGAATATGTGCGCTATTTTATTGATCAGCAGCAGCGCGATACCTGTTACGCCGACATCTCGACAATCGCTCAGGGTCAGCTTGAGTGGGAAGATAAAGCCCGTGCCGTTCAGCCACAACTTTTGATTCTTGACACTCATCTGCTCAGCAACATGCTGTGGAGCCGTGAGCTGTTCGGCAATTGCCCGGCCTGGATCGAAGCGGCATTGTTAGCCCGCCGTTATGACCTCAACCTATTGCTCGATCCACAAGGTGTGCCTTGGGTCGATGATGGCCAGCGTTGCCAGCCCCAGTTAGCTGAGCGTATGCACTTCTTTGAGGGGTGCCGTGACTGGTTGTTACGCCACCAACAGCGCTTTATCACGCTGCACGGCGACTGGTCTGAGCGTCAGCTTCAAGCAGTGAATGCTGTGCAGCAGTGGTTGGCGGAGGGCTGAGATAAATCGGCTTCAGTTCGAGTTTTTAAGCTGCTGCTCCAGGCGCTGGTTACTGGCCGCATTGGCTTCGTCGATTTGCTTTTGCATCTGCGCCATTTGTTGTTGCGCTTTTTGTGCCTGCTTGGCCTGTAGCGAAGCAGTTGCCGCCGTTTCACCGGCACCGCAGCCCGTCATAAGTAACAAGCTCGTTAGTAGGCAAATTTTCTTCATTTGTGGGTCTGCGCCTCAGTACTGCCAGCGTTGCAAGATAGTTTGCAGCTTGCCGTTATCTTTTAGACGCTGGAGTGCGCTGGCGAACGCTTTTGCATTTTGCTCATCATTTTTGTTGAAGGCAGCGTAGCGGGGCATGTCGACCAGTACGTGGGGGAGGATTCGCACGCTCGACTCTGACTTTTGCTCATGGACGAAATACATCAACTGAGTTTTGTCACCAATGATGATGTCGATTCTGCCTGCCAGTAACATCGACACCAGCTGCCTGGGGTTTTGGGCACTGCTGTCGCGTGAAAGATCCGCGTGATCAAACTCGGTTTCGTAGGCATAGCCCCGTACTTGGCCGATGACATAGGGCATCAAGTCATCAAGGGTTTGCCAATCAGTTATGGCCGTTTTATGGGTGGTCATAAAGACCGTAGAGCCACTGCGTATTGGGCCGACAAGCAGATATTGCTCTTTGCGCTCAGCCGTTCCTGCAAAAGCAAATCCCAGATTTGCGTCATGGTGTTCGAGCATTTGCTTAACGCGCTGCCAAGGGTATAGGCGGATTCTGAAATCTAATTTTGCTTCGTTCAAAATTGCGCTAACGAGGTCGACATCCATGCCCATTGGCTTTTCACTGTTAGCCTCAGTAAAGCTGTATGGGGCGAATTGTTCATCGGCGACCGCCAACAACGGCTCTGCGGATACAGGCACGCTGAGGCACAGCAAGAGACCGATAAAAAGGTAGCGCATCCTGAGCTCCAATTGGTCTTGAATGGGACTAGACGAGGCTTATTTGAAACTGTGGTTTATACGAATGCTAGCCAATGCTGACAAAAATGTGCAGTTAGCGCGGGAGGTGCTCAGGATAAATGCCGATTTTGAAGTGTGTTCCTGAACGAGTTCGGGCTCGCTCAGGCACGAAGGGGAGGGGGTTAAACCTTTCTGACGAACTCTGATTTGAGTTTCATTGCACCGATGCCGTCAATCTTGCAGTCAATATCGTGATCGCCTTCGCATAAGCGAATGCCTTTGACCTTGGTGCCAACTTTAACCACCAGCGATGAGCCTTTGACTTTGAGGTCTTTGATAACGGTGATGGTGTCGCCATCTTGCAATGGGTTGCCGACGGAGTCTTTGATGACTTTGGCGTCTTCAGCCGCAGTATCTTCGGCGTTAGCTGACCACTCGTGAGCACATTCAGGGCACATCAGCATGGTGCCGTCTTCGTAGGTGTATTCAGAATTGCATTTAGGGCATGGCGGCAGAGTGCTCACGAAGCGACCTCGGGTTCAGGCTGTCAAATGGCCGTATATTATATAGGGTTTTGCTGAGTCTGCGGCGAGTAACTCTGTTCGGTGCTGGCGAGCGGGCAGAAAAAAGCCCCGCAAACGCGAGGCTGACAAGCTGTTTAGTGATGGTGGCCACCACCGCCATGATGATAGTTGTTGTAGTGGCCATAGCCTCCTCGGCCGCCATAGTAAATTACAGTGCGCGGACGATAGGCTGGTGCCACAACCACTGGGTAGGGTTGGTAGTACACCGGTGGTGGCTGGTAGTAAACCGGCTGCGGTGGCGGATAATAAGCTGGCTGCGGCGGTGGGTAATAGACTGGCGGTGGCGGTGCCGGCTGGACATACACAGGCTGCGGCGCAGGTTGGCTGTTGGCGACGATGGCCCCACCTATGACTGCGCCTGCAACGGCGCCTGCAATCACTGCACCGTCGTTGTGGCCGTGGGCCGAAGCTTGGCTGGCCATGAGCCAACTGGCTATTAATACAATTGGCAGAAAAATACGCTTAATCATTTTATGACTCCTACAATGCGGACAAATGCCGCCTGTATATTCTGACTCTGATTATGCGAATTCGGCACGAGAGAGGGTGTAAAGCTTGTGTAAAGTACTTTGCCCAATTTTGGTGCGTGGTTGAAGGGCGGCGTTCTTAAGGGTATTCGGGCCGCTCTGGTGTTTAATTGAGTCAGAACTTTTGGTTGGGTTGAAGGCATTAACGCTGTGCTATTGATAACGGCGTTAACAACAGGCTCTGTAGGGCGTTTATTAGTCATTCAGCGTGGTGATTTAAACGCTTAGGGATCCTCTGAAAAAGGTAGCGAGCGACGGGAGTACAGGGCAAAAAGCTGTGAAAAAGCGGAGTTTACGAGGTGTAAATGAGCATTTTGAGCAGTTTTTTAACGCAGTAATACCTAGCGCAGTAGTTTTTCAGAGGTTCCTTAGGGTGACGTCATTTCACAAGGCTAAAATCGATCTCAAATTGGCGCACGCTATTTAATTCGTCTGTGTGGCCTGACGTGAGACGGATTTAGTACTTCACTTGTTATACAGATGCCGTATCCATGCCGGTACACCAGCGGCAGTTGGATTGCTGGGGAGCACGCGTATGTCGTCTTTCTTGTCAGGGATTGAACGCGATCCACTCGATACTGATTTTATAAGAATGACCTTTCGCTCATTTGTGCAGCGAGGGATTCTTATTCTGATGGTGGTCAATCCACTGCACGCGATTTTGTTATGGCTCAACCACAGTGACTGGTGGCAGTTCAGCCTTTTGGCGATGCTGGTTCAAATGCCGTTATATCCGCTGTGCGCGCGTAAGCGTTCATTTGCAGTTTTTCTACCCAGTGTGCTCACGCTGTTTGCCATTGTTACGCTTTATATCGTCCAGTTTTCAGAGCACTTTGGCTCTCGGGCTGGGGTCCATTATCTGGTAATGGCATTGATTCCATTGGTGGTATTTGCCGGTCGGATCGGCCTTAAGCTCAAAGTCTTTATTTGTTTGGTGATGGCCATCGGCATGTTCAAGTTCGAACTGGAGATGGCAGCGGGTGCGAATCGTTCTATGACTGCTGCTGGGCTGGAGCAGTTTCGCATTTTGAATTTGTTGATTTGCTTCGTGACCATATCGCTGCTGACGTTTACCCACTTTGTTACCGTCTCAAGAATTCAGTCCGAATTGCAACACTTGGCAGCGTATGACCCGCTCACGCAATTGGTTAACCGCCGCACAATCGGGCAGTTGGCAGAGCAGGCCATTTCTCAAAGCCGTCGTCAGCAATACCCACTGTCTGTGATTCTGGCGGACATCGATAATTTTAAAATGATAAATGACCGCCATGGCCACCCTGTTGGCGATGCAGCTTTACGGCACATCAGTGACTTGATCCGTTCTATAGCTCGCGATACAGACAGTTGTTGCCGTTGGGGCGGTGAAGAGTTTTTGCTTTTATTGCCGCACACAAACCTTTCTGGTGCCATGCAAGTGGCTGAACGGGTCAGGGAAAAGGTCGCTGCAACGCCTTTAAAAGCGCTTGAGGTTGAGCTTGAGATGCAACTGACATTGGGTGTCGCGATGTTGATGCCAGATGAGGGGCTGATTGAGTTGGTTATGCGTGCTGATGCCGCGCTCTATGAAGGCAAGCGGGCGGGGCGTAATCGGGTGGTTGAAAGTGATCCGCAGGAAAGCTGAGCTAAGACGCTAACGTGGCCAGTTCAATGTACCCGAATCACTAAAGCGCGAGGTGCCAAACAGGCCGCCAGCAAGCTTGCCACTGATTTCATAAGGCAAGTCCTGACCCGGCTTATAGAGTGATGCTCCCATTGCTTGGCGCATGGCTGAAAACGCGGAGATAGTCACCGGTACGCTGATAACGGCTTCACCGAAACGCGGTATTTGGCCGCTCTGATCGCTTACACCGCTGGCCAATGGCTGATTGTTCACATCAAGGTCGAGGGCAATACCGTTGTAGTCGATGGCGCTGTCGTTGGGGTTTTGCACCCGCAGTTTTACTGAAAAGCGCATCTCCAAACCTTCGCCGGGTAATGGCTCAAGTCCGACAAGGTCGATCTTGACCGGGTCTCGGGGGCTCAGGGTGCTACAGGCCACCAGACTGAGAATACAAACACTGGCCAGTGCTGCTCGAAACAGTGATTTAAAGGATGCGGTGGTGAAACTGAGCATGGCTGAGATTCCGTTCAATTCTAATGGCAGTTGCATGGCGCAGAGCGAACAACCCATGCCAAGGCAACAAGGTTACAGCTATAGACCACAAATAACCGCTCAGGTTTGAGGACTGCGCTGCTTGGCCGTGAGCACAATGGCGATACCGCCGAGCACTGCTGCTGAACTTAGCAGAAGGCGCAAGGTTAGGGCCTCACCGAGCAACAGGCTACCAGCCAGTGCGGTCAGTATTGGTACGCTCAATTGTACGGTGGCCGCCTGAAAGGATTTTAGACCGCGCAATGCGCTGTACCAGATCGCGTAGCCAATACCCGAAGCAAGCGCGCCTGAAAGCACTGCGTATCCCAAGCCTGCCACGTCCCACTGCAAACGGCTGATCAATGCCAGGCTGATTAACAGCGCGATTGGCACCGCCCGTAAAAAATTCCCAGCTGTGGTTGCCAGTGGGTCCACAGCGCCGCGGCCCATGAGTGAGTATGCGCCCCAAGCAACACCGGAGACCAACATCAGCAGTGCGCTACCAAGCGCAGGCGTATTAGCGCCTGGGAGTAATAGCGCAATCAGGCCGATGAGGGCTAAAGCCAAACCCACAGCTGTCGCAATACCGAAGCGTTCGCCGCGATAGAAACCCCAGGCAATCATGCTCAGTTGCACCGCACCGAACAGCAGCAATGCACCACTTCCTGCATCGAGATTGATGTAGGCGAATGAAAATGCCGCTGCATAAGCGGTCAGGGCCAGTGCGCCCGGCCAACTGCCAGACAATGGCTGAGCTGCGGTTTTCAAACGTAGGATAATCAGCAGGGTAAATGCCCCAGCGACAAGGCGCACGCTGGTAAAGCTTGCTGCATCTATTTCAGTCGCTTTGAGGGCCATTCGGCAAAGAATCGAGTTACCGGCAAATGCCAGCATGGCCAGTGCGGTCAGCAGCAACGTGGGTGAAGACATGATCCATCCTTGTAGGCAGATGGGGTATCTAAACACACAAGTGGCAGCAGGGGCATTGGACTGAAGGACTAAAGAGGGGGAGGCTGGCATATCGCGCAGGCCCTTCAGGCCTGCGCGGCGTTGCATTTAGAAATGCACTTTTACGATAAAGTTGGTCGCGCTCTGGTTGGTGCCATCAAGAATGGTGTCACCGAGAAAGCTGTCGTTATCGATGCCGTATTTGTCTTTCCAGTAATCGTACTCGATACCGACATAGAGCTGCTTCTCGCCCCAGCTGAGCGCTTTACCCAAGTCATATTTAACCTGAGGGTTAAAGTGCAGGTTAGCGTGGTAGCTGTCGTCATTATCAACAACCCAGTCCATATAACCATCAATCAAGATGTCTGAGTTCCCCACTGGAATGGTATAGCTCCACACGGGTGTGATCTGCCAGACGTTATCGCCATCGCGATCGCCGTCAGTGGTGCGCAAATAGGTATTGATCTGGAAGTAGTCGAAGCCCGGAATAGCCAAGTCGAAACCTGGGCCGATCAAATAGGACTCAGTGTCGTCCTCGCCAAATTCATAGGTCATGGCCAGCAGCACGTCTTTGACTGGGCCAAATTCCAGTTTGGTATTGAACATTTTACCGAACGACAAACGGGGTGCGAATTCGCCGTAGAACGTGCTTGCATCGCCTGCGCCATTGCGTTCAGCGCTGTTGTAGGTGATGCCGTCGACGAAGAAGAACAGGTCACCGAAACTCCAGCCGCTGGCGTGTTCAAACGACAGCGTTTGTTGCTTGTCGGGATCAACCTTGAAGTTTTCACCGTACAGATACGTGAGGCTGTTGTTTTGCCATTGCATTAAGTCACCAGCAACAGCCTGGCCGCCTGCCAGAAGCCCGCCGGCTAACATCAAAGTGGGGATAAAACGCTTCATCAAGTGGTGCTCCTGGTGCGCAGAATTATAGTTTTAAACCTGTCTAATCGGTCAGGCTGCAGGTTCTAGAGCAAAAACAAAGCCAATTAGGATTTTTTCTGCGTTTGAGCCGTTAAAACGCAATTTCTCAAGGGTTTTTGCCGTGTTTGGTCACAGAGTGATCAATCGTTCTGCCACATTTGGTTGCCCTTTTTCTGACCAAAAGGACAGATTTGCATCAGTTTGGGGCGTCATTTCTTATGCCCACAGTGATGCGCCGCGTCGGGCTTTTAGCTCTCTGTGGTTTAAGCGGGCGGGATACTAAGGAATCGGGCGCAAAGGTCAAGCGAAGAGGGGCGGCGGAGAGTTGATAGTGCTCATGGGCGATGCCGTATGAGCACTATCAATGGGCAGGACTAGGCTTGTTCCGGGTTGAATGTCTTGCTCATTCCAGACCAACACGCGTCGTAGTCAGTCTGTCGCTCAGGGCATTGCATTGCGTACTGGCTCGGGCGCAACACCGTGCAGGTCTCAAACATAAACGCCATGGTGTTATCTATTTTGTGCGGCTGCAGTTCGGCAGCAATCGCCTGCGTCGTGCTTATGTTATCCGGGCCGTGGGCACTCATGCAGTTATGCAAGGAAGCGCCTCCGGGGGAGAAGCCGTCCGCCTTTGCGTCGTATGCGCCTTTAATCAAGCCCATAAACTCATTCATCAGGTTGCGGTGGAACCAGGGTGGCCGGAAGGTGTTTTCGGCCACCATCCAGCGCGGTGGGAATATCACAAAGTCAGCATTTGCCTGGCCAGGGATGTGACTCGGCGAGGTCAATACGGTGAAAATGGATGGGTCTGGATGATCGAAACTGACCGTACCAATGGTGTTGAAACGGCGCAGGTCATATTTGTAAGGCACGTTATTGCCGTGCCACGCGACGACATCCAGTGGTGAATGATCAAGCTCAGTGGCCCACAGCTCACCCAGAAACTTTTGCACCAATTGGACCGGCTGGTCTGTGTCCTCGAAGTGGGCAACCGGCGCGAGGAAGTCACGGGCATTCGCCAAGCCGTTGCTGCCAATTGGCCCCAGTTCAGGCAGATGGAATGCGCAACCGTGATTCTCACAGACATAGCCGCGCGCGACGGCCTCAAGCAACTCCACTCGAAACTTCATGCCGCGTGGGATTACTACGATCTCCAGTGGCTCGACCTCAAGCATTCCCAGCTCGGTGACAATACGAAGACGGCCCTGCTCAGGGACGATTAATAACTCGCCATCGGCATTGAACATCACCCGCTTCATCGAGCAGTTAGCCCGGTAGATATGCACGCTGACACCGGATGCCTGATCGGCGGCAGAGGTCGCGGCAAGGGTGACTAAACCATCGATGAAGTCAGTCGGCGCTTCAGGTATTTGCAGCGGGTTCCAGCGCAGCCTATTCGGCGTGACGGGGCCTAATTCACCCCCCTTTATTTGTTTGTCCATACGCACAAACGCCGGGTGATTAGCCGACGGCTTGATGCGGTACATCCAAGTACGCCGCGAGTCTGCACGCGGCACCGTAAAGGCGGTGCCCGATAGCAGCTCGGTATAGAGGCCAAAGGGGACTTTCTGCGGTGAATTCTGACCGATCGGCAGAGCACCCGGAAGCGCTTCACTGCTGAAGTGATTGGCAAAGCCTGATAAGTAGGCGAGGTCGTCAGTGTTCATGATTTTATTTTTTGTAATTGAATTACGATAAGCGTAACTCGCGATATGCAGATCGTCAAACAATCCAGGCCGCGGCGAGTGTCCGTCGCCACGGCTGTTGTCAGGGCCACTAAGCGCGCTTTAGGCCACCTTGTTCGAGCTGGCGCTGTAGGCGGTAAAGGTGGCTGAAGCCTTGCTCCCAACGACTATGCCCGGAAGACACATTGATATGGCCTACGCCGCGCAGGATCGAGGCTTCGCTGCCCCAGTCGTGAGCCAGTTGCAGGGCGCGTTGTGGCGATGCAGCTGAGTCATTATCCGAACCAATTAGCTGGCTGGGGAAGGGCAGCTTGGCACTTGGGATAGGTGCAAAGTTACGCAGTGGCTCAGGGCAATTTAATCGCTCTACATCAGCTGGGGCGACCAATAGAGCGCCGAGTACTCGGTTAATCAGGTGTTTAGGTGCATGCGCGGCCCAATGCGCGACGGTTATGCAACCCAAGCTGTGTGCGATCAACACAGCAGGGCGCGAATCCTCCGCAATCACTTGATGCAGTTGTTCGACCCAGTGAGTTTTTTGCGGGTACTGCCAGTCGCCTTGTTCAACCCGGATGCTGTTTGGCAGTACCCGTTGCCAATGGCTTTGCCAGTGCTCTGCAGGTGAGCCATTCCAGCCTGGAATGATGAGGTAGCGGATCGATTGCTCGGACATGTACTTGGCTCGTTGAGTCGATGACATGAGCAGGTTAGGCATTTTTTAAAATCAAATAAAAGAATAAAAAAATATGTTCTTATTCTTTTTTGTTGATTTTGGTGATGCTAAGCCAGTGATTTTATATTCTAAAAAGTAATATTCATGTAATTAACTAGTATTTTTAAGAATATAAAAGGTCTCCTACTATCAATCGACAGCCACTCGTAGCGGCTGAATAAGTCTGCATAGCTGGAGAGGACACTTGCGATGACTGTGACAAACACAACCCATGGTGCCGTCGATGAGGTCAGCGTATTGCGTGAAATTAAAAACGCACTGAGCGGCCTGCAATATGGCTCGTTGGAAATAGCCGTACACAACGGCCAAGTGGTGCAAATCGAGCGTAAAGAGAAATTCAGGCTACTCACGGCAAAGCAAAACCCCCGTTAGGTTTCTCAAGAAACACCTGCTATAGCAGCCCGACTGGACAACCGGAGGGCGTGACGTCCAACACGCACCGGTATTGCGACTGTCATGCAGCTTTTGCTGCAGGCAGCCATGCCCCGATTAAAAGAACTAAACGTTTTTAGGAGCAGCAACATGTCCATTCGTCGTTTCACTTTCGCCGCCTTGGCGAGCGCACTGATTGCAGGGCCTGCTGTTGCAGCGCAAACCTTGCTGAATGTCTCTTATGACCCAACCCGTGAGTTCTACAGCGAATTCAATGCAGCATTTAACAAGCATTGGCAGGCCGAAGGCCATCCCGGTATCACCATCCAGCAATCCCACGGCGGCTCAGGTAAACAAGCCCGTTCAGTCATTGATGGCTTGCCTGCGGATGTTGTCACCCTAGCGCTGGCGGGTGATATCGACGAACTGAACCGTATCGGCAAACTCATTCCTGAAAACTGGCAAGAACGCTTGCCACAATCAAGCACGCCATACACCTCGACCATTGTGTTTCTGGTGCGTAAAGGCAATCCCAAGGCCATCAAAGACTGGGATGACCTGATCAAGCCTGGGGTGTCAGTTATCACCCCAAACCCAAAAACATCCGGTGGTGCTCGTTGGAATTTTCTCGCTGCATGGGCCTATGCCAAACAGCATTTTGGCAGTGATGAAAAAGCTCAGGATTTTGTGAAGAAGCTCTATGGCAACGTACCCGTGCTGGACACTGGCGCTCGGGGTTCGACCATCACCTTTGTCAACAATCAAATTGGCGATGTGTTGCTGGCGTGGGAGAACGAGGCCTTCCTGGCGCTGAAAGAAGAGGGGGGTGATCAGTTTGAAATTGTTGCGCCTTCGTTGTCGATTCTTGCCGAACCGCCGGTGGCCGTGGTCGATAAGAACGTCGAGCGCAAAGGCACGAGGGAAGTCGCAGAGGCCTACCTCAATTTCCTGTACAGCGATGAAGGGCAGCGCCTGGCAGCCAAGCACTTTTATCGCCCACGTAATGATCAAATTGCAGCTGAATTTAGCAAGCAATTCCCGGCCTTGAAGCTCGTCACCGTTGATAAAGATTTCGGCGGGTGGAAAGCCGCGCAACCGAAGTTTTTTAACGATGGCGGTGTGTTCGATCAGATCTATCAGGTGCAGTAACTCAACGCCCATGTGACGTGGCGGAGCATGGCCTGAATAAGGCTGTGCGCTGCCTGTGCGCATGCCTTCACTAAGGATTGAACATGTTGCGTCGAACATCCCCAGTTATACCCGGCTTCGGGATTACGCTGGGTTTCACCGTGCTGTACCTGAGCTTGTTGGTGCTGATCCCCTTGGCGGCGATGTTCGTGCATGCGGCGCAGCTAAGTTGGGCTGAATTCTGGGCGATAGTCACCTCGCCACGGGTTATAGCCGCGCTTAAATTAAGCTTTGGTACTGCCTTCGCTGCGGCGCTGATCAATGCTGTTATTGGCGCATTGTTGGCTTGGGTACTGGTGCGCTATGAGTTTGCCGGGCGTAAGGTCATCGAGGCAATGATTGACCTGCCATTTGCCCTACCAACCGCTGTTGCCGGTATTGCCTTGACTGCGCTTTATGCACCCAACGGTTTGATTGGCAAGCTGGCAGCCGACATAGGTTTAAAGATTGCTTACACCCCGCTGGGTATCACTCTGGCGCTGACCTTTGTGACACTGCCTTTTGTGGTGCGCACACTGCAACCAGTGCTGGCTGATTTGCCGCGTGAAATAGAAGAGGCCGCTGCTTGTCTGGGTGCCAAGCCCTTGCAGATAGTGCGTTATGTGCTGCTGCCCGCCATGTTGCCGGCTTGGTTGACTGGCTTCTCATTGGCGTTTGCCCGTGGTGTTGGTGAATACGGTTCGGTGATTTTTATCGCCGGTAATATGCCGATGAAGACTGAAATCTTGCCGCTGCTGATCATGGTCAAACTTGACCAATACGACTATCAAGGTGCCACGGCCATTGGCGTGCTGATGCTGGTGATTTCATTTGCTTTGCTGCTGCTGATCAATCTGCTGCAGCGCAGAATCAGACAAAACTAAGGGTAAACCATGTCTTCGCAAGCAATTGCCAGTGCCAGGCGCAACACTGTGCTTGGGCAACCCCTGCTGATAATCGCAGCATGGGTGGTGTTTGGATTATTTCTTCTGTTGCCCTTGGGCGTGGTGGTTAGTGCCGCGTTGAAACAAGGCTGGACGGTGTTTTTCAGCGCCATTTTTGAGCCCGATGCGTTGTCAGCGCTTCAGTTGACTTTACTTGCAGTGGGTATTTCAGTGCCCCTGAATTTGGTATTTGGGGTTTGCGCCGCCTGGGCGGTTAGCAAGTACGAGTTTCGCGGTAAAAGTTTGTTGGTCACTCTGATTGATCTGCCATTTTCGGTGTCGCCGGTGATTGCCGGTTTGATTTATGTGTTGCTGTTTGGCGCTCAAGGATTTTTTGGCGAGTGGTTACAGGCTCACAATATTCAGATCGTCTTCGCGTTGCCGGGCATTATTCTGGCAACGGTATTTGTCACTGTGCCCTTTGTCGCCCGAGAACTGATCCCGCTGATGCAAGAGCAAGGCACTCAGGAGGAGGAGGCCGCTCGCCTGCTCGGTGCCAATGGCTGGCAAATGTTCTGGCACGTGACCTTGCCGAACATCAAATGGGGCTTGGTCTATGGCGTGGTGCTCTGTACCGCTCGGGCCATGGGTGAGTTTGGCGCGGTGTCGGTAGTGTCTGGTCATATTCGCGGTTACACCAACACGCTGCCGCTGCATGTCGAGATTCTCTACAACGAATACAACCATGTTGCAGCCTTCAGTGTGGCCAGCCTGTTGCTGTTGATGGCGCTGATAATCTTGCTGCTAAAACAGTTTAGCGAACATCGGCTCAACGCCCGCGTAGGCAAAGGATGAGAATGGGAGCCACTATGCGTCACGCAGCAAGTCGTGGCTGTCGAGCAAGCGGAAGGCGATTTCGGGATTCTTTTCCAGCCCACGACGGATGGCTGCCGGAATGGATTGGCGAGTCTTGCGGCACAGTCCGGTCAGCTCAGCGATCTCAATGGCAATACCGCGCATGCTGCGCACCTCGTTAAACCCCGGAGCGACACTTACGCGTACACCCAGTTGTTCATAAATGCGCACCTGCAGGCGCTCAAGATCTTCAAGGCTTTGAATGTTTTCCAGCCGCTCAATCAGGCGTTTTTCTTCTTGGCGAGTCAATCGCAGGATGCGTACATCTGAGCCCGGGGTCTGCGCCAATTGTTCGCGCCCGCAGTCGCAGGCGCCGGGTGGGCAGGGTTGCCGAGTTTGAAAGGATTCGCTCATGGGCTCCGATCATAGCGGCCAGAAGGGGCATTGACCATATGCCCGGGCACGCATTCAACGAGCCGGGCGGAGTAGCCATAAAGCCAACTGGAGTGGCTTGGCGGTTAACAACTACTGGGCTTCTGCCTTTTGCATCAAGCTACGTTGACGCCATTCCATAAACGTCTTCAGCAACAGCGTGAGTAGCGCCATCAACGCCAGCAGTGCAGCTGCGGTAAAGGCGGCTGCGGTTTTGTAGTCGTTATTCAGTTGATCAACCAGCAAAGGCAGGGTCAGGGTCTGGTTAATAATGGTGCCTGATACCACCGATACTGCGCCAAACTCACCGACTGCCCGAGCGTTGGTGACGACCACGCCATAGAGCAGCGCCCATTTGATTTTAGGCAGAGTGATGTTACGAAATATCTGCCAGCCATTTGCGCCCAGGCACAGCGCTGCGGTTTCTTCATCCTGCCCTTGGGTTTGCATGACAGGGATGAGGATACGAGCAACATAGGGCGCGGTGACGAATACCGTAACCATGACGATGCCAGGCCAAGCGAACATGATCTGGATGTCGTTATCGTAGAACCACTGACCCAGTGTGCTTTCAATGCCATACACCACCAAATAGCACAACCCGGCGACAACAGGTGAAACCGCGTAAGGGATGTCGACAAAGGTGGTCAGCACCTTGCGGCCACGGAAGTCATAGTGGGTGATGCACCACGCCAGCAGGATGCCGAATACCAGATTGATTGGAACGGTCATGGCGGCAACCATAAGCGTCAGGCCAATGGCGTGCACCATGTAGTCTTCATTGAGATTGCCCCATAACAAGGCCAATCCACCTGACAGCGCCTTGCTGAAAATCAGCAATAAGGGCACCAGCAAAATCAAGACGACAAGGCTTAAGCCGAGGCCGATCAACAGCCATTGATGCCAGTGTTGAGGTTTTTTCATTTGCCCTGCCGTTGCCATTTGAACAGATGGCCCTGTAGTACCTGGAGACTAAACAGCAGTGTCAGCGAGGCCAGCAGAATGACTGAGGCGATGGCTGCAGCAGCAGGGTAGTTAAACTCCTGGAGGCGGATAAAGATCATCAGCGACGACACTTCGGTTTTGAACGGGATATTGCCAGCCAGCATGATGACTGCGCCAAACTCACCGAGGCTGCGAATGAACGATTGCGATGCTCCCGTCAATAATGCAGGTAGCAACGTCGGGAGAATTACATGGAAGAAGGTCTGCATGCGATTTGCACCCAGGGTTCTGGCCGCTTCTTCATACTCGTGCCCCATGTCTTGCATCACCGGCTGCACCGTGCGCACCACAAAGGGCAGGCTGGTAAAGACCATGGCGATCATGATGCCGGGGTAGGCATAGGCCAGTTTGATGCCCATAGGTTCAAGCCAGGCACCCAGCCACCCACTGGGAGCAAGTAGCGTTGCCAGGGTTAAGCCCGCAACTGAGGTCGGCAAGGCGAAGGGCAGGTCGATAAATGCGTCGACCAAACGACGGCCTGGGAAGTCGTAGCGAGTAATGATCCAAGCCAGCAACATGCCAATAAGCACGGTAGCAATGGTGGCGTAAAAGGCACCGCTGACAGTCACCTCATAACTCTGTACCACCCGTGGATCACTGATTGCCTGCCAATATTGGGCCCAACCCATGTCACTGACATAAACCAGCAAGGCCGACAGCGGAAATAGGATCACCAGAGAGATATAAAACGTGCTGAAGCCGAAGCTCAGGCCAAAACCTGGAAGCAGCGGTTTCTGCAGAAAAAAACGCGAAGAGGTTTGCACACTAAGGTTCCTGAACGAATAAGCCACAGCAAAGCTGCGGCTTATTGTACTACTCAAAACTACAAATCAATTAGCGGCCTTCAGCCAGCAACTGATCCAGCACACCGTTAGCGGCAAAGTGCTTCGCGGTGATCTCATCCCAAGTGCCGAGTACTTCATTCGGGTTGATCAGGCGCACCTGCGGGAATTGGCTGGCAGTGGCTGCAACGACTTCCGGGTTGTGTACGCGGTAGTTGAAGGTGGTCAGCAGTTGTTGGATTTCTTTGGTGTATTGGAACTCAAGAAAGGCTTTGGAGACGTCACGGGTGCCCTTGGAATCAACAACCTTGTCGACCAAGGCAACTGGGAACTCAGCCAGAACGCTCACTGGCGGGACCACGATTTCATATTCGCCGGACTTGAATTCATCACTGTTAGCGATGTTGACCACTTCAGATTCAAACGTCAGCAGCACGTCGCCTTGGCCATTCTGAGCAAAGGCTACAGTGGCAGCGCGACCGCCAGTAGGGAAGTTTTGCACGTTGTGCAGAATTTTACCGACGAAGCTTTTGATCTTGCCTTCATCACCATCAAATTTCTCGTTGGCATAGAGCCAAGCACCCAGGTAGCTGTAACGCGCATTACCAGATGTTTTCGGATTAGGGAACACCAGCTTCACATCGTCACGGGCCAAATCATCCCAGTTCTTGATGTGCTTCGGGTTGCCTTTGCGCACCAGAAACGCCGTGGTGCTGTAATACGGCGAGCTGTTATTCGGGAATTGCTTCGCCCAGTCTTTGCGCACTAAACCGCGCTTGGCGAGGATGTCGATATCGGTAACTTGGTTGAAGGTGACGATATCCACCTTTTTACCTTGGATGATGTCTTGTGCCTGGCGTGAAGTGCCAGCAAATGACTGGTCAATCACCAGGTCTTTACCGGTTTCGGCTTTCCACTTGGCGACGAACTTGGGGTTGATCGCTGCAAACACCTCACGAGCGACGTCATAAGATGCATTAAGGATCGGCTTATCAGCTGCCAGAGCGGACAGGCTGCCGAGCAGGCTTGTGGAGACAACACTGGCTAGAAGCAATTTCTTTAGCATGATCAAGACGTTCCCCGTCGCGATGCCTGTTTAAATCAGGCATATAATTCGATTATTAGGTCAAAAATAGTCGGCTGATACTGCCTAGGTTTTTTATTCTTAAAAAGTAATTTTTAGCGCTATGTATAGATCTAAATAGAATTTCAGTGGCTTCCATTCCCGGCGAGTGGATTTACACAGCGCAGCGTCTTGGCTAGTGTGTCCGCGGATTTGATGGGAGTCGGTATAAATTCTTATTCTTTAAATGAATATTGATCTGACTAAACGATATTTTTAAGAATATAAAGCCGGCGCTATGATCCGCACACCCTTGCATCGCCTTGGTCCACCTGCCGTCTATGACATTGTCTAGCCGCAACCTTGGTTGCAGAGCACGTAAGAATTAACTGCCCGCGCCATAAGGCTGAGGACGCAACGCATGTCGATTGAAATCACTAACGTCAGCAAGAATTTCCATGCGTTCAAGGCGCTAAATCAGATCAACCTGAACATTCAGAGTGGCGAACTGGTCGCTCTGTTAGGGCCATCCGGGTGCGGTAAAACCACCTTGCTGCGAATCATTGCCGGCCTCGAAACACCTGATAGCGGCAGCATTCAGTTTCACGGTGAGGATGTTTCCGAGCACGATGTGCGTGACCGAAATGTGGGTTTTGTATTCCAGCACTACGCACTTTTTCGGCATATGACGGTATTCGATAACGTCGCATTTGGCTTACGCATGAAGCCCAAGCGCGAGCGTCCCACTGAAGCTGTGATTGCACAGAAGGTGCATGAACTGCTGGGCCTGGTGCAACTGGACTGGCTTGCTGACCGTTACCCAGAGCAGCTTTCCGGTGGTCAGCGCCAACGTATTGCACTGGCCCGTGCGCTGGCCGTTGAGCCCCGCGTATTGCTGCTTGATGAACCCTTTGGTGCACTGGATGCCAAGGTGCGTAAGGAGCTGCGCCGTTGGCTGGCGCGCCTGCATGAAGATGTACATCTAACCTCCGTGTTCGTGACTCATGACCAAGAGGAAGCCATGGAAGTGGCAGACCGCATCGTCGTGATGAATAAGGGAGTGATTGAGCAAATCGGTTCACCTCGCGAGGTCTATGAGAACCCTGCCAGTGACTTCGTTTACCACTTCCTGGGGGATGCCAACCGCCTCTATATCGGCGAAGACCACCACGTCTTGTTCCGTCCCCATGAAGTCCATTTGTCGCGCCAGCCACAAGAAGGGCATCAGGCTGGTGAAGTACGCGATATCCGTCCGCTGGGCGCAATCACCCGCGTCACCCTCAAGGTGGCTGGGCAGACTGATCTGATTGAAGCTGAGGTGGCCAAGGATCATATGAGCCTTGATGACCTTAATCGTGGCGAAACACTGTATTTCAAACCCAAGGGTGGCCAGGCGCTAATCAATCCTTGATGAGCAATTTGCCTCTGCTGAAACAGCTGGAACTAATAAGCTGACCTCCGGGTCAGTATTTTATCCCGCTTAACCTGCAGAGGTAATCCTTATGTCCCAATTCACCCTTAACTACAGGTTCCACAACCAACCACGCAGTCATGGGCTCGAATTAGAGCAATCCCAACTGAGTGAAGGCGAAGCTGCTCGCCATCTGATTGAACTGCATCACGCCGATGCCGAAAACAGTTTGCTGATGCCAGCAGCCGACGCCACCGAAGATGAACTGCTCGCGCAGGCCGAGGTGTTGGCCATCAGCGATATACGTGTTGTTAGCTGAGTTGCAGTAAGAGGGAGGGAGGGGGCGTGTCAAAATAGGCCAGTGCTTCCTCGACCCTCCTATGTGAGCCAGGCATTGCTGTGCCTGTTTGCTGCCACCACGCATGGCCTGTCCACAATCCCATCATTCGTCATTAAATACATATCAAATACATATCTCCCTTCTTCCTTTCCCAACTACCAATCAGGCGAGCCCCCAGCGCCTGGTTGCGCGTGGTTTCTGGCAGTTACACCGCAGGCGATACGTTTACTGCACCGCACCATTTCAGTTTGTTTCTAGGCTTTTGTTGGGTTCATCAGTAAAGTAGCCGCCGATGGTTTTCGGCCCCCTTCTCTGGGGGGCGAAATGAAAAAGGGAATGGGGTGAAGGCTTTAGCGCTTGAACCCTCAGCTGCCTCCGCAACTGTAAGCGAAGAGTGACACCCGAACACCACTGGCATTGCTGGGAAGGTGGGTGAAGCGATGACGCGCAAGCCAGGAAACCTGTCATCAAAACCGGATTTTGCCGGTCATTCGCTCATATTTATCGCACGGTGGGTGCGATGGAGGATTCACTATGCATATCGAACCGGGTGTCGTTGATGGCGCCAAAATCATTCTTAGTTATGCAACAGCAGTAGGTGGTTTTGGTCTGGCGGCAAAAATGGCCATTGATAGCGTTCGCAATAACGGCGGCGTTGCGGCGCTACTGCTACGCAGTTTGATTACCACTACGCTGGTGTTCTGTTTCTTTGAAGTCTTGCCACACCATGCTGTTGGGGTGTCAGAGGTTCACCTGATTCTGGGCTCTACACTGTTATTGGTGTTTGGTGCCGGTGCCTCGGCGATTGGGCTGGCTGCTGGCTTGTTGATCCAGGGTGTATTTTTTGCCCCTTTCGACTTGCCTCAATACGGCATGAATGTGACCACGTTACTGGTGCCGCTATGGGCGATTAATGCCTTGGCTCAACGGATCATTCCGCAAAGCACGGCCTACGTAGACACCCGTTACAGTCAAGTGCTGGCGCTGTCGACGGCGTATCAGGGTGGCATCGTTCTGTGGGTCGCGTTTTGGGCATTCTATGGTCACGGCTTTAGTGTGGAAAACCTTGCCAGCGTTGGCACCTTTGGCTTGGCGTACATGACGGTGATTATTGTCGAGCCCTTGATTGATCTGGCGGTGTTGGCCGGTGCCAAGGCATTAGCCCGTTACAGCAGTGGTCCGGCGTTTAATGTGCGCCTGCATCAACCTGCTTAAAGGGTGAGTCCTGCGGCGCTCAGGCGGATGCTTGGCGCCATGCAGTGAACGCTTGATTGATGCCTGTCTGGTTGAAGACCGACAGGTGTCGCGCTGTATTTTTGCGCGTGCACCGAGCGCTCACGTCGGGTGCTAGCGCACAGCCCAATCACTTGATTGCGATGCTTGCCAATTGCGAGTCGATGGCTGCTGGGTGCAATTCTTCGATCTAGCTGAAATCGCCTTTGTAAGAGGCGTTCGATCCAGCTGTCACGCCCTGTTGAACGGTTGCCGTGCATAGGCGACTCGGGTACTCTGCGTGGCATCGAACAGGTGCCCCGAGCGCAACCGCGCAACGGGTGAAACGGGAAGTCCGGTGATCGCATGGTTAAACATGGCGTATTCCGGCGCAGCCCCCGCTGCTGTAGAGCCTGATGCAATCGCGATATACCACTGGGCAACCGGGAAGGTGCGATTAGCGAATGAAGGCGAGCCAGAAGACCGGCCTGATCGACAATAGGTGCGTACCCCGGGGTGTGGGTTTGCCGATGCTGTGTATTGCCTTCGCGGGCAAATATTTCCAGTAGTTGTCTTTCAGGTCTTGGCATTGCCACGTCCTGCCATCCCCTGTTGCTGCGCTCCGTTGAATTGTGTGCGCCTAGTCGCGTGCGCATTTTCTGATTTCAGGAGTGTCGCCAAGTGATCGATGATGACAAAAAACGCAGCCACAATGAGCGGATGCAACGTAAGAAGGCCGTGGTCGATGCCGGTATCGAACGTGCCCAAGAAGAGCGGGGCATCGTTATTCTGATCACCGGTAATGGCAAGGGTAAAACCACTTCAGCCTTCGGGACTTTGTACCGCGCGCTTGGCTATGGTCATCGCGCTGGTGTGGTGCAGTTTATCAAAGGCACTCAGGCATCCGGCGAGATCACCTATTTGCGTCAGCATGCGCCATTGGTTGAGTACCACGCCATGGCAACCGGTTTCACTTGGAACACCCAAGACTGGGATCAGGACAAGGCGGCAGCCGATGAAGCCTGGGCACATGCTGCAAAGATGTTGCAGGACCCCAGTTTGAATCTGGTGCTGCTCGATGAGCTGACTTACATGCTCAAATACAACTACCTCGACACCTCAATGGTGCTGGAGGCGATTCGGGCGCGTCCGCCACTGCAGAGCGTTATCATCACCGGTCGCGCGGCTAAGCCCGAGTTGGTTGAGCTGGCAGACACCGTCAGTGAAATCCGCGACGTTAAACATGCCTATAAACAGGGTGTCCGGGCGCAGATGGGCATTGATTTCTGATGCGAGCCTGGCTCGTTTTGGTTGCAGTACTCTGCGTGCCTGGCGTATCGGCAGCGCTGCCGCGAGTGGTCTCGACTAATCAGTGTGCCGATATGTTGGCGTTGCGCCTTGCTGCGCCAGAGCAATTGTTGTCGGTGTCGAGCAAGAGCCGTGACCCGCAGTTGTCCTCGATGGCCGGACAGGCACAAAGGGTGCCGGTGAATCATGCCAGCAGCGAGGAAATCATTGCGCTGCACCCGGACCTGGTCCTCGCTTCAAGGCGCTGGCAAAGCCACAATCAAGCTGAGTTATTGCGTCAGCATGGCATCGAGGTCGTGGTGGTGCCATACCCCACTACCTGGGCGCAGATCTTCGCCAGTACGCGGCTGGTTGCGGCAAAACTAGGGCGCGTAGAAGAGGGTGAGGCGCTGCTTGCTGACGTCCAGGCGCGGCTTGATCGACTCAAGCAACATCCCCGACCGCTGCGTGCGCTGTATCTGCGGCCTAACGGTGGCAGTGCCGGGCGCGACACCTATGTCGATACCGTGTTTCAAGCGGTGGGAGTAATCAACCATCAAGCCGCGTTGGGGCGCAGCGGTTGGGGACGGTTTAATCTGGAAGACTTGGTGCGCCAGCCGCCCGATGTCTTCGTCAGTGCCGACATGCCGATCGATCGAGGTTATGCCAAGTCAGCGTTTTCGCGCCACCCGTTCCTGCAGCAACTGACAGCGACCCGTCCGGTGTTGCAGGTTGAAGGCAATCGCTGGGGTTGCAGTGATTGGCAACTGATCTTCAGTGCCGAGCGTTTAGCAGCGCAGATCGATGCGCTGACTGCGCTGACTGCGCTGCAGTTGGGGCAGCAATGAGCCGCTTAAACGCATTGCTGCTGGTAATCCTGCTGGGGTTGTTTCTGCTGTCGTTGACCATTGGTGCCGTGCCGCTTGGCCTCGCAGATGTTGCTGGAGCCCTGCTGCGGTCGGCAGATTCCAGCGCTGATCTGGCCGATGTTGCCGTGCAGCATCAGATTATCGTTAACCAGATTCGTCTGCCGCGGGTCATTCTGGCAATCCTGGTAGGGCTTTCGCTGGGTGCCGCGGGTGCCGCCCTTCAAGGGCTGCTGCGCAATCCCTTGGCTGAACCCGGTTTGCTTGGCGTCAGCTCCAGCGCCAGTTTGGGTGCGGTGGTGTGTTTGTACTACGGGCTTACTGCATTCAGTGCTTGGTTGCTCCCGGTTGCGGCCATGAGTTGCGCAGCACTGGCAACCTTGGTGCTTTATCTGATTGCGCGTCGTCGTGCGAGTAATCTCACCCTGATTCTTGCTGGTATCGCGCTGTCTGCCTTGTGCTCGGCACTCACATCATTAGCCATCAGCCTGGCACCCAATCCAACCGATATGCAGGACATCGTACTCTGGCTGATGGGGTCGTTGAGTGACCGCAGCTTCGCGGATATCCGCCTGTGCCTGCCATTTATTGCGGCAGGTGTTTTATTGCTGCTGGCCTGTGGCCCGCAACTGGATGCGTTGACCCTTGGCGAGGACGAGGCCAGCAGCCTCGGGGTCAGCCTGCCGCGTTTGCGGGGGCAGATCATTCTCGGCACAGCGCTGTGCGTTGGCGCCAGTGTAGCGGTGACCGGCGCTATTGGGTTTATTGGCCTAGTGGTGCCACATCTGCTGCGAAAATGGGTCGGTTACCACCCCTCACGCTTGCTATTAAGTAGTGCCCTTGGCGGCGCTGTGCTGTTGCTGGCCGCTGATATCTTGCTGCGTGTGGTCAGTGGTGAACAGGAACTGATGCTGGGTGTGGTGACCGCTTTACTGGGCGCACCGTTCTTTCTTGTTCTGTTGCTGCGTCAACGGTTGGTTGCATCATGAGCGGCTTACGCATTGAACAGCTAAGCGTTGCGATTGACGGTAAAAACCGGGTCAATGATCTGTCGTTCGCGCTGGCTGCGGGTGAGTTGCTGGGCATTATTGGCCCCAATGGCGCGGGCAAAAGTAGTTTGCTCAAGGCCATTGCTCACTTGATGCCTTACTCCGGGCTGATCGAGCAGGATGCAGTGGTGTTGCAAACCCTGACCCCTCGCCAGCGTGCTCTGCGTCTGGCTTACCTTGGGCAAGGTGACAGCAGTGGCTGGCCCCTGTTGTTGCGTGATTACGTGGCGCTCGGCCGCTTGCCCCACCGGTCGCCATGGCAGCGCAGCAGTGCCGACGATGCGCAAGCAGTCGACGCCGCTATCACGCAGATGGGCTTGAGCGGATTAGTTGCGCGACGATTTGATCAGTTATCCGGTGGCGAACGCGCCCGTGCTCGGTTGGCTCGGGCCTTGGCGGTTGGTTGCCCACTGTTGCTCGCCGATGAACCAGTCGCTGCGCTCGATCCATTTCATCAGCTAAATGTCATGGCGCTGTTACGCCGCCAATGCACCCAAGGTCGCAGCGCGCTGGTGGTTCTGCATGACCTTACTCTGGCCAGCCGCTTTTGCGACCGCCTGTTATTACTCGACCACGGCAACCTGATTGCTTATGGCCCCCCGCGCCAAGTGCTTACCCCCAAGAATCTGCAACAGGTGTACCGCGTGCACGCAATGCTTGGCGAGCATGAGCAGGAAGCGTTTGTGTTGCCCTGGACCTGTCGCCCTGATGAGGAACATCCATGACCGTCACGTTGACGCTTTGCGAGACCTGTGGGTACGACGCTGCCCAGCCTGAGGCAGAGCGGCCCGGTGCCCGCTTTGTTCGTGAGGTCGAGCGTCAGCTCAAGGCTGACGATGAACTGCGCATTCAGCGCACTCGCTGCCTGATGGCTTGCCAGCGGCATTGCGCAGGACTGTTACGCGCGCCCGGCAAAATCACCTACGTACTCGGTGATTTTCAGGCCGAGCCTGAGGCGGCTACGGCACTGCTTGATTACGCCCGCCAGTACCAACTTTCTGAAACCGGTCAGGTCCCATTTCGCAATTGGCCGAGCGGTATCAAAGGTAAATTTATCGCACGAATTCCCGTGCTCGAAGACTGACTCACTGGAGTGCTTGTTATGTCCGCCAAGATCCCCGTCACTATTGTCACAGGCTTTCTCGGTAGCGGTAAAACTACCTTGCTGCGTCACATTCTGGATAATGCCAATGGCCGGCGCATTGCGGTTATCGTCAACGAGTTTGGCGAGTTGGGGATTGATGGCGACATTCTGCGTGGTTGTGGTATCGGCTGTGATGATGAGGCTGCCGAGAGCGCTGGCCAACTGTACGAATTGTCCAACGGTTGTGTGTGTTGCACCGTTCAGGAAGAGTTCTACCCGGTGATGCGTGAGCTGATCGAGCGTCGTGATCACATCGATCATATCCTCATCGAAACCAGCGGCCTGGCGTTGCCTAAACCCTTGGTACAGGCGTTCAACTGGCCAGAAATCAAGAACGCTTGCACCGTCGATGCGGTGGTTACCCTGGTCGACGTGCCAGCTGCCGCTTCCGGTCAGTTTGCCGCCAACCCTCAAGCGGTTGACGAGCAACGTCGTGCCGATCCGAACCTTGATCACGAGTCGCCTTTGCACGAGCTGTTCGAAGACCAGTTGCTGGCCGCCGATTTGGTGGTTCTGAGTAAGACTGATCTGACCGATGCTGAGTCCGTGGCGCGCGTCGAAGCCTTGGTGCGTGAGGAAGTTCCGGCACAGGTCAAGCTGGTCACCAGTCATCAGGGGCGACTCGATCTTGATTTGATCCTTGGATTATCCAGCGCCTCGGAGACAACCATTGACCAGCGTCAGAGCCATCACGATCACGGTGAAGGTGATGAGCACGACCACGACCATGACCAGTTCGACTCAGTGGTCGTCAATTTGCCTGTGGTAGACCGTGAGCGTCTGCTTAGCGTCTTGCACGACCTTGTTGAGCAGCACACATTGTTTCGTATCAAAGGGTTCGTGGCTCTTGCCGACAAGCCAATGCGCTTGGTTGTACAAGGTGTAGGCCAACGGTTTGATGCATATTTCGACCGTCGTTGGGCTGCGGATGAAACCCCTGTCACGCGCTTGGTTCTGATTGGCCAGAACCTTGACTCAGCGGCTCTGGAGCAAGCGTTACAGGCCGCGGTGGTCGAAGGTTAAGCGATGCATATGCTGACCGCGCTGCCCGGTGGATACGTCGATGACAGCGGTGCGACCCTCACCACGGTCGAACAAGACCCTGCCGATATTGTCATCCTCAGCGCCGCCGATACGACGCTGGCGTTGCTGGCAGCGGCCTGTCCACAGGCGGATTTTCCGTCTGTGCGTTTGGCGAACCTGCTGCACCTGCGCCAGCATGCGTCGATCGATTTGTATCTGGATCAGGTGCTGCAGCACGCGCGCTTGATAGTCATCGATCACTTGGGCGGCGAGAGTTATTGGCCCTACGGGACTGAGCAGTTGGTCAGCCTGTGCCAGCGCAAGGGCATTGCGCTGGCAATGTTCTCTGGCGATATGACCGAGGATCACAACCTTACGGCGCTGAGCACTGTGGCGCCGGCGGTTTGTCATCAGCTTTGGCGCTATCTGCGCGAAGGCGGACCGGGCAACGCCCGTGAGCTGTATCGGTTTATCGGCGCGCAGTTTTTCCAACTGTCGGCCCAACCATTGCCGCCGCGAGCGCTGCCGCCATTCGCGCTGTTTGATTCGCAGCGCGATGTCGCGGTGCTGGAAGATGTTCAGGCACGTTGGCTGGCAGATGCGCCCTGTGTTGCAGTACTGTTTTATCGAGCGCATTTACAGGCGGGCAATACCAAGGTGTTCGCCGCGCTGTGCGATAGCCTGTTGGCCCATGGTCTGAACCCGCTACCGATTGCATTGCTGTCGCTGAAAGATGGCCACTGCCTGGAGGCTTTGCGGCAACTCTGTACTGAGCAGAGTGTGGCGCTGATTCTCAATACCACCGCCTTTGCCGCCTCGGCGATGGATGATCCTGGCGATCATGCTTTAGTGGGGGATATCCCGGTACTGCAAGTAGTGCTTTGCGGTGGTAATGAGGCCAGTTGGCGTGCTGATGCACATGGCTTGCAGCCGCGAGACATGGCCATGCATGTGGCGCTGCCTGAGGTTGATGGACGGATTATCACGCGTGCAATCAGCTTCAAAGGGCTTGGTCAGCGCAGTGAGCTGACCCAAACCGATATCGTGGAGTATCAACCCGAGGCCGGGCGCATTGCCTTCGTCAGCGAGTTGGCGCAGCGCTGGTGTCGGTTGCGTGGCTTGGCCAATGCCGACAAGCGACTGGCGTTGATTCTGGCCAACTATCCAACCCGTGAAGGCCGCCTTGGCAACGGTGTCGGGCTGGATACACCAGCCTCGATGATTGGCATCCTCCAGCGTTTGCATGAGCAGAATTATCGGGTTGAGAATATCCCTGAAGACGGTGATGCCCTCATGCGTCTGCTGCAACAGGGGATCACCAACGACGCTGAGCAATGGGCCTTGCGTCCGGCTCAGCAGAGTCTGGCGTTGGCTGATTACTTGGCGTTTTTTGCTGATCTGCCTGAGGTCAATCGCAACGCCATTATCGAGCGCTGGGGGGCTGCCGAGGCCGATCCCATGCTCCGTCAGGGCCGCTTTATGATTGCCGGATTACGCATGGGCAATGTGTTTGTGGGCATCCAGCCTGCACGAGGCTATCAGCTCGACGCCTATGCCAACTATCACGACCCGGACCTGGCTCCGCCGCACTATTATCTGGCGTTCTACCTGTGGTTGCGGCGCAGTTGGGGCTGTGACGCAATCGTCCATGTCGGTAAGCACGGTAATCTGGAATGGCTGCCGGGCAAGAGCGTGGCGCTCAGCGAAAACTGCTGGCCGGATCTGATTTTCGGGCCTATGCCGCACCTTTATCCCTTTATCGTTAATGACCCGGGTGAGGGCAGCCAAGCCAAACGCAGGACTCAGGCAGTGATTATTGATCACCTGATGCCGCCCTTGACCCGCGCCGAAAGCTTCGGCCCGACCCGTGATCTGGAGCGGTTGATCGACGAGTTCTATGAGGCGCTTACTCTTGATCCTCGACGTGCCGCGCTGCTGCGCAAACAAGTACTGGCGTTGATCGTCGAACATAACGTTAACGCTGATCTGGGTTTGAGTGCACCGACCAATGAGGTCGAAGAACAGTTACTACTCAACCGCACGGACAGTTACCTGTGTGAGCTCAAAGAAAGCCAGATCCGCGATGGGCTCCATGTGTTCGGCAGTTCACCGCAAGGCCGACTGCTGCGTGACACGCTTTTGGCGTTGGCCAGGCATGGGGTTGGTGACGGTCAGGGCGCTAACGCCAGTCTGATTCGTGCTTTGGCCGCCGACCTAGTGCCTGGCCCCTTTGATCCGCTGGATGCCGAATGGGGCGAGCCTTGGAATGGTGAACAGCCAAGCCTGTTGCAGGCCGTTAGCGAGCAAGCCTGGCGTACCCTCGGCGATACGCGTGAGCGGTTGGAGTTGCTGGCGTTGCAGCTATTGGAAGATGTCAGCTCGGCAGATTGCGCGTTGGTTGCAAATCTGCCGCAGACCCGCGCGGTACTGCAGCGTGTTGAAACTGATCTGCGTCCGCGTTTGCTCGCCTGCGGTGAGCAAGAGCTCTACCAATTGGGACGTGGGCTAAGTGGCTGTTTTGTGCCGCCGGGACCAAGCGGCGCGCCATCACGTGGGCGTCCGGATGTGTTGCCAACGGGGCGAAATTTCTTTTCTGTGGACACCCGGATGATCCCCACGCCAACGGCTTGGGCGTTGGGTGAAAAGTCTGCCGCGCTGCTCGTCGAGCGCTATATGCAAGATCACGGAGACTACCCGCGCAGCCTGGGGCTGTCGGTCTGGGGCACGGCAACCATGCGCACAGGTGGTGATGATGTCGCTCAGGCCTTCGCCTTGATTGGTGTGCGGCCGAAATGGGCAGAGGGCAGTTGGCGTGTCAGTGATTTCGAGGTCATGCCAGCCAAGCGTATGAATCACCCACGGGTTGATGTGACGTTGCGTGTATCAGGCTTTTTCCGCGATGCATTCGCTAATGTGATGCAGATGTTCGATGCGGCTGTGCAGAAGGTTGCTGAGCAGGATGAACCGGACGAGGTCAATCCGATCCGTGCGCGCATTCGTCGAGAAACCGCGCACTTACAGGCGCAGGGCCTGGATCAAGACAGTGCTCGCCGCCGTGCTGGCTTTCGCATCTTTGGTGCCAAGCCCGGTGCGTACGGTGCGGGGTTGCAAGGCTTGATCGACTCGCGTGACTGGCAAGGCGACGCAGACCTCGCCCGTGCCTACCTGAATTGGGGCGGTTACGCCTACGGCCAGCAAGTCTACGGCGAAGAGCGGCGCGACAGTTTTGTCACCCGCCTGACGGAACTTGAGGCGGTGGTGCAAAACCAGGACAACCGTGAGCATGACCTGCTCGACTCGGATGACTACTACCAGTTTCAAGGGGGGATGAGCGCTGCTGTGCGCCATCTCAGCGGCGTCCAACCGACAATTCTTTTCGGTGATCACAGCAACCCGCAAGCTCCACGTATTCGTAGCCTGGGTGAGGAAATCAGCCGGGTAATGCGCGCGAGGGTGACCAATCCCAAATGGATCGACGGGGTCAAGCGCCATGGCTACAAAGGCGCATTCGAGATGGCTGCCACTGTCGATTACTTGTTCGCCTATGACGCCACCACAGGTGTGGTGCGTGACGACCAATACGCGAGCCTGACTGACGCTTACTTGAATGATCCGGCAACCCTTGAATTTCTCCAGCAACACAACCCTGACGCGCTGCTGGAAATCACTGAACGTTTGCTGGAGGCCATACATCGTGGGCTGTGGCAGGAACCCGGCGAATACCGCGAGCAGATAGAGCAGCACCTGCTTGGCGCTGAACATTCTCTGGAGGAACGATGAGCATAAGCCTGCAATACCCCTTTGCTGCGCTACATGGCCAGCCGCAGTTACAACTGGCGCTGCAACTCGCTGCCATCGATCCACAAATCGGCGGCGTATTGATTGAGGGCCCGCGTGGCACTGCAAAGTCGACCAGTGCGCGGGCGCTGGCAGCCCTGTTGCCGCAGGATCGTTTCGTCAACTTGCCGCTGGGGACCAGTGAAGAGCAATTGATCGGCTCACTGGACCTTCAGGCCGCGCTGCAAAACGGCGAAGTCTGCTTCAAGCCTGGCTTGCTCGCCCACGCCGATGGGGGCGTGCTCTATGTCGATGAGGTCAACCTGCTTGCCGATAGTCTGGTTGATCTGCTGCTCGATGCCTGCGCCAGCGGGGTCAACCGTATCGAGCGCGACGGCATTTCTCATCAACATGCGGCGCGCTTTGCACTGGTCGGCACCATGAACCCGGAGGAAGGCGAATTACGCCCGCAGTTGCTTGATCGCTTTGGATTATTCGTGCGTCTGGCTGCACATATTGATAGCCCGACCCGCGAAGCGATTGTGCGCAGCCGTCTGGCTTTCGACCGTGATCCACTTGCCTTTATTGAGCGTCATGGGCTCGCCCAGCAACATTTGATCAGCCAGTTACATCAAGGCCGCCAGCGGCTTAATCAGTTGGAATTTAGTGATGCCTTGCACCGCCAGGTGAGTGAGTTATGCGTCGCTGCTGGAGTGGAAGGTGTAAGAGCTGATTTGGTGTTACTGCGCGCTGCCTGCGCCCATGCGGCGTGGCAAGGCCAGGATGAGATCGGTTCGGCAGATGTCGAGGCGGTTGCTGAGTTGGTGTTGGCCCATCGCCGCAAGAATCCAGCGCAAGCGCCTTCTGCCCCACAGTCATCTGCTGCGGGTAGTACTGACGGCAATCAAACTAGCGAATCCAATTGGGGAGAAATGCCGCCACAGCCTGTGCCGACTCAAGCCCTCGCAGGGATAAGGCAACTGCCCGCAAAAAAGTCCTGAAACCGGCTGCCACAGGTGAGCAGCCGGCCAAAGGCTTGGGTTTTAGCCGTATTCGCGGGGCAGGGCTGGCGCAAAGTTCGAGGGTTCACTGGCCTCGCAGCCTGCTCAAAAAAGCCAACCAAGGGCTGCGCATGGAACATTTGCAGTTTCAGCCTCAGCCCAGCGGTGCGGGGCAACTGCATTGCTTGCTGCTCGATTGTTCCGGCTCCATGCTCAAACGACAGAACCTGGCGCTGGCCAAGGGGCTGCTGCTGCACTGGACGCGCAAGCTCTACAAACAGCGCAGCGAATTGGCGGTGATTGTCTTCGCTGGCGGTCAGGCTCGTGTGCTGCAAAAGCCACAGCGAGTTGCTGCATTCAATGAGCGCTGGATAGAGCCCATCACCGGAGGCGGTGGCTCGCCAGTGGAATCGGCTGTGCAGTTGGTCGAACAAGTACTGAGTCAGGCCCGCCGCCGTACTCAGAATAAGCAGCTACATGTTTGGTTGTTTAGTGACGGGCGCTACAAGCAGCTACCAACGCGCCCCCGGCTGGCGGATCATTGTGTGGTTGTCGACTTTGAGCACGATGCCTTGCGCTTAGGCCGTGCACAATTGATCGCCACGTCCTGGGGCGCAGACTATGTCCGCGCCGAGACGCTTGCTCAGCATTAAATTTCGTCAGGTTTATTTACAGGCCTAAATCCGAAAGGCCGGGGTGGTCATCAGGGCGACGGCCCAATGGCCAGCGGAACTTGCGCTCAGACTCAGTAATGGGCATGTCATTGATGCAGGCAAACCGATGCGCCATCAGGCCATTCTCGGCAAACTCCCAGTTTTCGTTACCGTAGGAACGGAACCAGTTACCGGAGTCGTCGTGCCATTCGTAGGCATAACGCACGGCGATTCGGTTGTCGGTAAACGCCCACAGCTCTTTGATCAGACGGTACTCAAGCTCCTTATTCCATTTGCGCGTCAGAAACGCTTCAGCCTCTGCGCGGCTGGTCGCGAACTCTGCTCGGTTGCGCCATTTTGTATCCGGGGTGTAGGCGAGGGCGACTTTGGCTGCATCGCGACTATTCCAACCGTCTTCGGCAAGCCGAACTTTCAAGGTGGCCGTCTCCCGAGTGAAAGGCGGCACAGGTTGACGAACTTCAGAGGTGGACATAGCGGTTGCTCCTGTCTGTAAGAATGAACGTTGTGAGTAATAACGGCCTTGGCTGTTAAATAGCACAGGGCTGCATTGATCTGCTGAAATAAACCATTAACGACTTGTGAACATCCATGAAAACAATGGCGGCTGCGTAGCGTTCGCCAGGTTTTCTGGCCCTGTAACCATGTGCGGGAGCAAATAGTTCGCCTCCAATGGCGTGGTTTCATCGCTTAAATATGGATGTTGGTATGAGACGTCCTTGTCATCGCGCCACAACAAAACCTCGGGATTTTTCGCGGTAATAAACGCTTCTCTGCTCATATTGTGGGCTCCAGTCAGAGATCAAGCACCAAAGGTTGGATACCGCTTTCATCCAACGCAGGTATGGAGCAGCAGATCAGCACCCTATCGCTTTCCGGCATTTCTGCTGGCGGATTGGGGTAATGGACTTTACCGCTGATCAGGCGCGTGCTGCAGGTTCCACAGGAGCCGCCACGGCAACTGAACTCAGGGGTTAGCCCACTGCTTTCTGCCAAATCAAGCAGCGTGCTGCCGTCGGGTTTCCAGCGTGCTTCGGTGGCTGAGGCAGAAAAGTAGACCGGCACCGGAACGCTGGCAGCGGGCGGCTGTGATTGCTCGCTCGCAAAACGTCGCAGCGCCGAGGGGCCAAATGCTTCGGCGTGAATGCGACTGTCAGGGATATTTACGCTGAGCAGGCCGTCGTACATGTCCTGAAGAAAACCTGCGGGACCACAGAGATAGAAGTCGTAGTCATCCAGCGGCAGCCGCGCCTTGACCTGAGCAAAGCTGAGTCGTCCAGCCACTTGATAGTGACGCTCAAGCACCGCATCTGCATCAGGGTCGCTCAGGGTGCGGTGGATGTGTAGCAATCCAGCGGAGCGTTGCTGTAGTTGATTAAGCTCTTCCTGAAATGGCAGTTCCTGCAAGCTTCTGGCGCTCTGGAACAAATGGATAGGGCGTGTGCGCTGATGTTGTTGGTTTTGTGCGACCAGCTCCCTGGCCATGGAAATCAGTGGCGTGATGCCAACGCCAGCGCCAATCAACACCACGGGTCTGGTGGTTTCTTCTATCAGGGTGAAACCGCCCAGCGGTGGGCGCGCCTCCAGCAGGTCGCCCACTTGAATCTTTTCATGCAGGTAACGTGAAGCCTTGCCCTGCAGCTTGACGCTGATACGGATGTGCCCATCGGAGGGGGCACTGGATACGCTGTACGTTCTGATCAGCGCCTCCTCGCCTGCTGCCAGAATACGCATGGGCAGATGTTGGCCAGGGGTGAAAACGAATGCACCCTTGTCCAGCGGCTCAAGCAAGAACGAGCGGATGTCTTTGCTCTCTTGCTGCACCTGCGCCACACGCCACGGGTGCCATTGTCGGCGTTGCTCGTTCTGGCGTACGCGCTCATCCGCTTCAGCCCAGGAACCGGTCATTAAACTGGTGGGGGCATAGTCATGAAATGCCCAGTGGATCGACAGAGCAGATGACCGCAGCACCACCTGCTCGATATCGAAAGTCCAAAGCCGCTCGGCACCCTCAAATGCCTTGATCAATGGGCTGTCGAGGATCAGTTCCGTGCGGCCACTAAGCTGCAACATGTCCCCGCTGGTGAAGTCGACAAAAAGCAGCCCGGCCAGTGGGTTGGCCTTGAGGTTGCCCAAGGTGTTGAAGTGCAAATTACCGGCATAATCAGGAATGGTCAGCCGATTACCTTCGACCTTGACGAAACCTGCGCGGCCTCCGCGATGTGACACGTCCACTGAACGACACTGTTCATCATGATTGAAGTAGCTGGCAATGAAGAAGGTGTCGGCATCGGTGATCATCCTGCTGGTGTGCGTATTCAGGGCGGTGAAATCCTGACGTTTGCCCTTGTTGGCTAGTCGCTCAGGCGAGCGTGTGTAAGACCTCTCCTGAATGTATTTGGGGCAGTTGCCGAAGGCGTGTTCGACGCTGACGTCAAGCTGACCTGCCGACGCGTGCTGGATAACACCATTGATGCGATTACGTCTGCGGGTGTGCAACTCGATACCGAGCATGCCAATAGCGTGGCCAGCTTTCAGGCCGGGCACCGCCGGGTCCTGAGTGTCGGGTTGTATATCAAGGCGTAAATGCTCTGGGTCCGGCGAGCTGACGAAGCCTTCAGGGCCTTCGAGCAGCGTCGCCCAAGGGCGCATCTGCGAATCCACCGTACCGACCACCATAAAGGGCAGTTGGTTATAAAACTCCCGGTGCTGGTCAGGCATGTAGGGACGAATAACCTTCTGGCCCACTGCTTCCATGCGGTCAGATGCATTGAAAATTTGCTGGAGCATTTTTTCACCGGCATGCCAAGGGGAATGACGGTGCTTGGGTAGATGATCCATGCCGAGTGCTCCTTGATAGAACCGCAGTGAAGTCCGCTCAGCTTGCTTTTAAACCGACAGCGGTAGGCTGCATGGGTACGAAACCGGGCAGCGCTTCGATTCGCTCCAGCCAAGCGCGCACATTCGGGTAATCCTGCAGCGACACATTGCCCTCAGGTGCGTGAGCGATATAACTGTAGTTGGCGACATCAGCAATGCTCGGCTCGGTGCCAAGCAGGAATGGGCTGTCGTCCAGTTCGGTCTCCATTAGCTTGAGTAAAACATGGGAGCGGTTGATGACTTCTTCGGCATTGAATGCTGCGCCAAATACGGTGATCAGACGCGCGGCTGCTGGGCCATAGGCAACTTGACCCGCTGCCACTGACAGCCAGCGTTGAGTGCGTGCGGCGCTGAGCGGGTCTTCAAACTGCCAGCTACCTGAGCCATATTTTTGTGCCAGGTAAACCAGAATTGAGTTGGAATCACTGATCAAGGTGCCGTTGTCATCTATCACCGGAACTTGGCCAAAGGGGTTGATTGCCAGAAACTCAGGCTTTTTATGCTCGCCATTGGCCAGATCGATAAACACCAGTTCGGTCGGCACGTTGAGCAACGAAAGCAGCAACTCGACACGGTGAGCATGGCCGGACAAAGGATGGCGATACAGTTTGATGGGTTGTGTGGTCATGAAGTTGGCTCCGCATTTGATTTAGGAAATCAGCGCAGAGTCAAACCAAGACGACAGTTAATGCGCTGTTGGATCGATACTGCGCCTATGCAAGGCGAAGCAGAACCGCCACCCCAAGCAATCCATAATTTCATTTTCTAAAAGAGTCGGCAGGTTCAAGAGAAGGCCTTAGCGAGTAAAAGCAGGATGGACGCGCAGCAGGGGGGTGGCGAAATCGATGAAGCTGCGCACGCGCGCTTCGGCTCGTCGGCCATTGCGGTAAATCATATGTACCGGCAGGTCTTCACTGATGAAGTCGTTGAGTACAGGAATAAGCGACCCGTCTTGCAGTTCTGCATGAGCTTCGTAGCTCATGCAGCGAGTCAACCCGAGCCCTTGCGCAGCCGCTTGGATGGCTGCGCGCGTAGTGCTACACCTGAGTACGGGCGCAAGTTTGACCAAGTGCGTAGAGCGCTCGTGGCGAAAGCGCCATCCGGCCTCATAACCTAGAGCGGTGGTCACGACCGTGCGGTGAGCGATAAGCTCGTCGGGTGTCGCGGGGAAGCCCCATTTGGCCAGATAGTCTGGGGCACCGCAGACTACAGGCCTGACCCAGCCCAATGGCATGGCGAAGTCAGATGAGTTGGGCAGGTGGCTGACGACAAGGGCGATGTCTATGCCTTCCTCCAAGAGTTTTGGCAGCCCCTCACGGGACAGGATGACAAGCTGAACATCGGGAAACGCGTCCAGGTAGGCAAGCATTACCGGGGTGAATATGGCGTGGTCCATCAGGATCGGTAGAGACACTGTGAGCTGCCCGGCTGGGCAGGCATGCAGGCCTGCGGCTGAACGCTCGGCTGCGTCGGTTTGCTGCAAGATATCCCGACAATTAAGCGCAAACTGTTCGCCAGCAGGGCTCAGGGTTACGCCGCGCGGGCCTCGGGTCAACAGCGTATTGCTCAGGCGTTTTTCCAGTGCTGCAATAGTGCGCATCATCGTTGCGGGTGATATTTCCAGCCGCCGCGCTGCGCCAGCAAGACTACCTGTTTGCGCGACAGCCGCGAATGCCTGCATCTCACGGTAGCGGCTCATAGACTAAGGTACCGCGACCGTTTGCAGCGCCGGATTAGTCAGGAACTGGCGTGTGCAATAGTCGACGAATGTGCGCACTTTGGCGGGTACTCTTCCGCCACCTTGATAAACGATGTGTATCGGCAATGAGCTTGTTTCGAACGCATCGAGGACAATCTCCAACTCGCCTTTGGCAACGAGTTCAGCAACTTGGTAGGAGAGCACACGGGTAAGCCCCCAGCCTTGGCGTGCTGCATTGATCGCCGCTTGATTGGAACTCACCACCAGTCGTGGTTTGGGGTGCAGGGTCATCTGCCCGCCAGCGGCATTGAACTGCCAGTCGGTGAGCAGGCTGCTAGCAGACGACATCACCACGGGGAGCGTCATTACAGCCTTCGGATTCTGTGGGCGACCGACGCGATCGAGAAATGCCGGTGCCGCGCACACGACTGGACGGATTTGCCCAACCTTCACAGCCTCAAGGCTGGTGTCTGGCAGCTGGCCGATGCGTATTGCGACATCCAAGCCCTCGTCAACCATGCTCACCAGCCGGTCAACCAGTAGCGCATTTATAGTCACCTGCGGGTGTTGCGCCAGATACTCGGTAATCAGCGGAATTAAAAATAGCTCACCGAACATCACTGATGCGGTCACGGCTAAATTGCCCCGTGCGCGAATACTACTTCCTGCCGCCAGCTCTTCCGCTTCCTCCAGGTCCTGCAGGATGCGCTTGCAATCATCGACATAGCGCCGACCTGCTTCGGTCAGGCGTAGGCTTCGTGTGCTTCGCGCCAGCAATAGCGTGCCGAGCCGATGCTCCAGACCCGCAATCACGCGGGTGACGCTGGGCGGCGACATGCCCACCAACTTCGCTCCACCGGCAAAGCTTTCCGCCTCAGCAACGGCGAGCAATACTTTCATCTCCTGAAACCTGTCCACAGTCACCGCCTGCTTGCAGAGTGGGCTAACTAAATCGTTAACAGCATAGCGTTTGGGGGTGGGAAGAATATTGAAAACGTCCGCACTTGAGGTGCAGTCGTAGAAAGTAAAAAAGTGAATGGCCTGAAGTGCTGGGTTCGATCTGCCACTTTCAAACAGTGGCATTGGTTGCTGCCAACCAGAGCATCCCGTTACTGCAGACCATCACAATGCAATTCACGCTTGGAGCAATGCATCCAGTTCGCCCTTGCGTTCAAGGATTGCCAAATCATCAAAGCCGCCGACATGCCGGTCGCCTATAAAAATCTGCGGCACGCTTCTGCGCTTGGATTTGTGCAGCATTTGCGCGAAGTGTTGAGGCGATGCCTCAACGTCTATTTCCGTAGGGTTGGCCCCCTTGCGTGCCAACAAGTTTTTGGCGCTGATGCAGTAGGGGCAATGCTGAGTTGTGTAGATGGTTACATGGCTCATGTGCTGGCTTCCTTATTGGGCCGTGGGTGGGAAGTCCACTTCGGTAGCGGCAAGGTTGTTCAGGTAGTTGGTCAGGGTTAACAGCGTGACTTGGGCAACCAGCTCAACGATTTTGCTGTTAGTCAGGCCGGCGTCATGGGCTGCCGCTATCTGGGCGTCGGTCAGATGACCACGGCTTTCAGTGATCTGCCGCGTCAGAACGGCTAGCGCACTTAATTCGCCTGACCGGGCATCCCGAATATCGTTTGCACTTAAGCCAGCTTTTTCACCGAGGAACGAATGTGCCGCGATGCAATAGTCACAACCGTTAACTTCTGATGTTGCAAGGGCGGCGACTTCGCGCTCGGCAGCACTCAATGAGCTTTTACCCAGTGCTTGGGTCAGCGCCAGATAACCATTCAACGCTGCAGGGGCATGGGCCAATGTCCTAATGGCATTGGGAATAAAGCCGTAGCCTTTCTGCACGCCTTCAAGCGCGGCACGTGAGCCAGTTGGGGCTTGGTCGATTGTCAGAGCGGTAATGCGAGTCATGGTCGTTCTCCAGTAGGTTGAGTGGCGAGCTTGCCGATCAAGCTTGGAGTGAATATTAGGCGTAAGGTATTTCCTTTCGGCGTCAGATCGTCGATTGTATGCAACAGATCGTCTAAATCGGAGCCTGCCATGAACCGTCTATCAACCCTGCTAAAACACTTCAACCTTCATGCAGCCACCTATCATCAGGGCGGTTTTTGCGGGGTAGAGAACATCTCCAAAGGCAGTTACGGCCACGTGCACTTACTGCGTTCTGGTCGCCTGACCTTCAAGGATGAGCACAATCAGTACATCGAGCTGACAGAGCCGAGTCTGATTCTGGTGATTCGCCCGCTTGAGCATCGGCTGCAGGCGACAGAGGCGGATGAAGCGGAGCTGGTCTGCGCCACCTTGCAGTTTGATGGTGGGGCCAATAATCCGCTGACCCTGGCCTTGCCGCCTTACATCATTCAGCCGATTAGCGAATTGCCGGGTTTGACGGGCAGTCTTGAATGGTTGTTTGAAGAAGCATTCGGCAATGAATGTGGTCGCGATGTGGTGTTGAATCGCTTGTTCGAACTGATGGTGATTCAGCTGCTGCGCCACCTGATGGCGAACCGCAGCATTGCCTCGGGCATGATGGCAGGGCTGGCCAACCCAAGGTTGTCGCGTGCGATCACCTGCATCCACGATGAGCCGCAGCGCAATTGGTCGGTGGCTGACCTGGCAGGTCTTGCGAGTATGTCACGGGCAAGTTTTGCCGCTCACTTTCGTCAAGTGGTCGGCAATACACCTGCGGATTACCTGACCAATTGGCGAGTCAGCCTGGCGCAAAAACGCTTACGCGAGGGCCGTCCGATTGCACTCATCGCTGATGAAGTTGGCTATGAAAGCCCATCTGCGCTGGCACGTACGTTTCGCCGCAAAGTGGGCTTAAGCCCGAGCGAATGGATGCAGCGCAAAGTGTTGGATTAAACGGGGCAGGCTGGGTTAACCCGAGTTGCACAAACCCGGGTTTGCCCCTATTCATCCATAAGCGCTTTGAGCAACGCTTTGCCCTGAGGCCAGTCACCGAGCCCACTGGTCGAGTTGATGTGACCCAGAGCGCCTATATTGACCAAACGACTCCCCCACGCATCTGCACATTGCTGGCTAAATTCCAAGTCTGAGTAGGGGTCGTTGGAACTCGCGACAATCATGCTTGGGAACGCGAAGCGCTTGCGCCCAAGCGGGCTAAAACCGAGTGCTTGGTCCGGAAAGCTGGCGCGTCCCGGGTCTGGTACAGCCACCAGCAAAGCGGCCCTCACCCTTGTATCGCTATATTGCGCCCAGTGGGCAACCTGCAAGCAGCCAAGGCTATGAGCTACCAGCACTGTGTCGGGCCCGCTTCGGCGGATAACGGCGTCTAAATTCTCGACCCATTTTGCGCAAACCGGATTATTCCAGTCTTGCCCCTCTATGCTCGCTATGGAGGCGTTGTGCTGTGCCCAAATGGTTTGCCAGTGGTCTGGGCCAGAATTGCCAATGCCCGGGAGGAGCAATATCGAAGATGTCATTTATTGTTTCTCGCAAGAGGTGTCCGCAAAATGTAGCGAGTTACACTTCGACCTTGGATGGCTAATCATCCGAAAGAGCCAGCATTAACCGATGATTCATCGGATTAACTTCATAGGAAAAGCATGGAGCTCGACAGCAAAGATTGGCAAATTCTTGAGGCGCTGCAAATTGACGCCCGGCAAAGCTTGGCATCCCTAGGCAAGCGCATCGGGCTTTCGCAACCGGCTATGAGTGAGCGGGTCAAGAAACTCGAAACCGCAGGTGTCATAACCGGGTATGCAGCGCAGGTGAGTTTTGGTGCGGTAGGGCTGGGGTTGCAGGCGATTCTCCGGATTCGCACAACTCACCAGTACATCAAGCATTATCTGGCGTTGTTCAACGACATACCGCAAGTACTTGAGGCTGACAGGGTTACAGGAGAGGACTGCTTCATCGTTCGTTGTGCGTTTTCTCAGCCTGCCGATTTAGAAACTATCGTCGATGCGCTGGCTGTTCATGGTTCAGTTAGCACCTCGTTGGTTCTGTCCAATGCCGTGCGCAAACAGGTGCCCGTGCGTTCGGTTAACAAGGGGCAGGCTAAGTTTAAATCTTAATTAAGCAAACCCCAGCCTTCCTCCTATGGCCTAGTGTTTCTATGTTGAACGCCGGGGATGATATTTGTTTTCTGCCAAGTAGCGCTTTGCGAACGGTACGAACAGTCACGTTATCTGAGCTGGTGGACGCGCATGAGCAGCCCACTATGTGAGTCATCTGGTTTTCGTATACACATCGTTTTGGCTATTCTCGGCCTGAACCACAAGTCGCTTTGGCCGCAAGCAGCAGGTGGTAATAGGCCCAGAACAGCACTACGTGCCGATGATAGAGTTCAGTCAACTTTCCAACTACTTAACGGGACCTTCAGCATTGGTGAATATTTACAAACTGGGCTTGCAGGGTGTTGATTAGATCAGGCGATTGCCTGACTCTGATGTGCAGTAACTCACCATCATTTCTTAGCTGCTACAGGTGATCCCTCGTGCATATCCATGCTCGCTCTTTGAAGTACTTCGACATGATCCGCCGTTGTGGCTCGATCCGCGAAGCGGCGCGACGTTTACATCTCGCCTCCTCCGCAGTGAACCGTCAGTTATTGCAACTGGAAGAGGAACTCGGCAGCCCATTGTTTGAGCGCCTATCCAGTGGCATGCGACTAACACCCACGGGTGAGATATTTTCGCGTCATGTAATCACCGTGCTTCAAGACGAGCACCGTATGGCCAGCGAGCTTGATGCACTCAAGGGGCTGCGCCGTGGGGAATTATCGATTGCATCGGTCGAAGGCTTGAACGTTGCCTTGCTGCCGACGGTGTTGGAGCACATGCTGACGCGCTACCCCATGCTACGCATTACCGTGCGCTCCACCGGCTCAAACGAAGCCGCCCAAGCCGTTGCAGATGGCGATGCTGACGTGGCGCTCGGTTACAACATTTCGCGCAACGAGCATTTGCAGCAATACGCCGTTGGCCGCTTTGCCCTCGGTATTGTAGTTGCCCCTGATCATGCTTTGGCGAGGTTAGCTTCGGTTAGCTTTAACGAGTGTGCAGCCTATCCACTGATACTCCCCGGCCCAGAGTTGTCCATTAGAGGACAGTTGCAACCCCTTATTCTCAATTATAAAAAGCCGCTGACTGTGCTCCTCGAGAGTGCGTCAGTGGAGTTGGCCAAACGCTTTGCCTTGCTCGGCATGGGCGTCGCTTTTCAAACGCGCATAGGCATGGAAGATGAACTGGCCAGCGGAAAATTAGTAAACATACCGCTCAAAGCCCCGGAACCACTGATATCCGAGCTTGGCGTGTATGTGCGCAGCGGCCGCTCGCTTCCCGCTGCGCTGGATGCATTTATCCGTTCGGTAGACGAAGAAATCAGCCAACGTGCGGCCGTAGAAATGAGCCAAAATAGCGCATAGACCGCCTCATTTTGGGTGCTGCCGTTTCGGCATCACCCCTGACAAAAAACAGAGCTATCTGAAGCAGAAACACACTCCTAAGATGCAGACACACCCATCCAGAACGAGATGCTCATGTCTGCCACTTCTGCGTCCTTCAACCTGCCCCTGATCGATATCAGCGGCTTACGTTCGAACCTGCTCAGCGACCGAATGAAGGTCGCTGATGAGTTGCGTGAAGCGTGTCAGCGCTGCGGATTTTTCTACATCACCAACCACGGAATCGATCCGCAGTTGATCCGTGCCGTACAGGAACAGTCTGAGCAGTTTTTCGCTCTGCCCAGCAGCAACAAACTGGCCGTGAGTAAGACGCTGTCTCCCTGTAACCGTGGTTATGAACCGCTGCGCGCACAAACCCTGGAAGCAGACAGCCCGCCAGACCTAAAAGAAGGTTTTTACATCGGCGTGCATCTGGATGAAGACAATCCGCGAGTACTCGCGGGCCGATTTAATCAAGGCCCCAATCAGTGGCCTCAAGGTGTACCGGAGTTTAAAGCGGTGATGGAGGCCTATTTCGCGGCGGCATTTGAAGTCAGTGCCTTGCTGATGAGAGGGCTAGCATTGTCGCTGGACTTGGCCGAAGACCACTTCGATCCGCTGATGATGGATGCCAGTGCAACCCTGCGCATGCTTCATTATCCTCCACAACCACCTCATCCGCTGCCCGGTGAAAAAGGCTGCGGCGCGCATACCGATTTTGGTGCCCTGACTCTTTTGCTGCAGGACACCACTGGCGGTCTGCAAGTTAAAGCTATCGACAGTGACGAGTGGATTGACGCACCACCCGTTGAAGGCAGTTATGTCGTCAATCTGGGGGACATGATCAGCCGTTGGACTAACGAGCGCTATCACTCGAACGTACACCGTGTGATCAATCGGTCCGGGCGCGAACGTTATTCGGTGCCGTTTTTCTTCACCGGCAATATGGACACCGTGGTCGAGTGCCTAGCAACTTGTCTGAGCGCCGACGGGACAGCGAAGTATCCACCAATCACCATCGAAAAACATTTTATGGAGCGCTATCTGAGCACCTATGGAGACCGTGCATGAGCAAGCATATCGTGCTGATTCATGGTGCTTGGCAGGGCAGTTGGGCGTTCTCTGCCTGGCGCCCTTTTCTGCAAGATAGCGGCTGGACCGTACACAGCGTCGAGTTACCTGGCAATGGCTGGGGTGAAAACGCCCAAGCTGTTGCCAGCCCCGAAAGCTACTGTGAACACCTCGTTACTGTGATCGAAAACATTGGCGAGTCGGTGGTGCTTCTGGGGCATAGCGGCGGTGGTGTGATTGCGTCACAAGTCGCCGAATTGATTCCCGAGCGCATCAGGGCACTGGTTTATCTCGCAGGCATGATGCTGCCGAATGGAATGAGCTTCGTCGATGTAGTGAAACTATGCAGTGAAGAACGGCCCGATCTCGACTTCGCTGGTATCAACCGTTACCTCGAATCCAGTGACCTTGATCAATCTAGCAGCGTTCCGGTCAGTGCCGCTTTGCACATCTTTCTCCATGACTGCTCAACGGATGCTGCAGCAACAGCTGCCAGCTTGTTGCGTCCACAACCTGCAAGCGGGCGCAATATGCCGCCCCAGCTAAGTGATGAACGCTACGGCCGGGTGCCACGCATCTACATCGAAGCAACAGCAGACCGCTCTATCGATATCTATGTACAACGCCGGATGCAGCAGCTTAGTCCTGGAGCGCATGTCATCAGCCTTGATTGCGGCCACGTGCCGCAACTGGCCCAACCTCAAGCCTTAACCGATGCCCTTAATAGCAAACTGCAACGCTTACTGAACCTATAAATCTGAGAATTACCGGAGCTTAATTATGAAAGTTCGCGACCTTGCCGTTTGCGTTGCCTTGGGCTGTGCCAGCATCAGCGCACATGCGATGGATCAACTTACCTTTCAGCTCGGCTGGTTGCCTACTGGCGGCGATAAAGCATTTATCTTTGCAGGTATTAACCAAGGCTTCTATGCCGAAGAAAATCTTGAGGTCAAAGTTCTCGGTGGACGGGGCACCACTGACGCCTTAACCAAAATTGGCTCTGGCGCGGCCGATGTAGGCTCAGGCGGTATTGGCTCTTTGATGATGGCGCAAGCCGAAGGTGGCATCCCAGTTAAAGCTGTAATGAGTATCTACACCAAGCAGCCAGATGCGATTTTTACTTACGAAGGCAGCGGCGTAAGCGACTTTAAAAGCCTGCAAGGCAAAACGCTTGGTGTACCCACGTTCTCGACCTCTACCACTCTGTTGCCCTTGATGCTTGAAACCAACGGCGTTGATCCGGCGTCAGTCAAGCAGATCAAGGCTGATCCCACAGCCTTGGTCCCGATGATGGCGCAAGGTCGCGTTGATGGCGTGGTCATCTGGACTACCAATACGCCTCACGTGAAGGCGTTACTCAAAAAAGCTGGCAAGCAAACTGTGGTTTTGCCTTGGGCTGAGTTTGGTTTGGATGGTTACGGCTGGAGTCTGTTTGCCTCGCAAAAGCTGATCGACGAAAAGCCAGACGTAGTCGCACGCTTTGTTCGCGCTTCAAAAAAAGCACTTGAGTTTTCCTTGCAGCATCCAGGCAAAGCTGCAGCTGACCAGAAAGCTTTAGTGCCGGAAGCCGATGGCGACATGCTTGAAGCCGATTGGCGTGCAACTGAAAACCTGATCGACAACTCAATCAGCCAGAAAGATGGTCTCGGTCAGTTTGAACCAGCCTTGCTGCAAAAGACTTGGGAATGGGTGGCCAAGTCGATGAATTACCCGATGAACAAAGTTGACCCAGAAGCATTGGTCGACCGTCGTTTCATCAAACAATAAGGAGTCGAGCATGCAGCCTGTAATCGAGCTCAAGGGCGTCGGACAGACGTTCACCTCCAGCGATGGTGCTTTGGTCACCGCCTTGGATAACGTCAACCTGGATCTGCGCAAGAACGAGTTCGTCTCCTTCATCGGGCCGTCGGGCTGCGGCAAATCGACCATCCTGAGGCTAATCGCTGGCCTGCTCCGGCCTACCGCTGGGAAGGTCTCGATCTATGATCTGGAAGTCAACGAGCCGCGAGATGAATTGGGTATCGTGTTCCAACGGCCAACGCTGCTGCCCTGGCTTTCTGTTCGCGAAAACATCTGCTTTCCCATGAAACACAAATACGGTCGAGTAGATGCTGGCGATCGCGCCCGAGCAGAGGTTTTGCTCGACATGATTGGCCTCACCGAGTTCGCCGACAAACGACCCAATGAGCTGTCTGGCGGCATGCAACAGCGAGTGTCCATCGCCCGCTCTCTGCTGCACGATCCAGATATCTTGTTGATGGACGAGCCTTTTTCCGCGCTCGATGCCTTGACCCGTGATGAGATGAGCTTTGAATTGCTGCGTATCTGGAATGAGAAGCCTAAAACCGTGCTGTTTGTGACCCACTCGATTCAAGAGGCTCTGCTGCTTTCTGACCGGATCGTAGTGATGAGCGCCCGGCCAGGCCGTGTTAGTGAAGTAATCGATGTGCCACTGGCTCGGCCACGCACACTAGAAACCCTGTCCGACCCGGTTTTCACCCAGTTGGCCAATGAGATCCGGGTGAAAGTATTCACCCGTCGTCCGGAGTAACCAATGAGAAACTTACTGGAACGATACATATCCGTGTTCGCCTTCTTCATTGTTGTACTGATCTGGGAAGGGGCTTGCCGCTTGTTTAAAGTGCCGGAATTCATCCTGCCTTCGCCTTCAGCCATTGTTGGTTCTCTAGGCAGCCTGCCAGCGGGGCGCTGGTTAGAGCATATTGTGGCAACACTGGGCGTCGCCCTGACCGGTTTTGCAGTGGCAATCGCAATCGCCTTACCTCTGGCCACAGCCATTGTCAGCTCGCGATTATTGTCGCGCTTGCTAATGCCTTGGTTGGTCGTAATTCAGTCAACGCCCATTGTTGCCATTGCGCCGATTATCGTTGTTTCGCTTGGTGCAGGCATGGTTCCACGTGTGGTCATCACCATGCTGATTGCCTTCTTCCCCATCGTGATTTCCACCGCCGCTGGCCTCAATTCGGTGCCGCAGGAAATGATCGAACTTTCACGCTCACTCCGCGCCAGCCGTGCACGTGAGTTTTGGCAGATCCGAATGCCCTATGCGATTCCTTACATTTTTAGCGCCCTGAAAGTGGCTATCACCTTGTCGATTATTGGTGCGGTGGTTGCAGAGTTTGTCGCGGCGGAAAAAGGGCTTGGCTACCTGATTCTGTTCAGCACCTCATCATTCAAAGTGCCGATGGCTTTTGCTTCGTTGATCATTCTGGTCTGCAGCAGCCTCTGTCTGTATGGGATCGTGGTTTGGCTACATAAACGCCTCTTCCCTTGGAGTATCAGCTAATCACGCAGAGCTCACTGTCAATCGCTGACCCCAAGCTGACAGTAGAGCCCATTTAGCTGACCACGCCGAAACCGGCAAGAAGCCTCACATAAGGACATTTGCACAGTGCTGGATCTGACCAAGTTCCAGCGCAACGGTCATTTCGTGCGCGTCATTTAAGACAGGCACAAGAAAAAACGGCGCAACACGAAAACTTAATAACTAAAAACTGACCATTTGGGAGCACTGATATGAAACGCACCATGACCTCGTTATTACTGGCAAACGGCCTTTTGGCTGCTGGCCAGTCACTTGCTGGCGATCTGTTGCAGTGGCAAGACAACAGCCTGACCTACGAGTACGGCAATAACTTCAAGGTCGATCCAGAGAACCAGCAGATCATCACGTTTTCCCACGCCAGCGGCTGGAGTTTTGGTGACCTGTACCTATTTGTCGACGGCATCAAATACAACACAAATGCCACCAATGGTAATGATGACGGCCACAGTTTCTACGGCGAGTTATCGCCCCGCTTATCGCTGGGCAAGATCAGCGGAACGGATCTGTCTTTTGGCCCAATTAAAGATGTACTCATAGCGACTACTTATGAATTCGGTGAAGGCGACAAGGAATCGTACCTGATCGGCCCTGGGTTTGACCTGAACATTCCCGGTTTTAATTATTTTCAACTCAATACTTACTACCGTGAGTCAGATGGCAAGCGCGACGGAAGCGGTGTATGGCAGATCACCCCGGCGTGGAGTTACACCATCCCCGTTGGCAACTCTGACTTGGTGATTGATGGCTACATCGACTGGGTGCCAGACAACGATAAAAGCTACCACGCCAATTTCCACTTCAACCCACAAATCAAATATGACGTGGCCAAAGCCTTTGGTTTCGGCAAGAAAGTCTATGTGGGCATCGAATACGACTATTGGAAAAACAAATACGCGATCGACAATGACGGCTATGTGGGCTCAGAAGTCCTTGGCGGGACCGACCAAAGTGTCGCGATGTTGATGGTCAGAGCGCACTTTTGAGTCGCCTCAAACTCGCGATATAAATCACCGCCACTCAGGTGGCGTGTATTTATAGAGTCCGATGAAAAATAAGCCAGACCAAGTTTTACCCTAAACGGCGCAAGACCCAGCTCTGGACCCTGAGTGGTTTACTTCGCGGCCAACCCACTCAGGCCCATCTCTAGCTGCGTTATGAGTACTAATCTTCGAGCTGGTCTTCGATCAGGCCGCGAAAGACAACATTTCACTGAAGTGGATTTACGCAAGGCAACTGTTATGTGTGGAACTACAGGTGTAAGGGCTAGCACTCACTGCACCCTTATTTTCTCTACGTCTTTTGCTGACGATTTTGAGCGTATTCAAGGAAAGCCGCGATATCTTCGGAGCACAGGCGCTCGACCGCGCTGGCTATTTCTTCATGGGACCAGGTCCACCATTGGGTCGCCAGCAGGGCCTCGCGGGTTGGCTCATCAAAACGCCAGCTTATGACTCGGGCCGGGTTTCCCGCGACAACCGAGTACGGCGCCACATCCCGGTTAACCATTGACCCGGCAGCCACCACAGCGCCATGGCCAATGGTAACGCCTGATAAAATTACGCTGTTGGTACAAAGCCAAACATCGCTGCCAATAATCACATCACCCCGCGATCCGCCATAGCCTTTGATGTGACTCGCTTGCTCAAACTTTGCTGGGAAGGGGTAAGTGGTGACCCAGTCAGTACGGTGCAGCCCACCAAGAATGATCCGAACCCCATTAGCGATAGAGCAGTAGGCGCCGATTTTAAGGGTCGTGCCTTCGTGGAAATCCTTAACATCAGGCATACCATAACTGCCAGTGCCGTATTCATAGCGCGGATAACGACGCTTGAAATGCGCTTTACCCCGCTCATGTTCGGGCAGACGTTCGAGAAGCCGTTTAACCCGCTTCTTCTTTGCAGCAGGGCTTGCAACACCGATATACAGCAGCACGACTATCAGCGCACTTAACGACAATACCAACGACAACCACTCCATTTGCACGCTCCTTTCGCTCCATATCGGCGGATATAACCGCCAACTATACTTTAGTGGTGCGAATTGCCTAAACGTTCCTGGAGGGGTAGCGACGGTAAGTAATATCAAATCTGATCGAGCATCACCGTTGCTTTGGTAAAACTTTCAATATTGTCGATCAGCAAGTTCGATGCAGTGGCTGGATTCCCGGCCATGGGGCTTGTAGGAGACCGCGAACGTTTAAGTTATTCGTGTTTTTTATCGAGATCGCGGATAACCGAAGTTTTCCTCCATCTGCACGCTCCAATCACCCTGCGCGGACGACCTTAAGGCGCAAACGGCTGACAATTCCGGATTCTGACCGAGTTGCAGTCGCAGCTGGCCTGGTAAGTCGCTGTCGAGAATTTATTGTTATTTGGGGCGCTTAAGAATGACGTCGCACGGCCGATGTAGTTGTACGTTGTCATACTAATTACAATAAAGCGGAGACTTTTATGCCCCTTCAACTTTCATGGAGGCAGAAATTTCGTTGCCTGATCGCCATCTGTTTGTTCGGCCTGGCCGTGATGGCGGCTTCTGCGCTGTGGGTCAACGAGCGCCTTTCTGGGGCATTCCATGCTCAGCAAATGGCTACTGATTTTCAGGCAAAATCGACGCAGCTGCTCAATGACTGGCTGCGCATGCGCAACTTACGTAGTCAGCTTGCCCCGGATTCCGTCGAGCGCTTTGGAGAGCAGCTGAACGGTCTGGAGGTCAGTGCTGAGGCGTTTGTTACAGCCTCTCACCAGTTAGATGACGAAGCCACCGTCAAGCAAGCGGAACAGATAGCTGCACTGCTCGACAGTGACTTGGCTATGCAGCGCCAGTGGCTGCAACTCAATCAAAGTCTTGGTCTGCGCGCCACGGAAAATGTGCGTCAAGTACTGGCCAGCGCTGCTGCCGAATTGGAGCAAATTAACATCGGCCTGATCAAAACATTCATAGCGACTGCTCTTGCTCAGCAGCGCGATTACTTATCGTCATTTGATCCCGCCTACGCCATAAAGGCGCGTGAAGCAATTGCCGCCATGCAAAAACAAATCACAGAACTCGACTGGCAAGACAGCAAGATTGGCCAGAGCGCGGGTGAATATGAGCAAGCCTTTGGCCAGGCGGATGCCTTGATCGGTCAGATCCGTGAAGTGCAGGAGCAGATGAAGGCCCAGGCCCTGAGCATTGAAACGACTGTGGATGAGCTCGATTCTGCGCTCACTGATGGCATTGTCGCGAGCACTGGCCGGGAGGTGGAACAGGCTCGCCAATCAGCGGTGGTCATCTTGGGGTTGACGTTCGTTGGTGGTTCGATCTTTCTGTTAATTAGTCTTGGACGTGCTTCTCGCGCTTTGTTCGGCCAATTGAACCGCGTCACCGAGTTGCTCGCTCGTGTGGCTGCTGGCGACTTGACTGGCCAACTGGTTATTGGTGATAACCGCAAAGATGAGTTCAACCAGCTGGGTATTGCGACTAACCACATGATCCAGCGTGTCGGAGGTCTGATTCGACAGGTGGCCGATGGCAACCGTGAGCTGGAGCGTTTATACGCCTACCTCAAGGACTCCATGAACCGTCTAGAGGTTAACAGTGAGCAGGTTGAGCAGCAGACTGAGCAAGCCGCCTCGGCTTCACAGCAAATTTCCGCCACAGTCAACGAGATCGCACGGCGAACCAATGATGTCGGCAGTGCATCACAGGCGGCCTGTAACTCCGCCCAAGTCGGTAGCCAGATCATAAGCAATAGCGTCGACAACATACGCTGCTTATCGGGCCTGATCCGATCCACCCATGAGCAGGTTGCCTCCCTGACCCATAGCGGCCAGCAGGTCAATAGCATCATCGGTGTGATCAACGGTCTGGCGGATCAAACCAATCTGCTTGCCCTAAACGCTGCGATTGAAGCCGCCCGGGCAGGCGAGGCGGGGCGAGGCTTCTCAGTGGTTGCCGATGAGGTACGCTCACTTGCGCAGCGCACGGTCGCCGCCACAACTGACATCGGCGCGATCGTCGGCGAGCTACAACGGCAGACGCAAAAAATGGACGAGCTGATCGGCAGTGGTTTGTCACTTGCCAAGCAGAGCGAAAACGATGCAGGCGAAGTCGCTACTGCGATTAACCAGATTACCCATTCGGTTGAAACCCTGACCGCAGAGATGAGCCAAGTTGTGGTGGCTGTGGAACAGATTTCAGCTACCACCGGCGACATCGCTTTGAAGATGGAAGACATCAATACACATACCGGCGAGACCCGGACCTTGCGCCAAACATTGGATACCCATACTCAAGGGCTTCAAGCCCAAGTTGAAGCGCTCAGCGAACGTACCGGGAAATTCCGCATCGCCTGACGGAGCACTTTTTGCCCTTACACATGACCGACGTCTATTCGGCGTCGGTTGTTGGCACGGCCAACGAGCAGTCCCTTCGGGGAGAATCTGACGTGCACAGATGCCAAGCAAAAATAACTGCCTGATGGTGTGGGCTTGTCAGCTCATACAGGTAATCCAAGGGGAGCGTGAATATCTAGCCTCACTCGTTGCATGGACGCTCCTCAACTGTCTTTCGCCCGCATCCTGCGCGCTGATGGATTGGCCACCTCGGACCGTTATGCAAGCAGGGTTTGACGCAGGTCAGATCACAGCGCTTGGCTAAAGGAGCCCAGCAACTGCGTTTGGACAATGCAAAGAAGCCAGATAATTTTTGGATTTAGACGCTTTGCGTAAGCCAATCAACCCACAACAGCATCATCTCGTTGCTAAGCGTGCCTGCTCGAGCTTTTGCGTCTATGAGGGGGCTGCTCGCTTAAATGGGGGCATTTGCGCACCCAGTTAAAACCGTATATTCTCGAAATCGTAGGGTATTAATTGCTTCATCCGATATAAAAATAATAGGAGCCATACCATGTCTGAATTCTTTTCCTTCCAGAGGAAATGCCTCTCCAAAAGCAAAACACTAGCCTTGGTCACCGCGAGCATCGCCTTGATTACCTGGGGCACGGCTCATGCTCAAGAAGCCAAGAAAGTCTTAAAGTTTTCTGCTGTTTTCTCGGAACAAGATATCCGCGCTGACATGATGCGCAAATTCGCTAAGTCCGTGGAGGATGACTTCACGCTTAAGCTGTACTACGGCGGCAATCTCTTTAAGCAAACCACAGAGATCATGGCTATCCAGCGTGGCAATCTTGAGATGGGCAATGTCGCGCCTCAAGATATCGCCACCCAAATCCCTGAGTTTTCCATCCTGAGCTCGGCTTATTTATTCCGCGACGCTGCCCACATGCGCACCTTCTTCGACAGCGAAGACGGCAAGCAAATGAAGAAGTTAGCTGAGGATAAATTAGGCATTCATATTCTTGGGCCTACCTACTTCGGCACGCGCCAAGTGGGGCTGCGAACTAAAGACAAGATCGAAACGCCAGCAGACATGAAGAATATCAAGCTGCGGATGGCGGGTGGCGACGCCTGGCAGTTCTTGGGTAAATCATTGGGCGCGAACCCGACGCCAATGGCTTATGCCGAGGTGTATACCGGTCTGCAAACCGGTGCGATTGATGGCCAAGATAATCCGCTGCCCAATGTGAAGAACATGAAGTTCTATGAGGTGATGGATCAGATCGTTCTGACATCGCACCTGGTCGGCTACGATTTGCTGGTCGTCAGCAAGCGCGTGTGGGACGACATGTCGCCTGAGCAGCAGGAGAAGTTCCAGCAGGCCGCCACTGACGCGATCGATTGGAGTCAAGCGCAGCACTTGGCCGAGGAAGATAAGTTAGTGGCGTTCTTCAAAGAGCAAGGCATTAAGGTCTACAAACCTGATGTCGATGCATTCCGCGCCTATGCACAAAAGCTGTATCAAGACTCAGACTTCTCTAAAGACTGGCCTAAAGGCATGGTTGAGAAAATAGGAGCAATGTAACTGCTTCTAACAGTCTGATTTGTGCGTTTAAGACGCAGCCTGCAATTGGCTGCGCCTTAACAGGAGTTTGCATGATTAACATAAAAAAAGCCGGCGGTTGGTTGCATCGGCGTGCGGAAAATATTGCCGCGTTAATGCTGGCTATCATGTTCTTCGCCTTTATTGTTCAGGTGGTATTTCGCTACGTGTTCAACTTCCCGATCGGAAGCGCTTCAGAAATAACCATCATCATGTGGTTATGGGTTGTGCTCTGGGGTGCCGCCTTTGTCCTGCGTGAAGAAGAAGAGATCCGGTTTGACATTGTCTATGGCATGGCCGGTAAGCGTACCCGTCTTGTAATGACGGCTATCTCCGCACTGGCCTTGATCGTGATATATGGCATGTCGCTGCCGGCGGCGTGGGACTACGTCATGTTCATGAAAGTCCAAAAAAGCTCTTACTTGGGCATTCGCTACGACGGCCTCTATTTCATCTACATCATCTTTTCGGTTGCCGTTATCGCGCGTTACGTTTGGATTTTCTATGCGGCGATTCGTGGGCGCAGCGTACGCGGACTCAGTGCGCCAAACGAAATTGAATAATAATAAGTAGGAGTGTCGTAATGGGCGTTGAGCCTTTCACGCTGTGTATATTATCCATTGTATTTCTGAGCTTGCTTGGGCTGCCGATCGGGCATGCCATGATTGCCTCGTCGATCCTGTATCTAATGGTTTCCGGGCTGGACATGGGGACCGCCGCAGAACAGTTACTCAACGGCATGTTTTCAAGTTACATCTTGCTTGCCGTTCCGTTGTTTATCTTGGCTGCTGAGCTGATGAACTCGGGGAACATGACCCTTCGGTTGCTGAGCTTTTGCAACGCTATTGTTGGCCGCTTTCCAGGTGGTCTGGCCTTGGTGAACGTCGTACAAAGTATCGTGTTTGCAGGCATGTCCGGTTCAGCCCTCGCTGATGCCGCGGGCACCGGCAAGATGATGCAGCGGATGATGACCGAGAATAATAAATACCCGGCCTCCTTCGCAGCCGCATTAAGTGCCGCATCGGCGGTGATTGGTCCCATCATTCCGCCTTCGATTCCCATGGTTGTCTACTCATTGGTCTCGGATACGTCGATTGGCTATCTGTTTTTAGGTGGGGTTATTCCGGGCTTAGTAATGGGCCTGTTTCTGGCGATCTACATTGTGCTCTCTGCTCGGCGGCGTAATTTTCCCTTAGAGGATCCGGTACCGCTTAAGGAGCTTCCGAGAGTTACTTGGCAGGCATTACCGGCCCTGCTAATGCCCGTTGTGCTGCTCGGTGGGATTTATGGCGGCGCCACTACACCCACGGAAGCTGCTGCAGTCGCTGCGCTTTATGCCCTAGTGATTTCGGTGCTGCTATATCGCAGTGTGAGCTTTCGCGCTTTCTATGATTCGGTGCTGTCCAGTGCACGAACCACAGCTTCTATAGGAATGCTCATTGCTGGGGCGCTGGTCTTCAACTATGTGGTGACCATTGAAGATTTGCCTTCGGCACTTAGCTTGTGGCTGGCCGGGTTTGATCTGCCACCGCTGGGCTTTTTGCTGATGGTTTCAGCTGTGCTGTTAGTGGTGGGCTGTTTGCTCGAAGGCACTACGATTCTGCTGGTTATTATCCCGGTGTTTATCCCAGCGGCGCAAAGTTTGGGTGTTGACTTGGTGCACTTTGGGGTGGTGTGCGTCATTAACATTATGATCGGCTTGATCACCCCGCCGTATGGATTATTACTGTTTGTAATGACCACTATTGCAAAGCGCCCGTTAAAAGAAATCGTGATTGAAGTTTTTCCCTTCTTGGTCGCGCTGCTCATGGCACTGTTGCTGTTTATCCTGGTGCCTGAGACTGTGCTTTGGCTGCCTGAAAAATTCGGATATAAAGGTTAAATTATGTCAAACGTTATTTATGTTCTTAATGGGCCAAATCTTAATCGCCTAGGCAAACGAGAGCCGGAGATTTACGGCTATACAACGCTGGCGGATATCGAAAAGATGTGTAATGAAGTGGCCGGTGATTACACTATTGAGTTTCGTCAAACCAACTCTGAAACTCAACTTATTGACTGGGTGCATGAAGCCACTGATTGTGCTGCTGGCCTGATTATTAATCCGGCGGCTTACACCTTTACATCAATGGCTGTTATGGATTCACTCAAAATGTTCCCGCGGCCCAGTATTGAACTGCATATTTCCAATATCCACAAACGCGAACCGATGTACCACAAGTCGTTCATGTCGGGCGTCGTTACATCGGTTATCGCCGGGTTGGGTGCGCTGGGCTATCCCGTGGCGGTGCAGGCATTGCGCAGCTTGATTGAACAAGAGCGCAAATAGTCTCAGTCGGGGATCTTGCCGGTGGAAAGCACGTGATCCAAGCCGCTTTGTACATGGCTGGTGAGGAGGGTGATGGCTTCTTCCGTTTGACGGGAAAGCACCAACTCTTTCAACTGAGCATGTTCTTTGGCGGCAGCTTCACCGCGAAACGACAGGGCTAGCATGTGGTAGCGGATATAGTGATCGAATGCGTTCGAGTGCGCTGCCATCATGGCCGGAGAGTTACAGGCAGAGATAGTTGCATGGTGAAATTCCCAGTCATGTTGAACCCACTGTTCGACATGGCTAAGGTCGCCTTCCACGAGTCTGGACTCGATGGATTGAAGCATGTAGTGAGAGGAGACCACGCGGGCTTCCCAGTGAAGATCGCCGGTCGCGATGGATTGTCGAAGCGCTTGGATTTCTAGTAGCAGCCTTAACGCGGCGATGTCTTGCAATCCGGATATAGAAACCTTGGCAACTTCAAAGCCCCGTTGACCTTCTGCAACAACAAATCCCTCGGCAGTCAGTCGACTCAAAATCTCGCGTAATGTGGAAATTGCCACGCCGTATTGAGATTTTAGCTGGTCGAGACGCAATTTTTGCCCTGGGCTAAGGTGGCCGCGGATAATATCTGAGCGAACACTTCTAAATGCTAGTTCGCCAGTCGTTTCATTATCAGTATTGGTAAAAATTGATTTGTGTTTCATAGAGTTCAGCTGTCTCACACCCTAGGCTTTGGAGTCCAAACGGATCGCCCTTTAATATTAACATGGGCTTTTTAGTTAAAGGAAGGTAGCCGCGCTAACCTTCGGCTAGGTTGTGTGTTTTTAATCATACTTTAGATTGCAGGCCGGTAAGGATGACCGGTTTTAATGTCCGCTCCAAAAGATCACCTGTCCTGTTGCTTCAGCCCCCTTAAAACGCTTGTTACAATAGTGCCTCACCTGTTATTGAATAATTAACTTTGTTCCAGTTTGAAGTTTTGTCAGGACTTTTTCGGTTGCGTGTTAATACGTTGATTATCCCTGGCGCGGTTAATATATGAGTGCCTGTGTTTTTACACACTTGTAACGTGCCGGACGTACAAAACAACATGACCAAGGGGGGGGAGCCGTTAAGGCTGTCCCCAAGGGCGAGCGCCAGTAAATTAAATTATGAGCAGTAATCTTCGCGCTGGTCTTCGATCAGGCGCAGGGCGGCTGTCCATGCCATTTGAATGATGCGCATGCCTTCGTCATCGTCGGTGAATTGGCTAGCGGTCAATTTGCACACCTCTGCTGACGGATAGCGAAGTTTGCTGCCTCCCGCCAATGCTTGCGTCTGTGCTTGGCAAGCGCGCTCCAGAAAGTGGATTTCGTGAAAGGCTTCGGCGACGTTACGTCCACCGGCCAGCAGGCCGTGGTTACGCAGAATCATGGCGCGGTGGGTGCCGAGGTCATTAATCAGGCGTTGACGTTCATCCAGGCAGAGCGCAACACCTTCATAGTCGTGGTACGCCAGTTTCCCGTAAAACTTCAGGGCGTGTTGCGAGATCGGCAGTAGGCCATGGTCTTGCGCGGAAACTGCGATACCTGCTGCGGTATGGGTATGGATCACGCAGTTCATGTCTTCTCGGGCCATGTGGATCGCCGAATGAATGACAAAGCCCGCTTCGTTCACTTCATGGTTTTTGTAAGCACTATCGACGACTTTGCCTTCATGATCGATCTTTACGAGGTCGCTGGCGCGCATGTGCTGGAAGAGTACGCCATAGCGGTTAATCAGGAAATGATGCTCAGGGCCGGGCACCCGCAAGCTGATGTGCGTGTCGATCAAGTCCGTCATGCGAAAGTGCGCAATCATCCGGTACAACGCCGCCAGTTCACAGCGAACGTGCCACTCTTGATCGGGGATATTTGCAGGGATATTTGCAGGGATATTCATCTTGGACTCCTGAGATTGAGAGGGGCAGTTACGCCTATTCCTAAGGCCTGAGCGCTAATAAAAGCGATTGGCCAAGGAGGGCAGAAGTCGCTGGTAAATGGCCTTTATCTGACGGATTAAAGCCAGCGTGATTGGGGCTCTTTGCGCAAAACCTTGCCGACGAGGACGAAGTTTGTCAATTCGGATCGACGTGCCCCGTGAGCACGGCGCGGTCTTGCCGGGGCGTGCGCTTGAAGTGTTCACGGTAGCAGCGGCCAAAATACGAGGGCGACTCGAAGCCGCAAGCGATGCTGATTTGCAGGATGCTTAATTCACTTTGCTGCAGGAGATGCCGGGCCTTATCGAGGCGTAAGCGCTGGCGAAAAGCGCCGGGGGACTGATCGAGGTAGGTGCGGAATAAACGTTCAAGCTGGCGGCGCGTAATGCCAACGCCGTGAGCCAGTTCTTGCACATCAATAGCCTTGTCGATACTCAGCTCGATGCGTTCTATCACCGCCTGAAGTTTTGGATTTTCGACGGTGTAGCGCTGCATGACTGCATCGCGCTGTGAGTCGCTGCGTGGGCGGATTCTGGCATGAATGAATTGCTCGGAAACCCGCTGGGCAAGTGCCCTGCCGTGACCCTGGGCGATTAACTCAAGCATCAAATCCATGGATGATGTACCCCCCGCGGAGGTGATGCGGCGTCTGTCGATTTCGAACAGTTCGTGGCGTACATCAAGGTCTGGGTAGCTCTCGATCAGTGAGTCGATGGCTTCCCAATGCACGGTCATGCGATAGCCACGCATCAATCCAGCTTGAGCAAGAACGAAGGTGCCGGTGTCGATACCGCCCAAGGTAACGCCAGCCCTGTCCTGACGTTTTAGCCAGGGAGCAAGTTCGGGTTTGATGCTCGCGAGTGGTTCGTACGCGGCGACCACAAACAGCATCTCATCCTTGTGCAGGTCTACCAGTGAAGCATCAACCGCAATCGACATCCCGTTGCTGGCGGGCACGGGCTGGCCGTCTTGGCTAAGTGTGCGCCAGCGGTACAAGTCGCCGCCCATTCTGTTGGCCGAGCGCAATGGCTCCGCTGCCGCGGAGAAATCCATCATGGAAAAACCGGGGATCAGCAGAAAGTTGAACAGTTGGCTCATGCACACACTCCGAAGGCTGCCTGTTGGGCATTGTTACAGAAGCGATGTCGTATTTGTCGGAATTGTTGTCGCAAATTTACGGTTTATAACTCACCAGCCTCCGTACTCTAGCGCCGTCACCTGCAGAGTGGCCTGGCTTTCGCTCAATCTGGAGCGGGCCTGATACCAAGTGCGGGAAGGGCTGGATCGCATCGGCAGACTGATTGCGAATCGCCTGTCCCGACATGCCTTGCTGGAGTATTCGCTTGATTAAAACCACACCCTTTAAATGCTTGGTCGGTTGCCTCGTGTTGCAACTGGCAAGCACCAGTGTTCAAGCCGCAGAGCCAGCTCAGTGTAAAAACGTGCGTTTTGGTTTGATGAGTTGGACTGATGTTATTGCCACAACGGCAGTGGCTCGGACCCTGTTCGAACGATTAGGTTACAGCACCAAAGAGACCATCGCCGCGCAGCAAATGATCTATTCCGGCATGCGTAACAAGCAGGTCGATGTGTTTTTGGGCCACTGGAGCCCATCTTCAAACGCCATTATTGGCCCGTTCGTAGATGAAGGTGCTGTTGAGATATTGCCCGAGCCGAACATGGCTGATGGGCAAATGACCCTTGTTGTCCCAACGTGGCTGGCAGAAAAAGGTTTGAAGACCTTTGCTGATATTTCGCGTTTTGAAGAAGAGTTGGACGGTCGTATCTACGGAATCGATCCGGGCACCAACATCAATAAACGGCTGCAACAGGCTATTAAGGATGACCGTTTCGGGCTGAAGGATTTCAAGCTTATTGAGTCCAGCGAAGCCGGTATGTTGGCTGCGGTTAAGCGGGCCAATCAACGCAAGGATGGCATCGTATTTATTGGCTGGAAGCCCCATCCGATGAACATCAGCATGGACCTCACTTACCTCACCGGCAGCGATGGTCTGATGGGGCCGGAAGAAGGTAAGGCAACGGTGTGGAACGTTGCCCGTGCGGGCTATGCCGAGGAGTGCCCGAACGCTTACCGCTTGCTAGGCAATATCCACTTCACGGCCGAGCAGGAAGCCAAAATGATGGTCAAGCTACTTGGTCACGCCAAGCCAATGGACGTTGCCCAAGACTTCATTGATGAAAACCCTGAACTCATTAAAAGCTGGTTGGCCGGTACTCATTCCTTTAGCGGTGAGAACCCTGCTCCATGAACCACGCGCCAATAGCAACCTTGGGAGACCAGATATGAATCGTGATGTAATCGTAACCTGTGCAGTAACCGGCGCTGGCGACACCGTGGGCAAACACCCGGCAATCCCCGTAACGCCAAGACAGATCGCCGATGCTGCAATTGAAGCGGCGAATGCTGGTGCGACTATCGTGCATTGCCATGTGCGTGATCCTGAGACCGGCAACCCAAGCCGTGATCCCGCCTTGTATCGCGAGCTGATGGAGCACATCCGCAGCAGCAATGTCGATGTGATCGTCAATCTCACCGCTGGCATGGGCGGTGATTTGCAGATCGGCCCAGGCGAGCAGCCTATGACATTCGGCCCAAGCACTGACCTGGTCGGCCCGTTGGAGCGTTTGGTACACGTCGAGGAGTTGCGTCCTGATATTTGTACGCTGGACTGCGGCACGCTGAACTTTGGTGATGGCGACACCATTTACGTGGCCACCCCTCCACAGCTACGTGCTGGTGCAAAGCGCATCACCGAGCTTGGGGTTAAGGTTGAGCTGGAAATTTTCGACACCGGCAATCTGCAGTTTGCTAACCAGATGCTCAAAGAAGGCCTGATCAAAGACCCGATGTATCAGCTTTGCCTTGGCATTCCGTGGGGCGCACCTGCCGATACCGCAACGATGAAAGCCATGGTCGACAACTTACCGAGCGGTCATCAATGGTCAGCATTTGGCATCGGCCGCATGCAGATGCCAATGGCTGCGCAAGCCATGTTGCTGGGCGGTCACGTGCGGGTCGGCCTGGAGGACAATATCTGGTTGGACAAGGGCGTCTACGCCAGTAACGGCCAACTGGTTGAGCGCGTTATTGAACTGATGGCCCGTATGGGCGCATCGCCGCAGACGCCGGCTCAAGCGCGCAAAACCTTGAACATGGTCTGATCTGACCGCCTGAATTAGGGGCCCTCGGAAACGACTGCGTTAGACGTTTCTGAGGCGCTACAAAACCTGATGTTTTAGGACTTCCCGGTTTCCGGGAAGCGCCTGACTGTTCGTGGAGATTGAGATGCACAGCGAAATCAACACAGTAGCACTGGTAGGCGGAGGCGTTATTGGCAGCGGTTGGGCGGCGCGGGCATTGGCCTTCGGGCTGGATGTGATTGCCTGGGACCCCGGCCCCGGTGCCGAACAAATCATGCGCGAACGAATCGCCAGCGCATGGCCGGCACTTGAGCGCTCCGGGTTGGCGGAGGGCGCATCAGTCGAGCGTTTTCGCATGGTTGCAACGGTTGAAGAGTGTGTCGCCCAAGCCGACCTGATTCAAGAGAGCGCACCGGAAAACCTTGAGCTGAAAATTGAGCTGCATGCGCGAATCAGTGCTGCCGCGCGACCTGATGTGCTCATCGCTTCGTCAACCTCAGGTCTGCTGCCAACTGATTTCTACCGCGACGCCGTTAACCCTGAGCGCTGCTTGGTGGCCCACCCGTTTAATCCGGTTTACCTGCTGCCGCTGGTGGAACTGGTGGGGGGCGAGCGCACCTCCAGCGAGGCGTTGCAAACCGCGCAGATTATTTACAGCAATCTGGGCATGCGGCCGCTGCATGTTCGTCAGGAAGTACCGGGCTTTATTGCCGACCGACTCATGGAATCGATGTGGCGCGAAGCGCTGCACATGGTCAACGACGGCGTCGCCACGCCAGCAGAGATAGATGATGCGGTGCGTTATGGCTGTGGTTTGCGCTGGGCGTTTATGGGCTCGTTTATGACCTTCACGCTGGCCGGCGGCAAAGCCGGTATGCGCCACTTTATGCAGCAGTTCGGCCCAGCGTTAAAGCTCCCCTGGACCTACCTGCAAGCACCGGAGCTAAGCGAAACACTGCTTGATCGCGTGGTGACAGGTTCTGAAGAGCAACTGGCAGGCCGTGATATCGCAGCGCTTGAGCGTTATCGCGATGATTGCCTGCAGTCTATTCAGGACACCATCACCGAGGTCAAGGCACGTCATGGCATCCAAGACTGAGGGCTGCGCGATGAACAGGTTACCTCCGGTTTTCTGGACCGGCACGATCGAGAGCCAATGGACCGACTACAACGGCCATCTGCGCGACGCCTTTTACCTGCTGCTATTTAGCTTCGCCGGTGATGAACTGATGGAGCAAGTCGGCTTGGGCGCTGCAGGACGTGAGCAGTTGGGGCATTCGATGTTCACCCTCGAAAGCCATGTTATTTACCTGCGTGAGGTCAAGGTTGAACAGCTTGTTGAGGTGCGCGGGCAGATCATCGCGCATGACGCCAAGCGCTTGCACCTGAATTTTTCGCTGCACTTGCCGGGTGAAGAATCACCCCTGGCAACCGCCGAGCAACTCTGGCTCAACGTCGATATGAGTGGCCCAAAGGCAACGCCCTTTGCGCCAGAGGTCGCGACGGCAGTGAAACTTATGGCCGCGTCGCATCAATCCCTTGAAACCCAAGGCAGCATTGGCCGACGCATTGGCCTGCCTGCACCGAAGCCGTCCGCCTGAGGCCACCAGCCGCAGCTATTGCAACCGCAAATCGATACTACGGAGTCACTATGAGCGCAACTCAGCAAGCCGTACTGGAATCCTTCTCTGCCGACTGGCGCGATTTCCCGGTGCTTAATCGCCCGGTGAAGTCCCGCGTGCACAGCGATAGCGTGGAAGTCGAGTGGGACGATGACCGCGTCAGTGAATATCACTTCTTGTGGCTACGCGATAACTGCCCGTGTCCGTTGTGCGTTCATCCTGGCACCCGCGAGCAAGTGTTTGAAATCATCGATGTGCCGGAGGACCTGCAAGCAGAAGCGGTAGAACTCAGTGGCGATGATCTGCACATCCGTTGGCAAGATGGCCATGAAAGTGTCTATGGCGCAGGTTGGTTGCGCGCCCATAGCTATGACGAGGCAAGCCGTGATGAGCGTTTGCATGAGCAGCGCACGGTGCGTGTGTGGAAGACTGATCTGGCGATTCCACGCTTCGATTATCAGGCGGTAATGAGCAATGAGCAGAGCCTGTTGCAATGGTTGCTGGCAGTTCGTGACACCGGCTTGGCGCTGATGACGGGTATGCCCACCTCTGAAGACATCCTGGAGCAGGTGGCGCACAGAATCTCTTTCATCCGGGAAAGCAATTTCGGTAGTTTGTTTGAGGTGCGCACCAAGGTCGAGGCTGTGAACAGCAACGCCTACACCTCACTGCAACTGCCGCCGCATACCGATCTACCCACCCGCGAGTTGCAGCCTGGCCTGCAGTTTTTGCATTGTTTGGTCAATGACGCCACCGGCGGTGAGAGCACCTTTGTTGATGGTTTTGCCATTGCTCAGACCATTCGTGAGCAGTTTCCTGAGGACTTCACTCTGCTGACCCAAGTGCCTGTGTCGTTCCGCAACAAAGCGCCGCAAAGTGACTACCGAAGTCTGGGGCCGATTATTGGTCTGGATGCGCGTGGTGAGATCAGTGAGATCCGTTTGGCTAACTGGCTCAGAGCACCTTTTGATTTATCGAGTGGAGACATGACGGCGTTCTACCGCGCCTATCGGCGCTTCTTTGCCCTCACTCGTGACCCGGCATTTATCGTCAGCCATCGTCTGGCAGCCGGTGAGATGTGGTGCTTTGACAACCGCCGGACGATGCACGCCCGCAATGCGTTTGATCAGGCCAGCGGAATGCGCCACCTGCGCGGCTGTTACATGGACCGCGATGAGTTGTTGTCGCGCATCCTCGTGCTGCAACGCAGCCGCTGAAAAACCTGAACCTTGCCTCCAGTCCATTTTGACAGGCCATCATCATGAGCACTATTTCGTTCAGCTTCGATGAAGCTGCTGCAACCCTTACCTTCAATTCGCGGCAAGGCAACTTTGCTATCCCGGTGCTGTGGTTACGTGAACGCAGCCAGGACCCTCAGCAGTTGGATGCATTGACGCAGCAACGACTGTTTAACTCCCACGGGATTGATCCGCATATCAATCTGGCGCACTTAGAAGCTGTCGACAATGAAAAGGCCTGGCTTGAATTTACTGACGGCCACCGTGCGCTCTATGACTTTACCGGGCTGGTTGGCGAGATTGTTGGCCACTCGATTTTTCCGCAGCCGCAGGCGTGGAACAGCACTTTGCAGCGCTCAAGGGTGCGTGCAGACTGGCGGGCAATGAATGATCCGCAAGCATTTCTGGATGCACTGACGATCTATCTGACTTATGGCTTCGTGGTCCTGCACCATGTGCCCACCGAGCCGGAAAGCATTCTTGAGGTCGGGCGTAAGTTTGGTTACGTCAAAGAGACCAACTTCGGTCGCTACTTCGAAGTGTATTCGCGCCCGGACGGTAACGACTTGGCCTATCGCTCTGTGCATCTTGGCCCGCATACCGACAACCCTTATCGCGACCCGGTGCCCGGCATTCAGCTTCTGCATTGCCTGGTTAACGAGACCACAGGTGGTTTATCGACACTGGTGGACAGCGTCAATGTGGTGAGCATCCTTGCCGCCGAGGACCCGCAGGGTTATGAGTTGCTGTGCAATACACCGGTGTCCTTTCGCTTTGTCGACCAAGGCACAGAGCTGATTACCAAGCGCTCGATTATCAATCGCGATGCTCAGGGACATACCCTTGGCGTGCATTACAGCCCCCGGCTGGATGGCTTGCCGCTGCTGCCAGTCGAGCAATTGCGCGCATTCCATCGGGCTCGACAACGGCTTGGTGAACTGTTTGTTCAGGCCAGCAACGAGATCCAGTTCCGACTCGAACCGGGCGAGCTAATACTCTTCGACAACAGCCGTATCTTGCATGGCCGCACCAGATATGACTCCAGTGAAGGCCATCGCCATCTTCAAGGGTGTTACATCGATCTGGATGGCCCCGAAGAACGCTTTGCCAGCACCCTCAAGCAACTCTCTCGCACATAAGGCCACAGACTATGGAACACGTCGACTTCATTGAAATGAAAGCGGGTACTGCCGAGGAATATCACTTTCTTGAGCGACTAGAAACGTCTTATAACCAAGGCCTTGTTGAACGCATTCTCAATGCCTTGGAAGAGACAGCCCATACGCTGAGCGGCTACCGGGTCAATCGATTGCAACATTCATTGCAAAGCGCTGCGCGAGCCGAAGCAGATGGTGCCGATGAGGACATGATCGTTGGCGCTTTGCTTCACGATCTGGGTGACAGCCTGGCACCGTACAACCACTCGCAGTATGCCGCGTCGATTATCCGCCCTTACGTGCGCAGTGAGGTTACGTGGATTGTTCACCACCACGGCCTGTTCCAGAACTTCTACTATGCCCATCACTACGGCGGTGATCGTCATGAGCGCGAGCGTTACAAGGCGCACCCGTTTTATCAAAGCTGCGTGGATTTTTGCGAGAAATGGGATCAGAAGTCGTTCGATCCTGACTACCCAACACCACTGCTGAGTCACTTTGAACCCATGTTGCGCCGGGTTTTCGCCAGAACCCCGTTCGACCCGCAAGTGATTGGTGAAGAGGTGAGCTACACCCTGTGAAGGTGTGTGGTCAGTAGTGAGTCAGCCAATCAATAAATAATGCGAACAGCTCTGCCTGCGAGTTTACGCCAAGCTTGGTGTAAAGATTCTTGCGGTGCATGCGCACGGTTTGTGGGGAGATTTCCAGCAGCTTGGCGCTGGACTTCACCGAGTGCCCGCGTAGGAGTATGTGGGCGATTTCACGCTCGCGATCCGTGAGCACATCATCGCCAAAACTCATAAAGGCTGCGCGAATATGTCGGCTCAAGTCGCTTGGGCCTTGCTCGTCAGGCAGGCATTGGGCGAGGCCGCCCGTGCGGTCGAACTGCAGGCACAGCTCACGCACCAGGGGTTCCGCGGCCCTGAGTAAATTGAGCTGGATTTTGCTGAAGCGCGAACCACTGCAGCCTTGATAGACACACAAAGACAGTTTGCGTCCCTCATCCAGGTCAATGATGTAATGGCTGTCTTCTACCGCCCCGCATTTTAGGTAGTAGTTTTTGTAGTACTCACTGCTAAAGAAGTTATCCGGGGCGATTTCCGCCAGGGGATAAAAACCTTGGGTTAAACCCGCCTCAATCGCCAGGCAAAAAGGGTCGAGCAAATAGCCGCGCGCATAGTAACGGCTGGTCAGTGCTTCACGGTAAATCTCTGGAATGCCACGTTGGTAGATCGGTTGCGGGGGCTGGCCTTTGCACTCAAGACCCAGAAGCACGCATTCGATGGGCAGTAGGCTCATCAGTGCATCGGCCAGGCAGGCAGGAAAGCTGGCCTGCGAAACACTGGCAACGGCCTTGGCCAGACTCACATGCCAAGCCTCCAGGCTGGGGCCGGGCGTGAGGGGCGGATGACGCAGTGCTTTAGTGTTCATGGGCGGTAGTCTAATGACTCGCCTGATTTGCTGCAAAAAACTGCAAGAAGGCAACCAGCCATAAGACTGGTTTAGGGCTAGTCAGCGTCTTGCTGGCCGGCCCTCTACAGTACGGCAGCTTAATTGCCAGCGTAACTACCTTCCTTGAGAAGCTCGTCAGCAGTTTGCACGATGGCTTCACGTAGGACTTCGACAATCTCGTCAACCTGAGCGTGAGTGATCGTCAGCGGCGGCGACATAACATTTAGGTGAACAATTGGCCGCACCAAGAGCCCGCGCTTCTGGCACTTCAAATGGATTTTTTCACCAATGTTAAGCGCTTCGGGGAACAGTGCTTTGGTGCGTTTATCCGCGACGAATTCGACGCACGCCATCAGCTTCTGGCAACGAACGTCACCGACTAGCGGCAGGTCAGCAAGGGTTTGCAGGCGCTTCTCAAGGTAGCTACCAACATCTTTGACATGCTCCAGCAAGTTTTCCCGCTCGATAATCTCGATGTTCTTCAGCGCACTGACGCAACTGACAGGGTGGCCACTGTAGGTAAAACCGTGGCTGAAGCAGCGCTCTTTTCCGGCTTCGGCAATTTCGTTCCAGATCTCATCGGAAAAAATCAATGCGCCCAGTGGCAGGTAGCCGCTGGTTAAGCCTTTGGCGGTGGTGATGATGTCGGGTTGCATGGCAAATACTTCATCCGAGGCGAAGAATGCACCCAGACGGCCAAAGGACGTCACCACTTCGTCAGCCACATAAAGTACATCGTGGCGTTTGCAGACTTGCCACATGCGCTGATGATAGCCAGCTGGCGGGATAATCACACCGCCGGAGCCCATGATGGGTTCAGCGAAGAATGCAGCCACCTTATCGGCACCGATGGTGAGGATTTTATCCTCGAATTCATTGACCAGAAACTCGAGGAAATCCGCTTCAGTCATGCCCTCGGGCGCGCGATATGGATTAGGGCAGGAGATGTGGTGAATCTTGTCCTGCAGGAAATCGAACTCGGCAGGATGATCAGCCACCTTTCCGCCCAGCGACATGGTTAGAAAGGTTGAGCCGTGATACGCGTTGACGCGGCTGATGATGTGCTTCTTCTGATGCTTGCCACGGCAGTTTTGGTAGTACTGGATGAGCCGGTAAGCAGTGTCGACCGCCGTGGAGCCACCAGTTGTCAGGAATACATGGTTGAGGTCGCCAGGAGCCAGTTCAGCAAGCTTTTTGCTCAACTCAATGGCGCTGACGTTGGCCATGTCGCAGAACGGGTTGGCATAAGCCAGCTTGCGCACTTGGTCAGCGATGGCGTCGGCCATTTCCTCACGACCCAAACCAATATTGGTGCACCACATCCCACCCACTGCATCGAGGTAGTGGTTGCCCGCCGTGTCATAGATATAGGCGCCATCACCGGCGGCAATGTTCAGCGCGCCGTTTTCACGATGGTCGTCAAACACGTGATAGCCGTGCATGTAGTGCGCTTTGTCAGCGGCGACCAGGGATTTATCGTCAAATTGCTCAAAGAAGGCAGTCGTTGGAGTTGTCATGTCTATACCTCAGGTCAGCGTGTTCAGGCCCGAGAGCCACTGATAAGTCGCGCAGCCATTACAGGCCGGTTTTAATGGTGTTCCAGGTGCGAGATATTCTGCGTATCTCTTTAGGAGACTTAGGGCGCTGGGTGAAGAGTCTTGAGCGAGTTTTGCTATCCGGGTAAATCGCCTGATTGTTCCGAATGTCCGCACTTACCAGCGGTGTCGCAGCCTTGTTGCTATTGGCATAGCGGATATAGTCGGTGACCTGTGCGATGACTTTTGGCTGCAACAAGAATTCGAGGAATTTATGGGCGTTCTCTACATTGGGAGCGTCTTTGGGAATGTAGAAATCGTCAAACCAGATCAGCGAACCTTCTTGAGGAATGAAGTAATCCAGTTTCACATCTGCGCCGGCTTCATCGGCACGGGCTTGGGCGGTGGCGTAATCGCCGGACCATGTCATCGCTAAACACTGATTGCCATTGGCCAAGCCAGTGAGGTAGCTGACAGAGTCAAACTTACGGATGTATGGGCGAACCGCTACCAGCAAATCTTCGGCTGCCTTCAAGTCTTCTTTCTTGGCGCTGTTTGGGTCGAGGTTCAGGTACTTTAACGCCAGTGGCAGCACGTCGGTGGGAGAGTCAGCGATGGTTACGCCGCAGTCGGCAAAGCGTGAAACTATTTTGGGGTCGAAGACCATTGCCAATGAGCCAATGGGTGCATCTGGCATGCGTTCCTTGATCTTCTCGACGTTGTAGGTAACGCCGTTGCTGCCCCAGGTATAAGGTGCTGAGTAGGCCACACCGGGGTCATAGCTTTCGAGATTCTTTAAAACTAATGGATCAAGATTTTTCCAGCTCTTGAGCTTGCTCTTGTCGAGCTTCTGGAAGGCTCCGGCTTCAATCAAAGGTGGCGTCAGGGCCGCGTTTAGCAGCACCAGGTCGTAACCGGAGTGCCCGGTCAGCAGTTTGCCCTGAACCGACTCGTACGAATCGAAGGTGTCATAAATAACCTTGATCCCGGTTTCCTTTTCAAACTCGCTAATGGTGTTTTCACCGATGTAATCTGACCAGTTATACAGGTGCAGTGTTTCTTGCTTAGCGTCATTTGCGGTGCTTATCAAGGGTGTAAATGCCAGCCCCATACTCAATAGTGCAACGAAGGTTTTATTCAAACTAGATCCCACCTTTTTCTTTTTTCGAATTGGTTGGTGGCGAACATTTTGACGCTGAGTGGAGTACTTGCCCATTCCCCGAAAGGGTAGGTTCGTTGATGGAGTTTTATTGGGATATTTGCTGCGCCTACTAAAGCGCTCGCCTGGTGACTGATACTCGATGGCATAAGGCAGGGAAGGGCAGGCGTTGCTCACAGTAACGGAGTTAACTGCCTAGGGGCGGCTTGTGCGTACTCAATGTGTAAGACTCATATGGTCAAGGTGGTGGGATTTGTTTAGCGGCAACCAAGGTGCTCGACAATGCAGATCTAGTCAGTTGAGTTTACGAGATAAAACTTGAGGTGGCTTGGGCTCTGTCGTCTATTTCCTCAGCCGCAAAAAAGCCCCAGTGACACTTAAACTGGGGCGTTTGATGTTTAGGGGCTAGGGTCAGTTTGATTTGATATCGAAACGGTCAAGATTCATGACTTTGGTCCAGACTTTGGCGAAGTCTTTGACGAACTTTTCCTTGGCATCGTTTGCTGCGTAGAACTCTGATACAGCGCGCAGTTCGGAGTTGGAGCCGAATACCAGGTCAACTGGAGTCGCTGTCCATTCGACCTTGCCAGTCTTACGGTTTGCGCCTTGGTAAATGCCGTCTTTTGATGTCTTCGACCAGACTGTCGACATGTCCATCAGGTTAACGAAGAAGTCGTTAGACAATGCCCCAGGATGTGTTGTGAGCACACCATTTTTACTGCCGTCCGTATTCGTTCCCAGTACGCGCATGCCTCCAACCAGTACTGTCATCTCCGGTACTGTCAGGGTTAGCAGGTTGGCTTTGTCGACAAGCATTTCTGTTGGCGATAGGCGGGCATCTTTACGGTAGTAGTTACGGAAGCCGTCAGCTTTGGGCTCAAGTGCTGCAAATGAATTTACGTCAGTTTTAGCTTGTGTGGTGTCCATGCGGCCGAGCGTTACAGGCACCTCGATGCTGTATCCGCCTTTTTTTGCCGCAGACTCAATGGCCGCAGAGCCTGCAATCACAATAATGTCAGCGAGTGAAACCTGCTCGCCATCTTTCAGGCCAGTGTTGAAGTCTTTTTGGATGGCTTCCAGCTTAGTGAGGACTTTTGCGAGCTCAACCGGGTTGTTAGCACTCCAGTCCTTCTCTGGTGCAAGGCGTATACGTGCACCGTTCGCACCGCCACGCATGTCTGAACCTCGAAATGAAGAGGCTGAAGCCCAGGCTGTGCGCACCAGTTCGCCGGTACTGAGACCTGAGTCGAGTAACTTAGCTTTAAGACTGTTTAGTTCTTGGGTGTTGATCAGTTTATGGTCGAGTTTAGGAATCGGGTCTTGCCAGATCAGGTCTTCCTTCGGAACATCGGCGCCCAAGTAACGGGTGCGCGGGCCGAGGTCGCGGTGGGTCAGTTTGAACCAGGCTTTGGCAAAGGCCAGTTCAAATTCTTTCGGTTTGTCTAAGAATCTGCGAGCGATCTTTTCGTAAGCGGGGTCGAAGCGTAAAGCAAGGTCAGTGGTGAACATAATGGGCGCATGGCGCTTATCTTTGATATGGGCGTCGGGCACCAGTCCAGCAGCGGATGGGTCGGATGGAACCCACTGGATTGCACCTGCGGGGCTCTTGGTCTGAACCCAAGTCCAGCCGAATAGATTGACTAGATATTGGCTGGTGAATGTTGTCGGGCTTGACGTCCATGCACCTTCTAAGCCGCTGGTTATGGTGTCTTCGGCGTTGCCTTTGCCACAGTTATTTTTCCAGCCCAAGCCTTGTTGCTCGGTTGGCGCGCTGGTCGGGTCGGCACCTAAACAGCCTTCGGGCTTGTGTGCTCCGTGCGCTTTACCGAAGGTGTGGCCACCTGCAATCAGCGCAACGGTTTCTTCATCATTCATGCCCATGCGGCCAAAGGTATCGCGAATGTCACGGGCGGCGGCGAGTGGATCAGGTTTGCCGTTTGGGCCTTCCGGGTTTACGTAGATCAGCCCCATTTGTACGGCTGCGAGTGGTTTTTCCAACTTGCGGTCGCCGTGGTAGCGCTTATCACCGAGCCAGGTGCTTTCGGGGCCCCAGTAAACCAAGTCGGGCTCCCAGTCATCTGCTCGGCCGCCGCCAAAACCGTAGGTCTTCATGCCCATTGACTCCATGGCCACTGTGCCTGTCAGTACGATCAGGTCGCCCCAGGAAATCTTGGCACCGTATTTCTCTTTGATCGGCCACAACAGGCGGCGCGCTTTGTCGAGACTCACGTTGTCCGGCCAGTTGTTTAACGGGTCAAAGCGCTGTTGCGCGCCGTCAGCCCCGCCGCGTCCGTCTAGCGCGCGATAGGTCCCTGCGTTATGCCAGGCCATGCGGATAAAAAATGGACCGTAGTTGCCATAGTCGGCTGGCCACCAATCTTGTGATTGGGTCAGTGTTGCTGCGATATCTTTTTTCACTGCTTGCAGATCAAGGCTGTTGAACGCCTTGGCGTAGTTGAAGTTCGCACCTGCTGGATTGGAAGAGGGGTTGTGGGCCCGCAATAAAGACAGATCAAGACGGTTGGGCCACCAGTCTGTGTTGGACTGTTGCTCGTGCCTGCTCGCCAGAGAGGCGGCACCGGTGTTATCAGCGTGTGCGATTGGAGAAAAACTAACAATCAGGGCGATCGCCAAGGGCAGTTTTTTTATGCGCATAGGGCACTTCCTTGTGTGTGAGGTGGACGAGTTGGGCGATATCCAAGCCCTAATCTGTCTAGAACTCTAAGTGCGCACCACTATCCAGACAATTCAGGTTGCCAATGGGCACGATTGAAAACCTGACTCGGCCTTCGTTCTGATGGTTAGGCAACTCCGCGCTTCTTAGGCTGGCCGGTCACGCCTTATGGCGTGACCTAAGGTCCTCAAACTTGCCCAGGCTTGGTGCCGGCAGGTGCTGTGCGCTTTAGTGTGGCGGCTAACAGTTCAAACTCTTGTGCACGCGGATGTGAGCTGCGCCAGACCAGCCCTATGCGGCGCTGCTCATTGCCGCGAAGGGGCTTAATGCTCAAGCGAGTGGTGTCAGCGATATTGGCCGCCAATGCTGGCAGCAGGGTACAACCGCGCCCGGCAGCGACTAAATGTTGCAGCGTTTCGAGGCTAGTGGCGCGGCAGTCTGCTGTGTTGTCACCTTGAACCTCGCTTTGGCCACAGGCAGCTAATGCCTGACCGCGCAGGCAATGGCCATCCGTAAGCAACAGCAATTCAAGTTCACTTAATGCTTCAACTGCTATATCCGCATGACTGGCCAAGGCATGCTCTTTAGGCAGCGCAACCCAAAAAGGCTCATCAAATAACACGCGTTGATCGTAGGCGTGCGGGTCAAGTAAATGCGGTAAGCCTTGGACGACGGCTTCACAACGCATGCAGTCTTTAGACCCTGACATTGTTTGTTGAAGAGGGCGTGGTAATGCCAACAGAACGGTGTCAATGGACTGGTCGTTCAGACGCTCGCATAAATCGGCAGTTAACCCTTCCTGTATAACCAGGCGCAATTTGGGGTGAGCCATCTCTACTGAGCGCAATAAATGTGGCAGGTAATAAGGTGCCAGCGTCGGGATCACACCCAGCGTGAGCATGCCTTCTAATGGATTACGGTGCGCCCGTGTTAGGCCAACTATGGTGTCGGCCTCTGCCACTATGTGTCGTGCGCGCTCGACGATTTTTTCGCCGGTGGGCGTCAATGTGAATTGTTTGCTGTGACGGTCTACCAGCACTTGCCCTAGGTAGTCTTCCAGCTTGCGCAGTTGAGTCGACATTGTAGATTGAGTGACGTGGCAGGCTTCAGCAGCACGTCCGAAGTGACGATGATCCGCCAGTGCGACGAGGTAGCGTAGTTCGCGTAGAGTCATGAATGGCCCGTTATAGAGGCGTTAGTCGGTTGAGCATCAAGCGGTTGGAGCATCGGTTGCAGTGGCTTGCGGCCAATAAACAGGCGCTGTTGAAACCGGGATTTAACAAAAACAAAGGTGCTTTGGCCAAACGTACTTTTGATTAGTGCGCGTGAGCCCGTTCATAGGTTGTATACCAAGGCCCGGCAGCAGCTTTGACGTCAGCCTCACAACGCTATAGCCGTATAGATTATAAGGTTTTGTATAGGTAGGGCCCGGACTGCGGGGATATGACGCAGTGATTGCAGGCGTATTGGGAGCTTACCGCTACAGGCTTTCCAGCCAAGTTTTACAGGTGTGAATTAGAAGCTGGCTACACAAAACAAGGTGGTCACCCCCCACGAAGGCTGTATCCATGGGCAGGGTTAATTATGGAGCGATCGCTCAATGTCTGGATCAAACAGACTCAGGTGGGTGTCTTGTCCGACCGTGCATTAATTCTGAGGTGCGAGGTGCCTGTGTGATCAACTCAGTAGCGCGGTCTCAAACGGAAACCGAGCTACTGTCATAATCAGTTGTTGTCCATCCACTAGCCAAGCATTCCGGTGTCTCCGCACACAGAAATTGCTTGTCCTGACACAGTTTTGCTGCGTGGACTGGCCAAGAAAACAACCTGATCCGCGATCTGCTGTGGCGTGACATAGTCTTTGATTGAGGTGAACGAAAACGCCTCCTGCTCAGTCTCTTCGAAGCTGGCACCTCTGGCTTCGGCCCGAGCCTCTAATACCCTGCGCTGACGATCACCGGACACGATGCCAGGCAAAACCGCATTGACGCGGATTCTGTCCGGGCCCAGCTCAATCGACATGGATTTAGTCAGTCCGATCACACCCCATTTTGCGGCTGCATAAGGGCTGCGCAGCTTGAAACCCAGCCGGCCAGCCAACGAGGAAATATTAACGATCGACGGATTTTGGCTCTGCCGCAGATGCGGTACAGCACGGCCGATCGTCACAAATTGGCTGGTCAGGCAGATCGACAGGCATTGCTCGATCACCTCTATATCTAGGTCTTCGATTCGCCCTGTAGGCCCTGCAATGCCAGCGTTATTGATTAAGCAATCAAGTCCGCCAAGCTGGTTAACAGCCGCATCCATAAATTGCGTCAGGGCAGCACTGTCGCTTACGTCGACCTTCTGTCGAAAGACATCTTGGGGCAGGGTGGCCAAAGCGGTTTCGTCAATGTCGCAGGTAGCAACTTGTGCGCCTGCCTCGCGGAAAGCATCGACAATCGCGCGGCCGATACCACCCGCTCCAGCGGTGACAATAACGCGGGCATCTGCAAGAGAAAGCTCCATTTGAGGCACTCCTTTATTATTAGATTGGGTCAGAGTTTCCGACCGCATTACAGGCCAACCAGCGACAGCGAAAGCCAGGGGATGAAGCTGATGATCATCAGCACTGCGAGCATAAGCACGACAAAAGGCATGACTGCCCGCGTCAGGTTCGCGATTGAGGTGCGTGATATCTGTGAGGCAATAAACAGGTTCAGCCCGACCGGCGGAGTGAACATTCCCATCGCCAAATTCACCACCATAATGATGCCGAAATGGATCGGGTTGATTCCAAAGTTCAGCGCGATTGGCAGAAGAATAGGGGTAAAGATCAAGATTGCAGCGGCTGCCTCGAGGAACATGCCAACAAACAACAGCAGCACGTTGACCAAGATTACAAACTGCCATGGACTGTCAATGAAGCCGACGACCAAGTCGGATATCAGCACCGGAATCTGCAACGAGAGGATGATGCGACCGTACAGACCAGCTGTAGCAATGATGCTGAGTACCACCGCCGAAGTAATCGCGGATCGTCTCAGGATATTCGGAATATCTCGCAGCGGTAGCTCACGATAGATAACGGCCCCGACGATGAATGAATAGACCACCGCGATGACTGCCGCCTCAGTTGGCGTGACAATGCCACCGTAGATCCCGCCGAGAATCAGCGCGGGCATCAGCAAGGCCAGAATTGCCTTGCGTCCAGCTCTAAATATTTCGACGATACTTGCTGACTCACCACGAGTTGCTGGGTGTTTTAGTGCGCGTAAATAGGCGTAAATCATCAGTGATGCGACAACGACAAACCCCGGCAAGAAGCCCGCGGTGAACATAGCGCCAACGGATTGATTGGCGGCAATGGCATAAAGAATCAGCGGAATACTTGGAGGGATAATGACGCCCAAGGCACCGGAAGCTGCCTGATTGGCGGCTGCGTAAGAGGCGCTGTAACCCTGACTGATCATCGCTGGTATCAAGATGGCACCGACCGCCGCAGTGGTTGCTGCACCCGAACCCGAGATCGCTGCGAAAAAAGCCGATGTGACAATTGCCACCATGGCTAAACCGCCATTCATGCTGCCAACAAGTGTGCGCGAGAACTCAACCAGCCTGTGCGAGATGCCGCCACGCTGCATCAAGTCGCCTGCGAGGATAAAAAATGGAATGGCGAGTAGAGGGAACGAATTGACTGAGCGGATCATCTCTTGCGGGACGATCAGCAAGGGCATGATATCGCCCATCCAAATTGCGATAATTGCTGCCAGCCCGAGAGCGAAGGTCACCGGGACGCCGATTGCCAAGAGTAATAGAAGAGATCCAAAAAGAAGCACGGCCATGACCTAGTCCTTTTTCGCAGTAAAGGTTTCAGCAATGATCGCGAAAGCATTGATGAATATCATCGCCGCCCCTGCTGGCACTGCTGCATAGAGCCAGGCCATGGACACCCTGATACTTGGCGAGGTCTGTCCTGCTACGCGCTCGGCGATATGTAACCCCTCCGTCAGCAATACCCATGCGAAGACGCAGGACACCACCGCAACGATCAGTCGCAGTTCACGCGCAAACCGCCCACCTGCGACCCCAGAGAGCAATTCGACCGCAATCAGCGAACCATAGCGATAGGCGTATGCCGCTCCCAGCATGGTCATCCAAACCATCGAGAAACGTGCAACCTCTTCAGAAAATGTGAGTGAGTGTCCCATCACGTAGCGCGCGAAAACCTGCCAGCTAATCAGTACCGTCATCACCAGTAGCAGAGCTGCCAAAAACCAGCCGCATAACCAGTTGATGTGATCCACTCCTCGTATCAGCTTGCGCATAACGACTTGCATGAGAATCTCCTGATTTGTTTGAAGTGGCGGGTCACGCAGACCCGCTCAAAAGAGAGTGCAATCAAGGCTTGAAGTTGATTGCTGCATCCACTAAGTCGGGGCCGACTTTCTCTTTCCACTTTTGGATAACAGGCTGTACGCGTTCGCGGAAAGCTGCGAGATCTGGGCGTGTGACGACCATTCCCAACTCTTCCAGCTTGACGATAAGTTCCTTCTCCATGCGCTGGGACGCTTCGCGCTGAACGGTCAAAGCAGTCTTGGCTGCTTCAAGTACGATGGCTTGATCAGATTCCGACAGGGAGTTGAACAGTTTCGCCCCCATCATGAAGGGTGCCGGTGAATACACATGCTGCGTCAGGTTGAGGTACTTCTGCACTTCATAGAACTTGACGTCATAGATGGTCGCGATTGGGTTTTCCTGACTGTCGATCACGCCCTGTTGAAGCGCGGTGAAGACTTCGGTCCAGGCCATTGGCGAGGCGTCCGCGCCAAGCGCTGTCCAGGTGTCGACCTGCACACGGCTTTCCTGAGTGCGGTGGCGAATGCCTTTCAAATCATCAGGGGTGTGTAGCGGGCGTATGTTGTTGGTGTTATGACGGTAGCCGTTCTCCATCCAGCAGAGAATTTTGACCCCCACTTGATCTTCCAGCTTCTGAGCCAGTTGGTCACCGTACTTGCTGTCCAGAAATCCGTAGGCCTGCTCAGGGGTGCTGAAGATATAGGGCAGATCGAACAGCATGAACTCATCGACAAAGCCGCCCATCGGTCCGGTCGAACTGATGCCCATATCGATTAAGCCGAAGCCAATACCTTCCACTACTTCACGTTCGCCACCTAAGGCATTGTCATAGTGAGGACGGATGGTAAGGCGTCCGTTAGACAGTCTTTTAAGCTCTTCACCGAATTTGAGTACACCGACTGCATGGTGTGATTCTTTGCCAAGAGGCAGGCTCACATCAAACACCCGGGTTTCTTCTGCTGTGGCGGTACCGGCCATGAAGAAGGTTGCAGCCGTGGCCGCAATGGCAAAAATAAAGTTTTTCATTTTCTTATTATTCCTCTGAAAACTCATTTCTCGACTGCTCGTTAGCAATCGCTGTCAAGCATCACATCCGTGATCACAGTTACTATATGGCTGCTCCCTATATGCGTCAACCCGTTTACCTGTAGTCCATTTTTGTTGACTATCCGTTAATCTGTGATTCATTATTGGGTTAATTATAAATAAGTGAGATCACACTTTGGTTGAGTCAAATCTGCCTCCAGCGAAAGAAACGCCTCGCGATAGCTGGGCCCGGTTAGGCCCGTTGGCACTTCAGGAAGGTGCCACAGCGCAATCGCTGGTTTATGCAACGCTTCGCCACGCGTTGATCAGCGGTTATTTTCATCCGGGCGAAGAAATCAGCTTGCGCAAGGCCGCGTCGGTGCTGGAAACCAGCGTCACCCCTGTGCGCGAAGCCCTGCGTCGACTTGAAGGGGATGGCGCTCTGGAAACCTTCGGCGGCAACCGGGTACTGCGGATTCCTATTCTTACGGATGCTGAGTTAGTTGAGATCCGCGATATCCGCGTCATTCTTGAAGGTTTCGCCGCAACGCAAGCGATCAATCGAATCGGACCGCCTCAGATGCGTGTTATCAAAAACGCCTTCAACCTCATGCAGCGCGCCACCGAAATCCGAGATGTCGATATGTATCTCGAAAACAACTGGCGATTTCACTCGCTCATTTATCGCGCGGCTGATCGGCCGGTATTGATGGACCAGATTGAGAGTTTGTGGATGCGGGTAGGGCCGCTTATTCGAATGGCGCTCACTCAGCCAAAACACTTGGATCACTCCATGGCCAGTCACAGCGCCGCTCTGCAAGCGTTGCACGATAGCGATCCCGATGCCCTGCAGCAGGCGATTGCCAGTGACATTTCAGAGGCCGCCGACGATCTGTGCCAAGCCCTGAGTAAACCCTAGGCCCATGGGTAATGACTCGTCGCGCTGATTCGTGGCAGCGGCTGCGCGGCGCAAGTCATGAATAGTTAAAGCGAGAGGGATTTTTAGCGTGCGCAGATGGATTGATCTAAAGACGGAGGTGCGCTTAGCGAAGCCTTTACTGGCAGCGAGTTGAGCCTCTCTGCGATTTAACCAGACACAGGCGTTCAGCCTCCGGTGTGATGCGCCACGACTTCTTCATAACAAAAAATGAAATAAGGAGAGCTGTAGTCATGACGATTAGAGGCGAAGCAATTTTCACCTGTGCCGAGACCAGAGCGGCCCAAAGACTTGCCATTTTGAACCCTCTGCCGATCAGCACCAGCCAACTTTATACGCATGCCGTCGTGGTGGTGCGGCGATGAGCCAAGCACAGGGAAACTCAACAGCGCGACGTATTGCCATTATCGGCGGCGGCCTTATCGGCCGAGCTTGGGCGCTGGTATTTGCACGCGCCGGCTGCGAGGTAAAACTGTGGGATCCCGATCCCACTGTGCGTGCTCGGGTAATCGACCAGCTCCTGGAAACCTGCCAGCGCAGTGGTGACGACCCATCTGCCGTTGCGCGGGTGACAGTTTGCGCCGATATGGCCACGACCGTTGATCAGGTGGAATGGGTTCAGGAAAACGGCCCTGAAAACCTCGGCATCAAGCGCGAAATATATGCCGAGCTGGACCGTACCGCTGCACTGGAAACAATCCTCGCATCCTCCAGTTCTGCGTTAGTCGCCTCGAGTTTTGCTGCTGGCCTCGCTGGGCGTGCACGCATTCTTGTCGCGCACCCGGTGAACCCGCCTCATGTCATTCCGGTAGTCGAACTCTGTCCCGGTCCTGATACCGCGCCAGACGTTATGGATCGCGCGGAAGAATTGATGCACGCCGTTGCGCAAGTGCCGGTCCGCCTTAGCCGTGAGATCGACGGTTTCGTGCTTAACCGGCTACAAGCGGTGGTACTAGCAGAAGCGATGCGTCTGATTGAGCAAGGCATCGTAACTCCGCAGGGGCTGGACGACACCATCCGCCATGGCTTGGGCCGGCGCTGGGTTCTGCTCGGCCCCATGGCGACGATAAACCTGAATGCGCCAGGAGGCGTGAAGGATTACCTGCACCGCTATGGCCCAACCATGGCACGACTGAGCGACAGCGCAGCACGCGGAGAAGCATTCACCGAAGCTGCTGCTGAAATACTTGCGGCGAACCTGCCTGTGCCTGAGTTGGTACAAGAACTTAGCCTTCAGCGGGACGCGCGGCTGGGTGAGTTAAGCCGCTTTCTTCACAACAACAAATAAATCAGGAGAACTGTAAACATGGCCACTAAACAAAAAGTCATTATCACCTGCGCCGTAACCGGAGCGATCCATACACCCTCCATGTCGGAATATTTACCGGTCACCGCCAATGAGATCGCCGAAGCAGCGATCGGCTCGGCTGAGGCGGGTGCAGCGATTGTCCACTTGCACGCCCGCAACCCTGAAGATGGTCGCCCTGACCAAACGGCTGAAGCCTTTTTACCTTTCCTGGAAGTTATCAAGCAACGCTCCAATTGCGTCGTTAATATCACCACCGGTGGTGCACCGACCATGAGCATTCAAGACCGGGTTCGTCCTGCTGCCAAGTGGATGCCTGAACTCGCATCCTTGAATATGGGCTCAATGAATTTTGGTTTGTTTCCGATGCTCAAACGCTTTGAAGGGCAACTCAAGCATGAATGGGAACGCACCTATATCGGCGACAAAGGCATCCTGTTCCACAATACCTTCGAGGATATCGAGCACCTCATCACCACGCTGGGCGCCAATGGCACAAAATTCGAATTTGAATGCTATGACACGGCCCATTTGTACAACCTCAAGCACTTCGTAGATGCGGGTTTGGTCACTGGACCGCTATTCATCCAAACTGCTTTCGGGCTGATGGGCGGGATTGGCGCGCACCCCGACGACGTGATGCACATGAAGCGCACCGCAGACCGACTATTTGGTGACAACTATCGGTGGTCTGTTTTGGGCGCAGGCCGTAACCAACTGCCGATTGCTGCAATGTCTGCAGCCATGGGTGGGCACGTGCGGGTGGGGCTCGAGGATTCTCTCTGGGCAGGCCCGGGCCGCCTGGCAACCAGCAGTGCTGAGCAGGTGCTGGCTGCACGACAGATTATTGAAGGCCTGGGGCTGGAAGTTGCATCCCCTGATGAGGCGCGCGAAATGCTGGCGCTTAAAGGTGCAGACAAGGTCGGGTTCTAATACAACCTCACTGTGCGTACCGCTCAGATTGGCTGGCGGTACGCTAATCAATGCATCAGATACCATCGGTATATTCCGGCCTTCCTGTGCACAGCATGGGCACCGGCCTCCCAAGCTTGCCGGAGTTGAAACCATCAGGCGGTTTCATTGCCTTCTACAACAGGGAGGCCATTGGCGACAAACCAGGTTTTAATAGAGCCTGAGATTTATCACTGGCTAAGCCCCACACTTCAACGCTTTAAATAAACCAACACTGCCGTGTATCCGGCCCCACATACTGTCAACGCGCGGCGTGTTCTTGGTGCTTTTTATGGCCTTCGCCCCAGTAATGGGCAGAGAGGGTGTTCTTTGCGCAGTGCCTGCGCGCCCCTTTAAAAATCCCGTCCTTTCGCTGAAGGCTGGCAAGAACTCAATTGGCTTTTCGGTCTGATCATTGCAGGCTTATTGCTAGTACGGCGAACCCTAGGTTTCTGCTGCAACATGTTCGCAAGATTGGCGTGCATTAATTGCAGGCTTCGCGCTTATGGGCGGGACTAAAAGTTATGCAAGCCTGACCAGCGCAAGGTCATTGTTAATACGTCGGCATGTTGGTTGTCTGCAAGGAGTGCATATGAGGTGTTCGTCGATAACCCTGGAGCGCATGCTGATTGGTTCAGTGCTGCTGTTTCTTCTTTGGCTGCCATTGCCTATTGGCAGTAACCGAGATTGGTCGGCGGCGTTGCTGATTTTTCTTTGCGCCTTGTTGGCTATCGGTTGGGCGATCAACGCGCTGCGCCGTAATCGAGATGTGGGGCCGACATTAAAGGCTGGTTTACCCATGTTTGGCTTGCTTGTGCTTTGCCAGTTCTGGGTTTTGTTGCAGTGGTTAGGCGGCGTTAGCGTTGATACCGGCGCAACCTTTCAATACCTGATGTTGGGCTGTGCTTACAGCTTGTTATTTTTGCTGGTGACGGACCTGTTTCGTACGCGTAAACGGTTGAGTTTGCTGCTGGGAACGCTGGTGGTTAGCGGCACCTTTCAGGCTTTCTTTGGCGTGGTGATGACGCTGTCCGGCGTCGAGCACTTACTTATTGGCAGTAAGACGGTTTACGTTGGCGATGCTACGGGCACCTTCGTCAACCGCAACCACCTCGCGGGTTATCTGGAAATGACCTTGGCTTGCGGGATTGGCTTGTTGCTGGCGTTGCGCGATGAGCGTCAGTTCCGTTGGGTTAATCTATTGGAAACGCTGCTAGGCCCCAAAGCGCGGCTGCGCTTGGCGTTGGTCATGATGACGATTGCCTTGGTGATGAGCCATTCACGAATGGGCAACGCAGCATTCTTTGTCAGCCTGCTGTTGGTCGGTGGCTTATTTGTGTTGGTCACCAAGGAGCACCGCCTGCGAAACAGCGTGATTCTCGGCAGTTTGTTGCTGATTGATATGTTGGTGGTCAGTCAGTATTTCGGTTTGGATAAATTGGTCGATCGCATGGCCAGTACGCAGTTTGAAAATGTGCTGGTGGATGGGCAAACCGCTGCTCGCGCCAACGAAATGCGCGACAACGTATTTGCTGCAGCACTGCCCTTGGCCAGGGAATGCTTATTTACAGGACATGGTGCCGGGAGTTTTGAGGTGGTGTTTCCGAAGGCTGCAGGTGCGGATATCACACAACACTTCGACCATGCTCACAATGATTACCTGCAGTTCATCATCGAGTACGGTCTGCTAGGCAGCTTGCCGCTGCTTGCGTTTGTGATTTATGGGCTGTACCACGCGCAACGTGCTATGTGGCAGCACGAATCGGTGTACCGCAGTGGGGTGGGGTTTGGTGCAAGTTTGGGGATTTTGACGCTGCTAATTCACTCACTCGCTGACTTCAATCTACAGATCCCGGCAAACGCCGCTACCTATGTAGTGATCTGTGCAGTTGGCGTTTTGGCCAACAACCATTTCCGAGAGCGTCGTGCTCGCGCACGCAGTTAATCTTTACCAGCCCTTGGCAGCATGGCGCAGCGCCAGTTTGTGCTTGACCAAGGTCGCGATAGCGATACCGATGATGACACCTGTGGTATTGGCAATCATGTCTGCTACCGACGAAGTGCGGTGTGGCAGCAAGCCCTGAAACAACTCGATCAATAGGCCCAGCAGCAAGCAATACAGCAGGGTCCAGAATGCATGGGTGTTTGGGAATGCCCAGCGCGCGCTGCATACCAGTGCTATAAATGCGACGGCATGGTGCAGCCAGTCCTGATGCTCAAATACCTCCGGTATCGCTTCACTGCGCATACCGGCGAAAACGGTGATTGCGAGGATGGTCAGGAAACACAGTATGGAAAGGGTACGAATCATCTAGGCCTCGTGCAGTGGTGGAAGTATCGTGTTCGCGGCTCATTTGCAGACGTAGCCAATTTTTTCCAGTTGCCGGCTTTTCTCTTCGTCGAGAATCTCCAGGCTCAAGCGCGCGTGTTCACGGGCAAAAGCGATGGAGCTGAGGCCATCCGGTCCGGTTTTTTCCTGGGCAGAAATGGCCTTGGCCAGCGCTTGATCGGGATTGTTAGCGACTTGCTTGATGGTGTCACGCAAAGCTTGCGGGTCATTGAGTGGTACATACCATACATCGTCATCGGTGAAGTAGGCGCGTAGTCCGCCGGTGTCCGTGACAATCACGGACTTGCCTTTGATTACAGCCTCTTCGAGTACGGTTATGCCTGACACGTGGAGGTTGGCGCTTAGCGGTACGATAACGATGTCGGCAGCCTCATATAGTGCATACAGTTCATCATTTTGACGCGGTCGTGCCACTTTGCAATTGTCTAGGCTATTCACCAGCCGTTTCGGCACGGTGCCAGAAACGATGGTCAGTTGCAGTTCGTTCTGACCACGTACGGCTTCGACCAATGTTCCCCAATCCCGGTGCCGATCGTTGCCCAGCGATAACAACTGCAAAGGCCGTTTTCGCCTAGGGGGCCGTGGCGGCTTTTTTTGTTCAGTAGTGATGCCAAAGCGCACAAGTTCGCAGCGCTGGGTGGGGAAAATTTGCCGTGCTTTGCCCGCGTTCAGTGGTGAGTGGAAGGTCAATACATCAGCGCGGGAAAGCAGAGCACGGTAGAGGCTACGTTTGATGTGACTGAAAGAGTCCCAGCGGTCACATAACCACACTGATTGCAGAATTAACTTCGGGGCGGGTAATCGTGAGTAAAAACGGCAAAGCATACCGGCCGCCAGGCTCAGGCTTTCGGTATGAGTCCATACGACATCGGCGGCAAAAAACGCCTTCCGATTACGCCAAGCATGTACCAAGTCAAAACCTAGCAAGCCACGCAAACTAATACGCAGCGTTTTACTAAGAAGGCCTTCTTGAGCATCTTCGGAATAGCGTACGTGAACGCCCATATTTTCCGCATGGTGATAGCCATAGGCATACGCCTCATTCAGGCCAATTATTTTCCCCTGTTTAAAACGCGTGTTCCACGTTGCAGCACCAAATCCATGGGCTAGCAATACGAAGGCGACGGGTTTTGAGTCCATGTAAAATCCCCAATTTATATGAGCTGATCGACAGTGGTGTAAGGCAGGTAATAAAGGCGCGTCTTACTTAACAGCAATCGGTCTTTTAATTTTAAATAAGTCACGTTTGGGCAGGGCGAACAACATGCGGCCATGCTGCCTGTTAAGTACCCAATACAAGAATACGCAGACAGAAATGTTCACCACAATCATGCCAATAAGTGCAAAGAAGAAGCTGAGGTCCAAGTGCGCGCTCGGCACTTCGATGGGAAGAATCAGCTGCGCTGCGATATCAATTATAAATTGATGCATGACATAAATTGGCAATGTGTAGCGTCCAAGTTTTTGCAGTAATTTCAACTTGAAGTGTCGGGTTGCCAAGGAAATCGCATACAGTGAAGCGATGACGAGGCACGTACAAATCAATACCCTGACGCCAGGTAAATCAATAGCGTCGTAACGTAGTGAAAGTTTCCCCAAGAGCAGAAAGGCGACCAAGGCCAGGATAAAGTTGCGTACTGAAAAGTGCGTAGTTATTTGTTCGACATAGTGCTTGCCGAAACAGCCTGCACAGAAGAACACCGCGTTACCGCAGATACTGCGCATGCTCCACTCATCCATTGAAAAGAGTTGTCGGCACACCACGGAAATCAGCAGGAATATGGAAAAGGTCAGCCATTTATGGTGGCTACCGATTTTGCACACACTGAAGAATAGAACCAGTGCATACAAGTACCATATCGCCGTCTTGCCCATAATGACGTCATGCAAGAACGCATCAAGGGTAGTTGGAAAGTTATCGCCGTCATGCACAAAGACGGGGTTGAAGTGTGTAATCAGCATGCCCCGGAAGAACCAATCAAAGCACGCCCACAATAGGTAAAGCCACAGAAGCATGGCGATACGCGGTTCAAATACTTCCCGCCAACTGCGGTTGAATATCGCCTTGTGGGCTAAGTAGCCAGAAATCAAAAAGAACAACGGCATGCGCATTGTTCCCAGACCCGCGACTACAATTTGCACACCCCTGAAACTTTCGGCTTCAAGGAATTGGGGGTTCTTGGAAATGAAGTACATAAAGGTGTGGTACATCACCACCAATATGATGCAGATACCCTTGGCGGCGTCTAAACACTCATTTCGCGAGGGCATGGCTTTAGGAATCATATAGGTCCTTACTCTGTAGGGTGCAGCGCTCTCGTAGGGAATGAGGCAGGTACAGTGCTCATAGGTAGTCCAGGTGACAGGGCTATTTATATAAGGGTTATGTGTATTTTTTTATTGTTGTGGCTGCTTGGGCGGTAGCAGTGGGACTTTGCGTCCAACGCTGAGCATCATTGTGCGCAGGCGGGTTTGCGCGGGTGCCTCGAAGTAGTAATAGCTGGCCAGGCAAAGGGGGATTAGCACGGCAAAAAACAGCAGCATGGTGCTGTCTTTGTAGAAAAATGATTTATCCCCGCCAGCCTGCATCACCACTGTCCACAACACCATCTGTAACGGAAAATGCAGAAGGTAGGAGGCGTAGGTGAGGTTACTGATTGCAGCTAAGCGTCGACCCAAATGACCACGCCATGTTTCCACCAATGCCAAGGCCAGGATGGTCAGTGGAAATAATATTCCTACGGGCATAAAGCGCATGGCCATGTGGCACAGTTGCGGTACCAAGCCGTCCAGCGGTGCGGGTAATAAGGACTGCAGCATTATTTCTACTTGCGGCCAAAACCAGCTGTAGCGGACCTCAAGCAGCGTCGCTAGCCACAAGAGAAGTGCGCTGCTGACCACGATGACGCTGGCACGCTGAACCAGGTCTTTTTCGCATAGAAGACGGTAGAACCTGAACAACAACCCACCGATGAAAAATGAGAACAGCCCTCTTGCTATTTCCTGTTGCCAAGCGCTCATCAACGCGCCGAGGACCACCATCGCTACCATTGCCCATATGCGCATGCGAAAGGTCAGGCACAGCAGGAAGAACAGCATGTACATCAACACTTCAATGGACACCGACCACACTGGGCCGTTAAACGATGCGCCTTTCTGAAACCCCCAGTTGGAGGCCATGAACAGCTGTAAAAAGCCGTGGTATGCGTCGTTGAAGGGCGTTACGAAGTAGTCGCCGGTATGGGTGAATATCCAATGTTGCAACAGCAGCACAAAAATGAAGGTCGCGATGTGCAGCGGATACAAGCGCGAAAACCGCAGAACAAAAAATTCCCAGCCACCCACTCGACGCTCTGCGATCTTCTGTGCGTATAACCAGAAGAAGATAAAGCCTGACAGCGAGAAGAAAAAATCCACAGCCAGCCAGCCGGTCTTGTACAGCACGAAAAACACCGAGTAGAAGGGCTGCGCTTCCATCACGTAGCGAGAAAACGTGCTGCCGTCATAGAAAAAGTGCTGCCAATGCCAAAACACTACCGCTAAGGAGGCAAGCCCGCGAACCAGGTCAAGGGAGTAGAACCGTTGTGGTATCTGCATGCTCATGCTCATGCTCGGAGGTAGGTGGTCAGTGGTGAAGAGGGCGCGCCAGGGGTAGTCAGAACCTAATGGCTGTTGGTGACCGGCTCGGTGTAATGGTTAGCGCTGAAGCAGTCCCCTTAAACATTTGGCGAAACAGGGGGACCAGCAAACTACCGCCGCGCTCACTGAGGTGGTCGTCATCGAAGTAAATCGGATGGCCATTTGTGTCACCGTTGCAGCGGCCGTCCTGGCACAGGTAAGGCAATGGATCGAGAATTGTGACCCCGCAGCGTTGCGCTGCCAGGTCTTGGGTTTCCCATATAAATTTATTGCGTGCCTGGTATTCCTCCAGGCTGATCGATACGCGTACCAGCTTGCCCTGCATGAGCGCTCTGCCCATGGTTTTCGGTACGTTGAATTTCAGCTCTGGAACCGGCCGCAACATATACACCGGGTGGTGCTGGGCAAACTCGCAGGCCGTATCGATGATGCCCTTGCGTGTAGCCTGCAAAAAGGCGTCGTTTCGGGCTGGGTAGGGCGTATCGAAATACAGATAAGGCACTGGTACTTCACGACTGCGGTCAGGCTCATTAGGCCCCAGCGCATAGTATGAGGTGCGGTTGATGATGATCAGGGGCGCATTGTCCAGTGCCGGGTCCGAGAGTTTGGCTTTATCACTGACAAACTGGCCACAGCCGAAGTCCAGCTTGTCCACTGCCTTAACGTTGGCAATGGTTGGACAGTTGCTTTTGGTCCAGTCCAGAACATGCAGTCGCGGGTCTGGCAGGGCGCGCTCTACGGCCCGTACCAGAGCTGCCGCATGGCTGTCCCCGATGACGATGACACCGAGCTTTTTGCCGCCGTAGGTGCACTCGGGCACCGTGACTGAAAATTCATTGTTCAGGCATTCGGATTTACGGGGATTGGTGTTATCGGCTTCAGCAAAAATCGCATCAATCTGTGCAGGCAAACGCCCAGGTACGCCTTGCTGCTGGTGGATAATCAGCGCCGGAACGCTGACCAGCGCAATCACGCCGAGTAGCGCCAGCGTTCCCGACCACTGCGGTAGATGGGTAAGTGTGGAGCGAGCTGTTTTCTCTACCCACTGGTACGACAGCCAACCCATTAACAGAGTGATTAGCAAACCAATCAACACTGCGTCGAGTTGGTCCAGTAGCTGTAAATACACCAGCACTACCACAACCGGCCAGTGCCACAGGTACAGCGAATACGAGCAATCGCCTAGCCATTGGGCTATACGGCTACCACTCCAGAGTGAACCCTGGCGAGCGGCGAGCAGTATCATCACCGTTGCGAAGACCGGCACAGCGGCTCGCCAGCCTGGCCACTCGCTATTGGTATCAAAAAGCGTAATGGTGCCGATCAATAGGACGAAGCCACCGGCCTCTAGCAGACGCCGTACCGGCCCATTCAGCACCAGTGAGTTACCCAGCAGAAATACCAGCCCACCGGCGAGCATTTCCCATGCGCGGGTCGGCAACAGATAAAACGCGGCCGAGGGACGGATCGGTGTTGCTAGGATGCACAGCAACAGCGACAGGACCAAGCCGGCCGCAATGGCAACAGTTTGCGCACCACGTCCCGGGCGAATCTTCCACACGGCCAGTAATGCCAATGGCAGTATCAGATAAAACTGCCACTCCACCGACAACGACCAGGTATGCAGAAGCAGCTTGTCATGGGAGTCGATATCAAAATAACCGGCTTCTTGCCAGAAGATGATGTTGGAAACAAACACCAACGCACTGGCGACATGCATGCCCAGTCTTTTGTATTCCACTGCCGGTAAATATAACCAACCTGCGAGTAACAACATCGCGCACAAAACCAGCAGTGCAGGAATGATTCGTCTCGCCCGTGATAAGTAAAAGCTGATTATCGAAAACGGGGAAGGAGTACCGGCAAGTGCGCTTTTTTCCAGGCCGTTGACGATTATTTTGGTCATTAGAAAACCGGAGATAACGAAAAATACGTCAACGCCGACGAAGCCACCGGAAAACGTTGTAATGCCGAAATGGTACAGAATCACCGAGACCACAGCCCAGGCTCGCAAGCCGTTGATGTCGGATCTGAACGTTTTAGTTGCTGTGCTCATTTTCTAGCCTGTAGGGATACTGCGTGTCTTAAGATAATGGCGCGTCTTGATCCCACTGACGGCGTAAGGGATGCCGTTCTTATTTTCTATGTACAAAACTGCAGAAGGGGTATGCCCACCAGAGTGGCGGGCAGCTGTGATGCGCTGGGCGCTTACTGGCCGTTCAGGTACAGCTCTTGGAAACAGAAATTTGTCGCCTCTACATAACCTTCTGCACTGCCGCAATCGAAGCGCCTACCTTTGAATTTGTAGGCCAGCACGCAGCCGCTCTTGGCTTGCTTAAGCAGCGCATCGGTGATTTGAATTTCACCATTCTTACCCGGCTCGGTATCGGCAATCAGGTCGAAAATATCCGGTGTGAGAATGTAGCGGCCAATGATTGCCATATTTGACGGGGCGTCTTCGGGCTTTGGTTTTTCCACCATGCTGTGTACACGGTAAAGGTCATCGCGGATCAGCTCACCGTCAATCACGCCATACTTATGGGTCTGATCCGCAGGGACTTCCTGAATCGCCACAATTGAACAGCGGAACTGGTTGTACAGCTTGATCATCTGCGTCAGCACGCCGTCGCCGCCAATGTTCAGGCACAAGTCATCCGCCAGTACCACAGCGAACGCTTCATCACCGATTAGTGGCGCACCGCAGAGAATCGCGTGGCCGAGGCCGTTCATGGCCACCTGGCGGGTGTAGGAGAACGTGCAGCCTTCAATTAGCTCACGGGTGGCAGTCAGGTAATGTTCTTTGTCAGTACCCCGTATTTGGTGTTCTAGCTCGTAGCTGACATCGAAGTGGTCTTCCAGTGCTCGTTTACCTCGGCCCGTGACAATTGAGATTTGATTCAGGCCTGCGTCTCGTGCCTCTTCAACGCCATATTGAATCAGCGGCTTGTTGACAATGGGCAGCATTTCCTTAGGCATGGCCTTGGTTGCTGGCAGAAAGCGTGTGCCGTAACCGGCGGCAGGGAATAGGCATTTGCGGATCATGTAACCTCCTTGAACATCACGATAAAAAGCCTTTAGTTGGCGTACCCTTGCGGATTACCTGACTGCCAGCGCCAGGTGTCGCTCATCATTTCAGACAACCCACGCTCGGCCCTCCAGCCTAATTCACGTGCTGCCTTGCTGGGGTCTGCCCAGCACTCGGCAATGTCCCCCGGGCGGCGATCAACCAGCTTGTACGGCACTGCTTGGCCGCTGGCTTGCTCGAAGGCACGGATCATTTCCAGCACGCTGTAGCCCGCGCCAGTGCCTAGATTCCAGGCATTAATTCCGGCGTTTTTGCCCATTGCTTGTAAGGCCTTCAAATGACCCGCAGCGAGATCAACCACGTGGATGTAATCGCGCACACCCGTTCCGTCAGGGGTCGGGTAATCGGCACCAAACACCGACAGTTGTTCGAGTTTGCCGATAGCGACCTGACTGACATACGGCAATAAATTGTTTGGGATGCCATTTGGGTCTTCGCCGATCAAGCCACTGTTGTGCGCGCCAACCGGGTTGAAATAGCGCAGCAAGGCAATGCTCCAGCGAGGGTCGGATCTAGCTAGATCTTTGAGCATCTCTTCGATCATCAATTTCGAGCGACCATATGGGTTCGTCGGCACCCCGGTCGGGAAGTCTTCGCTGATGGGCATTTGCGTTGGCTCGCCATACACCGTGGCTGACGAGCTGAACACCAAGCGGAAGATGCCAGCGCGAGCCATTGCCTGACACAGGATGACACTGCCAGCGACGTTGTTTTCGTAATAGTCCATGGGGAAACGCACGCTTTCACCTACGGCCTTAAGCCCGGCAAAGTGCAGCACGGCAGATATTTTCTGTGAGCTGAAGAGGTTATCCAGCAGTAACGGATCGCGAATATCCGCTTCGATAAAAATCGGTGATCTACCGCAGATGCGGTGCACACGGTCCAGCGATTGTGCTGAGCTGTTGCAGAGGTTATCCAACACCAGCACGTCATAACCTGCCTCCAGCAAGGCAAGTGTTGTATGCGAGCCGATGTAGCCGGCACCACCGGTTACCAGAATTTGTTCTCTCATAGGAAGGCCAACCAAGGGAAAGGTAATCAGGGATATCGGTCAGGTGTTGAGGTGTGCAGATGGTTGTGCGTTTGCGGGGGAAACTGGCAGGGCGTTTGTAAAGACACGCGGGCTTTATCGCCACTCCTCTGGGCAACTGGTTTTCCAGTCTGCAAACGCCGACGCCAGGCTGTACTGATACGCGTAGCCGTTTTCCACAAGGAAGTTCGGCAGGATGTTGTTGGAGCGCACCAGCTTGCGAATACGCACTGGGCTGAAGGGATGCTTGATGCCCAGAGGGCGAGCTATCAAGTCGATGCTATAGGCTACCGACAGCAGTAAGGGGTAAGGCACTGCCGGCACTTTGCGCTCGATGACAGCCACGTTGCACACCGCCTCGACATATTCCTGAATCGACGGGCCGGGGTTCATTGTCATGTTGAACAGGGAGAAGTGCAGCGCTTGCTCTTTCTGCCGTTGCAGCACCCAGAGCATGGCCGCGCAGAGCTCTTTCACATAGGTGCCAGCTTTGCGTGTATCGCGGTTCCCCATATAGAAGAAGTAGCGCTTGATCACCGCTTTAATCAGCCGCGATACGTTACCGCCTTCGCCGGCACCAAACACTACGCCAGGGCGAACGATAACTAGGTGACGCTGCTCTTTGTCGGCGGCGAGCCAGGCTTGGTGGATCTTCTCAGCTGCTAATTTCGAGCCGCCATACGCCGTTGCAGGTACGGGGAGGGTGCGCTCGTCTTTTTGCTGCTCGCTGGGGCCGTAGGGTGAAATCGAACTGGTGAAAATCAGATCAGTACACGCCACTCGCTCGGCCCAGGCGCAGACATTTTCCGCGCCCAGCAGGTTGGTTTCGTAGTACTCGAAATCCTCATGCCCCGGTTCACGGTGCACGGCGGCGAAGTTGGCGATCAGTTCGACTTTTTCATCGGGTATCCAGTCGATAACTTTGCGCACATCGCCATTTACTTCAATCACCCCACTGGCTTCGCGCACCAGCTTGGCACGGTAAGGAAAGGGCTTGTTGGCTACCTGCTCCTTATCAAACAAGTAGACCTTGTCGTAACCACCTTGGGCGAGGATTTGCTTGGCGAAGAACACGCCAATAAAACCCGAACCTCCAAAAATAACGGCGCAGTTCATCGGTAATTCCCTCTCATGAAAGGCAGCTATACGGCGAATCAGGCTCGGCCGTATTTGTCTTCGAACCGTACAATGTCGTCTTCGCCCAAGTACGGGCCGGACTGTACTTCAATCAGATTGAGCGGAATCACGCCTGGATTTTCCAAGGCATGGACCTGACCGATTGGGATGTATGTGGATTGGTTTTCCGTGACCAGAAACGTGTCGTCGCCATTGGTGACCTTGGCGGTACCGCTGACTACTACCCAGTGTTCGGCGCGGTGGTGGTGCATCTGCACGGAGAGCTTGGCACCAGGTTTTACGGTGATGTGTTTAACCTGATAACGGTGCCCTTCATCAATGGAGTCATACACGCCCCATGGGCGATACACCTCGCGGTGATTGATATGTTCGTCACGGCCTTGAAGTTTGAGTTGCTCGACGATTTTCTTCACATCCTGCACCTGGTCCTTGTGCGCAACCATTACTGCGTCTTTGGTTTCCACCACGACCAAGTCTTTGACGCCCACGAGTGTTACCAGGCGGCTGGCGGCATGAATGTAGTTGCTGCTGCTGCCGTGCTGGAGCACGTCGCCTTTGACGACGTTGCCGTTTTCGTCCTTCTCGCTGACATCCCATAGTGCTGACCAAGAGCCAATATCGCTCCAGCCGGCATCCAGTGGCACTACCACGGCGTCTTCGGCTTTTTCCATCACGGCGTAGTCAATGGAGTCATCCGGGCATAACTCGAAAGCGGCTTTGTCCACGCGAGTGAAGTGCATGTCCTGTTGGCAGCCCGCAAGGGCTGAGCGGCAGGCGGCAACGATCTCCGGCCGGAAGCGCTCAAGTTCTTGCAGGTAACGGCTGGCATGGAACATGAACATGCCGCTGTTCCACAGGAAGGCACCGCTGGCTAAGTAGTCGGTGGCAGTTGGCAGGTCAGGCTTTTCCACAAACTGGCTGACAGCATAACCACCCGTACCGTCGGCTTTACCTTTTTCGATATAGCCATACCCGGTTTCCGGGTGGGTTGGCACAATGCCGAAAGTCACCAGCTTGCCGCTGCTGGCCAGCGGCAGGGCGGTTTGAATGGCGGCGTGGAAGGCAGGCACGTCCTCGATCAAATGGTCGGCGGCAAGTATTAGCAGAATAGGGTCTTGGCCGTCATTGGTGGCCTGCAGTGCGGCCAAAGCAATAGCTGGCGCGGTGTTGCGACCAATAGGCTCGAGGAGGATGTTGGACTTTTCCATGTCCAACTGGCGCAATTGCTCGGCGGCGAGAAAGCGGTGCTGCTCATTGCAGATCAAGAGTGGCGTAGCAATGTCCAACCCCTGTAAACGCTGGATAGTGGCCTGCAGCATCGAAACGTTGGCGTCACCCAGAGGTAGAAATTGTTTTGGATTGAGTTGGCGCGACAGCGGCCAGAGGCGAGAACCGTTACCGCCCGCCATGATGATTGGAATGAGCATGGGAGTGACCTTCTTAAGGGAAAGTAGGTTGGGCCGCCGCGACATGTTGTCGGTGCGTGGTTGATGGCAAATCGGCTAAGACCTGATCAACAAAGGTCTTGATCTGTTGCTTAAACACACTCTTATCGAAGGTGGCCGCGTGCTCATGCATGAGCTCGGGGTTGAAGTCGAACGCGCCCTTTTCCATTTGCTCCACCGCTTGGATCAGTGAATCGACAGTCTGCTCGTGAAAGTGAATACCGGTTTTGCCGTGAATCACTGTTTCCAGGGCGCCGCCTTTACCGTAAGCGATTACCGGCGCGCCGGCCGCCATGGCTTCTACCGGGACAATGCCGAAGTCTTCCATGCCCGGGAATATCAGGCCGCGGCAGCGTTGCAGGAGGTCTTTGATGACCGGAAAGGGCTGACGCCCCATCAGTTCAATATTCGGCGAGGCGATGGATTTCAAACGCTCAAATAGCTCGCCTTCACCAACAACAACCAGCGGTAGACCAAGTTTATTAAACGCTTCTACGGCTAGATCCGCGCGCTTGTACGCGACCAGTTGTCCAAGGCACAGGTAGAAGTCACCGCGCGCTTGTTCATGGTTGAACTCATTGGTGTTCACCGGCGGGAAAATCACCTCGGCCTTGCGCCGATAAAACTTGCGGATGCGCGCAGCAACAAAGCCCGAGTTTGCAATGAAATGATCAACACGGTCCGCCGATAAGCGATCCCATACGCGCAACCAATGCGCGACTAATGGGAATAGTGTGCGAATCAGCCGCCCGCTGCCCGCCATGTACTCATGGTACATGTCCCAGACATACCGCATGGGTGAGTGGCAGTAGCATATATGCACGGCGTCTGGGCGTGTGACCACGCCTTTGGCCGGGCCTGATTCGCTGCTAAGGATGAGGTCATAAGCGCTGAGGTCTAGCTGCTCCAGGGCCAGGGGCATAAACGGCAGGTATTTTTGGTAATGCTTCTTGGCACCTGGCAAACGCGAGATGAAGGTGTTGTTGATTTGCCCTGTGAAGGTTTCTGGCAAGGCTTGGCGCACCAGCTCTTCATCGCACACATGAATGAAGATATCTGCATGCGGGAACAGCTCGACCAGCGCTGTACAGACGGCTTCACCGCCACGATTGCTGAGCCACCAATAATGGATGATTGCAACTTTCATTGAAGCTCCCGTATGACTTGAGCAAGACGTTTGGCAGAGGTTTCCCAGCTGTAGCGGGTGATGTTGGCATAGCCCTTTTGTTTCAAACTCTCGGCTAATTCCGGGTTGGTGATTAACTGTTGAATCTTCTCGGCGATGTCCTGTGCACTATGCGGCGAGCAGTACAGTGCGGAGTCACCACAGACCTCAGGCAAGCTCGCGGTGTTGGAAACAATCACCGGGCAGCCGCATGCCTGGGCTTCTAGCGGTGGGATGCCAAATCCTTCGTAAAAGGAAGGGAAGATAAAAGCATCAGCTGCGCTGTAGAGACCGACCAGTTGTTCATCGCTGACTCGGCCAAGTAGCTTGATGCGGCTATCGGCTTCGATTTTTTTCACCAGCCCGGGGTCTGCAAAATTCTTGTTCAGTGAACCGACAATGTAGAGCTTGTGTGTGTCCTGTTGGAGCAGGGTGAAAGCATCAATCAAACCGTGGAAATTTTTCTGTTGGTTGAGTGACGACACCGCCAGCAAATAGCGTTCGACAGCCGGTTCTGTTTGGGTGTGAAACGAATTGGAAACGGCATTGGGGACGACTACAACTTTGTCTGCTGGGGTTTTGTAGATGTCGCAAATTTCTTTTTTTGAAAACTCACTGACGGTGAGCATTTTCAGCGAGCTGTTAATCGTCCGTGGGGTGGCCAGTTGGTATGCCAAGCGGAATTTCCAGGAAAAATTTTCCGGAAAACGCTCAAAGGCCACGTCATGCAGCGTAGAAATTTTGTTGCTGTAAAGCAGCGGTGCGGTGTTGGCAAGATTGACCAGTAGTGGTGAGCCGTTTTTGCGCAAAAAAAGCGGCAGGTCGATCTGCTCCCAAGCGTGCCCGGTGCGACTACCAATCAGTTCCACCCCCAGTGCTTGTGCTGCCTCATGCTGAACGATGTTGTGCGGAGCAACGAACCGGACCGAGGGCAGCAATTGTCGCAGTTGGAGGCTGATCTCCAGCGAGTATCGCTGCACGCCAGTCATGGCTTGCGTGAGAAAGCGGGCGTTTATGTAGACCAAGTCAAAAACCCTTTGCGCAGATAAAAGACAGGTAGCCGGTGCGGTGAACACCACACCAGTAGCAGGAGAGGGTAAGAGGGGTTAAGGAATGGTTAAATTTTCAGAACGTGCAGAGGATCGAGCTTGCCGGTAAACAAGTGCAAGAAGGCCAGAAAGTTACCGCGCAGGCGGCCGGGGAAATCTTTGATGCGCACCATCAACAGGGTTTTCACCACATTGGAAACGATGTTTTTCGACATCAACAGCGACGCCTTGCTCCAGCTCATCGAACCCTTTTTCAATAGGAAAATCGGGTTGGAAATCTGCGAGTAGCCGAAGCGTACACCGCTGGTGCGACCTGAGCTGACGCCTAGGTGTACACCCTTGCAGCTTGGTTCAAGAATCAGGCTGCCAAACTCCCGAGCACGACTGGAGTAGTCCCAGTCTTCCTGCCAGCCGTACATGGGTAGATGCTCGTCAAAGCGCTCAACGCCAGCCACGGTGCCGCGATAGGACATGTTGCAGCCATACAGGCCGTCGAGGCGTTTCGTTTGTGCGGCACTCGACCAATGAGTTTGCGCCGGTTTTTTACCGTCGATGTATTGCCGTGCGTCAAGCTCGGCGATACCGAATTCGGTGTTCACGCCATCGGCAAGTACGTTACCGGTAATGCCGACCACGGTTGAGTCTTGCTGCAGGGCCTTGGCGGCGTTTTCCAGCCAATTTGGAGCTGGGCGAAAATCATCATCGAAGAAGGTTACAAACCAGTCTTGCGGCGGTAGTTCTCTAACTACAGGCGCTAAAGCTACCAGCCCGGTATTGCGTTGAATCGTCAGGCCTGCAGTCGAGAGTAGAATAGCGATTTTCCCTGCGGCGAAGAGCGGGTGCCGCTCCAGCCCTGCTACATCTTTTTGCTCGCTACCGACTAAATAGATGAACGATGCGGCCAAGGTTTGTCTGGCCAAGTAGTCGAGTAGGACATACGTTTCCTTGGCGCGCCCTTTAGTGGCAATAATGACGAATGCCTTCATGTTACAAGCCCCTCATTTCGAAAGTCCCTTGGATTCAAATGTGAATAGCTGACGCACAATGCCCATTTTCCAACACGCGTAACTGAGGCTGATAAACACTAAGACTTCCCCAAGCAGGCGGGCTACCGCCATACCAATACCGCCGTAACTTATGCCTAGAGGGACTGCGCAAACCAGGCTGACAGCAGCGCTGCATAAGACGACCTTGGCCAGCAGCCCTTCTTCATGCAGCGGGATCAGTACATAGCTGCTCAAAATCAGGGTGATGGCGCTGATGGGGAAGATGAACGCCAGGCACTGCAGAATTGCCACGCTCGACTCAAAACCTGGGCCGAAAATCAGCGGCACAATCCAGTGCCCCAGCAGTAAAGTGCAGGCCAAACCAAATACGCCGATACCGGTTAGCAGCAGGAGTGCCTTGCGGATCAGGGCATATGCAGCTGCTTGGTCGCGGACAAATAAAGCGGTAATGCGCGGTACAAAAATCTGCCCGGCCGGAGCCATCACGCTTAGGCCTACAGCCACCAGACGTTCAGCTGCACCAAAGGCACCGACCTCTGCCGACGTGGACAAAATACTGAGCAGGTAGGTGGACGAAGCCACCAGTAGTGCTGAGCTGCCGGTGTACAGGAAAATTGTGCTGGATGAGCGTACCAAGGCCATGCCAGCTTTGAAATCGAGGGATGTGGCGCTAATTTCTCGGCGTACAGTCCAATGTGCAGCGCATAGGGCAATTACTGCAGAACAGAGCAGCGATAGCAGCACCAAGTCGTCATCTTCGGGGCCGCGCACCAAAGCAAAAATGAGACCCAGGCTGATGGCAAAGCCCAACACTTCCAGTTTCACAGCAATACGTGGGCGACCACTGCCAACGAAATACCAACCCAGATTGAATGCTGAAACAATACCCAGCGTGACCGCCAGGGTGCCCGTCAACTGATGGGCCGAGAGCACCGGCGATAACGCAATAGCGACCGCTCCACCAACAATGGCCAGCATCCCGAGCACAACGCGCGCAGTTAGTTGGTCACTGAACAGGCGCACATAGTGTTGCGGTTCAGCAGTCGCGATGTCGCGCATGCCGGCGGTGGCAAACCCCCATTCGACAAAACGCCAGACGATGGTCATCAACGACATGGCGGCTAGCACCACCCCATAGCCTTCAACCCCCAGCACCCGGCCAAAGAATGGAATCAGCAGTAGAAGGTAGAGATAACGAAAGGCGTACGCGATATAGACGAAGTAGAAGTCAGCGCGAGACTGGTTCTGGATATTGTTGGCGCTCGTCATCGTGGTTAATCACTCGGCGCATGCTTCGGCTGCAAAGTGCCCACATTGAATCGGTGGGCAGACTGATTGGTTTTGTTGTTAGTTGTCAGTATGACTGCCAGCGCAATACCGTATAAAAATGAATTGTAGCTACCAAAATCGGGTGTGGTACTGATCAGCAAGCCGACGGCGAACGGCGGGATATAGGCGTAGCGTGCGCCGCTCATCATGGCATTGCTGACTTCGTTTCTTCTTGTACTCAGCTTGCGCATTAGGGTTTGCAAGGCGAATGACAAATACAGAAAGCCGCCCAGCAGCCCGGTATTGCTCAGAATAGCTGCTAACGAGTTGGACGTACGAGTGCCGCCGAGACCCACGCCCAGGCCCCACGTGTCTATCAACGCTTGCCAGCCTACAGCCGTCCACATGTTGCGCTCCTCAAAGGAGCTTGACTGGGATTTGTTCACCACCATTTCGTTGAAGTTGTTGATGATCGGATCAAGCAGGTTTGGGGCAAACAAAATCACCAGGCCTAAAGCGATCAACGCCGTCCAGGCAGTCCAGAATTCCGCGCCAAGACCTTTACGACCGAAGCTGGAGCTGCGCCGCGAACTTTTTCGCTGTGCCCATTCGATAACCGCCAACAGGAAAAACACGATCAAACCAACGTAAGACGCCGATGAGGTCGATAGCCAGATAAACAGCACCAGTAAAAGGGTAAGCGCGGGTACCACGCGTTCTCGCAGCCAGCGATCCGTCATCGCGTGGCGGAAGAAGTACAGCAGGCTTAAAAACATCAGGCAGCGGATACCGTATACCGAGGCTTCTGGCATCAGGCCTACCACACGCTTGCCCCCAGTGACTTGAACTTCGGTCAGGAGGCTGTATGTGGCGGTACGAAAAGGGTCGAGTAACGGGTTAAGTGGTACGTACTGATTCAGGTAATCAAGCAAACCGGTGAGCACGGCCATTGCGCCACCCAAGCACATGGCGGCCAATGAGTGCTGGCGAGTGTTCGCGTCGCGCAATATGCGAGTAAAGGCAAATACGGCGAACACGGAAATGCTCAGGTAGGCCAGTTGTGAAAAATTTTGTGAAGTCGGCCATAGCGGTTCACCTTCGGTGTAAAGCTGCAAGTGCACCGGGATGATGGTGATCTCTCCGGCAAAAAACCGTGGCATAAAAATAGTGGTGAAAATCGCCACCAACCAAAACATAAATAGCCACAGCAAACGTTTCGGTGAGAGCGCCAAGGTGGCATAAAACTGTACACCGCCGGGCGCTGTGATGGTGCGCAAAATCAGCAGTAGCACAATCATTGGTGTTGGCGTCAGGGTCAAACCGCCGGTGAGTTGTGGTGGAATAACCGCAAATGCGCCGAACGGCATCGAGGCGAAAAACACGTACAGCAGAACATGAATTCTGCCGAACAAGCCCCACAAGGCGAGCCCCCAGAATATAACGATAGGAATGGCATCCATAGTTTGCTTGGTATGCTCTGAAAAATGGTTGAGTCCCAGGCCATGAGGCCTGGGGTAATCAGTAGATGTTTTTCGACAGCAGCGTGAATGGTGTTTTGATCAGGATTTTTACGTCCAGCCACAAGGACCACTGGTTGATGTAGTTGAGGTCCTGATTGACCCGTTGCTGCATCTTGTCGATTGTTTCTGTTTCGCCACGGTGGCCGGTGATTTGCGCCAGACCGGTGATGCCCGGTTTGATCCGATGCCGCGACATGTACGCGCGGATCTTGTCGGTGTAGTAGATGTTGTGGGTAATTGCATGGGGTCGTGGTCCGACCAGCGCCATCTCACCAAAGAGTACGTTGAACAGCTGCGGTAATTCATCTAGCGAGGTGCGTCGGATAAACGCGCCGACTGGCGTAATACGGTCGTCTCCGCGAGTTGCTTGTTTTACTGCCTGGTCGTCATGCAGGCGCATGGAGCGGAATTTCCACACCTTGATGACTTCACCATTCCAGCCATGACGTTCCTGTTTGAACAGAATCGGCCCCGGCGAGGAGCGGCGCACAGCAATGGCAATGCCAGCCATTACCGGGCTGAGCATGATGATCGCCAGCAGCGCCAGGCTGCGCTCCATAGCCTCTTTTGCGAACAGCGCCGCCGGGTGAGAGCTGATTGGACTTTCATTCAGGTAGATGGCGGGCATGTGCTCGATCTCGGAGATCGACTGATTGAGCAGCAACATACTGCCGAAGTCCGGAATCCATACCACGTCGACGCTCATGTCCAGCAGATCAATGTAGATGCCTTCGATGTGTGCGACTTCATCCAAAGGTACGGCGATGTATACGCGGCGTAAGTGTTCGCGCAGGATGATGTCACGCAGGTTTTCCAGATTGCCAAGCACCGGCAGCCCGCACTCATCGTTTGGGTCGCTTTTATCTGTGGTGATCATGCCGGCTAGTGGTACCCGGCTTGGGTGGCTCAGTTTCTCCGCCAAATCTTTGGCCAGAGCGCCGGTACCCACAATCACCGAACGTCGTTCTTTACGCAGTTTGCGCGAGTGCATGCGTGTAATCATGTGCAGTGGTAAGTAACTCAGCACTTGCACAGCAAAGCCAAGAACGGCCCAAGTAAACACGACTTCGCGAGAGTAGATACCCGTGGTTTTGGTGGCGAAGGAAATGGTGAGCAATGCACCCAATAACAGCCCCCAGCCAGCGGCCAAACGCCCCAGCCCAGAGAGCAGACGATGACGTTTGTGATAGACCTGAAGCGCCGCATAGCAAGGCACCGAACCGAGCAGCGTCAGGATGCCAAGCAGCCTGTATTCGCTTGGCGTTACCCCGTAATGCTGGATCACAATGACAGTCAGCGTCAGGCTGACAAGAAGCATGGCAGTCACCCACTGGCTCCAAAACGTCAGGCCCCGGCGATTTGCCAAAATACTGCTGTGCTGTGAAGTCATTTAAAGGTTACCTCCACGCTTACAAAGTTTGCGGATTCCGTCGAGGTCGTAGGCAGCTCTGTCACAGAGCATTTTTTCCAGTCCTGTGGACTGGGCCACGGCAAACAGGCGGGTTGCGTCAGCATTGCTGCTGCTTAGGGTTTTACGTATTGAAGAGAGGGCCGAGCTGCGTTGCTTTGACGTCAAATTTAACCAGGCACGTAGGCCGATATTGGCCAGTTCAAACTGCACTTGCGGGCGATAAGGCCCGAGTTGGTTGGCTTGCTCGAGTGCGTAGGCGAACTCGTTGTCGAATTGTCCTAGCAAATATTTGCTATGGGCTAAACGCGCCCAAGTATTCGGCCATGTTGGTCGGGCCAATATGGCCTGGCGATAGGCTTCGAGTGCGGCGTGTTGCGCCTGAACCGATTGGGGCTCAGATGGCCCGAGACTAAAGGCGCGCCAAGCCTGAACTTGACCCTGCTGGTCGTGGTAGGTGCCGCTGTTAACGGGGTAAAAACGATTAGCCATTTTTGCTGCGGCCAACGTGGTTTGCCACGTTTGCTCTGTTGGCGCTTGCCCGACGTTGACCCAGCGTTGTAGGGCCAGGCCGGTACGATAACTGGCTAAGCCTGCGAGTAGCATTTCGCCTGCTATCAGAAGTAAACCCAGTGCAGCTACCAAACACAGCCAAGTCAGGCTTTGTTTTAGCGCAGAAGCAGGTTTCGGTGCTTGTCTGCTGCGACGTCGGTCTTGATATGACGGGGTTTGCCCCGGTGTATCCGCACTGACGGGACTAATAGCGGTGACTGTATTCATGTGGTGCTTGTTACTGGGAAATGCCCATGGGCCATGCGCCAAGGATGATCCTCGACTAACTTGCGAGCTGCAGTTCCACCAATGAGACGAGTCGCCTGCTCCAGGCCAGGGAGTAGATTTGGTTGGCGGTTTTTCATGTTGTGGGCATCACTGGCAAGTATGGTTATGTGGTTGCCCAGTAGTAGAAATTCGGCCAAGTCCTGTGCGGTTGGGCCAAATTGCCCGGCCAGAGAACCAGCAGTCACTTGTAGCAAGCAGCCCTGTTCTAGGAATGGCTGAATGCGTTTGTAGTTAGCCATCACCCCCTTGTTACGTTCCGGATGGGCAATCATTGGCTGGATGTTGTTTTTCAGCATCCAACCAGTGAGCTTGTCGGCCTGCGCTGGAATTTCGCTGTGAGGAAACTCCAGCAACAGCACGTGGCGACCATTCCATTCGCCGACAAAGGGCAGTTCGTTGCGTCTCGCCAGCGTCACCAGGTCTGAATCAAATCGTGCTTCCGCGGCCGCACTCACGTGTAGGGGAATGGCGGCCTGCTCCAGGGCAGCGGCAAATTCGGTTACGGCTAGGGCAATACTGGCTGCCGTGTTGCTATAACGGCCAGGGTGCAGGTGCGGCGTGCACACCATATGTGTGGTGCCGCAGGCCACCGCATGCGCCGCAAGTTCTAGTGCCTCGACCATGTTTTGTGCGCCGTCATCAATGCCCGGCAGTAGGTGCGAATGGAGGTCGATCATGGGCGGTCTTCCGGATGCAGGCGCAGCCGAAGCAAGCAATGCATAAAGCATTGCCGCATACAGCAAAGTTATTGGCATAGGGCAGGCGGACCGAAAGCCAGGTTTCAGTCCTTGTTCTGGATCGAGAGTAAGTCGCGTGACGTTGCCACTTAAGGCGGTAGATATGCGTTGGGTAGGCTCAAGGCGCTACCCTCTAAGTGGTCGCTTTAAACGTTCTGAAATTAGCTCTGTGGCTGAGCCTGATTGCCGTAACTGTCGTAGTAGTTGGCGTAGCTGTTTCCATAGCGCTTGGTTTTGCTCAAGTCGACTTGGTTTAGTACTACACCGGTCACGGGGGCATTGTTTTGCAGCAATTGGCCAACGCCTTTTTGCACCATGGGTATCGAGGTGCTTTCTGCCCGGATCACGTAGATCAGTGCATCGGAAATGGTCGCGAGCAACATCGAGTCGCTCACGGCTTGGGTGGGCGGTGAGTCGATGATGATGCGTTGATATCTACTCTTCAGACTCTCAAGAATTTTTGTCAGCCGCGCTGACGAGAGCAATTCCTGTGGGTTCGGTGGCACCATCCCGGCCGGGATCATGTCGACATTGCCGACAGTGCGAATGCATTCCTCAATCTTGGCAGTGCCAGCAATCAGGTTGGCCAGGCCAGGTGCGCCTACCGGGAAGTCAAAGTTGCGTGACATGGTGGGGCGGCGCAAGTCGGAATCTATCAGCAGTACTTTTTCGATGTGTGCGAGTGAGAACGCCAGGTTGTTGGCAATTGAGCTTTTGCCTTCACCTGGCACGGATGAAGTCACCAATACAATTTTCCGTGGTGAGTCCAAGTCAGACAATACCAAGCTGGTGCGCAGGGTGCGGATTGACTCACAGAAACGCTTGTCCTTGTTCTCTTCGAATAGATGGGCAACCTGATGGCGGTTCTTCTTCAGCACCATCGGCACCACACCCAGTACCGGTACGTTGAGTTTGTTTTCCACGTCGTCAGTGCTTTTGAAGGTATTGTTCAGTGCCTCAAACAGCAGCGTCAGGCCGATACCAATAACGCCAGCCAGTACCGCAGCCATGGCGACAATCAGCGATTTGCGCGGTTTGCTCGGTGCGCTTGGGGTTATCGCCAAGTCGACGATGCGGGCGTTAGCCGAGTTGATATCGGAGGTGGCTGCAGTCTCCTTCAAGCGCGTCAGAAAGGTTTCATAAAGGACGCGGTTGCTATCCACTTCGCGCTGCAACTCACGCAGTTTGAACTCCTTGCGTGAAATGTCTTGGATCTGCGCTTTGTTATTGTTGAACGACTTGCTCAGCGAGCTCTCGTTGGCCTGCGCCAGTTGATAGTTGCGCTGGAGCCCGGCCACCACCAATTGCACTTGTGCCTGAAGGCTTGCTGTTGCAGCGGCCAGTTCGGTGCGAGCGGCAATCATACTTGGGTGCTTATCACCATAACGGCTGGATAACTCGTCTACCTTTGCTTGCGACCTGGCGACATCAGCTTTGAACTGTTGAATCAGCGGGTGGCCCAGAACGGCTGGCACACTGGCCAGTCGGTCGAGATCTCCAGAGCTCAAGGATTGCACTTGGCGGTATTGGCTTTCGGCTTCAGCACGAGCGCGACGGGCATCAATCATACGATTGCCGGTCATCGACAGCTCATTGGCACTGATGGTGGCAACACCGTCGACGTCAACAAGGCCTTGGGCCTCGCGGTAGCCCTGCAGGGTGTTCTCAGCGTTGCGCAGCTTTTCTTGCAGTTCAGCCAGACGAGAGTTCATCCAGTTGGTGGTCGAGAGTGACATATTCAAGCTGGCATCCAACTGGCTTTCGATAAAGCCTTCAGCCAGGGCATTGGTAATCTTGGCTGACAATTCGGCGTTGGGCATTTCGATGCTGATGGCCATCAATTGGCTTTTGCCGACGAATCCGACGTTGATCAAATTCATGAGCTTTTGCGTAGCGTAATTAGTCAGCTCTTCTTCGCTCGGGCCGGTGTTTTCGTTCTCCGGGAGCAGGCCAGGAATCAGGTCGCCAATGCCTAGATTGCGCAGTATGTTTTTGGGGTCTATCAGCGGCTTGGAGTTCTGGCGTGGATCGAAAAATGGGTCCTCAATAAGATTCAGTGAGCGAACCACACGCTCAGACAACGCCCGCGATTGCAGCAAACCAAGTTGGGTTTGCAGGTATTCGCTGGTGGTGTTGGCTGGGTCATAAATTTGTTGGAACGACAGCACTTGAGGGTTTTTTTCCTCAATCAGCAGGGTGGCGCTGGAGCGATATTGCGGCACTAAATTGAGCGCAGCAACGATCGCCAGCATGGTTACTACAACCACTAAGGCAGCGATGTTCCACTTGGCAGCCCAGAGCACATTGCCTAGTTTCAGAAGGTCGATGTCTTCATCGTCTTCACTGCTATGGCGAAGAGGAATGAACCGTTCACTGGTAACGCGCGGAGTGTTATCCATCAGAAAAAACCCTGCTTAATGGTGATGGAGTCGCCTGGGATAATTTCAGTTTCCAGTTCGGCTTTCTGGGCTTTGCGGGCGGTTCCGTTACCACGCATGATGGTTACTCGGTTGGTTGAGGCACGTTCGGTCAAGCCGCCAGCCAGAGCAATCGCACGCTCCAGAGTAAGGCCTGGTTGGTAGGGGTAACCGCCAGGTTTTTTGACTTCGCCGCTGATATAAAACTCGCGGTAGGTGATGACACTCACGGTTACCCGCGGGTCTACCAGGTAACCGTCTTTGAGTTTGCTGGCGATTAAATCTTCGATCTGGCTGGGCGTCTTACCCCGCGCGCGCACCTGGCCAATGAAGGGATAGGAGAACGTGCCCGCGTCATTCAGGCGGATCTCATTGAAGCTTAAGTCTGCTTCGCCAAATACGGTGATGCGCACCACGTCGCCAGAGGCAAGTTGGTACTGACCATCTCCTTCCGCGAAGACCAATTGGCAAAACACCAGCGCTACAAGCGCTAAAACACTTCTGTAAGTCATAGGGCGTGGCTCAAGATGTTTTCGCTCAGAGGCTGCCTGTTAGGCTGATCATGTAGATGTTGCGTTTGTACCCTTCGTTATCTGCATCGGAGTTATTGTCTATATAGGTATAGCCAACGCCGATGTCTAACCAGCTGCGCATTTTGTAAGTCAAGTTCGCTCCTGTTCTAGTGATGTCGTCTTGGCGGTCCTGGCCTTCGTAATCCTGTTGCGAATAGCCGAGAAATACCCGGGAGGTGATGCGTTCGGTCCAGCCATGGCTCCAGGCCAAGGTGGAACTGGTGTTCTTGATGGCATCGGAGCCGTCGTCACCCTCATCGAAAGATTGCCGCGTAGACAGGCTGAATTTCGAGTAGGTGAGGGGTTCCCAGTCAATGCCGATTTCCCACATGGGGCTTTCCAAGTCATCAACGTCGTTGCGCTGGAAGTCTTTCTTCTCGTAGCCCACACGTATTTTTCCGGTGGTTTTTGCCGTGGCCTCCCAGACAACACCGGCCAGCAGAGCGTCTTCTGTGCTGTTCCGTGGGCTATTGGTCAGGAGATAGTCATAATCGGTATGACGCGCTTCAAGCAGAGCAGTAGTGGAACCACCCAGCCGATGAAACCACACGGCGTTTATGGCGGTGGTGTCGCGTTCTTCGTCGGCATTGATGTTGCCGCTATTGTCGTAGCGTAACTCCGCGTAGCTGGCACCCAGGTCGATACGATTACTGGCCTTCTCAACGCCGTAGCTATAAACACCGCCAATCGATTTGACGTGGTATTTGTCGTTCTCTGTCGCCACCGCCGTGTCGGCAGTGTCTTCCATTTTGCGGTATTCACCGGTCAGCTTGAGGCGCTGTCGGGCGGTGAATTCCATGATGCTTTCAAGCTTGATTTTATGATCGGTGTTACTGGCGTCAGAGTCATCGTGGTAGATCTGGGTATTGCCTTTATAGGTTAAGCGATAGGCACTGTTACGATCTTCGGCAACCAGCGCCAGCTCAGGCTCGATTGTGGTAATCCAAGACGACTCTTCATCTGTGTTTAGCTCACGGAAGTTATCGTCGTAGGTTTCGCTCACCTTCAGTGTCGGGGTGAATTGGAATCCGGCCACATCGACACTTTGCGGGTCGAGAGCCCACGCAGACGCTGGCAGTAGCGTAGGCGCGAAAAGCACGATGGCGAGCTGGCTAGTTGATTTCATCCACATATCCTTGCGTTCTGCATCCCACTAAATCTCGGGTTAAACCGTTGTGTCAGCTCGGGCTTGCGGTGCTGCTGTCGTTGCTAGTTCCAGCATTACTACTGCTTGGAACATCCTCTGCGGATGCATCGGCAGCTAGTGCGCTAGCGCAGGTGAGGATGAATAAGGTGAGTACGGTCATGAGTGTGCGCATGTCTTGTCCTTTTTCTGGCGAACCAAACCAAGTAATCCAGCACTCGTGAGTCTTCAAACAGAGCGTTCAGGCACGCTACCGCCCCAAGGTTTTTCGTTAATCCCTTGAGACGAATCTGGCTGTTTAAATGTTTATTTCACCCCACGAAACGGGGGCTTTAATGCAGCCTCGAGGAATGCCATCCAGCATCCTGTAGCTCTTGCTCTCTGGTGGAGCTATTCAAGCGCTCTTGATGTATTCCACAGGTATTCGAACCTGATGTTCGCGACTCAGTAGTTGCAGTAAAACGACTACGCGTTCGTGCCCGTCCATTGATAGGAAGATACCTTCCAAGGTGTTCAGTGGGCCTTGAACGATTTGAACCGTGTCGCCGGGAGCCAGAGTGGGCCCCGACTGATAAGTGCGGCATCGCTCGTAGAGGTGCTCGATAACGTGATCCGGCACCTTAAGTGGCGTGTTGTTGAAGCTGACGATACGACTGACACCCCGGGTTGACCGTAGAGGTCCCCAGTTGTCTTCTTGTGAGAGAGCAATAAACAGATAGCCAGGGAAAAGCGCTTCCAGGCCATTTGAACGGGCTTCTCCGAGTACCGGTTTCCTGGAGATTTGCGGGTGAAAAACGGTGTATTGCTGATGCTGGAGATTAAGCGCCGCCCGCGAGTCCTGACGGGGCTTGCATTGCAACAAATACCAAGATGTTAGTGCGGTATTGAGGCTTTCCATCAGCGTATTGCTCCATGCTTAACCTATGGGTGGCAGGGTTGGCGGCGACTTGCCAATCCTGGCTCCAGTCCTCCTGTCTCAGAGGAGGGGATATTTCGGCAAATGCAGGAAGCATACCAACACAGCTGCAAGTGCTAGAAATCTGGAGATGGAGCGATCCTATAAAAGAATTATGACTTTTTGACGTTTGTTATTTTTTAAAATCAATCAGATAAGAAAGCGCCATTTTGTTGACGTATTGTTTGTTGGCGCTCTTTGATGGGAAGTAGGCCAATGGCCGTCGAGCAAGTATTAGCGATTGGCACTGAACCAGTGCGCAGCGCCTCATTCGCGTGCATTGGGTGTTGGTGGCCCGGTGCGCGCCTGCTGTAGAGGTTCTCTGGCTGCCTTCACTTTGGGCAACGGTTGTTGTTTTGGGCAGAGGGCTCGTTTTAACCGGGCACCGTATAGAGATAAGTTCCTAGGTGACCCTGCGGCATGCTCTATATAGGCGGAGGCTTGCCACTGCTGGCTATCAGCCACCTTGGCAGACCTGGATCGACACTTCGTTGTGGGGGACAACGAGGTAATTTTGCCAATCGGTGGTTGTCTGTGGGCTGGATAAAAGCTTGCGGTATGCCTGTAGCAAATCCTGTTGAAGAACTTCGTCGTCGAGCAGGCTCTGTATCCAATAAGCAATTTAAATATTCCATTGAAGGAATATTCCTCAGAGGCTATATTGATTTATGACTTGGGATGTTGAATACACTGATGAGTTTGGTGCCTGGTGGGAAAATCTGTCAGAGGATGAGTAGGAGTCTCTAGCTGTTTCTGTGCCGTTGTTGGAAGCGCGTGGCCCTTCGCTGGGTTTTCCTCACAGTAGTGGGGTTAATGGTTCACGCTATAGCCGTATGAAGGCGCTTCGTACTCAGCATGATGGATGACCACTTCGCGCATTGTATGCCTTTGATCCCAGGCGTTCTGCGATCTTGCTTATCGGTGGAGACAAACTGGCGATGAGCGCTGGCATGACCAGAACATTCCTGTTGCTGATCGACTATAGGATGCGCACTTGCAACAGCTCAAAAAGGAGGGCCTGCTTAATGGCTAAGAAATTTTCAGATTTGCGCGCAAAAATGTCGCCTGAATCTCAAGCTAGAGTAGAGGCTAAAGCTCAGGTTTTGCTTGCTGAAATGCCGCTGAACGAGCTTCGCCAAGCCCGAGGCTTGTCCCAAAAGGTCTTGGCCGAAATGATGCACGTACAACAACCGTCCATTGCAAAGATGGAGAAGCGTACTGATATGTACATTTCTACGCTTCGCAGCCATATCGAGGCTATGGGTGGGCAGCTAGAAGTGGTTGCACGCTTCCCTGATGGGGCAGTAAAGATTACTAACTTCTCCGATATAGAGAGCGATAGCCTGCAGCGTGCCTAGAGTTTTCGACGCTTCTTCGTCACCGAACACCCAGAAAGCAAAAAGCCCCTGAAAATCGCTAGGAAATTCAAGGGCTTATCGTGTTGCAAATGGTGGAGCCGGGGGGATTTGAACCCCCGTCCGCCAGTTCTCCGCTGTCGGTTCTACATGCTTAGCCGTGTCTATTAAGTTAACCCTTGGCCGCCCGACGGGCAGGGTGCTTTGGGCGAGTTGTGTAAGTTTTAGCCACTTCGTCCACAACGTACTACGCGGCGATTCTGTTCTATATGACAATCATTTCGGGTTTACAGACATCCCCTAATGATTGCTGGAGCCGAAGCTACCAGAAGTGCGACTAGGCTGCTTACGCAGCTAGTTGAGCACCGTAATTGTCATCATTGGCAATTATAAAGTTTGCAACAGTGGATTTACGAGTTCTGTTACCCACTCGGCATGCCCCTCGAGTTTCGCTACCGGCGTCGAATCCTAATCGGCCCCAAACGGTGGTACGTCTCTAAGACCGCTCTAGTGTACGACAAAGCTCCACCATGCGTCGACCGCCAATACTCGATTGCTGAGCCACTCCTGCAGATAAAGGTATGATGGCGGTTGCTTGGAATTGAGTCTTCAGGAAAAAGCATGGGTATGTCATCACGGATAGCGTCATATCCACTGCGCCAGTGGATGTGGCGGGCGTTTGTACAGAGCTCGTTGATCCCGCTGGTGCTGGTTGAGTGCGTCTTGATTGCTGTTTATCTGCTAAGCAACTCGGCTATACGCGAAGCTCAGGTGGGGTATCTGCGTGAGAGTGCGCTCAGTCAGTTGTCGACCTCTGTTGATCGTGAGCGGCAAGTGATCGAGAGCCGCTTGAAAGGTGTGCAGGTTCAGGTTGAGCTGCTTCGTGATGCTGCGGGGGAGGCGCTGCGAGACAATGACTTCAAAGTGGATGAGGTTGAGCTCAAGCGCTACAGAACCAGCCCTGAAGGTATTTATTACTCTGAAGAGAGGCAGGGCCGCGCGGCTTCTTTTTATTCGAATCTGACGCCACTGCAGCAGCAGGACCACAGCAAGGTCTTGCGTTTGGCTCAGATTGACCCGCTTTTGCGCTCCATCCATGCGGCGAACTCGACTGTAGCGGCTGCCTATTTCAATACGTGGGACAGCTACAACCGGATTTACCCTGCTATCGATACGCTTGCGCTTTACCCGCGTGATTTCGATATAACCAAGTTTAATTTCTACTACAAGGCTGACGCCGCGCATAACCCTGAGCGCAAGACGGTCTGGACCGATATTTATCTCGATCCTGCGGGCCAGGGTTGGGTTATGTCGGCTATTGCGCCGGTGTACCGCGATGGATTTTTGGAAGGCGTGGTTGGGCTCGATGTCACGGTCGGTGAGTTGATAGAAGAGGTCAGTAATCTGATCGTGCCTTGGAATGGCTATTCAGTTCTGATCGGGCCTGAAAATACCATCATGGCGATGCCCAAGGCGGGTGAGCAAGATTTTGGTTTAGATGCGCTTACCGAGGCATCGTACGACGGCGCGGTGAAGGCTGAAGTCTTGAAGCCCAAACGTTTCAGCCTGGCTGGCCGTACTGACATGCAGCCATTGCTGGACGCCATTACCCAAGGTGATAGCGCGGTAATTGAGACCAATCTTAACGGCCGTAAACAATTGGTGGCGTGGAGTGAGGTTGAGCAGACGGGCTGGAAGTTATTGCTGGTGGTTGATGAGGTAAATATCTTTCGCGAGACCAATCGTATTTCCAGCCATTACCTGAGTATCGGCTACCTGATGATTGTTGGCTTGTTGCTGTTTTATTTGCTGTTTTTCGGCTGGATGTGGCTGCGTTCAAAGCGGATGAGTGCTTTGTTGTCTGATCCGATTGACGCGATAGTGGGCATGCTTCGGCAGTTGGGTGGCGGGCAATACAGGTTGCAAGCCGTGCGCAGTGAGATCAGCGAGCTGGAGTCAATTTCAACAGCGGTGCTGCAGACCGCTGAGCAGTTACACGCGAGTGAGGTTGAACGCCACGAGGCGCAAGGAATTCTCCAGTTGGTGCTTGATAGTACGACTGAGGGCTTTTGGGAAGTGGATCAGGACTTACTCATCATTAACATCAGCGAGCGCTTTCGTGAGCGATTTGGACTGCCTGAGTGCGCGGTCACGTTAAACGATTTTAATCAGCGTTTGCATCCAAATGACTTGCAACGCCTGCGTCATTTGCGTGAGCAGTTTTCGCACAGTGATCAAGAGCATTTTGAGGCGGAGTACCGTTTTGCAGATGCGCAAGGGAACTATGTCTGGCTACTTAGCCGCGGCAAGGTATTGGAGCGAGATGAGCAGGGGCATCCGCTTCGTGTTGCGGGCACTTATGTTGATGTGACGCGATTAAAACTTGCCCAAGAGGAGTTGCGCAGTGCCACTTTGGAGGCGCAATCGGCAAGTCAGGCCAAGAGCCGTTTCCTGTCGAGTATGAGCCATGAATTGCGCACCCCGCTTAATGCGATTCAAGGGTTTGCCCAACTGATTGAGCTCGATAGCCAAGATAATCCAGGCCGCCAGCAAGAGGCAGATTATGCGCACGAGATTGTTAACGCCAGCCGTCACCTGACCTCGCTGGTTGATGACATTCTTGATCTGTCGAGCATTGAAAGTCGGACTCAGCAATTACAAATGGAGCCTGTTGATGTTGCCGGCTTGTTGCATGGCTGCGCTGAGTTAGTGCTGCCTGAAGCTCGACGCCGCGAGTTGGATATCCATGTTGAAATTGATAAGGATGTCTCGCTATTTGTTTACGCGGATGCTCGTAGAGTCCGCCAGGTGATCCTCAATTTTTTGTCTAACGCGATCAAATACAACTCCCCGCAAGGGGGCATCAAACTGGGTTACGAGGTGCGTTCCGACTCTGTAAGGCTGTGGGTTTGCGACACGGGTGATGGGCTCAGTGAGGAGCAAGTCAGGCAGTTGTTCGAACCCTTTCAGCGCCTTGGCCGTGAGAGCTCTAATATTCCGGGGACAGGCATAGGTTTAGTGCTGTGTCGCGAACTTGCTCACTTGATGAGGGGCGAGATCGGGGTTCAGAGTGAAGAGAGCAAGGGCAGTTGTTTCTGGATTGATCTACAGAGTGCAGGGCAGCCGACGGAACCTCACGAAGAGGTATCGCTGGCACCGAAACCACCGTTGGTGGTATGTATCGATAACAGCCTTGTCGCCGAGCAACTGGCCAACGAGGTGTTGCATGGTTTGGCCCATGTACGTGGCGTCGACAATGCTCAGCAGGTGCTGGCAATGCTCGACCAGGAAGTCCCGGTGTTGTTGCTGTTGGACCTTGATTTACCGACGCCTACCGAAGGCCTTGAGGTGTTACGCGCACTCAGCGGCAATCTGATGCTTGCCGGGCTTCCGATAATAGTGATGAGTGGGCAAGCTGATGAACAGTTGTTCGCGCGCGCCCGGAGCCTTGGTGCTAGTGCTTGCCTGAGCAAGCCCATAGAGCTGAAAGCGCTGCGTCGCGTGCTGTTGTCCTCGCTGCACGTTACCAATCAAGCCGCTCGGCTATAGGCGCTTCGCGATTGCTGTGCACGGTGGGTGCGTTTCGAGTTGTTGGCCCGCCATTAATGCAAAACGCCCAATGCAGTGCATCGGGCGTTGGGGGTATGACTCGTTGCTCGTGTTCGAGCCGAGGCTTTGATCAGCTATGCAATGCTTGATCGTTCTCCAGGAATTCTTCCTGTAGCAGAGCATCGGAGTTGCTTAACGTATGATCCGCACTCAGTGCAGCCGCTCCGCCGCGTTTGTTGCGCAGCTTACCGAACATATGTTCAAGGGCATGGTTGAGTTTGGTGGCAGCGCCTTCCACAGCTTGGTCCAGTGAACTGGCTTTGTGGGTGACGGAAATCGGTTGATGGCCTTTAGGGCGGGCTTCCATCTGGCAGCGCATGTCGTCTGGGCCGGGCTTATCGCCGTTCTCGTCGCTGAGGTGTACTTCAACGCGAGTGATGTGTTCGTCGTAATGCGCCAATGCGCTTTCTACTGTGGTGCTGACCCACTCCTCCAGTCTGCTTGTGCTATCGATGTGGTTATCACTATTGACTTGGATTTTCATAGTTTTCCCTTACTTAGGCACGCTCACATAATTTGAACATACCTTATTGGGCTAGGGTTGTGGTGTCTTATTGCAGTTATTTAATGAAGCCGTGCACTCGATGGATGCAAGTGCTGACTTGGGGTAGGGGGAGTTGATACCGGGAAAGCGTAACGCATCCGACCAAGGCTTCGAATGATCGCAACGGTTGGGCTCCCCCGGTGAAGCTCAAAACTAAAAAGACAGCTGATGGGATTAACCAAGCAGCTGTCTTTCAGGTTTGATTAGCCGGCGTCGGTGTTGGTGTCACCGTTGGGGCCTTTAAGCATTTGCAGCGCTTGTTCGGCATGGCTGCCACATTCTTTTACATTGCCAGCGGCTTTGGCTTCTTTGGCAAGTTTTGTATGTTCTTCAACCTGCTCTTTTAGCGGTGTGCCGAGCGTACTGATGACGGCGGAGCTATCATCGAGCTTCTGCAGATTTACATCACATAGGTCAGTTGCAGCGAAGGCCGGTGCTGTCAGAGCGGCTGCGATTACGAAAGCTGAAATACGTTTCATAGAAGTCATCCTTTTCAATGGTAGGTCTCGCGAGTTAACTCATAAAGTAGAGTAGTCTCGACGGGGTTCTTAAGCCATTTTCTTTCAAAGCTCATAGAAAATGACCCGGCGCACCGATTGAAAGTTCAGATTATATGAATTGCTGAGTTGGGTGGTTGTAACCAAGCATTACTCAGGCGATCGCCCTGCACGCGCAGCGCCGTGCGAGTGCAGGTTTGGTCGGGGGGTTTAAATGGAGCGCGGGCGCGAAACCCGATCAACTAGGTAAACCAGGCTGTGATAATCGATACCGGCGTGCTCACTCAAACCAATTTCACAGGTTCGGCTGGTTGAAATACCTTCTTGGCAGATCTGTACCGCATCTTTGAGGTCGCGTAATGAGTGGCTGTTTAGCTCCGGTGTGGTGAAGCCCTTGTCGCCAGCAAAACCACAGCAGTGAATGCCTTCTGGAATGACCACCTGTTTAGAGCAACGCTTGGCGATGTCGATTAATCCTTGTGCTTCCCCCAAGTGCTGGGTACTGCAGGTGACATGCAGGGCAATCGGCTGGTCCTGTGGGCTTATCTCCAGGCGATCGAGTAAGTGTTCGCGAATAAATTTAACCGGGTCATGCAGGTTGAGCCGTGAGTCGAGGCCGTCCTGAATCAAACGCAAGGTGCAGGGGCTGGTGTCACAGTAAATGGGGTCAAGCCCGCCGCGGCTGGCTTTTAGTAACGCATCAACCAGTTCGGCGCGCTTGCGATCGGCTTGTTCTGCATAGCCTTTGGAGGCGAATGGTTGGCCGCAGCAGAGGTTTTCCTGATCTTCTGGAAATACAACCTGATACCCGGCTTTTTCCAGCAGGTCACGGGTTTTGTCGATCAGTGGCATTTGCTCGCTGTCACTGAATGACGGACCCATGGCGCGCGACACGCAGGCGGCCAGATAAACCACCCGCGGACGGGCATCTTGGCTAGGCGCATGGACCCGTAGCGGCCTTACCGCTTGCGGCATCGCCGGCGTCCACTGCGGAATCCGTTGCTTGGAAACACTGCTCAACTTGGCTGAAAGGGTTTGCAGGCGTGGCGCGCCGAGAAGCTTGCGTACGCCGTTTGCCAGCGTCAGCGTTGCCCGGGTGCCGTTTAGGGCTGTCGCGAAATTGTTGGCGAGCCAGTCAGCCGTGCGCGTGTGAGTCGCTTCACGGGCGCGCAACTTGCGTACCAAGTCGCCGGTATTGATGCCGACAGGGCAGCGCTGCGCGCACAGCCCCGTTGCTGCGCAGGTGTCGATACCTTGGTAGTGATAGTCGCGCTCCAAGTCAGTGGTATCAATGCCTGCGCGTTGTTTAGCTTGAATATCACGCCATACGACAATGCGCTGACGCGGGCTCAGGGTCAGGCCTTTTGATGGGCAGACCGGCTCGCAGAAACCACACTCGATGCACTTGTCGACAATTTCATCGGCAGCGGGCAGCGGTTTGAGGTTTTTTAAATGGATTTGCGGGTCTTCACTGAGCACTACATCAGGGTTGAGGATGCCTTGTGGGTCGAGCAGGCGCTTGATCTGCCACATCAGTTGATGGGCGTCGCGGCCCCATTCCAATTCAACGAAGGGGGCCATGTTGCGGCCGGTGCCATGCTCGGCTTTTAGCGAGCCGCCGAATTCCACGGCAACTAACTGAGCGACATCCTGCATAAACGCTTCGTAACGGGCGACTTGTTCGGGCAAGTCGAAACCTTGGGTGAAGACAAAGTGCAGATTGCCTTCCAGGGCGTGGCCAAAAATAATCGCTTCTGAGTAGGCATGTTTGTCGAAGAGTTCCAGCAGACGGTTGACCCCTTCGGCCAGTTGCTCAACCGGAAAAGTGACATCTTCGATAATGACTGTGGTGCCCGTTTCACGCACGGCACCTACTGCAGGGAAGGTGTCTTTGCGGATTTTCCACAGTTGGTTGTAAACCAGTGGGTCGGTGCTGAAGTCGACCTGTTTTTCAACCGGGAAATGACTGATGGATGCGCTGATCTGGCTGAGCTGCTCGGTCAGCAAGCTTTCTCCGGCCGCACGCGCTTCAATCAATAATGCACAGGCATTGGCTGACAGTGCTTTGACCCACACCGGCATGCCTTTTTGATTTTCCACCGAGCGCAAGCTGCGTCGATCAAGCAGTTCAACGGCGGACACCGGCTGGCTCTTCAGCACGGTCACGGCGTGGCAACAGGTCTCGACATCAGGGAAGACAATCAGCGCGCTGGCCTTATGCGGATGATCCGGCACTGTGTTGTAGGTGACGGCGCTGATAAAGCCTAGCGTCCCTTCTGAGCCCACCATCAGATGACTGAGAATATCCAGCGGCTGATCGAAATCGACCAGCGCGTTGAGTGATAGGCCCGTGGTGTTTTTCAGCCGGTATTTGTGGCGAATCTTTGCTGCCAACTCGGGGTTTGCACGCGTCTGTTGACCCAGCTCTTTGAGTTGATCAAGTAACTGAGCGTGGCTTTGTTCAAACTGTGCAACGCTGGCGCTGTCTTCAGTGTCGAGCACACTGCCGTCAGCCAGGACTAAACGGATGCCTGCGAGGGTTTGATAGCTGTTTTGCGCCGTGCCGCAGCACATGCCGCTGGCATTGTTGGCGACGATTCCGCCGATTTTGCAGGCATTGATTGAAGCAGGATCGGGGCCGATTTTACGTTGGAAGGGGGCCAGTACTACGTTGGCTTGAGCGCCGATAACACCCGGTTGCAGGCGGATCTGCGCACCCTGCTGGCGCACCTCGCGAGCGTTCCAGTTATCACCCAAAACAATCAACACGGAGTCACTTAATGCCTGCCCGGAAAGGCTGGTGCCAGCTGCGCGGAAGGTGACCGCGACGTGCTCAGCGGCTGCAAGTTTTACTAAGGCGACCACCTCTGCCTCTGACTCAACCCGCACCACCAGCTTGGGAATCAGCCGGTAGAAGCTCGCATCGGTGCCAAATGCCAACGTCGAGAGCGGGTCATCAAACAGGCGCTCGCGTGGAATCAGGCGCTTAACTTCAGTCAGGAATGCGGCAGGCAGGCTCATGCGAGCTCCGTGGATCATCAGTTATTGAACGGTTAATGCAGCTGTAGCGCAGAGCCTGTCTTCGCAGTCTTATTGCTACAGCTTTACACGTATTACGATGCCAGCATGCGGCGCGGCACTATTTAACGGCCAAGCTCACGCACCAGCGAATCAGCACTGATCTCGCTGATGGATTTCGCACCGGTTAGCACCATGGCTACGCGCATTTCTTTTTCGATCAAATCGAGCAGGTTGCTGACGCCAGCTTGTCCGGCGACCGAAAGTGCATACAGGAATGCGCGGCCGAGCATGACGCAGTCAGCGCCCAGTGCGACCATACGAACCACATCGAGGCCGTTACGGATGCCTGAGTCAGCGAGAATTTTCAGGTCGCCTTTCACTGCATCAGCAATGGCGGGCAGGGCGCGGGCGCTCGAGAGTACGCCGTCGAGCTGACGACCACCGTGGTTGGAGACCACAATGCCGTCGGCACCAAACTTGACTGCATCCTTAGCATCTTCCGGGTCGAGAATGCCTTTGATGACCATCGGGCCGTCCCAGTAATCACGAATCCACTCCAGGTCTTTCCAGGAAATGGACGGGTCGAAGTTATTCGCCAGCCAGCCGATGTAATCCGCCAACCCAGTTGGGTTGCCGCGATAGGTCGAGATATTGCCCAAGTCGTGCGGACGGCCAAGCAAACCGACATCCAGCGCCCAAGATGGGTGAGTGACCGCTTGCAACATACGGCGTGCTGCAGCGTTCGGGCCGCTCATGCCGGAGTGGGCGTCACGGTAGCGAGCGCCGGGGGTAGGCATATCAACGGTGAAAACCAGCGTGGTGACACCCGCCGCTTTAGCACGCTCCAGTGCATTTTTCATAAAGCCACGGTCTTTCAACACATAGAGCTGAAACCACATTGGCCGGTTGATGGCCGGGGCCACCTCTTCAATAGGACAGACCGACACGGTCGACAGGGTAAAGGGGATACCTTTTGCATCTGCGGCGCGGGCGGCTTGGACTTCACCGCGGCGGGCGAACATACCGCACAAGCCAATGGGTGCAATTGCCACGGGCATCGACAGGTTTTCGTTAAACAGCGTGGTTTCCAGGCTGAGTTCGGACATGTTGCGCAGCACACGCTGACGCAGGGCGATGTCTGCCAGGTCTGCAACATTGCGACGCAGGGTGTGTTCTGCGTACGCGCCGCCGTCTGCATAGTGAAACAGGAACGGAGGCAGCTTGCGTTGGGCGGCGGCACGGTAGTCAGTAGAGGCAGAGATAATCATCAATAAAGCACCCTGTGATGTTGATTATGAGGATCTTGCCAAGCGGGCGCTGTCCTCAACGTTGCGTGCACGATGCGGCGCGCGCTTTTATAAATCTGAAGTTTCTAGCAGCCCCTGTCCGGTAGCGCCGGGCAGGGGCATGAGTTAGTTATTGCGCGGCCAGTAAGGGATCACTAATCCCTAGGCCGTAGACTGCAATCATCGCGATGATGCCGGTGAACAATACATAGTACAGCGTAGGCCAGATGGTTTTGCGCAATGTATTGCCTTCACGGCCGAGCAACCCAACTGTGGCCGAAGCCGCCACGACGTTGTGAATGGCCACCATGTTACCGGCTGCGGCACCAATTGCCTGAACCGCAACAATCAGTGCGCTGGACATGCCAAGGCTGGTGGCAACACCAAACTGAAACTGGCTGAACATCATATTACTGACGGTGTTGGAGCCGGCAATAAACGCCCCCAATGCACCGATGCTCGGCGCTAACAGTGGGTAAATCCCGCCGACGCTGTCTGCAACCCAGCGCGCCATGACGATCGGCATGCTGCCCAGCTCTGCACCGTTGACCCCAGAGTTAATCAGGATGCGGACCATGGGTACGGTGAACAACAACACGAAACCCGCACTGAGCAAAACTGCGCTGGATTCTTTAACTGCTGCCGTCAGTTCGCGCACTTTCATGCCGTGCAGGAAGAAGGTGGCGATGACCACAGCTACCAAAATACCACCCGGCAGGAACAGCGGCTGGAAGTTGGCGCTGACGCCGGTTTCACCCAGCAAGTCCGGGAAGTTGATCACCACGGCTTTCAGTGCGTTGCCGACATCCGGGAACACCCGGCTAATCACCAGCAGCACGCCAACCAAGACATAAGGCAGCCATGCACGCAGCGCACTCATCGGTTTGCTGCCCAGCTCTTCAAGCTTCATCTCGACGGTGCCGATCCATTCTGCCGGCCAGTCTTTTGCCGGAGCAAAATCCCAAGCGGTTTTCGGTACCAAGAAACCCATACGGGCAGCGCTGGTGACGATGGCCAAGCCTGTGAGGCCACCGATCAGTGACGGGAACTCCGGGCCAAGGAACACACCGGTCAAAGCATAAGGAATGGTAAAGGCTAAACCTGCAAAAATCGCAAATGGCAGTACTTCAAGGCCGGCCTTCCAGCTTTTCTCACGACCAAAAAAACGCGTCAGCATCATCGCCATGAACAGCGGCATGACGGTGCCGACAATGGCGTGGATGATCACCACTTCGCTGGTGATCAGTTGCAGGAACTGCGCCCAGGATGAACCGTGCTCAAGCAGTTGTGCGCCAATCGCATGGCTGTCCAGCCCGGTGCTTACCCCGACGATAATAGGGGTGCCCACGGCGCCGAAGGATACCGGTGTGCTCTGTACCAACATGCCCATCAACACAGCCGCCATGGCCGGGAAACCGATCGCAACCAGCAGTGGTGCGGCGATTGCGGCTGGAGTGCCGAAGCCTGAAGCCCCTTCAATAAAGCAACCAAAGAGCCAGGCAATGATGATCGCCTGAATGCGGCGGTCCGGGCTGATGGTGGCAAAGCCGGCGCGAATGGCGGTGATGCCGCCCGAGTGCTTGAGTGTGTTGAGCAGCAAGATCGCGCCGAAGATAATCCACAGCAGGCCGAGGGTAATCAGCAGGCCTTGCAGGGTCGAGGCCAGAACGCGGGTAAAACTCATGTCCCACGCCAGCAGGCCGACTGCAGCGGTCAACAAGTAAACCAGAGGCATAGCTGTTTTGGCTGGCCAGCGTAGGCCAATCAGCAAAACGGCAGCGAGCAATATAGGCGAGAAAGCGAGTAAAGCGAGTACACCGGAAGTCATCTGTAATCTCCGCTCAGTTGCGCGTAGGTGAGACGTGGAGGTACGAGTGAAGGCGGGTGTTAAGCGCAATAATCATGACGAACCTCAAAGTTATTGTTATTAAGAGTTGGGTAAATTGGTAATACCAATTTACAATGTGCGGCGGTCAGGTTAAAAGTCGAGAGCCTGACTGTCAAACTTCATGGCTAAGACTTTGGTCGGATGGCACGTTGTTGTGCGGTAAATGGCGACGATATAGGCTTGTACGCCTAGCTTGAGTTCTAGTGTTAAGTGGTCAAACCAGTGAGGGTTAAGTATGGAAGTTGGACCTCTGCGTCAGCGACGTCTCAGCGATGACATTGTTGCGCAACTGGAAACCATGATTCTTGAGGGGTCGTTAAAAGTCGGCGAGCGGCTGCCTGCTGAGCGTGTGCTGGCTGAGCGTTTTGGTGTCTCGCGCCCTTCACTGCGCGAGGCGATCCAGAAGCTGGTGGCCAAGGGGTTGCTGGTCAGTCGTCAAGGGGGCGGGAATTATGTTGCTCAAACCCTGGGTTCAACCTTTAGCGATCCACTGTTATTGCTGATGGAGAGTAATCCTGAGGCGCAGCGCGATTTGCTTGAGTTTCGCCATACCTTAGAAGGTTCGTGCGCTTATTACGCGGCGCTGCGTGCCACAGAGCTGGATCTTGGGCGTCTGAAAAATGCCTTCGAGGCATTGCAAGATTGCTACAACCGCAGCGGTAAGGTGACGCGCGCAGAAGAGGGTGCGGCTGATGCGCAGTTCCACTTGGCGATTGCCGAAGCCAGTCACAATGCGGTGCTGTTGCACACCATTCGTGGTTTGTTTGATTTGCTCAAGCGCAACGTGGTGACCAACATTGGCGGCATGTATGAACAGCGTACCGAAACGCGCGATATGCTGATTAACCAGCATCGGGCGCTGTATGAGGCGATTATTGGTGGCCGTGCAGATGAAGCGCGAGCGCTGTCCAACCAGCACATTGATTATGTGCAGGAGGTCCTCGCCGAGGTGCAGCAACAAGTCCAGCGCGAGGCGAGGGCGCAGCGCCGCTCGACCCATTGATCCTGCTTGTGAGTCACCAGATTAGCCGCAGCTAACCTGGGCAGGGTCTATTCTTTGCCTTTGGTGCGCATGGCGCGCTGAACTTCGCGATCAGCGTCACGCTCTTTTTCGGTGTGGCGCTTGTCGAAGTCTTTCTTACCTTTCACCAAGGCAATGGTGCACTTGACCAGGTGGGCCTTCCACTGAATCGACAACGCGACGCAGGTGTAGCCTTTCTGGTTCACTGCACCGAATAGCTTTTCCAGTTCGCGCTTGTTGAGCAAAAGCTTACGGGTGCGCGTAGGGTCTGCAATCACGTGGGTGCTTGCAGTGGTGAGCGGGGTGATGTGGCAACCCATCAGCCAGGCTTCATCGTTTTTCAACAGCACATAGCTGTCAGTCAACTGAGCTTTACCGGCTCGCATGCTTTTCACTTCCCAGCCGGCGAGCGCGAGCCCAGCTTCGAACTTGGTTTCGATGAAATAGTCATGCAGCGCTTTCTTGTTAAGCGCGATGGTGTTTTCGTTCTGTTTCTTTTGTTTAGCCATAGGCCGCGCATTATAGGGAGTCGTACGCGCTCGCGCTATCGGCTGATGCACGGCAATTGATTATTTCCCTGTTGCAGGACTCATTGTGCGGGGCACCTAGGCTTGAGCCGCCCCGTGTTATCTCGGACAATGCGCGATCTTTTTTTTGCAAGCACAGCAGGCTAGCGCGACATGGCAAACGAAAAAGTCTCGATTCACGGCGCATGGGCCAGCCGCTGGGTGTTTATTTTGGCGGCCACCGGCTCGGCCGTCGGATTGGGCAATATCTGGAAATTCCCCTACATGACCGGGCTATACGGGGGCGGAGCCTTTGTTGCCATGTACCTGGTGTGTATTGCTTTGGTCGGTTTGCCAATCATGCTGGCCGAGACCTTGATTGGTCGTCGTGGCCGCCAGAGCCCGGTTAATTCGATGCGCAGTTTGGCCAAAGAGTCAGGTGGCTCGCGCTACTGGTCGGTTGCGGCGGTGATCGGCATGGTTGCAGCGTTGCTGATTCTGTCGTTTTACAGCGTGGTGGCGGGCTGGTCTCTGGACTACATCATCGGCATGGGGCGTGGTGATTTCAGCGGTATCAGTGCCGAGGGCGCAGGCAAGGCATTTGGTGGGCTGACTGATAACCCATGGCGGCTGACCCTGTGGCATACGTTGTTTATGATCGGCACTGGGTTTGTCATCGCCAAAGGTGTGGTCGCTGGGCTTGAGCGCAGTTTGCGCATCATGATGCCAATGCTGTTCGTGTTGCTGCTGATCTTGCTCGGCTACAGCTTCACCACCGGCCATTTTATGGAGGGCTTCCGCTTCCTGTTCCACTTTGATCCAAGCAAAGTGCAGGGCGGAATTCTCGCAGCCATGGGGCATGCGTTCTTCACCCTGAGTGTCGGGGTGGGCTCTATTATGGTGTACGGCTCCTACATGCCGAAAAAATCCTCGATTGGTGCGACGGTGCTGGCAGTGGGGCTGCTCGATACCTTGGTCGCACTGACGGCTGGCTTGGCTTTGTTCCCGATTGTGTTTGCTGCTGGGCTGGAGCCAGGCGGTGGGCCGGGGTTGATGTTTGTCACCCTGCCAATCGCCTTTGGTAATGTCGCTTTCGGCCAAATCATGGGGTTAGTGTTCTTTGTGTTGGTTGCGCTGGCGGCGTGGAGTTCGTCTATTTCCATGCTTGAGCCGGCTGTGGCTTACTTTGTTGAGCGCACCGGGCGAAGCCGGGCTGCGGTGACCAGTGTGTTGGCTGTTTTTTGTTGGTTGGTCGGCATGGGCACGGTGCTATCGTTCAATATCGGAGCCGATGCCAAGTTCTTTGTATTTGCCAAAGATGGCTTTCACCTGTTTCAGTGGGGCGCAGAAGGTGGCAAAAACTTCTTTGAAGGCATTGATTACCTCACCAGTCGTATATTGTTGCCGATCGGTGGTTTGGCCTTTGCAATGTTTGCGGGCTGGGTCATGACTCGGGATGCTGTGCGTGATGAGCTGTCGATCAAAAGCCCGTTGTTGTTCAATATCGCCCTGTGGCTCATTCGCGTTGTGGCACCTATTGGTGTTTTGATTGTGTTTGTTGCAGAGCTGACTAAGTGAGAATTATGTTCGTGTTGCATGAAGTTGTAGGTTTATGAGTACGCATATTCAGCGCTCGGCGCTGCTGCCATACCCTGCACAGGCGTTATATGACTTGGTCAACGACGTGGCGAGCTATCCCGAGTTCTTGCCGTGGTGCTCGTCCAGTGAAGTGCTTGAGGTCACTGATGTGCTGATGGTTGCCAGCCTTGAGGTGGCCAAGGCCGGTTTTAGTCAGCGCTTTGTTACCCGCAATACGCTGGTGGCAGGGCAGTCGATTGAGCTGAATCTTGAGGATGGACCCTTTAACCATTTTCACGGCCGCTGGGAATTCAAGCCACTGGGCGACAAGGCCTGCAAAATCAGCCTTGATCTGACCTTTGATTACGCGGGGTCGATTGTCCGGGCGACACTGGGGCCGTTGTTTAATCAGGCGGCAAACACCTTGGTTGATGCATTCTGCCAGCGCGCTAAACAATTATATGGATAGCAAAACCATTGTGGTGGAAGTGGTGTATGCCTTGGCTGACAAGCAAAAGCTACTGCGTCTGAGCCTACCGTACGGCACGACCATGCGTCAGGCGGTTGAGCAATCGGGTATGCAGGCCCATTTCCCCGGTCTGGATTTAGCTAACAGTCCGCTGGGCATATTTGGCAAGGCTGTGGCCAAGCCGCAAGAGCGCGTGCTTGAGGATGGCGAGCGAGTCGAAATTTATCGCCCCCTGATCGCCGATCCTAAAGAAGTGCGCAAGCAGCGCGCCGCCAAAGCGGCTAAAGCCAGAGAATCGTAAGGTGTGGCACGCGCAGCCTTGTCCGTCGTTGATCAAGCTGTGTGATGCTCAATCCAGCGCACTTAAGTCGAGTGTTGCGAAGGGCTGCTGGTGGATGGAAAAAGCGCCATCCACCCTGCGCGGCAAGTGGCGACGTCCACCCGGATGCAAAAAAACCGGTTTTCACCGGTTTTTTTGTGCCTGAGAGCTGGATCCCCTTATTCGGTTTCCAGCGGCTCAGGTGTTGGTACAGCTGCAGGTTCTGCGCTGTCGACGTCGTTCTGGATTTGCTCCAGAAGTGAGCCCGGAGCTGGCGGCTCTTCATCAACTTTCGGCGTATCGACCTTCGGCTGCTCTTGGTTGTCGTCAGTCGGCGTGACAGTCGTCGCTGGGTCGTCGCCCATGATTTCCTGGTCACGGCTAACGCCCGGCTTAAAGTCGCCGGCTAGCCCTGTAAGCTGGTCATTGTCGTTAAACACCAGACTTACGCGCTCTTGCAAGCGCTGACGACCACCTGGCTGCATGCTGTACAGATAATCCCAGCGATTTGCATGGAATGTATCGGTGATCAGCGGGTTACCCATAATAAACCGCACTTGTTTGCGGGTCATTCCTGGGCGCAACTGGTCTATCATGTCTTGTGTAACGACATTGCCCTGTTGAATGTCGATTTTATAAACCCCGGGGAATGAACAACCGGCGAGTGCGATGAGCCCCGTAAAGGTGAGGCTGGTCAGCAGGAGCTTGGTTTTTTGCATCGGTGCGTGACTTCCACTATCTTGGCTGGGCAACGTAAACCCCGATCATACCCGTATTAAGGGAAGCTGCGAAACCGCTTCCTCGAGAAAGCAGACCATGGTTGAAAATAACGAACTACGCAAGGCTGGCCTGAAAGTAACCCTACCACGGGTTAAAATCCTGCAAATGCTGGACTCTGCAGGCCAACGCCACATGAGTGCAGAAGATGTTTACAAGTCTCTAATGGAGGCGGGTGAAGACGTCGGTTTGGCCACTGTTTACCGGGTATTGACGCAATTTGAGGCCGCTGGCCTGGTTGTTCGTCATAACTTTGATGGCGGCCATGCAGTGTTTGAACTGGCTGACGGCGGCCACCACGACCATATGGTCTGTGTGGACACCGGTGAAGTGATTGAATTTTTCGATACTGAGATCGAAAAGCGTCAAAAAGAAATTGTAAATGAACATGGCTTTGAGCTCGTAGACCATAATTTGGTGCTTTACGTGCGCAAAAAACGCTAAGGGGGCTTGGTTTCCCTGCACGTTGCGCGGCATGCTCGGGCTCGTGATTAAAATGGCGACCTATTATTGGTCGCCTTTTTTATGCCCGCTCTTGGCTGAGAATGTTCAAGCTTGGGCGCTGCTAACCATTTGTCGGGCATGGGCGATGGACTCATCGGTTAAGTCAACGCCACCCAACATTCGTGCAATTTCCTCAACCCGTTGTTCGTTGCTGAGTTTGCTGACCGCCGTACGTGTGGCGTCACTGCCCCGTGCTTTGTGTACGAACAGGTGCTGATGGCCCTGCGCGGCCACTTGTGGCAGGTGAGTGACTGTTAACACTTGGCCGCGGCTACCCAGGCGGCGAAGCAACTGGCCTACGACTTCAGCTGTTGGCCCGCCGATACCTACGTCAACTTCGTCGAACACTAGCGTTGGTACGCGAGAGGTCTGTGCGGTAATCACTTGAATGGCCAGGCTGATGCGCGACAACTCACCGCCCGATGCAACTTTAGCCAGTGCTTTGAGCGGCTGCCCAGGGTTGGCGCTGACCAGAAACTCGACCTGTTCCATGCCATTTGGATGGGGTTCGGCACTGCTGCTGGCCAGCAGTTTGATGCTGAAGCGTCCGCCCGGCATGCCTAAGGTTTGCATTTCCTTCTCTACCGCTTTGCCAAGCTTTGCCGAGGCTTTGTCACGCAGGCGGCTTAGCTCGGCAGCTTTTTCCTGATAGTGTCGCTCGTAGGCGCTGAGTTCTTCAGTGAGGCGCTCAGCCGCTTGGTCGTCAGCGTTCAGGCTTTCGAGCTCATCAAACAACTGTTGCTGCATGTGCGGTAGCTGGTCGGGCTGGATGCGGTGCTTGCGCGCTAAGGTGTAGATGGCATCAAGGCGTTCTTCGAGGGTTTGCAGGCGCTCGGGGTCAGCATCAAAGTGATCGATAAAGCGATTGAGTTCGCCGACAGCTTCTTCAACTTGAATTTGCGCGTTGGCGAGCATATTACTGGCTTCGGTTAATGCCCCTGGCTGACCTTGAAAGCTGCTCAGGCGGTTGAGACTACCGGTCAGCGCGGACAACACGTTACCAGCATCGCTTTCGCTGCACAGCTCCAATACCTGACGGCACGCACCGAGCAAGCTCTCGGCATTGGTCAGGTTTTTGTGTTCTTGCTCAAGTTGTTCCAGTTCGTTATCGACCAACGCCAGGTTATCCAGCTCTTCAAGCTGGTAGCTGAGTAATTGATGGCGCGAGCGTTGTTCGTCGCCGATGCTGGAAACACGTTCCAGCTCGTTCTTGGTTTGTTTCCAGCGTTGTGCTGCAAGTGATACCTGGCGGGCAAGCTCTTGACTGCCGGCAAACTCATCGAGCAGACGCCGATGGGTTTCGGCCTTGAGCAGTGACTGGTGCTCGTGCTGGCTATGGATATCAATCAACAGCTCGCCCAGGGCTTTCAAGTCGGCTTGCGGGCAGGGTGATCCGTTGATGTAGCCACGCGAGCGGCCTTCGGCGGTGATCACTCGACGCAGAATGCAAGGGCCGTCATTGTCCAGATCACGCTCCGTTAGCCAGGTGCGCGCCTCGGGAATGTCATCAAGGTCAAAGCTGGCGAGGATGTCGGCTTTGTCGGCACCGCGACGCACCACGCCGCTGTCTGCGCGATCACCCAGGGTCAGGCCAAGGGCATCGAGCATGATCGATTTACCTGCGCCGGTCTCGCCGCTGATTACGCTCATGCCGCGCTCCAGCTCTAGATCGAGATGCTCAACGATTGCGTAATTGTGTACGGACAGGTGCACCAGCATGGCGAGGTCTCCGAAGTGTTCGACATGGTTATTTATACAGTAGTTTTTTCGCTGCTGGCAATATCCTTCTGTGGGCTGTGTGTCATCTTGCGTATTTGCCGCTGCTTTACCCTTGAAGCAGTAAAAACCGCCCCCATATACCTGTGCAGAAGCGTGGATTAAGACTCACGCCAGTTATTTAGAGGAGAGATGAGGCATGGCTGACGAACAGACCCTGGATTCGCAGATTCCCGAGGCAGACGCAGCAGTAGAAGCGACGCCGGGTGATGAACTGGCTGCTCGCGTGCAAACGCTTGAAGAGCAGTTGGCTGCTGCGCAGGATCAATCGCTGCGCATGGCTGCTGATCTGCAAAACGTTCGCCGTCGCGCAGATCAAGATGTAGAAAAGGCGCACAAGTTTGCCTTGGAGAAATTTGCCAACGACCTGTTGCCGGTTGTCGACAGTCTGGAGCGCGGCCTTGAGCTGTCGAGCCCAGATGATGAGGCGATCAAGGCAGTGCGTGAAGGCATGGAACTAACCCTGAAGTTGTTCCGCGACACCTTGGCGCGCCACCAGCTTGAAGCGGTCGACCCACATGGCCAACCCTTTAACCCTGAATTGCATCAGGCAATGGCCATGCAGGAAAGCGCAACGCTGGAGCCAAACAGCGTGATTCAGGTGTTCCAGAAGGGTTACCAGTTACACGGCCGCTTGTTGCGTCCGGCAATGGTTGTTGTGAGCAAGGCACCTGCCGCGCCGACACCATCAATTGATGAAAAGGCTTGAAATTAATTTTTCAGACCCCATTAAACAGTCAAGCGATTTAGTGCTACCGCAGCGGGTTCAGAGCCAGCGCGGAATTATCAAAGTTTCGGGAGAGTAATCATGGGTAAAATTATCGGTATTGACCTGGGGACAACCAACTCCTGCGTCTCCGTTCTTGAAAACGGCAAAGCTAAAGTTATTGAAAACGCCGAAGGCGCGCGCACCACTCCGTCGATCATCGCTTATGCAAACGATGGCGAAATCCTGGTGGGCCAGTCGGCTAAGCGTCAAGCAGTGACCAATCCGCACAACACCCTGTACGCGGTGAAGCGTTTGATCGGTCGTCGTTTTGACGAAGAAGTTGTGCAGAAAGACATCCAGATGGTGCCGTACAAAATTGTCAAAGCTGACAATGCGGACGCTTGGGTACAAGTAAACGACCAGAAAATGGCTCCGCCACAGATCTCGGCTGAAATCTTGAAAAAGATGAAGAAAACCGCCGAAGACTACCTGGGCGAAGCGGTGACTGAGGCGGTAATTACCGTTCCGGCTTACTTCAACGACAGCCAGCGTCAAGCAACCAAAGACGCCGGCCGCATCGCGGGTCTGGACGTTAAGCGCATCATCAACGAACCAACCGCAGCCGCATTGGCATACGGTATGGACAAGGCCAAGGGCGACCACACTGTCATCGTTTATGACTTGGGTGGCGGTACCTTCGACGTTTCGGTGATTGAAATTGCCGAAGTTGATGGCGAGCACCAGTTCGAAGTGTTGGCGACCAACGGTGACACCTTCCTCGGTGGTGAGGACTTTGACATCCGCTTGATCGACTACCTCGTCGACGAGTTCAAGAAAGAAAGCGGCATGAACCTTAAGGGTGACCCGCTGGCCATGCAGCGTCTGAAAGAAGCTGCTGAAAAAGCTAAAATCGAGCTGTCTTCAAGCCAGCAGACTGACGTTAACCTGCCGTACATCACTGCAGATGCGTCCGGTCCTAAGCACTTGAACGTGAAAATTTCGCGCTCCAAGCTTGAGTCGCTGGTAGAAGATCTGGTTCAGCGCACTATCGAGCCTTGCCGCATCGCGTTGAAAGACGCCGGTGTAGACGTGGGCGCGATCAACGACGTAATTCTGGTCGGTGGCCAGACACGTATGCCGTTGGTACAGAAGTTGGTCACTGACTTCTTCGGTAAAGAAGCGCGTAAAGATGTTAACCCGGACGAAGCTGTTGCCATGGGCGCGGCCATTCAGGGTGCGGTTCTGGCTGGCGACGTCAAAGACGTGCTGCTGCTCGACGTATCGCCTCTGACCTTGGGTATCGAAACCATGGGCGGCGTGATGACTGCGCTGATCGAGAAAAACACCACGATTCCGACTAAGAAATCGCAAGTGTTCTCGACTGCCGATGACAACCAGGGCGCTGTGACCATTCACGTGCTGCAGGGCGAGCGTAAGCAAGCTTCGCAGAACAAGTCGCTGGGCAAGTTCGATCTGGCCGAGATTCCACCTGCTCCACGTGGCGTGCCGCAGATCGAAGTGACCTTCGACATTGATGCCAACGGTATCCTGCACGTAGGCGCTAAAGACAAGGCGACGGGTAAAACTCAGTCGATCGTGATCAAGGCTAACTCGGGTCTGTCCGAGGAAGAAATCGAACAAATGGTGCGTGACGCCGAAGCTAACGCTGACGAAGATCGCAAGTTCGAAGAGATGGCAACTGCACGTAACCAGGGCGACCAACTGGTACATGCCAGCCGCAAAATGCTCACCGAAGCTGGCGACAAAGCCACTGAGGAAGAGAAAGCGGCCATCGAGAAAGCCATTGGTGACCTCGAAGTTGCAGTCAAAGGCGACAGCAAAGAAGAGATCGACGCTAAAGTGGCGGCACTCTCGGAAGCCACTGCACCTCTGGCGCAGAAAATGTACGCCGAGCAGCCACAGCCGGGTGCTGAAGCCCAGCCAGAAGGCAACGATCAAGGCTCTGCTGATGACGTTGTAGATGCTGAGTTTGAAGAAGTTAAAGACAACAAGTAAGCGAACGCTTGCTCGGTGCATCCCTGATGCACCAAGGCTCCAGCCGGTTGTGGCGTGAGTCACAACCTGTATGATTCGCCGCGCGGGAGCTTGCTCCCGCGTTGGCGTGTCTGGAGGGAATGATTTGCAAGGCGTTAATCAGAGACGCAGGTGCGATAGCTTTTTAACGATTTGTTTGAGGTATTGAGGATTTATGTCTAAACGTGACTATTACGAGGTGCTCGGTGTTGAGCGCGGCGCCAGCGAAGCTGAGCTGAAAAAAGCTTACCGACGCCTGGCGATGAAGCATCACCCGGACCGTAATCCTGACGATAAAGTCTCGGAAGATAAGTTCAAGGAAGCCAACGAGGCTTACGAAGTGCTGTCTGATTCGAGCAAGCGTGCCGCTTATGACCAGTACGGTCATGCAGGCGTTGACCCGTCAATGGGGGGCGCTGGCGCAGGTGGTGCGGGCTTCGGTGGGGCGAACTTCTCCGATATTTTCGGTGATGTGTTCAGTGATTTCTTCGGTGGCGCTGCAGGTGCTGGCGGCCGTGGTCGTGGTGGTGCGCAGCGCGGCAGCGACTTGCGTTACACCCTTGAGCTGGACTTGGAAGAGGCCGTGCGTGGCACGACCGTGACCATTCGCGTGCCGACCTTGGCTAACTGCAAGACGTGCGATGGTTCCGGTGCCAAGAAAGGCACTACGCCTGTGACCTGTACGACCTGTGGTGGTATTGGTCAGGTGCGTATGCAGCAGGGCTTCTTCTCGGTGCAACAGACCTGCCCGCGTTGCCATGGCAGTGGCAAGATGATCACTGATCCGTGTGGCTCTTGCCATGGTCAGGGGCGTGTTGAAGAGCACAAAACCCTGTCGGTTAAAGTCCCGGCGGGTGTTGATACCGGTGACCGTATCCGTCTTTCCGGTGAAGGCGAAGCCGGTGCCATGGGTGGTCCGGCAGGCGATCTGTATGTGGTTGTGAATGTCCGCGAGCACGCAATCTTCCAGCGCGACGGCAAGCACCTGTACTGTGAGGTGCCAATCAGCTTTGCCGATGCGGCGCTGGGTGGTGAATTGGAAGTGCCGACCCTGGATGGTCGGGTCAAACTGAAGATCCCGGAAGGCACGCAAACCGGTAAGTTGTTCCGTCTGCGTGGCAAGGGTGTTGCACCTGTGCGTGGCGGTGGTGCTGGCGATTTGATGTGCCGTGTGGCTGTCGAAACCCCGGTCAAGCTTGATCGTCGTCAGCGTGAATTGCTTGAAGAGTTTCGCAAGTCGATCGAAGGTGACAGTTCTCACTCACCGAAAGCCAGTGGCTGGTTTGAAGGTGTGAAACGCTTTTTCGGCGACCTGTAACGGTTACAGAAGTAGTACGCTGAGTAACTTCCTAAGGAGCCTTTGAAAAATGTAGCGAGCGACGGGAGTGCAAGGCGAGAAGGTGCGAGAAAGCGGAGTTTACTGCAGTAAATGAGCATTTTAAGCAGCTTTTCAACACGGCAATACCTAGCGCAGTAGTTTTTCAGGGGTTCCTAAAGGCCGGGTGGCGTGGTCATCCGGCCTTTGTGTTTTCAGATTGGAGTAGATTGATATGCAACGTATTGCCGTGATGGGCGCCGCTGGGCGTATGGGTAAAACCCTGATTGAGGCCGTCCAGCAGGCTGAAGGCGCGAGCTTGAGTGCGGCGGTTGATCGTCCGGATAGCAGTCTAGTGGGTGCTGATGCTGGTGAGTTGATTGCCGTTGGCAAGATCGGCGTTGCGCTGTCAGGCGACCTGAATGCTGTGCTTGATGATTTTGATGTGCTGATCGATTTCACCCATCCAACGGTCACCCTGAAAAACCTTGAGATCTGCCGCAGCGCTGGCAAGGCGATGATCATCGGTACTACGGGGTTTAGCGTTGAAGAAAAGCAGTTGCTTAACGAGGCGGGCAAGCAAATCCCTATCGTCTTTGCAGCCAACTTCAGTGTCGGGGTTAATCTTTGCCTGAAATTGCTCGACACTGCTGCACGTGTGTTGGGTGATGAAGTTGATATCGAAATCATTGAAGCGCACCACCGGCACAAGGTTGACGCGCCGTCTGGAACTGCCGTGCGCATGGGTGAAGTGGTTGCCAAGGCGCTTGGGCGTGATCTGGAAAAGGTCGCGGTCTATGGGCGTGAAGGTCAGACCGGTGCTCGCGAACGTGAAACTATCGGCTTTGCCACGGTCCGCGCCGGTGATGTGGTGGGTGATCACACGGTACTGTTCGCCGCAGAAGGCGAGCGGGTTGAGATTACTCATAAGGCGTCCAGCCGCATGACCTTTGCCAAGGGCGCCGTTCGCGCGGCTTTGTGGCTCAAGGACAAGCCGGCAAAGCTCTATGATATGCAGGATGTTCTGGAGCTGAATTGAGGCACTCGATCAGCGGTGTGTAATCGATGAATTTTTAGCGTAAGTTGGGTGGACCAAAAAGCCACTTTCCTGTAAGCTTTCTGCTTTAGTGTGCCCACTAAAAGTTACGCAGAATGAATTCATAAAAAAAGCGGGATGACGGTTCACACGTCATCCCGCTTTTTTACAATCTGCGTTTGCTTCAAGCTTTGATCTTCGGAGGTTTTCTTGAGTAAGCCAGCCCCTAAAGCTGCCATTTTAGCCCTTGCTGATGGCAGCATTTTTCGTGGCGAGGCCATCGGTGCCGATGGCCATACAATCGGTGAGGTGGTTTTTAACACCGCCATGACCGGCTATCAGGAAATCCTTACCGATCCTTCCTATGCCCAGCAAATCGTTACCCTGACTTATCCGCATATCGGCAACACCGGCACCACGCCGGAAGATGCTGAGTCGAATCGTGTTTGGGCTGCGGGTTTGATTATTCGTGATCTGCCGCTGATCGCCAGTAACTGGCGCAACAAGCAGTCGCTGCCTGATTACCTGAAAGAAAATGGCACTGTTGCCATTGCCAATATCGATACCCGCCGCCTGACGCGCATTTTGCGTGAGAAAGGCTCGCAAAATGGCTGCATCTTGGTTGGCGATGATGCCACCGAAGAAAAAGCGTTGGAGCTGGCGCGCAGCTTCCCGGGCCTCAAAGGCATGGACCTGGCCAAAGTCGTCAGCTGCACTGAGCAGTACGAGTGGCGCTCGACGGTTTGGGATCTGAAGACCGACAGTCACGCCGAAGTGCCTGATAGTGAGCTGCCTTACCACGTGGTCGCTTTTGACTACGGCGTTAAGCTAAACATCCTGCGTATGTTGGTTGCTCGCGGTTGCCGCCTGACTGTGGTGCCGGCACAAACCCCGGCCAGCGAAGTCTTGGCGATGAATCCTGATGGCGTGTTCTTGTCCAACGGCCCGGGTGATCCTGAGCCTTGCGACTACGCCATTGCCGCTATTAAAGAGGTGCTGGAAACTGAAATTCCAGTTTTCGGCATCTGCCTTGGTCACCAGCTCCTGGCGCTGGCCTCGGGTGCCAAGACCGTGAAGATGGGCCATGGCCATCACGGTGCCAATCACCCGGTTCAAGACCTCGACACCGGTGTAGTGATGATCACCAGCCAGAACCACGGTTTTGCTGTGGATGAGGCAACACTGCCAGGCAATGTTCGGGCGATTCACAAGTCGTTGTTTGATGGCACTTTGCAGGGTATCGAGCGTACCGACAAAGTCGCGTTCAGCTTCCAGGGTCACCCTGAAGCGAGCCCGGGTCCAAACGACGTTGCGCCTTTGTTTGATCGCTTCATCGAAGCCATGGCCAAGCGCCGCTAAGCCTGCTGACTGTGACCAACGGATTCGAGTGAGTAAAAATGCCAAAACGTAATGATATAAAAAGCATCCTGATCCTCGGCGCTGGCCCGATTGTTATCGGCCAGGCCTGTGAGTTTGATTATTCCGGTGCTCAAGCCTGTAAAGCGCTTAAAGAAGAGGGTTTCCGGGTCATTCTGGTGAACTCCAACCCAGCCACCATCATGACCGACCCGTCGATGGCTGACGCCACCTACATCGAGCCGATCAAGTGGTCGACTGTGGCCAAGATCATTGAGAAAGAGCGTCCGGATGCACTGCTGCCAACCATGGGCGGCCAGACTGCACTGAACTGCGCGCTTGATCTTGAAAAGCACGGCGTGCTGGAAAAATTCGGCGTCGAGATGATCGGTGCCAATGCTGACACCATCGACAAAGCCGAAGACCGTTCGCGCTTTGACAAGGCCATGAAAGACATCGGCTTGGCGTGCCCGGTTTCCGGTATCGCCCACAGCATGGAAGAGTCCTACGCGGTTCTCGAGAAAGTCGGCTTTCCGTGCATCATCCGTCCGTCCTTCACCATGGGCGGCACCGGTGGCGGTATCGCCTACAACCGTGAAGAGTTCGAAGAAATCTGCGCACGCGGTCTCGACCTGTCGCCGACTCGCGAACTGTTGATCGACGAATCCCTGATCGGTTGGAAAGAGTACGAAATGGAGGTTGTCCGCGATAAGAAGGACAACTGCATCATCGTCTGTACCATTGAAAACTTTGATCCAATGGGCGTGCACACAGGTGACTCGATCACCGTTGCCCCGGCGCAAACCCTGACCGACAAAGAGTTCCAGATTCTGCGTAATGCCTCTTTGGCAGTGCTGCGTGAAATCGGCGTAGAAACCGGTGGTTCCAACGTCCAGTTCGGTATTTGCCCGAACACGGGCCGTATGGTTGTGATCGAGATGAACCCGCGTGTATCGCGTTCCTCGGCGCTGGCGTCTAAGGCTACCGGCTTCCCGATTGCTAAAATCGCTGCCAAGTTGGCGGTTGGCTACACCCTTGATGAACTGTCGAACGACATCACAGGCGGTCGCACACCGGCTTCATTCGAGCCTGCGATCGATTACGTAGTCACCAAGATCCCACGCTTTGCGTTCGAGAAATTCCCGAAAGCAGACGCCCGCCTGACGACACAGATGAAGTCTGTGGGCGAAGTCATGGCCATTGGTCGCACCTTCCAGGAATCCCTGCAGAAAGCCTTGCGCGGTCTGGAAGTGGGTGTGGCAGGTCTTGATCCTAAGCTCGACCTGAAAGATCCGGAAAGCGAAAGCACGCTTAAGCGTGAGCTGATCGTGCCGGGCGCAGACCGTATCTGGTACATCGGTGATGCCTTCCGTGCAGGCAAGACGGTTGAAGAAGTATTCGCCCTTACCAATATTGATGAGTGGTTCCTGGTTCAGATCGAAGACCTGATCAAGGACGAAGAGCGCATCAAAACTCAAGGCCTGACCAGCATTGACCGTGATGTGATGTTCAAGCTCAAGCGCAAAGGTTTCTCTGATGCACGTCTGGCGAAGTTGCTGGGTGTGACCGAGAAGAACCTGCGCAGCCATCGCCACAAGCTCAAGGTGCTGCCAGTTTATAAGCGCGTGGATACCTGTGCGGCCGAGTTCGCCACTGACACCGCTTATATGTACTCGACCTATGAGGAAGAGTGCGAAGCTAACCCGTCGCAGCGCGACAAGATCATGATTCTCGGTGGCGGTCCAAACCGTATTGGTCAGGGCATCGAGTTTGACTACTGCTGCGTACACGCGGCGCTGGCGATGCGTGAAGACGGTTACGAGACCATCATGGTCAACTGCAACCCGGAAACCGTATCGACCGACTACGACACTTCTGACCGCCTGTACTTCGAGCCAGTAACCCTGGAAGACGTGCTGGAGATCGTCCGTGTTGAGCAGCCTAAAGGCGTGATCGTGCAGTACGGTGGGCAAACCCCGCTGAAACTGTGTCGTGCCCTTGAAGAGGCTGGCGTGCCGATCATCGGTACCAGCCCAGATGCCATCGACCGTGCAGAAGACCGTGAGCGCTTCCAGCAAATGGTTGAGCGCTTGAATCTGCGTCAGCCGCCAAACGCCACTGCGCGCAGCGAAGACGAAGCATTCGCCGCCTCGAAAACCATCGGTTATCCGCTGGTGGTGCGCCCGTCCTATGTGTTGGGCGGTCGTGCCATGGAAATCGTTTATCAGGAAGATGAGCTGCGTCGCTATATGCGTGAAGCGGTTCAGGTTTCCAATGACAGCCCGGTATTGCTTGATCACTTCCTCAACTGCGCAATCGAAGTCGATATCGATGCGGTCAGTGACGGTGAGCAAGTGGTCATCGGTGCGATCATGCAGCACATTGAACAAGCTGGCGTTCACTCGGGTGACTCGGCCTGTTCGCTGCCGCCGTACTCGCTGCCAGCGCACATCCAGGACGAGATTCGTGACCAGGTCAAGAAAATGGCCCTCGAACTCAACGTCATTGGTTTGATGAACGTGCAGATGGCGGTGCAGGGCGAGGATATCTTCGTGATCGAAGTTAACCCGCGCGCATCGCGTACCGTGCCATTCGTTTCCAAGTGCATCGGTGAGTCACTGGCCAAGGTTGCTGCGCGCGTTATGGCGGGCAAGACTTTGGCTGAAATCGGCTTCACCAAGGAAATCATTCCACCGTTCTTCAGTGTTAAAGAAGCGGTGTTCCCGTTTGCCAAGTTCCCAGGTGTTGACCCTATCCTTGGCCCGGAAATGAAATCCACCGGTGAAGTGATGGGCGTTGGCGATAGCTTCGGCGAAGCCTTCGGTAAGGCTCAGTTGGGTGCTAGCGAAATTCTGCCAAACTCGGGCTGCGCATTTATCAGTGTCCGCGATGACGACAAGCCGCAAGCGGCTGACGTTGCACGTGACCTGATCTCGCTGGGCTTCGAGGTTGTGGCGACCGCCGGTACTGCTAAAGTGATTGAGGCTGCAGGCTTGCCTGTGCGTCGCGTCAACAAGGTGACCGAGGGTCGTCCACATGTTGTCGATATGATCAAGAATGACGAAGTCACGCTGATCATCAATACCACTGAGGGGCGTCAGTCAATTGCTGACTCCTACTCGATCCGTCGTAACGCTCTGCAACACCGGATTTGCTGCACAACCACCCTGGCGGCGGGTGCGGCAATCTGTGAAGCGCTGAAGTTTGGTCCCGAGAAGACCGTGCGCCGCTTGCAGGATCTCCATGCAGGAATCAAGGCATGACAAAATACCCAATGACTGTCCAGGGCGCGCGCGCCCTGGAAGAAGAGCATTTACACCTGACCAAGGTCGTGCGTCCAAAGCTTAGCGAAGACATCGGTACGGCACGTGAGCTGGGTGACCTCAAGGAAAACGCTGAATACCATGCTGCCCGCGAGCAGCAGGGTATGGTCGAGGCGCGTATCCGTGATATCGAAGGGCGCATGCAGAATGCTCAGATCATCGATGTCACGGCGATCGCCCACACTGGCAAGGTGATCTTTGGCACCACAGTTGAAATCGCCAACTGCGAAACCGATGAAAGCGTCACCTACCAGATCGTCGGTGACGACGAGGCCAACATCAAGCAGGGCAAAATTTCGGTCAGTTCGCCGATTGCCCGCGCCCTGATCGGCAAGGAAGAAGGTGATGTCGTCGTGGTTAACACCCCTGGCGGCATGATTGAGTACGAAATTGTCGAAGTCCGTCATATTTAAGTCTGGTGATGCGCGAGCAGTGCCTATGGTGGCTGCTTCGCGAATCGGAGCGGGTGCAATCAGCTGGTTGATTGCTCAGACTTTTTGGGTTGGCGGGGTGTGGTTGCTGCAATTTTTGGTGATGCCAGCGCTGGCTAAGCTGGGGTTGGCACCGCTATTGGTTGAGGACTTGGCCGCTTCGTTGAAGCCCCTGTTAATTGGGTTGGCGGGGTGCTGTGCGGTGTTGCAGGCATTTGTGCTGATTCAAGCACAGGGCTTGCCCAGCTTGTTGCGTGACATACGTGGGCAGTTGCTGCTCACGGTGCTGTTGATGGTGGTGGGCTATTTTGCCGTGCATTGGCTCGGTTACCCTGCACCACGCTGGCAGCTTTTCAATTATATGGTGTTGGCATTCTGCGGTTTGCTGCTGGTGTTGCAACCCGTACCGATGCGCCAGGCTCGTCCATCCGCTACCTGAAGTGGCGGATGGATAAGCGGCTAACATCAACCCTGAAAGCGGCTGATATTCGACAGATTTTTGTTTACTTTCGGATTTTTGCGATAAATCAGCGCCATTTTGCCGATGATCTGTACTAATTCGGCATTGGCTGATTTGCACAATTCATTGATCGCGGTGATACGGTCTTCGCGTTCGGTGATGCGAACCTGTACTTTGATCAGTTCATGATCGTTAATTGCGCGCTCCAGCTCGGCTAGAACGCCCTCGGTCAAACCGTTATCGGCGACCATTACTACCGGTTTCAGGTGGTGGCCGATAGACTTGTACTGTTTCTTCTGCTCTTGAGTGAGCGGCATAATCTGACCCTGCGTCTGATCTGGTGAAAATATGGCGCTCAGTTTACCCGAGTGCATTAATGCTCGCCCAGAAATTCACGAATGTTATTAGAGGTGCCACGTGGCGCGTTCCAAAACTAGCCAGCGTTGGCTGAAAGAACACTTCGATGATCCCTACGTCAAAATGGCGCAAAGGGATGGCTATCGTTCGCGGGCCAGCTACAAGCTGCTGGAAATTCAGGAAAAAGATCGGATCTTGCGCCCCGGCATGACCGTGGTTGACTTGGGTGCAGCGCCCGGTGGCTGGTCGCAGGTCACCAGTCGGGTGATTGGCGACAAGGGCACCTTGATCGCATCCGACATCCTTGAGATGGATAGCATCCCAGATGTGACCTTCATTCAGGGGGACTTCACCGAGGATGAAGTGTTTGCACAGATTCTTGACGCGATCGGAAATAATCCCGTAGACCTTGTGATTTCCGATATGGCCCCCAATATGAGTGGAGTAAGGACTGCGGATCAGGCCCGTGCGATGTATTTGTGCGAGCTGGCTCTGGATTTGTCGGCGCGGGTACTTAAGCCTGGTGGTGATTTTTTGATAAAAATCTTTCAGGGCGAAGGCTTTGATGCTTACCACAAGCAGGTGCGTGAAATGTTTGAGAAGGTGCAAATGCGCAAGCCGTTGTCTTCTCGCGACCGCTCCCGCGAGCAATATCTGCTTGGGCGCGGTTATCGCGGTAATTAATCGGCTTCAGAGACTGGCTCTATGAAACCTAGGTCGGGGTTGCCAGTCTGATATAAACAGTTAAATCTGCGTATTACATTGCTTCACATTGCATGAGATTTTCGCGAGTCGCCACCGGCGGCTCATAAAGGGTTACAGACAGTGCCTGCAACAATGGGGCGTTGTGTAGTAAGTTAGATCGGTACATAACTGGTCGTCATGCGAGGCATGCTCGCGCACGGGCTTGCTTCAGAGGGTAGGTAATTGAACGACATGGCAAAGAATCTGATCTTGTGGCTAATCATCGCGGCGGTTTTAGTGACCGTGATGAATAATTTTTCCAGTCCGAACGAGTCGAATAAGCTCAATTACTCTGAGTTTATCCAGCAGGTTCAAGAGGGCGAAGTTAAGCGTGTGACGGTTGATGGCTACATCATCAGCGGTGTGCACACTGACGGCAGCTCCTTTGAAACCGTGCGCCCGGCTATTCAGGACAATGGCCTGATTAAAGACTTGATCGACAACAAGGTCGATATCGTCGGTAAGCAGCCAGAGCGTCAGAGCATTTGGACTCAGTTGCTGGTCGCCAGCTTCCCGATCCTGGTGATTATCGCCGTGTTCATGTTCTTTATGCGCCAAATGCAGGGCGGAGCCGGTGGTAAAGGCGGGCCGATGAGCTTTGGTAAGAGCAAGGCGCGTCTGCTGTCTGAAGATCAGGTTAAAACTACTTTTGCTGACGTTGCGGGTTGCGACGAGGCTAAAGAAGAAGTCAGTGAACTGGTTGAGTTCTTGCGCGATCCGGGCAAGTTTCAGCGCTTGGGTGGCCGTATTCCGCGCGGCGTGCTGATGGTCGGCTCGCCGGGTACCGGTAAAACCTTGCTGGCCAAAGCTGTTGCCGGTGAAGCCAAAGTGCCGTTCTTCACTATTTCCGGTTCTGACTTCGTTGAAATGTTTGTTGGTGTGGGTGCTTCGCGTGTTCGTGACATGTTCGAACAGGCCAAGAAGCACGCGCCGTGCATCATCTTTATCGACGAAATCGACGCCGTTGGTCGCCATCGTGGCGCTGGCATGGGTGGTGGTCACGATGAGCGTGAGCAAACCCTCAACCAGTTGCTGGTAGAGATGGACGGCTTTGAGATGAATGACGGCATCATTGTGATCGCCGCCACCAACCGTCCTGACGTACTCGACCCAGCCTTGCTGCGTCCTGGCCGTTTCGACCGCCAAGTCGTTGTGGGTCTGCCAGATATTCGTGGTCGTGAGCAGATTCTGAAAGTCCACATGCGCAAAGTGCCAATGGGTGAAGACGTTAATCCGGCGGTTATCGCACGTGGTACTCCGGGTTTCTCCGGTGCCGATCTCGCTAACCTGGTCAACGAGGCGTCGCTGTTTGCGGCTCGTGCTGGCAAGCGTCTGGTTGAAATGAAAGAGTTCGAGCTGGCTAAAGACAAAATCATGATGGGCGCTGAGCGCAAAACCATGGTGATGTCGGATAAAGAAAAGCTCAACACCGCTTATCACGAAGCTGGCCATGCAATTGTTGGTCGCTTGGTGCCAGAGCATGACCCTGTCTACAAGGTTTCGATCATTCCACGTGGCCGTGCCTTGGGTGTGACCATGTTCCTGCCTGAGGAAGATCGTTACAGCCTTAGCAAGCGCGCATTGATCAGTCAGATCTGCTCGTTGTTCGGTGGGCGTATTGCGGAAGAAATGACCTTGGGCTTCGATGGTGTCACCACGGGTGCTTCCAACGACATCATGCGTGCCACTCAATTGGCGCGGAACATGGTGACCAAGTGGGGCTTGTCGGAAAAACTCGGCCCGCTGATGTATGCCGAAGAAGAAGGCGAAGTATTCTTGGGTCGCAGCATGGGCAGCCAGGGCAGCAATGTCTCGGGTGACACCGCTAAGCTGATTGACGAAGAAATTCGCAGCATCATCGACAGTTGCTACGACACGGCTAAGCGCTTGCTCGAAGAAAATCGCGACAAGCTCGAAGCGATGGCTGAAGCCTTGATGAAGTTTGAAACCATTGATGCCGAGCAGATTGAAGACATCATGAGTGGTCGTACGCCGCGTGAGCCGCGTGATTGGACGGGTGGTGGTAACGCCGGTACGCCAATCGATCCGAGCTTGGATGCGGATAACAAGCCTGGGCTCGATAAGCCAGACTCGCCAGAAAAGCCAATTGGCGGTCCAGCAGCTGAGGTCTAAAACTCTGTTGTTGCGATGCTCGCAAGCACTGTAAAAACGCGCCGGAATACTTCTCTCAGGAGTATTTCGGCGTTTTGCTTTGTTGGTCGGGGTAATTTGGCGGGTCGTTTAAATTTGCTCGGTGTTGCAGGCTGGGTAAAATAATGGCTTGAGTTGCTTACAGGTTTTTCAGGTTCTACATGACGCTAACGTCCAGCTTCAGTCCGCTGCCTTGTGGTGGTCGGCTTCTTGATCTTTCCCGTACCCAGGTAATGGGCATCCTCAATGTCACGCCTGATTCATTTTCAGACGGTGGACGTTTCAGTCACCGTGACAGCGCTTTGCGTCATGCCGAGGCGATGTGGCGTGCAGGCGCTACGCTGATAGATATCGGTGGCGAATCAACTCGCCCAGGCGCGCTAGTTGTGTCCGCTGAACAAGAGCTTGAGCGTGTAGCCCCGGTGGTTGAGGCTATTGCGGCCGAGCTGGATGTGATTATTTCAGTCGATACCTCAACGCCTGCGGTTATGATCGAGGCAGGTCGCCTTGGGGCTGGGTTGATCAACGACGTGCGCTCATTGCAGCGTGAAGGGGCCTTGGAGGCGGCGGCAGCTACAGGTTTGCCTGTGTGCTTGATGCACATGCGTGGTGAGCCAACGACCATGCAGCAAAACCCGCAGTACGCTGATGTGGTTGCCGAGGTTGAAGGTTTCTTGCGCGAGCGCATGCTGGCTTGTGCCGGTGCGGGCATCGGTAGCGATAAGTTGCTGTTGGACCCCGGTTTTGGTTTTGCCAAAACCCTTGAGCACAACCTGAGCCTGTTCAGGCGCATGGAGTTGCTGCATGCGTTGGGGAGGCCACTATTGGTCGGTGTCTCGCGTAAAAGTATGATTGGTAAAGTGCTTGGGCATGAGGTCAGTGGACGTTTGTCTGGCAGCTTGGCGCTAGCGGCGTTAGCAGCTGCCAAGGGGGCGCACATCTTGCGAGTGCACGATGTGGCTGAAACAGTTGATGTAGTGCGGATGCTTGCTGCGGTTGAAGCTGCAGAATAACTATTTAGGGAAGACGATATATGGCGCGTAAATATTTTGGCACTGATGGTATTCGTGGCCGTGTAGGCGATTATCCGATTACCCCAGACTTTATGCTTAAGCTTGGCTGGGCGGCCGGTATGGCATTTCGCAAGCAGGGCATATGCCGAATTTTAATCGGTAAAGACACGCGTATCTCGGGCTATATGTTCGAATCGGCACTGGAGGCGGGTTTGTCTGCTGCAGGGGCTGATGTGATGCTGCTAGGGCCTATGCCGACCCCCGCAATCGCTTATCTGACCCGTACCTTTCACGCCGACGCCGGTATCGTTATCAGTGCGTCGCATAATCCCCATGATGACAACGGCATTAAATTTTTCTCGGGGCAGGGCACCAAGCTGCCAGACGAGGTTGAGCAACTAATTGAAGATTTACTCGACACGCCAATGACCGTGGTTGAGTCCGCCAAGTTGGGCAAGGTCTCACGTATCAATGATGCGGCGGGTCGCTATATCGAGTTCTGTAAGAGCAGTGTGCCAAGTAGCACCAGTTTTTCCGGTCTGAAAGTGGTGCTCGATTGTGCTCATGGCGCTGCTTACAAGGTTGCCCCGAGTGTCTTTCGTGAGTTGGGTGCTGAGGTGGTGGTGCTTTCGGCTGAGCCCAATGGTCTGAATATCAACCATAATTGTGGTTCGACGCACATCGAAAACCTGCAGGCTGAAGTCGTGGCTCAAGAGGCTGACTTGGGCATTGCCTTTGATGGCGATGCCGACCGGGTGTTGATGGTCGATCATACTGGCGCGTTGGTTGATGGCGATGAGTTGCTGTTTATCATTGCTCGCGATCTACAGGAGCGCGGCAAGCTGCAAGGCGGCTTGGTTGGCACCCTGATGAGTAACTTGGGGCTCGAGTTGGCCTGTGCGGAACTGGATATTCCCTTTGTACGGGCCAATGTTGGTGATCGCTACGTAATTGCTGAGTTGCTTGAGCACGACTGGGTCTTGGGTGGTGAGAATTCAGGTCACATCGTTTGCTTCCAGCATACCTCTACGGGAGATGCCATTATCGCGGCGTTGCAAGTGCTGCTGGCAGTGCGTCGCCGTGAACAGCCTTTGGCCCAGGCCCGTCAAGGTATGCGCAAGTGCCCACAAGTGCTGATTAATGTGCGCTTCAAAGGTGGTGTGGATCCGTTAGAGCATCCTTCGGTCAAGGATGCTTGCGCTCGGGTGACAGAGAAAATGGCCGGGCGCGGGCGTGTGCTACTTCGCAAATCCGGCACGGAACCGCTGGTTCGAGTCATGGTTGAAGGTGAGGAAGAAGCCGTTGTTCGCGGCTATGCCGATGAATTAGCTAAAATTGTTGCAGAAGTATGTGGTTGAACAGCTTGCCAGTCACGACAGTGCTGGGTATCATCTGCGCCCTCTTTGATCGACGAGGTATTGCATGCGTCGCCCCATAGTTGCTGGTAACTGGAAAATGCACGGTACCCGCGCTAGCGTCGCAGAGCTGATCAAGGGTCTTCGTCAGTTAGCGTTATCGACTGGCGTTGATGTTGCAGTGTTTCCACCTTGTCTGTATGTCGGTCAGGTTGTTGAAGGCCTGGCGGGTAAGTCGGTAATGGTAGGTGCGCAGAACTGCGCGTACGAGCCGTTGCAGGGCGCCTTGACAGGTGAAGTGGCTGCGAGTCAGTTGCATGATGCGGGTTGCAAAATGGTTTTGGTTGGGCACTCTGAGCGGCGGTTGTTGCTGGGTGAGTCTGATGAGGCCGTAGCGCGCAAGTTTGCAGCTGCTCAGTCATGTGGTCTGATTCCGATTCTGTGTGTGGGTGAAACCCGCGAGCAGCGTGAAGCGGGCAAAACACTGGAAGTGGTAAGTCGCCAGCTTGATAGCGTTTTTGAGTCGCTGGGTGTTGGAGTGTTTGCACAGGCTGTGATTGCTTATGAGCCTGTTTGGGCGATTGGCACCGGCTTGACGGCTACTCCGGACGAAGCGCAAAGCGTTCATGCGGCAATACGCGCGCAGCTCGCAGCTGAAAATGCTGAAGTGGCACGTGGCGTAAGAATTTTATATGGCGGCAGTGTTAAGGCCGCTAATGCAGCCGAACTATTCGGTATGCCGGATATCGATGGGGGGCTTGTTGGTGGAGCCTCTCTGAATGCGGATGAATTCGGTGCGATCTGTCGCGCCGCGGGAAACTGAGAAAATGCTGGAAACAGTCATCGTAGTACTTCATCTGTTGGGCGCTATTGGCGTTGTTGTGCTGGTTTTGTTGCAGCAGGGCAAGGGTGCTGATGCGGGTGCATCTTTTGGTTCAGGTGCTTCGGCTACTGTTTTCGGTAGTCAAGGTTCTGCTACCTTTTTGAGTAAAGTTACTGCTATACTCGCCACCGCTTTTTTCATAACTAGCTTGGGCTTAGGCTACTTAGCTAATGAAAAAGCTGAAGTGTTAAATCAAGTAGGTTTGCCAGATCCGGCAGTCTTGGAAACACCTCAGACTAAACCGGCAGTTGAAGATGTGCCGGTGCTCGAAGAGCAAAATGCAGCTGATAATAAAGCCGCTGATGTACCTCAAGCTCCAGAGCAGCAGTAAAACGTAATTTGCCGAGGTGGTGGAATTGGTAGACACGCAACCTTGAGGTGGTTGTGCCCATAGGGTGTAGGGGTTCGAGTCCCCTTCTCGGTACCAATTTTCAAGCAAGCCCGCTACATGCGGGCTTTCTTGTTGATGGGGCTTTGGTTGACCCGTAGCAGGGTTCGGCCGTATAATCCGGCCCCCAGCTTTGACGCGGGATGGAGCAGTCTGGTAGCTCGTCGGGCTCATAACCCGAAGGTCGTTGGTTCAAATCCAGCTCCCGCAACCAGTAGTAGCTGAGCCCCTTTCCAAGGGGCTTTTTGCTAGCTGAGAGACAGCTTTACTTACCTTGCGAAAAGGTAAGCTAAATGGATGGGCGTTTCGCCCATTTTTTATTTGCACAGCATGCGCGAGGGGTTCGAGTGTCGAGCAAGCTAGAACAGTTGCAGGACTTGTTGGCCCCGATAGTCGAGGAACTCGGTTATCAGTGCTGGGGCATTGAGTTTCTGTCTCAAGGGCGGCATTCGCTGCTAAGAATTTATATTGATCATGCCGACGGTGTTCTCGTTGAAGACTGCGAGAAAGTAAGTCGGCAGGTCAGTGGTGTATTGGATGTAGAAGATCCGATTACCGCTGAATACACCTTGGAAGTTTCATCTCCAGGTATGGATCGACCACTTTTCACCCTGGAGCAGTTTGCTGCGTTCACCGGTGAGCAAGTAAAAATCAAGCTGCGTTCGCCTTTCGAAGGGCGCCGTAACTTTCAAGGCCTTCTGCGTGGTATTGAAGAGCAGGATGTCGTGGTGCAGGTTGATGATCATGAGTTCCTTTTGCCGATCGATATGATCGACAAGGCCAACATTATCCCAAGGTTTGATTGAGACGCGGATCCCGCGGATCCAATGGATTGCGAAAGGCGAGGCGTACGATGAGCAAAGAAGTATTGCTGGTTGTTGAATCGGTATCCAACGAAAAAGGTGTACCGGCGAGTGTGATTTTTGAAGCGCTGGAGTTGGCTTTGGCCACGGCGACTAAAAAACGATTCGAAGACGAAGTTGACTTGCGTGTAGCGATTGATCGCCACACCGGTAACTATGAGACGTTCCGTCGTTGGACTGTAGTTGAAGATGCAGAGCTGGATGATCCAGCGCATCAACTGACTCCAGATATGGAGCAGGCAATGAAATCCGACGCTAAAGTCGGTGACGTGCTTGAAGAAAAGATCGACTCGATTGAGTTCGGTCGTATCGCTGCACAAACGGCTAAACAAGTCATTGTGCAAAAGGTTCGTGAAGCTGAGCGCGCTCAAGTTGTTGAAGCGTATCGCGAGCGTTTGGGCGAGATCGTTTCGGGCACCGTCAAAAAAGTTACCCGCGACAACGTTATTGTTGATCTGGGTAACAACGCTGAAGCGTTGCTGGCCCGCGAAGATATTATCTCGCGTGAGACTTTCCGTGTGGGGGCGCGTCTGCGTGCACTGCTCAAGGAAATTCGCACTGAGAACCGTGGTCCTCAATTGATTCTTTCGCGTACGGCTCCGGAAATGCTGATCGAGTTGTTCCGCATTGAAGTGCCAGAAATCGCTGAAGGGTTGATTGAAGTCATGGCTGCATCCCGTGATCCGGGTTCGCGCGCCAAGATTGCAGTTCGCTCGAAGGACAAGCGTATTGATCCACAGGGTGCTTGCATTGGTATGCGCGGTTCGCGCGTCCAAGCAGTGTCTGGTGAATTGGTAGGTGAGCGTGTCGATATCGTGCTGTGGGATGACAATCCTGCGCAGTTCGTTATCAACGCAATGTCGCCTGCTGAAGTCGCTGCAATCATTGTCGACGAAGATGCCCATGCCATGGACATCGCCGTAGGCGAAGACAACCTTGCTCAAGCAATTGGGCGTGGCGGTCAGAACGTACGTTTGGCAAGTCAGTTGACTGGCTGGACGCTTAACGTAATGACTGAGGCGGATATTCAAGAGAAGCAACAGGCTGAAACTGGCGACATCCTGCAGCGCTTTATCGACGAGTTGGAAGTTGATGAAGAGTTGGCGCAGGTGCTGGTTGAAGAAGGTTTCACCAGCCTGGAAGAAATCGCCTATGTGCCGATGGAAGAGATGCTCAGCATCGACGGTTTTGATGAAGAAATCGTTAATGAGCTGCGCTCGCGGGCTAAAGATCGCCTGTTGACTCGCGCCATCGCCACTGAAGAAAAACTGGCAGATTCCCAGCCAGCCGAAGACCTGCTCTCGCTTGAGGGTATGGAAAAAGGCCTGGCACAAGAACTGGCAGTACGCGGTGTGATTACCCGCGAAGACCTGGCCGAGCAGTCGATTGACGACCTGCTCGACATCGACGGCATCGACGCAGATCGTGCCGGCAAGCTGATCATGGCCGCCCGAGCCCATTGGTTCGAGTAGTTTTACGGCCTGAGGAGAGAAGTGCATGACGCAAGTCACGGTGAAAGAACTGGCCCAAGTGGTCGACACACCGGTAGAGCGCCTGCTGCAGCAGATGCGTGAGGCGGGATTGCCGCACAGCAGTGCCGAGCAAGTTGTCACCGATAATGAGAAGCAAGCGTTGCTTGCTCATCTCAAGAGTAGTCACGGCGATAAAAAGGCTGAAGAGCCGCGCAAGATTACTCTGCAACGCAAAACCACCAGCACACTACGTGTGGCTGGCAGCAAAACTATCAGCGTTGAAGTGCGTAAGAAGAAAACCTTCGTTAAGCGCAGCGCTGAAGAGATCGAAGCTGAGAAGCAGCGTGAGCTCGAAGAGCAACGTGCTGCGGCTGAAGCTGTACGTCTGAAAGCTGAAGAAGAAGCCAAGCGTAAAGCTGCTGAAGAGGCTAAAAATGCGCCTCCAGCCGCTGCTGCTCCGGCCGCTGTTGACGCGCCTGCGCCAGCTGCTGTTGAAGCGCCTGCGCCTGTGTCGACGCCGATGCCTGTTGACGTTCCAGTTGCTGATGAACGTAAGAAAGACGAGCCTCGTCGTCCTGATAAAACGCGCAATGACGATGATCGTCGCACTGAGCGTAAATCAGGCTCCCATCGTCCTGCTGTCAAAGAGAAGGCACCGGCTCCACGCGTTGCCCCTCGTACAGTTGACGAAGAGAGCGATGGCCACCGCCGTGGTGGTCGTGGCAAGTCGAAGCTGAAGAAACGCAATCAGCACGGCTTCCAGAGCCCAATGGGCCCGGTTGTACGTGATGTTGCCATCGGCGAAACCATCACTGTTGGCGAACTCGCCGCACAGATGTCGGTTAAAGCCGCTGAAGTGATTAAGTTCATGTTCAAGATGGGCACTCCGGTGACCATCAACCAGGTACTGGATCAGGAAACTGCCCAGTTGATCGCCGAAGAGTTGGGCCACAAGGTCAAGTTGGTAAGCGATAACGCACTTGAAGAGTCATTGGCCGCATCGTTGAAGTTCGACGGTGAAGCGATCTCCCGTGCGCCGGTTGTGACCGTAATGGGTCATGTTGACCATGGTAAGACATCGCTGCTCGACTATATTCGTCGTGCCAAAGTGGCCTCTGGCGAAGCCGGTGGTATCACCCAGCACATTGGTGCCTACCACGTCGAAACCGATCGTGGCATGGTGACCTTCCTTGATACCCCGGGTCACGCCGCGTTTACCCAAATGCGTGCTCGTGGTGCCAAGGCAACCGACATCGTAATTCTGGTTGTTGCTGCGGACGACGGTGTAATGCCGCAGACCGAAGAAGCGGTTCAGCATGCTAAAGCTGCTGGCGTTCCATTGGTTGTTGCAGTCAACAAGATCGACAAGCAAGGCGCTGATCTTGATCGCATCAAGAACGACCTGGCTGGCCGTGAAGTTGTGCCGGAAGAGTGGGGTGGCAACACCCAGTTCGTACCGGTTTCGGCTAAAGAAGGTACTGGTGTTGATGAGCTGCTTGAAGCGGTATTGCTGCAAGCTGAACTGTTGGAACTCAAGGCAACTCCGTCGGCCCCAGGTCGCGGTGTAGTGGTTGAGTCGCGCCTTGATAAAGGTCGCGGTCCAGTTGCAACCGTACTGGTACAAGACGGTACCTTGCGTCAGGGCGACATGGTTCTGGTTGGTTCGAACTACGGCCGCATCCGCGCCATGATCGACGAGAACGGCAAGTCCATCAAAGAAGCAGGTCCATCGATTCCGGTAGAAATTCTCGGTCTCGACGGTACGCCGGAAGCTGGCGACGACATGACTGTTGTTGCTGACGAGAAGAAAGCCCGTGAAGTGGCTCTGTTCCGTCAAGGCAAGTTCCGCGAAGTTAAACTGGCGCGTGCTCACGCAGGCAAGCTGGAAAACATCTTCGAGAACATGGGCCAAGAAGAGAAGAAGACGCTTAATATCGTCCTCAAATCTGACGTTCGTGGTTCGTTGGAAGCGTTGCAAGGTTCGCTTAGCGGCCTGGGTAACGACGAAGTACAAGTGCGCGTAGTGGGCGGCGGTGTCGGTGGTATCACCGAGAGCGATGCTAACTTGGCACTGGCTTCCAACGCGGTATTGTTCGGCTTCAACGTTCGTGCTGATGCGGGTGCCCGTAAGATCGTCGAGCAAGAGTCGCTAGATATGCGTTATTACAACGTCATCTACGACATCATCGAAGACGTTAAGAAGGCCCTGACCGGCATGCTCGGCAGCGATGTTCGCGAGAACATTCTGGGTACTGCTGAAGTGCGTGACGTGTTCCGTTCACCTAAGTTCGGCGCTATTGCCGGTTGTATGGTTATTGAAGGTGTTGTGCACCGTAACCGTCCGATCCGTGTACTGCGCGACGACGTGGTGATCTACGAAGGCGAACTCGAGTCGCTGCGCCGCTTCAAAGACGATATGGCTGAAGTGCGTAACGGCATGGAGTGCGGTATTGGCGTTAAGAGCTACAACGACGTCAAGGTCGGCGACAAGATCGAAGTGTACGAGAAAGTCCAGGTGGCTCGTAGCCTGTAAGGCACCTGCCGCAACATGCAACGCCCGGCCCTGCTTAAGCACGGCCGGGCGTTTGCCGCTTTTGAGTCTGATGCTTTTGAGGCCTCAGGCGGGTAATTAGGTAGTAAAAATGGCAAAAGAATACAGCCGTGCCCAGCGTATCGGCGACCAGATGCAACGTGAGCTGGCGCAGTTAATTCTTCGCGACGTTAAAGATCCACGCGTCAGCGGCTTGGTCACTGTGACCGCCGTTGAGGTGAGTCGCGATGCAAGCCACGCCAAGGTGTTTATCACCGTGATGGGCTCTGAGATTGATGCCGAGAGCATTCGTCAAAGCGTTAAAGTGCTTAACGATGCCAGTGGCTTTCTGCGTATGCAGTTAGGTAAGGCGATGAAATTGCGTAGCGTGCCAAACCTGCGTTTCCACTATGACGAAAGCGTCATTCGTGGTGCCCAGTTGTCGGCGTTGATTGAGCGCGCAGTGACCGAAGACCGTCAGCACGACGACGAAGCAACTGACGCCAAGGAGTAAGTGCGTGGCTCAGGTAAAGCGTATTCGTCGCAAGGTTAACGGCATCATCCTGCTGGACAAGCCCAAGGGCTTTAGCTCCAATGCAGCACTGCAAAAAGTGCGTTGGTTGCTCAATGCCGAAAAGGCTGGGCACACCGGTAGCCTTGATCCATTGGCCACGGGTGTGTTGCCCTTGTGCTTTGGTGAGGCGACCAAGTTCTCGCAGTACTTGCTAGATGCTGACAAGGGCTATGAAACCCTGATGCAGTTAGGTGTTACCACCACCACGGCTGATGCCGAGGGTGAAGTCATCGAGCGTAAGCCTGTGACTGTTGTGGGCACGGACATTGAAGCCGTACTGCCACAATTTCGTGGTGATATAAGCCAGATTCCGCCCATGTATTCGGCGTTGAAGCGTGATGGTCAGCCGCTGTACAAGCTTGCCCGCGCCGGTGAAGTGGTTGAGCGCGAAGCGCGTGCTGTGACCATTAATCGTTTGGAGTTGTTGTCCTGCGAGGGTGAAGTTGCACGCCTGGCTGTCGATTGCACCAAGGGCACTTACATCCGCACGCTGGTTGAAGATATCGGCAACCTGCTGGGCTGTGGCGCTCACGTTGCAGAGCTGCGCAGAACCAAGGCGGGCCCGTTCAATCTGACTCAAACCGTCACCTTGGAAGAGCTCGAAGCAGTGCATGCAGAAGGCGGTAACGAAGCGGTTGATCGCTTCCTGCAACCAGTAGACAGCGGTTTAGAGCATTGGCCACTGTTGCAGTTTTCCGAGCACAGCTCGTTCTACTGGCTTCAAGGCCAAGCCGTACGTGCACCGGATGCACCCAAGTTTGGCATGGTTCGCGTGCAGGATCACAACGGCCGCTTTATCGGTATCGGTGAAGTGAGCGAAGATGGCCGAATTGCACCACGTCGGTTGATTCGCTCTGAGTGATCAAACCGTAGTAGAATGCGCGGCCAGCGAAAGCTGTGATGGTTAAAGCGTTTCACGCTTAGGTTTAAGCAGAATTTAAGAACCTCTTGATACGCTGTATTAAGAGGTTCTTACCAGAGGGTGGCTGTTAATAGGCACGGTCACACCTCACTTTAAAACATGGGAAGCAGTTCCCAGCCTATTGCGATCGTTCTGCGGTCGCCTGAATGAGAGGAAGCCACCATGGCACTCAGCGTTGAAGAAAAAGCCCAAATCGTAAACGACTACAAGCAAGCTGAAACTGATACTGGTAGCCCAGAAGTGCAAGTTGCACTGCTGTCTGCCAACATCAACAAGCTGCAAGGCCACTTCAAGGCCAACGGTAAAGATCACCACTCCCGTCGTGGTCTGATCCGTATGGTTAACCAGCGTCGTAAGCTGCTGGATTACCTGAAGGGTAAAGATGTTAGCCGTTACAGCGCCCTGATCGGTCGCCTGGGTCTGCGTCGCTAAGCGATGCTTGCGCGTAGCTGAATGCTGAAGCTGGAAGTGGGTTTATCCCACTTCCAGCTTTTGTGTTTCAGCCACCTGCATTTTGGACAGTCTCGGGCCGATTCCCGCAGCTGCCCACGAATTGATTTACCCCTGTTGCACAGGTAACAAATTTGCAGTTTTCGCACAAAGCAGCAAGCGCAGGAACAGCCTCAAAGGGGCAAGCGCACAGGTTTTGCGAAGACTTCAGCAGGTTTCCCCCAAGGCAATATAGAGAAGGAAAACACCGTGAACCCGGTAATTAAGAAGTTTCAATTCGGTCAATCGACCGTAACCCTCGAGACTGGCCGTATCGCCCGTCAAGCTTCCGGCGCTGTGCTGGTCACCGTCGATGACGACGTTGCTGTATTGGTTGCCGTAACCGGCGCCAAGACTGCAGACCCAAGCAAAGGCTTTTTCCCGCTGTCTGTGCACTACCAGGAAAAAACCTACGCTGCCGGTAAAATCCCAGGTGGTTTCTTCAAGCGTGAAGCACGTCCTTCCGAGAAAGAAACCCTGACCTCGCGTCTGATCGACCGTCCGATCCGTCCACTGTTTCCAGAAGGTTTCCAGAACGAAGTTCAGGTGATCTGTACTGTTATCTCCACCAGCAAGAAGACTGATCCGGACATCGCTGCGATGATCGGTACTTCGGCTGCTTTGGCGATCTCTGGCATCCCGTTCAACGGCCCAATCGGTGCTGCGCGCGTAGCTTTCCACCCAGAAACTGGCTACCTGCTGAACCCTAACTACGAACAGCTTCAGGCGTCGAGCCTGGACATGGTTGTAGCCGGTACTAAAGACGCCGTACTGATGGTTGAATCGGAAGCCAAAGAGCTGACCGAAGACCAGATGCTGGGCGCTGTATTGTTCGCCCACGACGAATTCCAGGTTGTAATCAACGCTGTTGCTGAGCTGGCTGCTGAAGCCGCTAAGCCAACGTGGGACTGGCAGCCAAAAGCTGAGAACACTGCGCTGCTCAACGCTATTCGTGGCGAGTTCGGCCCAGCTATCTCTGAGGCTTACACCATCACCGTTAAGCACGAGCGCTATGCGCGTTTGGGCGAGCTGCGCAATGAAGTCGTTGCTAAGTTCTCCGGTGCAGAAGACCAGCCGACTGCCGGCGAAGTCAAAGAAATCTTCGGTGAGATCGAGTACCGCACCGTTCGTGAAAACATCGTTAACGGTCAACCGCGTATCGACGGCCGTGACACTCGCACTGTACGTGGCCTGAACATCGAAGTTGGTGTTCTGGACAAAACCCACGGTTCGGCACTGTTCACCCGTGGCGAAACGCAGGCGCTGGTTGTTGCCACTCTGGGTACTGCCCGTGATGCACAGCTGCTCGACACCCTTGAAGGCGAGCGTAAAGACCCGTTCATGCTGCACTACAACTTCCCACCGTACTCGGTTGGTGAGTGTGGTCGTATGGGCGCTACTGGTCGTCGCGAAATCGGTCACGGCCGTCTGGCTCGCCGTTCTGTTGCCGCTATGCTGCCAAGTGCTGATCAGTTCCCGTACACCATTCGTGTGGTTTCGGAAATCACTGAATCCAACGGTTCCAGCTCCATGGCTTCGGTCTGTGGTGCTTCGCTGGCACTGATGGACGCTGGTGTGCCGATGAAGGCCCCGGTTGCGGGTATCGCCATGGGTCTGGTTAAGGAAGGCGAGAAATTCGCTGTTCTGACCGACATCCTTGGTGACGAAGACCACCTTGGCGACATGGACTTCAAAGTAGCGGGTACCGATAAAGGTGTTACCGCGCTGCAGATGGACATCAAGATCCAGGGCATCACCGAAGAAATCATGGAAATCGCCCTGGGCCAAGCCCTGGAAGCGCGCCTGAACATTCTCGGCCAGATGAACCAGGTAATCGCCCAGTCGCGTACTGAGTTGTCGGCTAACGCCCCAACCATGATCGCGATGAAGATCGATCAGGACAAAATCCGCGATGTGATCGGTAAAGGCGGCGCGACCATTCGTGCAATCTGTGAAGAAACCAAAGCTTCGATTGATATCGAAGACGACGGTTCGATCAAGATCTTCGGCGAAACCAAAGAAGCAGCAGAAGCGGCTCGTCAGCGCGTTCTGGGCATCACTGCAGAAGCTGAAATCGGCAAGATCTACGTCGGTAAAGTTGAGCGCATTGTTGATTTCGGTGCCTTCGTAAACATCCTGCCGGGCAAAGACGGTCTGGTGCACATCTCGATGTTGAGCGATGCTCGCGTTGAGAAAGTCACCGACATTCTCAAAGAAGGTGAGGAAGTTGAAGTATTGGTACTGGACGTGGACAACCGCGGTCGTATCAAACTGTCGATCAAAGACGTTGCCGCTGCGAAAGCATCGGGCGTTTAATCGCAAGCACTTCGTTGCGTAAGAAAGGGCCCTTAGGGGCCCTTTTTTTATACCAATTGGTCGGGCGGTATGGTTGCAGTCACTCGGCCACCGTTCGCGTACAAGGCTAGATCCGTGGCGGGCAAGGGCGGGCCAGTAGAGTGGCTATGCATAACCTACCGTGAGAGCGCAGGTTAGTTTTGACGCACCGCTCGGTGCGTTGCCGACGTTCGTTGTTGTCTGGAATCCTGTTCGACCAGGTTGCGTGATGTGCTGCAAGACTTGACTGTTTTCTGCGTGCATAGCGAGCACGCTGGCATTAGGCTATCTGCTGCAGCCGCAGAGCAATCAGGAATACCTACTTATGGACAAGACCGCTTGCCGTTACCACCCTGCGCAGCCTTCGACTTGGCTGTGCCGCTCGTGCGAGCGCAGCTACGGTGATTGTTGTGTACCCCTGAATATGGACGCCCCTGATGATGCGCCGCGCTGCGCAATGTGCAGCAGCCAGCTTGAGTTTCTAGGTGCTGCCAATACTGCCCAGCCATTTTGGCAACGTATTCCCGCCTTTTTTCTTTACGCGATGCAGTCAGGCCCCTTGGCATTTGCTGGCTTATTGGCGGTTGCTAGCATCTTTATGCCGCGCTCAATTATTTTGTGGGTGATTCTGTTCAGTATTGCCACCAAGTATTTTTACAGCGTCATTGAGTCCAATAGCCTGGCTGAAAAGTCTGCGCCGAGTCTAGCCAGCGCGTTTACGGGGGAAGGTTTCAGCCTTTTTTTTAAACAGCTAGCCGTATTCTTGATCGCCTTTGCGGCGCTATGGCTGGCGGCTGATTTCAACAGTGAAGCCCTATATTGGTGTGTGAATATCGGTCTGTTGCTCGTCATGCCCGCCAGCATCATTCGTTTGGCGCTGGATAAGGAACTCTCCTCGGCACTAAGCCCAGATCAAGTGGGGCAGGTCATTCGTGCAATGGGCTGGCGTTATCTAATTCTTTGCGCGTTCCTGTTTATCCTCTGGCAGTCGCCGAGCTGGGTCGCGTATATGCTTTCCCATGGCCTGCCACGGGTGATTCTGTTACCGGTGATGGCTTTTGCATTCGCCTATTTCGGGGTGGTGATGTGCGCGATGATGGGGTACGTCGTATTCCAGTACCAAGGGGCGCTGGGTTATGTGATCGTCGATGAAGACAGCCATGCAGCGTTCCCTGCGGACGAGTATCAGCGCCGCAAGGCCTTGGCAGAAGCTGAGATCCGGCTCAAGGAAGGGCAAAGTGATAATGCCCTCGAAACGCTAACCGCGGCACTTGAGAGGACTCCAGACGATCTCAAGCTCAATGAGCGGTTTCACCAATTGCTGTTTAACCTCAATGCAGCGGATCGCTGCTTGCGCCATCTGGCGCACTATCTACCGCTAGCCGCCCGGCTTAATCCGGCGCTAGCTGCTACAGGGTTGCTCAATGCACGCAGGTTCAAGCCTGATTACCTGCCTGAAGACCCTGCTGTATGTGAGCCGATTGCGCAGGCGTTAGCTAAGCGCCACAAAAATCGTGAAGCCTTGAGCTTGCTGCGTAACCTGCATCAGCGTGCACCGGACTACCCACATATCCCGCGGGCTTATCTGTTGGCAGCCCGGATCTTTGCTGAAGGGCTTGGGCAGGTAGAGCAAGCGCAGAAGTTATTGCAGTTTGTTCGTGCGCGCTATCCGCAATCACCTTTGCTGGCTGAAGTGGCAAGCCTTGAAGCGACATTGGCTAAATTATCGAATATGCCAAGTTGAATCGAATGTATCGTGCAATATGCCCGGTACATTTTGATCGAACATGCGCATTGCACGAAATACGAGAAATAGTGATCAGTGTAACTATATGATTTATAAGGATTTATTGTTATTTAAAAAGTTGGCACAGGGCCTGCAATAGTACTTGTGACACTGCAGCTAGGATCTGGTTTGCAGAATAATCAAATGTACAGGAGCGATACCCATGAAAACGCCAATTAATAAGTTCGCCTTTGCCGCTATCACCGCGACCGCCTTGAGCTTGTCGGTGGCGGGTACCGCATTTGCCGATACTTCAAGCACTATGCAGCAGCCAACCATGCTGGCCGCTAATGACACCATGGACCAAGCCGGTGAAGTTGTGACCGATACTTGGATCACCAGCAAAGTGAAATCGACTTTCCTTGCTGATGACAGCCTGAGCGCTTTGGACATCAAAGTTGAAACCAACAAAGGTGTGGTATCGCTGTCGGGTGTCGTTGCCAGCGATGCAGAGCGTGACTTGGCTGTAGCCAAAGCTAAAGAAGTGAATGGCGTTAAAGACGTTTCGGCTGATGGCCTGAAAGCAGCTGACTAATCCAGTTTGTTAGTTTGCCAGGTGCAATTGCATCTGGCGTCTTCAACGCAATTTAATGTCCGTAATTTAGAAACCTTTGAAAGCTACATGGAATGCAGCCGTTTTTTCAGAGGTTTCAAATAGGAGCACACCATGAATTCTGATGTAATCAAAGGTAAGTGGAAGCAGCTCAATGGCAGCATCAAAGAGCGTTGGGGCAAGCTGACCGACGACGATGTGGATGTTGCAGAAGGTCACAGCGAATACCTCGCAGGGAAGCTGCAAGAGCGTTATGGCTGGACCAAGGAAAAAGCTCAGGACGAGCTGCGTGACTTCAGCGATAAGCTGTAAGACGCGTAACACCGCAAAAGGCCCGCAGTTAACGCTGTGGGCCTTTTGCGTATTGGCGGCGTGATAATTTTGCGGGATCAGACGCTCTTCAGGTGTTGGCGATAAATGTGCACCTGCGCCGTCTGTTCGGCATCCGGATAAACCCTGTTAAGAAACTGCGAAAGTTCGGCCACAGCCTTTAAATTCTGTTGGCGGCCGACTTGCTTGGCCAACTGCAGGGTCATGGCAGGCAGCATGGGAGGCCGTTGTTTGGCTTGGCAGAGCAAGCGCCACGCATTTAGCCCATAGGCACCTTGATCGACACGAAGCAGGCGCTGCAAGAGGTGCAACTGGACGCTTGGGTGCCGGAGTAAAGATTGTTGCGAGGCCATGCTGTCACTCGCCAGTCGTTTAAAAAGCGCCAGGCTCTGCGCAGAGTCATGCAGTTTGAACAATTGTTTCAACACGGCGCTGAGTAGGGCTTTGTCTTGGCGGTTTAGTGCCAGTGAATACAGCTTTTCCAGCAGTTCAGGACGGCCCGGATAACGCTCAAGCATTGCTAAGCCGCGAGCGCTGGCGTTTTCAAGCTCGAACCTGGCGATTTGTTTGTCGAGAGCGGTTAATTCTCGTTTGAACTCGGCGTCTGGGTCGGTTTTATTTAAGTAGTCTTGATCAACCCTTAGTGTGTTACCGAGTTGGGCCAGATAGATCGCCAGAAAGCCCGCGCCCAGCCCCCCCAGGTGCGCATAATAGTTGGTGTTGTCATTGGCCATTATCAGCCCATAAAGTTCTTTGCCCATCCACACCGGTAAAATCCACAACGCCGGTGCACGGAAATAGCCGAATAATGGCCCCAGCCAGTAGAAAAAATTGATTCTACGCAGGCCGTAGAGTGCTAGGTACATGCCCATCAATCCAGAAATTGCTCCTGAGGCACCAACGCCGGTGATCCATGCGGGATCCATGATCCACCAGAGTAGATGGGAGGCAATACCGCAGGTTAGGTACAGCCCAAGGTAGAGCCAGCGACCCAGGGCAATTTCCAAGGCAAAACCGAAGATGAACAGGAACAGCATGTTGCCAGCTAGGTGGCTAAAGCTGCCATGGAGGAACATGGCACCCACCAAGCCCTCAATGCTAAACCGTGCTGGAATGAAGCCGAAACGCATACTGCTGATTTGGTCGCGCAGGTGTTCAACCTTGCTGCGCTGGGCTTGCCAGTCGGGGTCTGCCAAATAGTCTGAGTTATTGTGAATCGAGTTTTCAAACTGCAGGTCATACAGCACCATGCGCGCCATTTGACTGCGGCGCACTTGTTCGAGTTGTTCGATTGCTCCGGCTGTTAGCGCATGCCGGGCGCTGAAGGATTGGATAAATAGCGGCCGTTCACGGCTAAGCAAACCTGCTTGCAGGTAACTGTCGACTGCTTTGGCTTCGCGTGCGCTGTCGCCACCCTGATAGCCGAAGTAGATCAGCACATTGAGGGCGATCAGCAGCAAGGTCATGACTGGTGGTTTTTTCCAGTCCAGCGGGTGTTCAGCGGGGAGAATGAGCATCGACAACCGATCCGTGGTGGCATTTTGCCGAGGAGCCTAGCACTGGTGGTGTTTGCTGTCAGTTGCCGCGTTTGCTGGTGATACGTTTGAGGCGGTTGCCTTCGAAGCGAATGAAGTGATACATGCCACTGCGCGGGCCGTAGGCCCACTCCTCAATAGCCACTTCATTGGTGTAGCCGAAGGAATCGACAATTTGCTTATAGCCCAGAAAATCACGGCTGATGGGCTCGCCGCACTTGTCAAAAACTTCACCGGTTGAGTCATCAGTCGTGACCAAGGCACTGCCACAGCGCAGGCTATCGGCCCACGCCAGGCTGGAGCAGCTAAACACAAGTGGTGCTAACCAAAGTAGCTTCATTGCGGATTTGATCATCGACGCTTGCGCTCAATTTGCTTGAGCCGGCTGCCTTCGAAAGTGAGGATGCTATTGACGCCGTTATCAGGGCCATAGACCCATTCTTCAATTTTCATTTCACGGCGTTCATAAGGCCCAAGTGTATAGCCCACGACATCGCGAAAGGCAGGCGCCCCGCATTTGTCTTCAACCTCAAATGCGCGGTCACCGATGCTGATCAGTTGGCTGCCGCAGCGCATGGTGTCGTCAGCTTGAGCGACACCTACACTGAGCGTGAGACAGAGCAATGCTAATAACCGCTGCATTATTCGCTGCCGAGTTGTAGCGGGGTGGCCACTCGACCGTCGGCTTCGGCCGAGCCTAGGCTGACATCCAGCAGGTATATACGCTCATCACTCAAACCGTTCTGGGCAAGGTAATCCTTGATAGTTGCTGCGCGCTCTTGAGCCAGTTTGCGCAGCAGTAACTCGCTGGTGCCCCAGTTGGCAACCACCGCGTCGCTGAGGTTTTTGTTGCGCTGTTCATCATCCAGCTCGGCCCATTCAGCGGGTGGCTGTTTTTTCAAGCGGGCGCGGTAAATACCTTCGAGCATTGGCCCTTTGATGTCATCCGGCACTTCAAGCTCATCAGCATCGGCGGGGACCGTATCGCCTCGGCGCTGGAGCATTTTGTAGTAGGTGGTTTGATATTCGCGCTGTAAACGCTGCTGAGCGAGTAATGGGCCATCAGCGGTTTGAGCACTCATACCTTCAACCTCAAGGCGTAGCGCCGGACGTTCGCCAAGGGCTTTGATCAAGGTGTCGAGTGAGCTTTGCGCAGACTTATCCAGCTCACTGCTGCCAGCGGCAAACTGCACATTGCTCAGGTCAACATCATTGCCGCCTGAAACCAGGCTGCCAATAAACTTGAAGGGTGCCGTTGCGGCGCGCACCACCAAGTTACGCAGGGTCTGCCAGACGATGGGCATAACGCTGAACTGCGGGTTATTGAGGTCGCCCTGAACGGGGAGCGTCAGGGAGATTTTGCCGTCGCTGTCTTTGAGCAGTGCCACTGCTAGCTTGATGGGCAGGTCCACGGCGCTTGGGCTATCAACTTTTTCCCCGAGTTGCAGTTGTTCAACCACCACGCTGTTTTCGGCGTTTAGCTTGCCGTTTGTGATCTTGTAATGCAGGTCGAGGTTGAGCCTGCCCTTGCGGATGCGATAACCGGCAAATTTGCCGGAGTAGGGCGTCAGCGTAGTGAGTTCCACGCGCTTGAACTGGGTGGCGATATCCAGGCTGGCCAGTGGGTCGAAGGGGTTCAGGCTACCTTTAATGCTAACCGGTGCGTACTTATCAACCTTGCCGGCAATATTGATTTTCGCAGGTTTAGGCGCACGGCTGTCGATGGTGCCAATCTGGCCATTAAGCTGTTGAATTGCCGTGGCAAAGTTGGGCGTCAGGCTAAAGTCGGCGAAGTTAGCGGAGCCGTCGGCAATATTGATTTCGCCAATGTGGATACCCAGCGGCTTGCCTGCGGGCTCGGCTTTGGCAGTGGGGTCGGCAGGCTGCGGAATCATCAGCTCACTGACGTTGGTGGTCAAATCTTCGTTGATCAGGAAGCGAGCATAGGGATTGTCCAGGCTGACTTTATCGATGCTCAGGCTGTCGCCGTGCTGATAATTCACTCCGCTCAGATCAAGGGTCTTCCAGCGCACAAAATCGCGCTGCTTGAGGGTATCCAAGGTGTGCACTTGGCTGACTTGGGCATTGCCGGTAACGCTCAGTTGCAATGGATCAGTGCTGGTCAGCGCAACATTTAATTGGCTACCCAACATGCCGCTGCGCAATTCCAAGCGTACAAAAGGGTCCATGTAGGCTTGCGCTACACGCAGGTCAATATTACTGGTGGTGACTTTGAGCTTGGCTGTGGTTGGCGTCAGCTGAACTTGGCCTTCAGCCTGAACCTTGCCTTGCTTGCCAAGGCCGGTATCAAGCTTGAGGTCGAAGGGCGTGTTGCCTTGGCTGTTGAAGTTCTTGATGTCTAGGTTCAACGGGCCCAGCTCAAGGGCTAAGTCTTTTTCCGGTACTTTGTCGGCCAGGTGCACCTGATAATCACGCAGTTGCACATCTTTGAGCAGCACGACCCAGGGTTTGTTGTCCGCCGGTTGTGTGGCGGCTTTAGCTGTGGGCTTAGTGTCTGGGGTTTGCTTGGCTACAGCTTGCTGTTGTTTATCCGCGCCAGCCGGTGGGTTGGCGGGTTTTGCCGCATCACTGCTGGCAGTCGATTGTTCGCTTGCTGGTTTTTCGGCGGGTGCCGCGGCTACGGCTGGTGCGGTATCGGCCTTATTGGCAGTAGTCTTATCGGTCGGTGCGTCAGCAGCGGGTGCGGTTGGAGCGGCTGCTGGTTTTTCTTGAGCTTTTTTCGGCGCAGGCTGACTGGCAAACAGCTTTTGCCAGTCCAACTCACCATCGGCTTCGCGAGTGGCCCAAGTTTCGAGTTTTTGACTGCGAATCTTACCCACCACAACCTCTTGCTTAGCCAGATCCAAGGTCGTGTCGCTGACTTCAAGGTTCTCAAGGTTGACCAGCGGGCGACCATCGGGTGCTTTGATGGCGAAGGGTGAAAGCTTGAGTTTGATGTTGTTCAGGCGCAGCTCAGTGCTTTTGGACAAATCAAGGGTGTAGTCGCTTGAGAGGCTGAGTATGCCTTTATCAATATCAATTGGCACGGCATCGCGCACATAGGGCCAGAAGCCTTTGAGCTTGGCATCGGTAACTTTAAGGCTGCCGGTTGCAGTGATCGGTACCAGGCTCACCTTGCCTGTCCAGTCGATACGTCCGCCTTGTGGGCCGGTAGCCGCCAAGGTCATCGCGGCGTTGTCTTCGGGCAGGGTGCTGAGGTTTTTAAGCTCAAGATTGAGTGCGTCATAGACGAAGTTGATCGGTTCGCTGGGGCGAAGGTCCTGGAAATGCATGTAGCCATCGACCAGTTTGATACGGTCGATGCGCACTGGGAATGGGTCGCTAGGCGGCTCTTCGGCTTTGGGCTCAGTACTTTCGGGCAGTTTGAATAACTGGGTTAGATTCAGTCCTCCCTGCTTGTCGAAGAGGATTTCACTGTGCGCTTTAACCAGTTCAATGTCAGCCAAGTGCAGCGCTTTGGTCCATGCGCTATCGGCTTGGACGTTGGTATAAAGATACTCGAAGGCGATGTGCTTGGTTTCACCTTCACCGACACTCATGCCCCAGAGTTTCAGCTCCAGGCTGAAGGGGTTGAACTGCATGCGCTCAAGCTTGGCCGGTTGCGTGGCGTATTGCGCAAGCTGTTGATTGATCACACGCAGGCCCACGCCAGGGATGATCAGAAAACCCAGCAGGGCGTACAGGCCAAGGCCAAAAATCAGGGTGCCAGCGGTGTATTTCAGTCCTTTGTACATAGCTAAGCGTCATCTATCCCGATAAGAAATGCTTTTGAGTATGGCACGCTTGAATGGGTTCAATGAAATCAGTAGCAAAGCGATTGCTGTCAGAACTGCAAAATCAAGGTTTTCAGAGGCGGTTGACCATCACTCGATGGGAAGTCATTGGCCGGGCTCAAAACCTGGCAGTCGCGCACGGGGCGGCCCAATTTGTCAGCGCAACGCAGTACTTGTTCGCGCCAGTCGCTGATTGCAACTTTGGCCAAGTTGTTACAGCAAATCAATACGCCGTCGTCAGCGGTGGCCAAAATGGCAGGCTTTAGCAGGCTTTGGTAGTCACGCAGCAAATCGACCGTGCCGAACGCACTTTTCGCCCATGCCGGAGGATCAAGTAGAACCAAGTCAAATTGTGCCGGACTGAGCCTTGGGTAACTCGGTAGTTTCTGCCCGCGCCGTTGAGCAATAGGCAGGCCGGCGAGTTGGCGGATGGCTGGGAAATAGTCTGACTGAATAAACTGCATGGGCAGCAACTCTGGGTTGAGTGCGCCATTTTCGCGGCCCACGGCCAGGTTGCCTTCGGCGAAATCCAGATTGGTCACGGCTTTAGCGCCGCCTGCCGCTGCGGCTAAACCCACGCCACAGGTATAGGCAAACAGGTTAAGCACGCTTTTGCCGGCGCTGTGCTGTTTGACCCAGCCGCGAGCGTTGCGTAAATCAAGGAACAGCAGCGGGTCTTGGCCTGCATGACGGCCGCGTACTCGGTAATTAAGGCCCCATTCGTGGCCGACCATATCCTCCAAAGCGGCATCTTGCGGCGTGTAGACAGGGTCTTGGCGGTCTATTCGCGAGTTGCCCTTGGAGCGGTCGTTGTAGACCAGCAGTAGCGACTGGTCGAGGAACTCATTGCAGTTGTCAGCGAGTTGCAACAGTTCATCAGTGGTCAGGCTTTGATGAAAGCTCTGAACCAAGAGTTGCGGACCGTACCGGTCGATGGTCAGGCCGCCAGCACCTTCCTGGCTGCCATGAAACAGGCGATAGCAATCGGTGCCCTGACTGTGCAGTTGATCGATTAGCGGTTTACGGGTGGCTAGTGCGGCGCGCAGCGCCAATATGAGAGCGGACATGCGCGACGACTCAAGAGGGATAAGTCAGGCTAGTTTATCAATAAAAATGGCGGTGCTGAGCGTCAGCACCGCCATTTAGGTTGTGCGTGCTTAATTACGCTCAATAGCCAGGGCAACGCCTTGACCGCCACCAATGCACAGAGTGGCCAGGCCCTTTTTCGCATCACGTTTGATCATTTCGTGGAGCAGTGTGACCAGTACCCGGCAGCCGGATGCGCCAATGGGGTGACCAAGGGCAATAGCGCCACCGTTAACGTTGATCTTCTGAGTATCCCAGCCCAGGTCCTTGTTCACCGACAGGGCCTGGGCAGCAAAGGCTTCGTTGGCTTCGATCAGGTCGAGGTCTTCAATTTTCCAGTCGGCTTTTTCCAAGCAGCGACGCGTAGCTGAAACCGGGCCAATGCCCATGATCGCGGGGTCCACACCGGCGTTCGCATAGCTGGCGATACGCGCTAGAACGGGTAATCCCAGGGTTTTGGCTTTTTCTGCACTCATCAACAGTACCGCCGCAGCGCCATCGTTGAGGCTGGAGGCGTTACCCGCGGTGACGGTGCCGTCCTTTTTGAACGCTGGCTTGAGTTTGCCCAGTGATTCAGCCGTCACGCCTGCGCGTGGGCCTTCATCTTTGGCAAAAGCAATCGGATCACCTTTGCGTTGAGGAATCATGATCGGGGTGATTTCGTCATCAAAGCGGCCAGCTTCAGCGGCCGTCACGGCCTTTAGCTGTGAGGCAGCGGCGAAAGCATCTTGCTGCTCACGGCTGATGTCATATTTCTCGACCAGATTCTCTGCGGTGATGCCCATGTGGTAATCATTGAATGCATCCCACAGGCCGTCGGTAATCATGCTGTCGATGACTTTCGCGTGGCCCATGCGCAGGCCCGTGCGTGCTCCCGGCATCACGTAGGGTGCCAGGCTCATGTTTTCCATGCCGCCAGCAATGATGACATCGGCATCGCCGCAGCGAATCGCTTGTGCGCCCAAGTGCAGCGCTTTGAGGCCTGAGCCGCAGACCTTGTTCAAGGTCATCGCAGGAACTGCCGTTGGCAGACCGGCTAGGATTGAAGCCTGACGGGCCGGGTTTTGTCCCGATGCTGCGGTCAGTACCTGGCCGAGGATAACTTCATCAACTTCAGCCGCATCAAGACCTGTTTGCTCAAGTAGACGGCAGATAACCGCAGCGCCCAACTCGGGTGCTGGAATGCTCGACAAGGCTCCCTGAAAGCTACCAATAGCGGTACGTGTGGCGGCGACAATAACGACTTCTTGCATGATTGTGTCCTCAGTCCTCTTAAGGTGAACAACGTCAAACGAGTCCACCGTGGTTTAGCATTAGGCTCAAGCGTTGGTTTGGACGTGTCCACCCCGGTGATTTGGGCGTTTCTGCGCGAATGGGCCATATGTTGGCACAGGGGCGTAAGTGACGACCAGTCTTAACCTTATTGGATAATGCCGAGGCGACGGCGCGCTCGGTGAATAGCCCCGCTGCGCACAGCCCAGCGTAACAGGGGGGCGAGGCGGTTAATGCGCAGGCGAATCCAGCGGCTGCGCGCTGGACTAACAGGTTGGCCTAGCATGCTTTGCGCCCAATCGGGCAAGAGGTCAATTGCGCCTTGCATAAATAGCGTTCCGGCAACGCCTGCAAGCAGGCTGGGTGCGGGGGCGTTGAGTAAAATCCGCAGGATTTCAAGTGAACGCTCATCGCACAGCAGTTGTGGGCGCATGCGCTCGAGGTAGAGCGCGATCTCCGCCCTGGAGCGCGGTACATTGGTCGCGCCCAAGCGCTCAGCAATCACTGCAATTTCGCTGTAGTAACGGTCTTGATCTGAGCCGGGTAAATCCGGGTTGCGATAGCGCAGATGTGATTGCAAAAAATTGTGTACTTCGGCGACATGCACCCATGTCAGCAGCTCTGGATCACTGGCCGCGTAGGGGCGTCCGTCCGGGGCAACGCCGGTCACTTGCACGTGAATGGTTTTGACCTTTTCGATCAGCCAGTCAGCATCGGCTTTGGCACCAAAAGTGGTGCCGGAGATAAACTGCCCGGTGCGCCGTAAGCGGCCAAGCAAGTCTTCACGAAAATTTGAATGATCCCACACCCCGGCCAGCGCCAATGGATGCAGCGCCTGCATGAGCAGGGCGCTGATGCCGCCAACCAGCATGCTGGTGAAGTCGCCGTGAACCTGCCAGCTGATGGAGTCTGGGCCAAACAGGCCAGGGTCGCCTTTGGGGTTTTCAAAGTCGATCTGCCCCAGCGCAATACCGCTGAGCCCAAGGACCTGATGTTCGATTTTTCGGCGAATATATTCCATGCACCAAGTGTGCGGTTAATCCGTTGGCGCTACAAGCTGGGGACAAATGAATGCACAAGCTTTCGCCACGCCCAAGGCATTGCGCGCCCCTGAACAACAGTATTCAAGGGCGCGAAGCGGTGCTTAGCGGTTGAGGCGTTTATCGATCAAGTCATCGACTACCGACGGGTCAGCCAGGGTTGAGGTGTCACCTAAGGTGTCGAGTTCATTGCAGGCGATTTTGCGCAAGATCCGCCGCATGATTTTCCCTGAACGGGTTTTGGGTAGGCCGGGTGCCCACTGCATTAATTCAGGCTTGGCAAAGCTGCCAATTTCCTTGCTGACCAACGCGAGCAGCTCTTGTTGCAGAGCCTCGCTAACCTCGACGCCATTCATCAGCGTGACAAAGGCATAGATGCCCTGGCCCTTGAGGTCGTGTGGATAACCGACGACAGCGGCTTCAGCAACCGCGTCGTGAAGCACCAGTGCGCTTTCGACTTCTGCTGTGCCAATACGGTGGCCGGAGACATTGATCACGTCATCGATACGGCCGGTGATCCAGTAGTAACCGTCTTCGTCACGACGGGCACCGTCGCCACTGAAGTAATAGCCGGGGTAGGCTGAGAAATAGGTATCGATCATGCGTTGGTGATCGCCGTAGATACTGCGAATTTGACCTGGCCAGCTGGCTTTGATCGCCAGAACGCCGGAGCCTGCCCCCTCGATCTCTTTGCCTTGTTCATCCAGCAGCGCCGGTTGCACGCCAAAGAAGGGGCGAGTGGCTGAGCCGGGCTTGAGGTCAGTCGCCCCGGGCAATGGGGTGATCATGATGCCGCCGGTCTCGGTTTGCCACCAGGTATCAACAACCGGGCAGCGCTTGTCACCGACCACATTGAAATACCATTCCCATGCTTCTGGGTTGATGGGCTCACCAACGCTACCGAGCAATCGTAAACTGCTGCGCGAGGTACTTTTGACCAAGTCGTTACCTTCGCGCATCAGTGCGCGTAACGCCGTAGGGGCTGTGTAGAAGATATTGACTTGGTGCTTGTCGATTACCTGCCAGAAGCGTGAGGCATCTGGATAGTTGGGCACGCCTTCAAATATCAGGCTGGTTGCCGCATTGGCCAGTGGCCCGTAGACGATATAACTGTGGCCGGTAACCCAGCCAACATCTGCGGTGCACCAGTAAATATCGCCAGGGTGATAATCAAACACATATTTGTGGGTCATTGCAGCTTGTAACAGGTAGCCGCCGGTGGTGTGCAGTACGCCTTTGGGTTTGCCAGTGCTGCCAGAGGTGTAGAGGATGAAGAGTGGGTCTTCTGCATCCATCGGTTCCGGCGGGCAATCGGCGCTCGCATTGTGCATTGCCTCGTGGTACCAAATGTCTCGGTTCTTGACCCATTGCACATCACCTTCAGTGCGTTGGGCGACGATCACGGTTGAGACGTTCGGGCAGCTTTGCAGGGCTTTGTCGACATTGGCCTTGAGCGGTACATATTTACCGCCACGCACGCCTTCATCGGCAGTTATTACGGTGCGGCAGTCGGCATCTAGAATGCGGTCGCGCAGCGCGTCCGGGCTAAAGCCGCCGAACACAACCGAATGCACTGCACCAATACGTGTGCACGCCAGCATGGCGTAGGCGGCTTCCGGGATCATCGGCATGTAGATACACACCCGGTCACCTTTTTCCACGCCCCGGCTTTTCAGTACGTTGGCCAGGCGACAGACGTTGTGGTGCAATTTGTTGAAGGTGATATTGGCCGACTCTGCTGGGTTGTCGCCTTCCCATATCAGCGCAATTTGCTCGCCATGCTCGGCCAGATGGCGATCAATGCAGTTATAACTGACATTAAGTTTTCCGCCCTTAAACCAGCTCGCATGGCCTTTGCGCATATCGACCTTATGCACGCTTTGCCATGGCTCGAACCAGTCGAGAAATGTGTTGGCCTGCTCAGCCCAGAAGGTTTCTGGCTGCTCGATTGACTGTTTGTACAGGCGCAGGTAATCGTCGTTATTGATGTGTGCACGTTGGCGAACATCGTCAGCGACAGGATGGCGAGTAACTTCAAACATGGCGGGTCCCTTATTTTTTTATCCGCGACAGCTTTAGGTTAGCACCCCATGGCAAGTGATTGGGGGTGGTCGCCGCGCTTCTCGCTAAGCGGTAAGGGCTTGCTCAGAAATGCCAAGCCCCGACAATTGCCAGGGCTTGGGTTGACGCTATGGGAGCTTTTAACCGCGATGGCGGGCGCGGAAGAAGTTGATCAAGCCCTGGGTTGACGGGTCTTCAGCTGCGTCGGATTCTGTGCCAGTCAGGCGTGAGTAAACGCCTTTGCCGAGTTCTTTGCCCAGCTCAACCCCCCACTGATCAAAGGCGTTAGTGCCCCAGATTACGCTCTGGGTGAATACCTTGTGCTCATACAAAGCAACCAATGCGCCAAGACGGCGTGGGCTGATGCGCTCTAAAACCAGCGTGTTACTTGGCCGGTTACCTGGAATCACCTTGTGCGGGGCAAGTTCGGCAATTTGTTCTTCATTCAGGCCTTGTTCGCGCAGTTCGGCTTGAGCTTCTGCATAACTCTTGCCGAGCATCAGCGCTTGGCTTTGCGACAGGCAGTTGGCGTACAGCCATTGGTGATGGTCGGCAACAGGGTTATAGCTGACCACCGGCACAATAAAGTCGGCTGGAATCAGCTGCGTGCCTTGGTGCAGCAACTGGTGATAGGCATGTTGGCCGTTGCAACCAACGCCCCCCCAAATCACCGGGCCTGTCGCGCAGTTAACCGGGCTGCCATCTTGCATCACTGACTTGCCGTTGGACTCCATGTCGAGTTGCTGCAGGTGCTTGGTGATGTTTCGCAGGTAGTGGTCATACGGCAGGATAGCTTGGCTCTGGGCGTCCCAGAAATTGCCATACCAGACGCCTAGCAGCGCCATCAGCACGGGCATGTTTTGTTCAAAGGGGGCAGTCTGGAAGTGCCGGTCCATGCTGTAAGCGCCGGACAGTAACTCTTTGAAGTTGGACATGCCGATGGTCATGGCAATGGGTAAACCAATTGCCGACCACAGGGAGTAGCGACCACCGACCCAATCCCACATTGGGAAGATGTTTTCTTCTCGTATCCCAAAGGCCACGGCGGCGGTTGTGTTACTGGAGACTGCAATAAAGTGCCGATACAGCTCAGCTTCGCTGCCGCCTTGAGCGAGATACCACGCGCGCGAAGCCTGCGCATTTTTCAACGTCTCAAGGGTGCTGAACGATTTTGATGACACGATAAAAAGCGTGGTTTCAGCGCGCAGTTTGGCGGCCAAATCGTGAAACGAACTGCCATCTATATTGGCCAGGTAATGGCAGCGCACGCCGCGTTGGGCGAAGGGTAACAGGGCTTCGGAAACCAACTGCGGGCCGAGGAAGGAGCCGCCGATACCAATGTTAACCACGTCAGTGATAGGTTTGTCTGTGTAACCGCGCCACAAGCCGTCATGCACACTGCCGACCAGCGCTGTCATCTTGTTCAGGACTTGCTGCACGTGCGGCATTACATCAACGCCATCAACCATCACTTTGTCGCCGATTGGACGGCGTAGCGCTGTATGCAGTGCTGGGCGGCCTTCCGAGGCATTTAGGTGCTCACCGGAAAACATCGAATCAATGGCAGCTTGCAGGTCAACGTCACGTGCCAGCTTAACCAGCAGGTCGCGAGTTTCGGTGGTCATCAGGTTCTTCGAGTAATCGAGGAACAGGCCGCAGCCGCTCAGGCTGAAGTCATCAAATCGCTTCGGGTCATTGGCAAAGGCATCGCGCATGCTGAAACTCTGCAAGCTGGCTCGATGTTCTTTAAGTGCTTGCCAGATGGGCTGGGCAGTAACATCGAGAGGTTGCTGGTAATACGGCATGTTCGCGGGCTTCCTTTTATTGATAGGTATCACAAGGTTTGTTCGAAACGGACGCTAGATAACCCTAGCTGTCTCGATAAACCGGCTCAAGTGGTCAGGCAGGAATCGGGCCAGCAAGGGTAGGTGCAGGCCTGGTCTGTTACCAGGAGCTCCATACAGCATACCCGGCTTTGCCGCTTTTTCGCTGGGTTTGGCTGCAATAAGCCTGTCCACAACTGATCTGCCCGCTCGTGTGTGAGCTAAGCGACTACTTAAGCAGGCTTATCCAGATCGACCAACAGGTTGTCGATTAGTCGAGTGTTACCGATAAATGCGGCCACCAGAATAACCAATTGACGGTCTTGTTCAGTGGCTGGGCGCAGGCTGCTTGCGTCACGTATTTCAAGGTAATCAGGGCTAAAGCCTGCTGCTGCATGTTGGCTTTGGGCGCGGGCAATCAACTGAGCTCGATCGTGCTCGCCGGCTTTAAGCCCAGCTGCGATCTCTTGCAGTGATTTGTATAGCACTGATGCAGCGCTGCGCTGCTCATCCGTGAGGTAACCGTTGCGTGATGAGAGGGCCAGCCCATCTGCTGAGCGTACCGTCGGCTCGCCAATGATCTGGATCGGCATGTTCAGGTCATTGACCAGTGTGCGGATTACCGCCAACTGTTGATAATCCTTTTGGCCGAAAATAGCCAAATCAGGCTGCACAATATTGAACAGCTTGCTGACAACGGTCGCCACACCATCGAAATGGCCTGGACGGCTGGCACCACAGAGCCCTTCGGATACACCAAGAACACTGACCCGGGTTTGACCGTTCATGCCATTGGGGTACATCTCTTCCACAGATGGGGTGAAGAGTAAGTTGCAACCGGCCTTGACCAGCTTTTGTTGGTCGTCAACCAAGGTTCGGGGGTATTTATCGAGGTCTTCGTTGGCACCGAACTGCAGCGGGTTTACGAAAATGCTGGCGACCACAAAGTCGCTACGCTGAGCGGCTTTCTCAACCAGGGCGGCGTGGCCTGCATGCAGGTTGCCCATGGTTGGAACCAGGCTGATGTGTTTACCTTCGGCACGCGCCGCCGCAACAGCAGCGCGTAATTCGCGAACGGTTTTAACCGTGTTCATGCAGAGAATCCATGTTCAGGAGCTGGGAAGCTTTGGTCTTTTACGGCCCTGACGTAGGCGGTCAGCGCACCTTGAATAGAGTTTTGCCCAACCATGAAGTTCTTCACGAACTTTGGCGTGCGACCCGTGAGCGAAAGGCCCAGCATGTCATGTACAACCAGCACTTGGCCGTCTGTACCGCTGCCGGCGCCAATGCCGATCACTGGAATGTTGACCGCTTGGGTGATTTCAGTCGCCAGTTCACTGGGTACGCATTCGAGCACCAGCATGGCTGCGCCTGCTTGCTCTAAGGCCATGGCGTCAGCACGCATCTGTCGCGCTTGGGCTTCTTGGCGACCTTGTACTTTATAACCGCCAAGAACGTGGACCGCTTGTGGGGTCAGCCCCAAGTGGGCGCACACCGGAATGCCGCGTTCAGCCAACAGGCGGATAGGCTCAGCCAGCCACACTGCGCCTTCGAGCTTGACCATATGGGCACCCGCTTGCATCAGCGTTGCAGCATTGCTCAGGGTCTGCTCGATGGTGGCATAGGCCATAAACGGCAGGTCAGCGACGATAAGCGCGCCTTGGTTACCGCGCTTAACACTGGCGACGTGGTAAGCCATTTCAGCTGTGTTCACAGGCAGTGTGCTGTCATGTCCTTGCAGAACCATTCCCAGCGAGTCACCAACCAGCAGCACATCAACCCCGGCTTGGCAGGCAGCGTGAGCGAAGGTCGCGTCGTAACTGGTCAGCATGGCGATTTTTTCGCCGCTTTGCTTGAGGCTTTGCAGAGTAGTCAGGGTTATATCAGGCATTTAGATTGTCCTCACTCAGGCATTATTAAGCAGAAATCTGCTCTAATTTGGCCTGCATTGGCCTCGGTTTGCACCGGTGCTGGGCAACGGGACGCCTATAGTCCTGATGACGAGGCGTTAAGTCAATTGCAGGTGTTACCGTCTTGTTACCTAGGCGGTGTTAAAACCCGTCAGTTTGGCTGGTTTTTAGTGGCTTTTGTGGGCAGTAAAACGTCCTGGACGGCCCGTATTCAGCCGCGATCAACGCTGTGTTACCGGGTGACATCAAACACTTCCCTAGTGGCCGCTGGGAAGTCGTTCGAGGCCTTCGAATGGGCAAGCAGCAAGCAAGTCTTGCAAGATCCTGCCATCAGGAAGTTGCAGTGCTGGTGCGATTTCGGCGAGCGGGTAGAGCACAAATGCCCGCGCATGCATGTGGTAGTGCGGAACAACCAAGCGCGGTTCATTGAGCAACTGCTGGCCGAACAGCAAGATATCCAGGTCCAGTGTGCGCGGGCCCCAGCGTTGTTCTTTGCGCTCACGGCCTTGCCCTAACTCAATGGCTTGCAGGGCATCGAGTAACTGCAAAGGGGTCAGTTGAGTGTCGAGCGCTGCAACCGCATTAAGGTAGCGGGGCTGGTCAGCTGGGCCGAGAGGGTCGCTGGCATAGAAGCTTGATTGCGCAACCAAGCGCGTTTGTTCTATTTCGCCTAGCGCCGCAAGCGCTGCAACTAGCTGCTGTTGCGGCGTTGCCAGGTTGCTGCCAAGACCAATGTAAACCCGCTCCATTAGAGAACCTCGAAAACTCGTGTGCTAGGAATAGCTGGGGCAGTCCGTGCTGGGGCAGCCCATGCTGGGGCAGTCCGTGCTGGAACTGCCCGTGCTGTGGCCTCGAAACGGTGGCTGCAATCTAATATTCAGCGAAGGCAGCTAAAGTCGTGTGCGAGCCCGGCCTTGCACTTCCGGGGCTCGCTGCTTGGCACTTCAGTCTTGGCTTGGGTTTGAGGAGCCTTCGCCTGCAGGATTGCGCTTGCGGCGATTGTTATTGCGGCGGCGTTTGCGTGGGGCACCTGCGCTCTCATCTTTGCTACTGAGGTCGCGAATCATATTGCGCCGCTCGCTGTCACTTGCATCCTGGTATGTGGTCCACCAATCACCAAGACCGTTGGTCTGCTCGCCTGCGCTTTCGCGTAACAGCAAGAAGTCATAGCCGGCGCGGAACCGTGGGTTTTCCAAGAGCGCATCGGCACGTTTACCAGTGCGGCGTGGTAAGCGTTCCTGCATATCCCATATTTCGCGGATAGGCATGGTGAAACGTTTAGGAATGGCGATGCGTTGGCACTGCTCGGCTATTAGCTCGTGAGCGGCTTCTTGCATGGCTGGAATCGGCGGCATACCGCGCTCTTGTAAGCGCAGAACGCGAGCTGGCAGGGCAGGCCAAAGCAGTGCCGCAAATATAAATGCCGGCGTAACCGTTTTGCCCTGCTTAATGCGCAGGTCAGTGTTGACCAGAGCATTGTGGATCAGGTTATCGGTGTAGTCCGGGTTTTGTTTCAGTGCGGCAGCCGCCGCTGGGAACAGTTGACCGAACAGGCCGTAATCCACCAGCAGTTCGTAGGTATAAACCCCGTAGCCCGCGAGAAATAGCTTCAGCACTTCATCAAACAGGCGGGCGGAAGGGATTTCGTTCAGCAGCGGTGCCAGTTTGTAGATCGGCGCAGCGCTGTGCTTCTCAATATCGAAGTCCAGTTTGGCCGCGAAACGAATCGCCCGCAGCATGCGCACGGGGTCTTCTTGGTAGCGTTGGGTTGGGTCACCAATCAGGCGGACCAGGTTGTTGCGGATATCGTGCGCACCGTTGGCATAATCAAGAATGCGCTCGTTTGATGGGTCGTAGTAGAGTGCATTTATGGTGAAGTCACGGCGTTGGGCATCGTCTTCAAGATTGCCATACACGTTGTCGCGCAAAATTCGGCCGTTTTCATTGCGTGAAGACAGGTTGCTATTTTCTTCCTCGTCGCCCTGAGGGTGGTTAGCCCGGAAGGTCGCAACTTCGATGATCTCGCGGCCAAAGTGGACGTGCACCAGTTTAAAGCGCCGACCAATAACGCGGGCGTTTCGAAATTCGGCGCGCACCTGTTCAGGTGTGGCACTGGTTGAGACGTCGAAGTCTTTGGGGACGACATCAAGCAACAAATCGCGAACACAACCACCTACCAAGAATGCTTGATAACCAGCATTCTGAAGGCGCTCTACCACGCTGATAGCGTAGCGGCTGATTTGCCCGCGCTGGATGGGGTGTTGGTTGCTATTAAGCACAACAGGGGTGCTATGCGCTTGCTTGGCATGGCGCACAGGGGGACGTAACGACTTGAACAGCTTTTTCAGCATGGGATGCACTGTATAGCGAAATGGCCGGCCAGATTTGATGTTGACCGCAGGATTGGCGCGGATTCTAGCATTATGCGGGGATATGGTGTAGGAGGGAGGTGAATCAATGTTGAACTGTGGAAAGCACTGAGGGAGCCGAAGCTCCCCCTTAAGTTGTTGCGTGCTTTATTTTTATTATTATTTCGGGCTTGTTGTTTTTGTTGAGTTGCCCGTTCCTTTTGGCCTAAGACCTCAGGAAAACCTCCCAAGTTGGGAGTTAATAGCAAACGGATTTCTTTGGATGCTGACATTGCAATGATCATTCCGTGATCCAACCAGTTCAGGTGCTGCTTATAAGCAGTTTTATTGTTCTCTACCTGGTCGCGGGGCAAGCCCCAAAAGCATATCCTCTCCAAAAGAATCAGTTTTCTGCGCCTCCTGTCCTGTTGTTTTTGTTGTACTGGAGTCGTTACGTTTTATTTTTATTATCTTGTTTGCTGCTTGTTATTGTTGTTGTGCAATAGATAAAGCATTCGTCGTGCCAACTTTTTAAAACCCTTTAAAATCAACGCTTTAGCGATTTCAGTCAGATTCGGTAGCTAGAAAAAAGCCGGGTGACGTTACCGTAACTCCCGGCTTTTGTTACTAAGTATTGAAACGGTAACAGTCTGCGGAACCCTTTTGCTGCGTCCGTGTCCTGTTGTTACCCGCTCACCGCACCTGATTTGCGCCGTGGAATGCCCAAGCGCTGACGACGCTCCCACAAGCATTTGCGGCTTATGCCTAATTTACGCGCCAACTCGGTTTCGGTCATGTGGTCCTGATGCTCAAGGACGAAGTGCTGGAAGTAGTCTTCAAGCGATAGGTCTTCAGTCGGCTCATGGCTATTGCTGCTGGTTTGGGCGCTGCTCGACATGCTGCTGTCAAAGTCATCGTCCTCCATGTCATCGAGCTCAACATCAATACCAAGCAGTTCAGCAGTAATCAGTGGGCTTTCGCACAGAATCACCGCACGCTCGATAGCATTTTCAAGTTCGCGAACGTTACCGGGCCACGGGTATTGGCGTATTGCGTGTTCAGCGCTTGCAGCAAAGTGCAGGTCGTCGCGGCCGATACGGGCAGATTGACGCTGAAGAAATGCCTGGGCGATTTCTAATACGTCCTTGCCGCGTTCGCGCAGTGCGGGAAGCTTTAGGGCAATGACATGCAGGCGGTAATAAAGGTCTTCACGAAACTGCCCGGTTTTGGCCAGGGTTTTTAAATCGCGGTGGGTCGCGGCTATCAGGCGCACATCGACCTTTTGTGACTGCACAGAGCCGACTCGGCGGATTTCGCCCTCTTGCAGCACACGTAACAGCCGCGCTTGAGCTTCGAGGGGTAACTCGCCGATCTCATCGAGAAACAGAGTGCCGCCATCTGCCGCCTCAACCAAGCCCGCCCGTGCCGCGCTGGCACCAGTAAAGGCACCTTTTTCGTGACCAAAGAGTTCGGACTCAATCAGGGTTTCGGGGATCGCTGCACAGTTAACTGAGATCAGTGGCGCTTTCGCACGCCTGGACAGGTTGTGCAGGGCGCGGGCGACCAGCTCTTTACCAGTGCCAGACTCGCCTTGGACCAAGACATTGGAGTCTGTCGGCGCGACTTTACGAATTTTGCTGTAGAGCTCAAGCATTGATGGCGATGAGCCAATGATGCCGATCTCGCCATTACTGTTGTTGGTTGCCTTTTCGGCCACTGACCCAGTGTTACGTTCGGGGGGCGCGCTCAGGTTGCTCTTAAGTGCCTGATGATCACGCAGGATGCGTGCGACGGCCTGGAGCATTTCGTCATGGTCGAACGGCTTGGCAATGTAGTCGACTGCGCCCATTTTCATCGAATCGACAGCTGAGCGCAGACTCGCGTAGCTGGTCATGATGAGTACAGGGGTGCCTTCACCGAGTTTTATCAACTCGGTGCCGGGCGCACCAGGCAGGCGCAGGTCACTGACAATCAGGTCAAAGCTGGGAATACTGAAACGCTCTTGCGCTTCTTGTACTGATCCGGCCTCGCTGACTTCGTATTGATTGCGCTCCAGTAGGCGGCGCAGGGCAGAGCGGATAATAGTTTCGTCTTCGACGATCAAAATATGAGGCATTAATTCGGTCTCTCGACGGTCTCAGGTCGCTGGTTTAAGTCGCTATTGACGTCGCTTCAACATGCCGCGGCAGCGTCACCCTGATTCGGGTGCCCCGTTGCAGTTCGGTATCAGCCGGGCTGTCGATTGTTATTTGTCCATAATGCTCTTCCACGATGGAATAGACCAGCGCAAGGCCAAGTCCGGTTCCACTACCAGGATCTTTGGTGGTGAAAAAGGGTTCGAATAACCGGTCCATGATCGCCTTGGGTATGCCGCTGCCTTCGTCTTCGACAATAAGGTCCACTGTATGCTCGAAAGCCTCAGTCTTGACGCGAATAGCGGTATCGGCAGAGGAGGCGTCACGAGCGTTGGACAACAGGTTGATTAACACCTGTGCCAGTCGTTGCGGATCACCCATGACCCAATGATCGGAATCACACAAATTATAAAAATGTACTTCAATACTTTGCCGGTTTAATGAGAGCAGGCCAATGGCATCTTGCGCCACTTCAGCTAAACATACCGGTTCATCGGCATGTTGATGGGAGCCTGAGTGGGCAAAGCTCATCAATGACTGGACAATTCTTGAAACCCGTTTGGTCTGCTCGATGATCTGCTGGCTGATTTCAGTCAGCTCGCCATCCTCTTCGCGCTCCTCACGCAGATTTTGCGCCAAGCAGGCAATGCCGGTAATTGGGTTGCCAATCTCATGGGCCACCCCGGCTGCCAATCGGCCAATGCTGGCCAGTCGTTCGGAATGCACCAGTTTGTCTTCGAGCACCTGGGTGTCGGTCATGTCTTCAAGCAGAATCACCAAGCCGCTATTGCCGGGGGCGAGCGGTTCAATGATCGCGGCCTTGTGCAGGCTTAGCCAACGGATCATGCCCTCTTCAGTTAAAGGGTGCTTGTGCAGATGTTGGTCGGGCAGTTCGACAAAATTGGTCAGCAGGCCGCGCCAAGGTTCACTCAATGTACCCAGGCGTGAACCGACCACACGCTGCGCCGGGATATCCGTGAGTTCCTCCATGGCTTTGTTCCACATCAGGATTTCTTGGTCTTTAGCCAGCGAACAGACGCCCATCGGCAGTTCTTGCAAGGTTTGCCGGTGATAACGGCGCAGCGCATCCAGCTCTGCGGCAAGACCGGTGAGGCGTGAGTGGTAGTCTTCCAGCCGGCTCTCTATAAAGTGTATGTCTTCGGTTACGTACGCTTCGCTGCCACTTTTAAAGGGTAGAAAGGTTTCAACGATATCCTGCGACACGCTTGGGCCCATCAATCCGGATAAATTGGCTTCAATGCGGTCCCGCAGGCGACGCAAGGCATAAGGGCGACTTTCATCGAAGGGTAAATGCAGGTCACGTAACGCTTGCTCAATCTCACGTTGTGCCGTTTTGGCACCCAGTGGCTTGGCAAGTTGAGTGGCGAACTCCTGGGGGGATGAAGCCAACAGTTCGCGCCGCTGCGGACGCCGCACGTTATCAACCGCGCAGGCTTCTGCGGCACTTTTTTCTTCTTCGCTGGCTTCGCTAAACAACGACACCAAGGTGAATATCAGGACGTTGGCGGCCAGAGAGCCAGTTGCAGCCAGGTGCCAGCTGCTGTCATTGAGCACATACACCATGTCGACGACAGGCAGGTAAATGTTCTGCAAGTTGCCTAGCAGTGGCATCAACATGCTGACTGCCCAGACCGAAATACCCGCCAGCAATCCGGCAATAAAGCCACGCCGGTTGGCCGTTGGCCAATACAGAACCGAAAGCACGCCCGGAAGAAACTGTAAGGTGGCAACGAAGGCGACAATGCCCAAGTTGGCAAGGTCTTGCTCGGCACGCAACAAGGCATAAAAGCCATAGCCGGTCATAATAACCAAGACGATTAGTGCGCGCCGGGTCCATTTCAGCCAGCGGTAGATATTACCCTCAGCTGGCGGCTGGTACAGCGGTAACACCACATGGTTGAGCAGCATGCCCGAGAGCGCCAGGGTGGTCACAATAATTAACCCGCTGGAGGCGGATAACCCGCCGACATAGGCAATCAACACCAGTGTCGGGCTGTTAACTGCCATGCCCAAACCCAGCGTGAAGTATTCCGGGTTAGTGGTTGCGCCAAGTTTGAGACCGGCCCAGAGAATGAGCGGTACAGCCAAGCTCATTAACAATAGAAATAGCGGTAAGCCCCAACTGGCGCTAACCATTGCCCTTGGGTTGATATTTTCCGTGAAGGTCATGTGGTACATGTGCGGCATCACAATCGCAGACGCGAAAAACACCAACAGCAGGGTGCGCCATGGTCCCTCTTGCAACGGTGTGTGCAGGCTGGTTAGCGCCGCCTGATTTTGCACCAGCCACTGTTCGAGGTCGTGGGGGCCGTTAAACACGGCATACAGTGCATAGAGGCCGATGGCGCTGATCGACGCCAGTTTAACGATTGACTCAAAGGCTATCGCGAAAACCAAACCTTCATGTTTTTCACGTGTAGCGATATGGCGTGCGCCGAACAGGATGGTGAAGAGAATCATCAGCACGCAGAAGCTGATTGCTACACGTGCCTGCATGGGCTCATGAGTGAGAATGCTGATGGTGTCTGCAACAGACTGGATCTGCAGTGCCAGCAGGGGTAACACGCCAATAAACATGAAAATAGTGGTCAGCGCGCCGGCCCAGGTGCTGCGAAAGCGAAAGGCAAATAAGTCAGCCAGCGATGACAACTGATAGGTTCGGGTGATGCGTAAAATCGGATAAAGCAGTACCGGTGCCAGCAGGAATGCGCCCGATACGCCTAAATAGCTGGCTAAAAAACCGTAACCATATTGGTAGGCCAAGCCAACAGTGCCGTAGAAAGCCCAAGCACTGGCGTAGACCCCCAATGAAAGGGTGTAGGTCAGGGGGTGACGGATGATCTTTCGGGGAATCAACCCGTGTTCACTGGCCCAGGCCACACCAAACAGCATAAGCAGGTAAGCCGCACTGATAAGAATCAGTTGGCCAAGACTAAAGCTCATCGGCATCTCGTTGACTCTGCAGAATAAATGTCACCACGATCAGAATCAGCCAAAGCAGATAAGGCCGGTACCACGCACCATTTGGGTCAATCCACCAATCCATGATGGCCGGGGAGAACAGATAAATCCCCACCACCAGAATTAGCACGAGTCGATAGATATACATGCCGCATCTCTTTTCGTGAGTGTGCTGATGTTACCGGATGCGTGGACGGCTGCGTAGTTTGCTGGTGCCTGGTTGTTCGCATCGCCAAGGCGCACACATTTATTGCGGGCAGTTCGCTGCCCCGCGACGCATTGAGCTGTAATGTCTTCAAGGCAATCTTTTAATTGAAAGCGTCTGGCAGGTGTTAGACCCACATTTGTGCGTATGATCATTAACCGATGTGCTGCTGCGCGATTCTGGTGCTCATTTACGTGACCTCCAGCGCCATCCCAGAGTGAAAGTCGCAGTGAATGGGCTCTGGCATAAGTTTTGCGCAGCATCGTTGTCGCCCAGGCAAGCAGGAGGCCCGCTGTGTCGATACATATCGCATTACATCACGTTAGCCATTACCGGTATGACCGGGCAGTCACTCTAGGCCCGCAGATTGTGCGTTTGCGTCCAGCGCCCCATAGTCGCACGCGGGTGCTGTCCTATGCGCTGAACGTTGAGCCGGGCGAGCACTTCATCAACTGGCAGCAAGACCCGCAGGGCAACTACCTGGCGCGCTTGGTATTCCCAGAGAAAACCAATGAATTAAAGGTTGAGGTTGATCTGGTTGCTGAGATGGCGGTCTTCAACCCCTTCGATTTCTTTTTAGAACCCTACGCTGAAAAAATCCCGTTCACCTACACAGAAAGTGAGCAGCGCGAGCTTGCACCGTATTTGGTGACCTTGCCGAGCACGCCGCTCTTTGCCAAGTATCTTGCGGGTATCTCCCGTGATCCGCTGCCGAGTATCGACTTCCTAGTGGCGATCAATCAGCGCTTGGCGGCTGATATTAAGTACCTGATCCGCATGGAACCCGGCGTGCAGACGCCCGAGCAGACCCTGAAAAACGCCTCGGGCTCATGCCGTGACACCGCGTGGCTGATGGTGCAGCTATTGCGTCAATTGGGCCTGGCAGCACGCTTTGCCTCGGGGTACCTGATTCAGCTAACCGCTGACGTCAAGTCGCTAGATGGGCCTTCGGGTACGGATGTCGACTTCACCGATCTGCACGCTTGGTGCGAGGTTTACTTACCGGGAGCGGGCTGGGTTGGCTTGGACCCTACAAGTGGATTATTTGCGGGCGAGGGCCATATTCCTCTGGCCTGCAGTCCAGAGCCTTCATCCGCTGCGCCAATCAGTGGCGCTGTTGATGAATGTGAGTGCGAGTTCTCCCATGAGATGCGTGTTGAGCGTATTTGGGAGGCACCGCGCGTAACCAAACCCTACAGCGAAGCGCAGTGGCTGGCGATCAATAGCCTTGGAAAGCAAATAGACGCCGAGCTCAAAGACAGGGATGTTCGCTTGACCATGGGTGGAGAGCCGACCTTCGTGGCGCTTGATTACCCGGACGACGCTGAGTGGAATACTGCGGCGCTGGGGCCTAACAAGCGGCTGCTGGCGGCGGATCTGTTTCATCGTTTGCGCGAGCACTATGCGCCGAACGCGCTGGTGCATTATGGGCAGGGCAAGTGGTACCCGGGCGAGCAATTGCCGCGCTGGTCCTTGAACTGTTTCTGGCGCCGTGATGGCCAGCCCGTCTGGCGTGACGCCAAGTTGTATGCTGATGAGCACAATGACTATGGTGCTGATGAGGCCCTTGCTGCGACCTTCTTGAAAACCCTTGCCGGACGCTTGGGTATTTCGGCTGAGCACCGATTCCCTGCCTATGAAGATGGTTTCTATTTCTTATGGCGTGAGCGCAAGTTGCCGAGCAACGTCACGCCAAGTGATCCACGCCTGGCTGACCCATTGGACCGAGAACGCTTGCGCAAGGTTTTTCAGCAGGGGTTGGATAAAGTCATCGGGCATGTCTTGCCTTTGGCACGTAACGCCGCTGAGACCCAGTGGCTGACAGGCAGTTGGTACTTGCGTGAGGAGCACTGCTGGCTGATTCCCGGTGACTCGCCGCTGGGGTATCGCTTGCCGCTGGAGTCACAGCCCTGGGTCAGCAAGGCCGATTACCCCTATGTGAATCCGCCTGATCCTTCACAGCGGTTGGCGCCACTTCCGGGCGCAGCACAGGTGCAGAGTCAACTACGTGGCGTATGGCAAGGCAGTCAAAAGGCATCGACAAAGCGTCCGCAGCTGAATAAATCGGCCGACGATATTGTGCGTACCGCGCTGTGTGCAGAGCCCCGTGAAGGCCGCTTGTACCTGTTTATGCCGCCATTGGTGCGGCTGGAAGATTATCTCGAACTGGTTGCGGCCATTGAGGCCACGGCTGGCGAACTTGATTGCCCAGTGATACTTGAAGGGTATGAGCCGCCAGTTGATCCGCGCTTGCAGTTCTTTCGGGTGACCCCGGATCCGGGTGTGATTGAGGTCAATATTCATCCCGCTGCAAGCTGGGATGAGTTGGTCGAGCGCACTGAGTTTCTCTATGAGACTGCCCGTCAGTGCCGTCTAAGCAGCGAAAAATTCATGATCGATGGCCGCCATACCGGTACGGGTGGCGGTAATCACTTTGTTTTAGGCGGTGCGACACCGCCGGATTCACCGTTCTTACGCCGGCCTGACTTATTGAGAAGCTTGATCAGCTATTGGCACAATCACCCTTCGCTTTCGTACCTGTTTTCCGGTTTGTTTATTGGCCCGACATCGCAAGCACCGCGTGTGGATGAAGCGCGCAATGACGCGCTGTACGAGTTGGAGGTTGCCTTTGCGCAGATGCCAGAACCGGGTAAAGAGTGTGCCCCTTGGTTGGTCGACCGGTTGCTGCGTAACCTGTTGGTTGATGTAACGGGTAACACCCACCGCGCTGAGTTCTGTATCGACAAGCTCTACTCGCCAGATTCCGCCTCGGGGCGTCTTGGTCTGCTGGAACTGCGTGCTTTTGAAATGCCGCCCCATGCGCAAATGAGTTTGGCTCAACAGTTATTACTGCGCGCCTTGGTAGCGCGGTTCTGGAAACAGCCTTATCAACCCGCAAGGCTGGTGCGCTGGGGCACTGAACTGCATGACCGCTTCTTGCTGTCGCACTATGTTGAACAGGACTTCAATGATGTAATTCAGGATTTAAACGCAGAGGGCTATAAATTCCGAGCAGAGTGGTTTGCGCCACACTTTGAGTTCCGCTTTCCTAAAGCTGGCGACTTCAATGTCAAAGGCATCGACTTGGAGTTGCGCCAAGCGCTTGAGCCTTGGCATGTGCTGGGCGAGGAGGGCACCGCAGGCGGGACTGTACGGTATGTCGATTCATCCCTTGAGCGCATGCAAATCAAAGTACGCGGCATGACCCCGGATCGCTATGTGATTACCTGTAACGGCGTGCCTGTACCTTTGCACGCCACGGGCAAGGTCGGTGAGTTTGTGGCCGGTGTTCGTTATCGTGCCTGGCAGCCCGCCAACTGTTTGCAACCAACCATTGGTGTGCATGCGCCCTTGGTGTTCGATGTGTTCGATACCTGGATGAATCGCTCCTTGGGTGGCTGCCAGTATCACGTTGCACACCCAGGTGGCCGCAATTACGAAACGCTGCCGGTTAATGCGTACGAGGCTGAAAGCAGGCGCTTGGCACGTTTCTTCAGGCTTGGCCATAGTCCTGGCAAGCGCTCGCCAATGCCCGTGATTGCAAACACTGAGTTGCCGATGACCCTCGATCTTCGGCTTGGTCCAGCAAGTCGCAAAGACTAGTCTTTAGTTAGGGCGCTCAACAAATGCCCAAAAATACTCAGGTCAGCTACCCTGACCTGAGTATTTGGGCGAGCGCAAATGCTAAAATTTGCCTGTGTAAATGACTGTCCGAGATTTTGATGGCTGATCTGCTTGCCGACTACCCGCTCAATGATGCGGCTTACCATGAACTGCTAGATGCTGACGGGCAAGTGCGACCTCATTGGCGGCGAATCGTTGAGCAACTGCGGCGTAGCACACCGTTTCAGTTGCAACAGCGTCAGGACCTACTGGCGCGGCAAATTCAAGAAAACGGCATCACATACAACGTGTATGCAGACCCCGAAGGTGCGGATCGACCTTGGGAGCTGGATCTGCTGCCCCACGTGGTCACCGCAGATGAATGGCAGGTAATCGCCAAAGGTGTCGCTCAGCGAGCGGACCTGCTTAATCAGGTATTGGCTGACATTTATGGCCCACAAAGCTTGCTGGCTGACGGCTTGCTTCCCGCAGAACTGGTATTTGGCCACAACAACTTTCTTTGGCCATGCCAAGGCATAGAAGTACCTGATGCAACCTATTTGCATATCTATGCGGTTGATCTCGCTCGCGCCCCTGATGGGCGTTGGTGGGTCACCGCAGATAGAACCCAAGCCCCGTCAGGTGCAGGTTATGCACTGGAAAACCGCCAAATAGTATCGCGCGCCTTCCCTGATCTGTTCCGTGATATGCGTGTTCAGTATCTGGCAGGGTTTTTCCGCACCTTGCAAGAAACCATCGCCAGACAAGCGCCTGCGGCTGACGGTGAAACGCCGCTGGTTGTGGTGCTAACAGCAGGGCGTCTCAATGAAAGTTACTTCGAACACCTGTATCTCGCCCGGCAACTGGGTTATCCCTTGGTTGAAGGTACGGACTTAACCGTACGCGATGCCACGGTGTACCTGAAGACATTGGCCGGCTTGCGTCGGGTTCATGCGATTTTACGCCGATTGGATGATGATTTTTGCGACCCTCTGGAACTGCGTATTGATTCGGCACTCGGCGTGCCCGGTTTGCTTGACGCGGTACGGCAGGGGCGAGTGCTGGTCACCAACGCACTCGGCAGTGGTGTCCTTGAGTCGCCTGGTTTTTCGGGTTTTCTGCCCGCCATCAGTGAAAAGCTACTGGGTGAATCTTTGCTGCTGCCGAGCATTGCCAGCTGGTGGTGCGGAGAGCCGCCGGTATTGGAAGAGGCGCTTGATAAGCTTTCTGAGTTATTGATTCGGCCGAGTTTTCCCTCACAAAATTTTGCCCCTGTATTTGGCCATGAGCTTGACGAGAAGCAGCGCGATGCGCTGGCGGAGCGTCTAAAAAGCAGACCTTACGCCTATGTCGCCCAAGAAATTGCGCAGCTGTCACAGGCACCGATTTGGCAGAGTGAGCAGCGCAGCTTGCAACCGCGGGCAATTGGCATGCGCGTATTTGCAGTTGCCGGGCCCAAGGGCTATCGAGTAATGCCTGGCGGGCTGACGCGCGTTGCCGGTCAAGCGGATGCAGAAGTGGTGTCGATGCAGCGCGGCGGTGCCAGTAAAGATACCTGGGTGCTGGGCAGTCGCAGCAGTGGTGGCGAATCCTGGCAGGGCACGCGTCCTTTAGGCGTCGCCGATTTAGTTCGCAGTGACCCTTACTTGCCCTCGCGGGTGGTTGAAAATCTGTTTTGGTTTGGGCGTTACAGCTCACGCAGCGAGGACAATGCTCGTCTGTTGCGCATCATGCTGTCACGTTATGTTGATGATGACGACGATCCGAATGCCCTTGAAGCCGCATTGAACCTGGGTGAGCGCCTGGGCCTATTGCCAGATGCAGAAGATGGCGAAACGTTAGAGCAGCGACTTGAGCAGGCCTTGCTCGGTGATGACTGGCCCGCCAGTCTGCGGACCAATTTGCAGCGTCTGATTTGGACCGCCGGAAGTGTGCGCGGCAAACTTTCGCAGGCCAACTGGCAGGCTTTGTTGGAATTACAGATTGAGGCGCAAGAACTTGAAGTTCAGCAGGCGGACTTTGGTGAGGCGCTGGATTTCTTAAATGGCTTGGTGATGTCGCTGGCAGCACTCTCCGGCTTTGCTCTGGACGACATGACCCGTGACGATGGCTGGCGCTTTTTGATGATTGGGCGCTGTATCGAGCGCCTGCAGTTTATGAGCGAAAGTATCGCCAGCTTTATTCGCAGCCCAATGGCCGATGACCAATCTGCGCTGGAGTGGTTACTGGAGCTGGGTAACAGCAGCATCACTTACCGCACTCGTTACCTTGCAACCGCCCAGTTGATACCGGTTTTGGACCTGCTGTTGCTAGACGATCAAAACCCCCACGCGGTGCTATTTCAATTGCGCACCCTGGTTAGCTCTCATGCGAGGTTGGTAGAACGTTTCGACCTGCCTGGCTCATCACGCCTGGCCAGCTTGGAGCGGCAGCTCAGCGGCTTCAGTCTTGCCACGTTGGAAAACTCCCTGTTCGGGCCAAGCAGTGTGCGGGCGGTATTGAATGGGTTGGCGCAGCTGCTTGAAACAATTGCGCAGGCTAGCGCAGAAACTTCAGACCAACTGGCGCTGCGCTTCTTCGTGCACGTGGATGCCAGTCAGCGGACACAGTCGTCATGAGCGTTAAGCAGATGCACAGCGAAGTGCCCGAACTCCAGTTGGCGCGCTATCAGATCATCCATGACACGCACTACAGCTATTCGGCCACGGTTTCACTTTCGCAACAATTGGCACACCTGGTGCCACGCGATTGCACTTGGCAGGTCAAACATCAGTGCCAGCTTGAAGTCAGCCCCACGCCGTGCATGCGCCATGATGGCCTAGATGTATTTGGCAACCCGTTAACGCGCTTGGTTTTTGAACGTCCCCATGATTCGCTGAAGGTCAGCGCTCAGATGCGTTTGGATGTGTTGGCACGGCCAAGTATCAGCTTGCAAGACTCGCCCGCTTGGGAAGATGCCTGCGCTGCGATGCGTTACAGCGGGACGCGAATGTCTGCCGATTTGTTAGATGCTTGTCGGTTTCGCTTCCAGTCTCCCTATGTCCAGCTTAAACACAGTTTTGCCACGTATTCGGCCGACTGCTTTGTGCCGGGCAAGCCATTGTTATTGGCCGCTCAGGCGCTAATGAACAAGATATTTACTGAGTTCACCTTTGACGCAGTCGCCACGCAGGTGGCGACCCCCTTGTTGCAGGTGCTGGAAGAGCGGCGAGGCGTGTGTCAGGACTTTGCCCATTTGATGCTGGCTTGTTTGCGTTCCCAAGGCGTGGCTGCACGTTATGTCAGCGGTTATTTGCTCACACAGCCGCCACCGGGGCAGCCTAGGCTGATCGGTGCCGACGCTTCCCATGCCTGGGTCTCGGTGTTTTGCCCGGATCATGGTTGGGTCGACTTTGATCCGACCAATAACATCCGCCCGGCGCTCGAGCACATCACCTTGGCTTGGGGACGCGACTTTGCCGATGTATCGCCCCTGCATGGCGTTATTCTTGGCGGGGGCGGCCACGACCCGGATGTGCAAGTGACAGTGCTGCCGCTCACCGAGGACGGTGCCATCGCACAGGGCTAACTGCTAAATCTCGCAAATATTTTTCCCCGTGCTAGCTTTTTTAAGGGTAACTGTACCTATCCCTTATTGGAGCAAGGCCATGGACGATACAACCATCGTAAATGTGGGCACGGAAAAAATGAACGCGCTGTACAACTTGGTCACGCAGTACGGTGCCGCGTTTGCCATAAAAATTCTCTCAGCTGTGGCCTTTTGGGTCATTGGCCGTTGGCTGATTAACTTTGCCGTGGGCTTGGTGCAAAAAGGCTTGGGACGACAGCATGTTGATCCGACAGTGCTGCGTTACGTGGGTAACTTCATCACCGTAACCCTGAATATTTTGCTGGTGATCGGCATTCTCGGCTACTTCGGCGTGCAGACCACAACCTTTGCTGCACTCATCGCGGCTATTGGTCTGGCGATTGGTATGGCTTGGTCAGGGTTGCTTGCAAATCTTGCAGCAGGCGGATTCATAATCATCTTGCGCCCATTCAAGGTCGGCGACTTTATCTGTGCGGGCGGTGTGACCGGTACCGTCACCGAAATTGGTTTATTCGTCACCGCTATCAACACCCCAGATAATGTATTAACGCTGGTGGGCAACAACAAAATCTTCAGTGACAACATCCAGAACTTTTCCCATAACACCTTTCGCCGGGTCGATCTCAAAGCCCAGCTTTCTGGCGCAGCAGATTACAAAGCCGCGGCCGCGTTGCTTAGGGAGCGCATTGCCGGTATTGATAATGTGCTTGCTGAGCCAGCAGTTGATGTCGAGATACTGGAGTTCAACTTGGTCGGGCCGGTGATGGCGGTGCGGCCGTATTGCCATACTGATAACTATTGGCAGGTGTATTTCGACACCAACAAGATGATCAAGGATGCCTTGGGCGAGGCAGGCTTCCCAGCACCAATGCCTGCGCAAACGGTGATCATGCAGCAAGCCGGCTGAGTGAGTTTAGGCAGGCTGCGTACAAGGGTGGATGGCGCTTTCCCCATCCACCGCTTACAGCGCGATGATTGATTTTTGGCTTGGAACTGGGTGGACAGGCTTTGCGTTGTTCACCCACAAAAACATCTTTCATTACCTTTTGATGGCTTTCCACAGCTTACTCAGCAGCGTGACAACCGCGAGCGCGATTGCGCCCAGGATTATCCCCACAACGCCATTAAGCAGCACAGGCACCACACTGCTCATAAACTCAATACCCGAACTGGCTGCCAGATGCTCTGACGTTTGCTCTACCCAGTGGTGGGCTACTGGAATGCCGTGGGTAAGGATGCCGCCACCGACCAAGAACATTGCGATGGTGCCGATAATCGACAAACCTTTCATCATGTAAGGCGCGGCAACCAAGATGCCGTGGCCAAAACTGCGCATAGCCCGGGTAAAAAAACCTTCACCCTCAAGCTGGTTCAAGTAGAGGCCAGCATCATCGAGCTTGACGATACCAGCGACAAGGCCGTACACGCCAAGCGTCATTACCAGGGCAATGCCTGAAACCACGACAATTTGTTGAGTCAGCGGTGCACCGGCGACGGTGCCCAAGGTAATCGCAATAATTTCGGCGGACAGGATGAAGTCGGTGCGAATAGCCCCGCCAATCTTTTGTTTCTCGAAGGCTTTGATCTCTTCTGGCGATTTACTCGCAGCTTCGATCAGCTCAGTTCTCTCTTGTTTGTCGTCTTCCTTGGGGTGGAGAAATTTGTGGGTGATTTTTTCGAAACCCTCAAAGCACAGATAGGTGCCGCCGAGCATCAGTATCGGGGTTACCGCCCACGGTGCTACAGCGCTGATGACCAACGCAGCTGGCACTAGAATCAATTTATTGCGCAGGGATCCTTTGGTAACGGCCCACACCACAGGAAGCTCGCGGTCAGCACGTACGCCGGTAACTTGCTGGGCGTTGAGCGCCAGATCATCGCCCAAAACCCCGGCGGTTTTCTTGGCGGCGACTTTGGTCATCAAAGACACATCGTCAAGCACCGTTGCAATGTCATCGAGGAGGGCTAAAAGGCTACTAGCTGCCATGCAAGGGATTCCTTTGGTTTGTGGAACGTCAGTATCTGGGCATTACGATAGCGCAGCAAGCGCTTGCATATAAGCATTTAAGCGATGCAGAGCTACAGCTTGGCCGGTCTATTGATGTGCATGGGTGACTGCGCGATGGGCGCATTGTGCAGTTCGAGAGTCATTAGCCTGATAGTGCCGAAGCGCTGCGCAAGAATGATGTTAAGTGACCGCTCGCGAGTAAGGCGCTTTCTTTTAAAGCGTTCATGCCAATTAACAGGGGGTCGATGTTTCGCCAGCTCAATGTCATGGCTTGGTGCAATGTACTGACAGTCTTTAACGCTCATTGAAACAAACGCCGCGAATCGATTCGCGGCGTTTTATTGGTTTTGCTTTTGCCTAGTCCGGCTTGCTGGTATGCCAGCGCGGGGCTTCCAGGGGTTGCCAGTTGGCCAGGTGTTCAAGCAGCTCACTAGGCGTCTCGCTCAGTTGCAGCATGGCGCGGTGGTTGGCGCGGACGAATTGCTCCTCCACCAAGTGATCGAGGAAGTCGCCTAATTTGCTGTAGAAGCCGTTAACGTCGAGTAAGCCCAGTGGTTTGTTATGGTAACCAAGCTGCGCCCAAGTCCAGACTTCAAACAACTCTTCAAGCGTACCCAGACCGCCCGGAAGGGCGATAAAGGCATCACTGAGCTCAGCCATGCGTGCTTTTCGTGCATGCATGCCATCAACTACTTCTAGCCGGGTAAGGCCCTGGTGGCCAACCTCCGCCCGTTTCAGGCTTTGTGGAATGATGCCTATCACTTCACCGCCAGCGGCGAGTGCGGCGTCTGCAACAACGCCCATCAATCCTACAGCGCCGCCGCCGTAGACCAGGCGAATATTGTGTTGGGCAAGGTACTGACCCAGTTTCACTGCGGCCTCACGGTAAATGGGGTTAGCCCCGGTACTCGCGCCGCAGAAAACACAGATCGAACGCAAACTCATGGCAGTACTCCTGAGAAATAGTTTGCTCAGGTTAGCGGTATTGAGGGTGCAAGACTATGTATACGGCGCGTCCTGTTACTCAGGGCAAACGCCGCTGTTACCACCCGCATAGGCTGCGAGCAGGCTGTGCAGTAATTGGCTTAGGTGAGTTTGTGAGGTGTTCATAATGGGCTCCTTGTTGATAAAACAAGATTAACCCTGGCCATTGCGGGTGGCTTGTTAATTCAATTGATCAGGCTAATAGCATTTCCCAGTAGTTGCGCACAAAGACTGTGGAATGAACTGTGGGTAACATGGGCGTATCAGGCTACACACCCTGTACTTAGGGGCTTGCAGCCTACTGTTTATTTTATGACCAATATTTTTTAAAAATGGCTTTATCAACCACAGGTTCAGTTATCAACTGGGAAACTCAAGCGATTAAGTTGTCCACGGCTACTGTGGGTAGGCCTGTAGATAACTATTGTATGTATTGCTACAGCCCACTGGAAACAACAGGTGTGGAGAGTTGTTCGTTTTTTGATCAGGGGCTTGTGGCGAGAAAATATTGGGCTTCGTCTAGAACATGATTAATTATTTAACCGGGAAAAATCATTCTCTGTGCAGTTATTCAGTTTCTCTGTGGAGGGGGCTGTGAATAACCTGCGGGTTAAGACGTAGAACCCTCTGGATACGCGGGCTTTAGAGTGTTGTGTGTTTTTTGACCAATTATTACTGTGTCAGTAAATTAATCAATAATCAGGACTATTCAAGGGTGTTTTAGCCGCCGGCTAAGTTGTCCACGACTATTGTGGGTAGCCTTGTTGATAACTAGTGTGCTCATTGCTTGAGGCCAGTATTTACGAGCACTACACGAGATTGTTGGTTTTTTGATCACCTGTTGTAAGGCCCTTGCAGCACGTTAATTCCGGCCAATAGTCAAGCTATTATCCCGCTGACTAAGATTGCAGTGAATAAGTATCAAGAGTTATCCAGTTTCTCTGTGCAGTGTTCTGTGGATAAGCTGCGGGCTAAGTGATCAGCGTCAGGTGGGACTAGGTTCAGGGCCTGTTGTACGTTTTTTGATCAATGCATGTTAAGCAATGAAATCAGTGAGTTAGTTATGTTTTTCAGTGCTTCATCAACAGTTGTCCCCGACAACTGTGGGTAGTCTTGTTGATAACTAGGGTATGCATCCCTGCATCCCAGTAATGGCGGGGCTTTTCACTGGTTGATCGTTTTTTGTACAGCCATTTGAAAGGTTTATAAACTTTGCGAGTGAGCCTAATAGTCAAGAAATTATTCAATTATTTCAGGGGCTTGGAGCTTAGGTGGATGCAGTTATCCCAGTTCTCTGTGTAAGCTTCTGTGGATAACCTGCGGGTTAAGCGCTGTGGGCTACGCAGGACTAGGTGTGGCAGGCTTTGTACGTTTTTTGATCAAAGTTGATGCCGCTCTAATCGCTGAGTGCGCTAATGCGTGTTGATCGACCTAATAATTGCAGCGCCCGGTCCGGATAGTCGGTTATCAAGCCTTGGGCACCCACATCCAAGAGTTTGCGCATGGCAGGCTGCTCGTTAATTGTCCACAGTTGCACGCTGAGGCCACGTGCTTTGGCCGACGTGATCAATGCGCTGCTGGCAAGCTCAACGCCGCTGTGGCGCGGAGGTATCTGCACAACCTGATAAGAGGGTGACAGTGCGGAGCTAATTCCCAGCCAGTTCATGGCCAGGAACAATCGTATCGAGTTGGGGCTGGCCGAGGTGGCTATACCGGGGCAATGCTCGCGTAGGCGTTGCAAGCTGGATTCATAGTAGCTGGCGATAACCACCCGGTCGCGCTGCTTATAGTCGTTTAGGCTCTGGCAGAGCTTATCCACAAGTTCGTTGCCGGCCAGTTTTAGCTCAATGACTTTGGCTATTGTCGGTTCGGCCTGTAGCACTGCCTCAAATTGCGGGATCGTTATGCTTTGGTTGCGGTACGGATAGCTTTGGCCGCCGTCCGCGGTCCAGTTGTAGCCAGCATCCAGTTGCTGTAACTGCTCCAGGGTGAAACTGTCCACAGGGCCTTCGCCATTTGTCGTGCGGTCTACTGTGGCGTCATGGATCACTACGATTTGCCCATCGCTTGAAAGCCGAACATCCATCTCCAGCATATCCACCCCCAGCGCACTGGCGCGCTGAAAGGCAAACAGGCTGTTTTCTGGCCATAAACCGCGCCCGCCGCGATGGGCGATAACCAGCGGTTGATCGCCAAGTGAGGTGAGTACTTTCGGTGTTTGTGCAGGCCTGCTGGTGAGAACTAATACCGTAAGGGTAATGGCTACGAGCAGTAGAGGAGCGATTAGAAAACGGGCGACACGCAACATGAGGATTCAGTCCAGTCCGGGTGCTCTCGGACTATGACAGACTGAAGGGGGTGTGGCTGATGAACTGGAGCACAATTGCGTACATTAAAGCGGGGCAACCTACAGCCTTGTAGCTGTAGGTTGTTATGGCAGTCGCGACTCAGCTGGCCAGCAACCATGCACCGGTGAGTGCCGAAGCTGCACCGGCAATACGGATCAATGGTGCCGCTGCTTGCGGCAGGAAACGCACCATTGCATAACCACTGGCATGCAATGCTGCGGTGGCCGCAACAAAGCCGATGGCGTATGTTGCCGGGCTCGCCAGGGCAGGCAGCTCCAGGCCGTGAGCAATGCCGTGGCTAAGGCCAAACACTGCCGTCAGGCTCAGGGCAAAGGCGGCAGGCAGACGTGCAGCAACGGCGACCAGTACGCCGAAAGCGAGAACAGAGCCGGCAATAGCCGTTTCCATCAACGGCATCTGAACACCATTGAACCCTAGTACGCCACCGATGAGCATGCTGCTGACGAAGGTCACGGGTAATGTCCAGCGTGCAGCACCTTGCTGTTGAGCAGCCCAGAGACCGACGGCCAACATGGCCAGCAGGTGATCAAGGCCAAACACTGGGTGAGCGAGACCCGCCATAAGACCAGACTCATGATGCCCGGGATGAGCAAATGCCAGCGCAGGTGTTAGGAAGAGGGCGGCGGCAAACAGGGATTTACGCAGGTTCATGTTAAGCATCCTTGTGGGTATTCAAGTCAGGCAGCGTTGAGCATGCCATGGCGTTCGATGAAGGCGATGATGTCTTCGAGGCCTTGGCCGATTTTTTGGTTACTGAAAACAAAGGGTTTGTCACCGCGCATTTTCTTGGTGTCACGGTCCATGACCTCAAGTGATGCGCCAACCAGCGGAGCAAGGTCGATCTTGTTGATCACCAACAAGTCAGACTTGCAGATACCAGGCCCCCCCTTACGTGGCAGCTTGTCGCCAGCGGAGACGTCGATCACATAGATCGTCAGGTCGGAAAGCTCGGGACTGAAGGTGGCCGAGAGATTGTCACCGCCAGACTCCACCAGAATCACATCGAGACCGGGGAAGCGTTTATTCAGTTGGTCAACTGCCTCAAGGTTGATCGAGGCATCTTCGCGAATTGCGGTGTGCGGGCATCCGCCTGTTTCAACGCCGATGATTCGCTCTGGGGCCAGTGCTTCGTTGCGCACCAGAAACTGTGCGTCTTCTTGGGTATAGATGTCATTGGTGACCACGGCGATGTTGTAACGCTCGCGCAAGGCCAGGCAGAGCGCCAAGGTCAGGGCGGTTTTTCCGGAACCGACCGGGCCGCCGATACCGACGCGCAAAGGTTGGCTATTCATTTGGATTTCCTTTTAAGAGCGAAATAGACGGCTGTATTGGCGCTCATGCGCCATGCTCGCCAGGGCCAAGCCAAAGGCGGCACTGCCCCAGTGAGCGGATTCAGTTTGATTGCATTGTTGCTGTGCTTGTTGGAGTACAGGTAAGAGTGCGGATGTAAGGCGTTGCGCGGCCTGTTGGCCAAGAGGCAGTGTTTTCATCAGCACCGCCAATTGGTTTTCCAGCCAGCCCCAAAGCCATGCGGCCAAAGCATCTTGCGAGTCGATTTGCCATGCTCGCGCAGCCAAGGCCCAGCCCAGCGCCAGGCCAGGTTCTTGCTGTTGTTCAAACAATTCACGTGCCGGCTGATCGAGTTCGGGCAGGCCCTGCAACAATTGCTGCAGTGAGTACCCCATTTGCCGGCTTTCAAGGCGTAACTCACGGGTCTCACGGCTGGCGCGGTGCTGCTCCGAAAGTAACTTCAGGGTCTGCCAGTCGCCGCGTGCTGCTGCTTGGCAGTGAGCCAGTAAGAGCGGGGCTTCAAAGCGTGCGAGGTTGCACAGCAGTTGGTCGCTGATCCAGCGTTGGGCGCTAGTGGCATCATTGACCAGGCCTTGCTCAACGGCCATTTCCAGACCTTGTGAGTAGCTGTAGCCGCCAATAGGCAGTTGTGGGCTAGCCAAGCGTAACAGCGCCCAAGCTTTGTTCACTTGCGCACACCAAACTGGTGCAGACGTGGGGCATAGCTGAATTCGGCTTCGCCGGCATGGGAGTGATGATGACCACCGCCATATGCGCCATGCTCCGGCTGATAAGGGGCTTCAATCAACTCAACCTTAGCGCCAAGCTGTTCGAGCATGGCTTTGAGGACGTAGTCGTCGGGTAGGCGCAGCCAACCATCACCCAGTTGCAAGGCGACGTGGCGGTTGCCCAGATGATATGCCGCGCGCATTAGCTCAAGTGGACTGGAGCAGGTTACATGCAGCAGTTCTTCGGGGCGTGCATTGACGCGAATAACCCGCCCATCCTGAGCTTGCAGGCACTCGCCATGGTGCAATGGAGGTTGGCCGCGCTCAAGAAACAGGCCGACGTCTTCGCCCGTTGTGGTGAAGCAGCGCAGGCGGCTTTTACTGCGCGCCTCAAAGGTGAGCAGCAGCTCGGCATCCCATTTTTCTTGGGGCTTGATACGTTGATGAATCACCAGCATGTGTAAAGTTCCAGCAGGACAATACAGCGTTATAGAGCAAGGGGCTTGCCAAAGCGGTATAGCGCTGAATTGGTGCGGGTTGTAGCGTGGGCGTGGTGATTTTGATGCGTTAGTCAGGTTTTATTTGGTGCGCCTGAAGAATTACTGCGCCACTTTGGTGCGCCTCAGGTGTCTGGCCGAAGGCTGAGATCCGGGGACGTGCCAGTATTTTGCGCCGATGAAGATAACCCGGAGTTGCTCAATCATTTTAGCGGCCGGCTGCAGGTGAGCGGGTAGAGGGTTGGGCGGGGTATCGATCAGTTCAGGCAGGGTGGCAAACACGGTTTTGACGATCATGTCTGCGAGCAGGTCCAGTTCTTCTTTGCCGTGATGCTGGTGTTTGGGCATTAACGCAAGGTCCGCGGCGAGGTCGGCCATGATACGACCGCGCAGCGTGCCAATGGCTTGGCGCACCGGCAATGAGCCGCCAAACTGCTCGCGAGCAAGAAAGATAAACTGCGGTCGGTTGGCATCTACAGCATCAAGAAATATGCGCACTGAGGCGTCGATTAAGCCGCCCAGCTCGAACTCGTTGTGTCGCACCTTGCGAATGGTGCCGCGAAAGGTCTCGCCCACTTCAGCTACCAGGGCCAAGCCCAATGAATCCATATCTTGAAAGTGGCGATAAAATCCTGTCGGCACAATACCGGCTGCACGTGCGACTTCACGTAGGCTCAGGCTGCAAAAGCCCCGGCCACCCGCCATCAGGCTGCGCGCCGCGTCCATCAGGGCGTGGCGGGTTTGCAGTTTTTGTTCGGCGCGAGGTTGCATCAGCTAAGACTTCCGGAAGAATGCAGCCACTTTAGCAAATGGCTCGCCAGGGCGTCGATTCTAGCGTGATTGTGCCTGCTGCGCGTATGAGGTGCAGCATTGATCAAGTCGTTAATAAGAAACGACTTACGACCTTTGAGGTTGGATCAGTAGCCGAGTACTCGTGCACGAGATCGCGCATTTTCTTCCATTTGCTGACAGGTCATAAAGCCTTTGCTGTCTACCCGGTTTGCCGAATTGAAGCTGACATAGTACGGCTGCTGGTGACCATCGTTATTAAGCACGTAATTGTTACAGGTACCTGGCTCAACGCTACGGGTAATCTCGGTTGAGGGCTGGCCGCCTACCCGCAATACTTCGGTTTTAGTCATGTCATCAACCACATCTCGAACCAATGGCTGGTCATTGAATGTGAAGTAATCAACCGGGTTTTCCGGCTTGTCTCCAGCACAACCTGACAATCCAGCGAGGGCAGTGATTACGCAGGCAACGCCTAGAACGTTCTTATTCATGTTGTTCTCCCGTCGAAAATCAAAACAAGTGCTCAAGTTATATGACTCTAGATCGCTTTATAAGTTGTGCGCTGGAATTGGAATACCATCGAATTATAAATGTGTCGCAGGTATGCTTGAAGGCTCTCTAGCTGGCACGTCAGGGCGCGTCATGCAGTTATCAAGTAGTTGAGGAGCCTTGGGAATATGCCTGCTGTTCTTGCAATTTTGCCAATCTTTGGCTTGATCGTACTGGGTTACTTGTTGGGCTGGCGTCAGTGGTTAAGTGTCGAAACTGCCACTGGGCTGGCCAATATTACCTTCAAGCTGTTTATGCCAACGCTGTTGTTTGCCGGGATCGCCAAAGCGCCGCTAGCGGATGGCTTGTCGATTACCCTGCTACTCGCCTATTTTTTGCCCGTGGTGGTGGTGTTTGGTGCCGTCAACTTTATCGTTCATCGTCAGCGCGGTATCGCGTCACCGCTTGGCCTAGCGGCCGCTTTTTCGAATAACGTACTGGTCGGCATCCCCATCGTCACAACATTGATGGGGCATGACGGTCTGGTCTACCTGTTCGCTGTTTTGGTGTTTCACAGCCTCACGTTGTTCTCGATGCAGAGTTTCTATGCCGCGTTCGGCAGCCCAGAGCGAGTCAATGTGGGTGCATTGCTGAAAAATTTGGCGAACCCAATGATTATCGGCCTGCTGTTAGGCGCACTGCTTAATCTGTCGGGTTGGGTTGCTCCAGAGCCATTGTGGAAAATGGTCACCTGGTTAGGCCAGGCTGCCTTGCCTTGTGCGTTGATTGTATTGGGCGCGAGCTTGTCGCGCTTTCGATTACGTCCGAGCAACAGCGTGTTGGCGCTGACAGTCACCAAGTTGGTGATATTCCCGGCTCTGGTCTGGTGGTTCAGCGGCCTGCTGCCTCAACTTAGCGATGGCGCACGTAGCGTGCTGGTGTTGATGGCTGCATGCCCGAGTGGGGTGAATATTCTTGGGTTTGCAAAAACTCAGGAAGATGTGCGCAGCGTCAGTTCCACGGTGTTTTTATCCACCGTTTTAGCAGCACTGACGCTGCCTGTTTGGGTTCTGTTCGTCATATAAACTGGCACTCTTGTCGGGTTAGCCTGTGGTGCGGGCATCCAGCGTGCGCTGGGCTCCACCCTCAGCGACCCGAAACTGAGCCCCAGGTGTGCGAGATGATCCATTCTCAGCCAAGGGATCCAGAATCGTGATTACTTCCTGGCTGTCTTTCTGTTCGCTTAACAGCGGTTGTGGGCTGAAGCTTGGTAGTGCGAATGCGTTTGCAGCGAATAGGCTCAAGGCCAAGCTGATAGCGAGTTTGCTTTTCATGACTGACTCCTTGATTGGGTGTGTGATGCTTACAGGAGTCAATACTAGAGATATGGCTGGAAATAAGAACTTGAGGGCTTTAATAGTATTCATCGACTGTGCTGATACTGTTCTTATCCAGGTCAGCTAAGCTAGAACTCGGCATCTGTCGTGCGGCATTTAAACGTGCCTGCTACACGGGCCTTTCACCGTGATTCTTTTCATTTAATTGGAATAAGGACGTCAGGTGATGAGCCAATCTCCGACTGTGCGCTATCCCCTGATCTTGGTACCAGGAATGTTGGGCTATGTGAGCTTGCTCGGATATCCCTACTGGTATGGGATTCCCCGTGCGCTGCGTGCGGTAGGTGCCAAGGTCTATGCGGTGCAGGTTTCACCACTCAACTCAAGCGAGCTGCGAGGCGAGCAGTTGTTGGCGCATATCCGTGATGTGCTGGCCAAAACAGGGGCTGAAAAAGTCAACCTTCTGGGGCATAGCCAAGGGGCTTTAACCGCACGCTATGCGGCTGCGTTACATCCTGAGTGGGTCGCCTCTGTGACCTCAATTGCAGGGCCCAATCATGGCTCTGAATTAGGCGATTATCTGGCCCGTAAGGCGGCTGCAGGCAGTTTTACTGAGAGGTGCATGCGTCTTTTACTGCGTGGCGTTGTACGGGTGATGGGGTGGCTTGAACAGGGCTATAAAGGGCCGCCTTTACCGGTCGACATTGGCGCTGCCCATGGTTCATTAACCAGCGCCGGTGTCGCAGAGTTTAATCGCAAATACCCGCAAGGCTTACCTCCGGTTTGGGGTGGTCAGGGCGCAGCCGAGGTCAATGGCGTCCGCTACTATTCGTGGTCAGGTACGCTGCAACCGGGGATCACTAATCGCGGGGGGAATCGCTTCGATGGCCCAAATCGGGCGTGCCGAATCTTTGCCAAAACTTTTCGTCGGGAAAAAGGCCAGTGCGATGGGATGGTGGGGCGTTTTAGCTCGCACTTAGGTACCGTGATTGGCGATGATTTTCCGCTTGATCATTTCGATATTATCAACCAGACCTTTGGTCTAGTCGGTAAAGGGGCTGATCCTGTGAGACTTTATGTGGAACATGCGCAGCGTTTGCGCGACGCCGGGTTGTGATGGCTTTCTCCATACAGCCCCTGAGCTTGCTCAATCTAAGGATAAATAATGCGCCGACTGATAAAAGTTTTGCGCGGTCTTGTCCTGATGTTCAGCTTATTCCTGGTTGGCTTCATCGCGCTTAACTGGGCGCCTGACCTACCACTTGATGAGCTGAAGGCACGTTGGGCGCCTGCGCCTTCGACCTTTGTCAGTATCGATGGCATGCAGGTGCACCTTCGTGATCAAGGCCCACGCGATGACCCAGAACCGCTATTACTGCTGCATGGCACCTCTGCGAGTTTGCACACTTGGCAAGGCTGGGTTGAGCAGCTTAAGGCCAAGCACCGCGTTATCAGTATTGATTTGCCAGGCTTTGGCTTGACCGGCCCATTTCCAGACGGTGATTACAGTGTTGATCATTACCAGCATTTTCTTGAGCAGCTATTCGCCCAGTTAAAACTGCAACGGGTGACCTTGGTCGGTAATAGTTTTGGTGGCCAGTTGGCTTGGTTATTTGCCTTGAAGCAGCCACAAAAGGTTGGGCACTTGGTGTTGATAGATGCGGCGGGCTATCCGCGTCAATCAGAGTCTGTACCGCTGGGATTTTGGCTGGCGCAGAACCCAGTTCTGGCACCTTTGATGGCTAAAATCCTGCCGCGAAAGATGATTGAGTCAAGCGTGCGTAACGTCTATGGGGACCCGGCCAAGGTTACTGATGAGCTGATTGATCGGTATTACCAACTGACCCGGCGTGAGGGGAATCGTCAGGCGTTGGTTGAGCGTTTCAAACAGGTTGGTAACGATAGTTTTGAGCAAATAAAACAATTACAGGTGCCAACTCTGATCATATGGGGCGGCGAGGATCGTTTGATTCCAGTGGCTAATGCAGAGCGCTTTGCCACGGATATTGCCGGAAGTCGCTGGGTGATATTTGAAGACCTCGGCCACGTTCCGCAAGAAGAAGACCCGCTACGTACCAGCGCTGCGCTATCCAGCTTTCTTGGGGAATAAGGCTATATTGATTGAGTGGATTAGCGCTGCCCGGTGGGTGAATCGCACCGAGAATGTACTTGGCTGCTCGCGTATTGAGTGGCCCGAGTTGGCTTTATCTGATCCTCGACTAGTCTAGAGGGTAATAACCAGAAAGCAGGGATCGCCATGCGTAGGCTTATCTGTGGCTATGTCAGGGGAGTGGAGAAAATCAATCGGCTCGTTGGCCGGTTTGCGATGTACTTGATTTTCGCCATGTTGGGCGTCTTGTTGTATTCATCTATCAGTAAAACCTTCTTCCAGCCTGCGGCATGGACGCTTGAGAGCGCGCAGTTTTTGATGGTCGCCTACTTTCTGCTTGGGGGGGCTTATTCGATGCAGTTGGATGCACATGTGCGCATGGACCTTATCTACAGCCGCTGGTCGCCGACCACTCGCGCATTGGTCGATGCATTCACTGTGGTGTTGCTGATCTTCTATCTGGTGTTCTTGTTGTACGGCGGTATTTCCTCAACGGCGTATGCCCTCGAATATAAAGAGACCAGCTACTCGGCGTGGTCACCCTCAATGGCGCCGATCAAGATAGTCATGTGCATCGGCATCCTGCTGATGCTTTTGCAGGCAATCGCCACCTTTTTCAAAGATGTTGCAGCCGCGCGTGGGGAGACCTTGTAATGGGGTATGAACTCATCGCGTTGCTGATGTTTTCCTCAATGATGTTGCTCTTGCTCACCGGTAAACGGGTATTTGGTGCCATCGGCTTTGTCGCCGTTGTCGCGGCGTTGTTTTTGTGGGGGGACGGTGGCTCTGAAGTGGCATTTAGCGCCGCCATGAAACTGATGAAGTGGTATCCGCTGCTGACGTTGCCACTGTTTGTGTTTATGGGTTACATGCTCTCCGAGTCTGGTTTGGCCGAGGACTTGTATCGCATGTTCCACGTGTGGATGGGGCCACTGAACGGCGGTTTGGCCATTGGCACTATCGCGCTGATGGTGGCTATTTCGGCAATGAACGGCTTGAGCGTTGCCGGCATGGCCATTGGCGCAAGCATCGCGCTGCCAGAACTACTGCGTCGGGGTTACGACAAGATCATGGTCACTGGGGTGATCCAGGCCGGCAGTTCTCTGGGGATTTTGATACCGCCCAGTGTGGTGCTGGTGCTCTACGGCATGATCGCCCGCCAGCCTGTTGGCCAACTGTGGTTGGCCGGAGTGTTTCCCGGGTTGCTGATGGCTGGGCTGTTCGTCTTGTACATCGCGATTCGTTGCCGCTTACAACCTGAGCTTGGTCCGGCGCTTAGCGTGGAGGAACGCAAGGACATTACTTGGGGCGAGAAAATTCGTTTGCTGCAAGCCGGGATCGTGCCCCTGTTCATCTTCTTCAGCATGACCGGTTTGTTTCTAATGGGCATCACCAGCTTGGTCGAAAGTTCGGCGGTGGGGGCTGCTGCAGCGACCTTGGCGGCATTGTTCAAGCGCCGTTTAAATCGCGTGGTGATGGAAGAAACCCTGCGCAAAACCTTGGCCATTAGCTGCATGTTCATGTGGATAATCCTTGCGGCATTGTGCTTTGGCGCGGTGTTTGATGGCTTAGGTGCGGTCAAGGCGATTGAATCCTTTTTTGTTGATCGCATGGATCTGAGCCCTTGGCAGGTACTGATCATGATGCAGGTCTCATTTATTCTCATGGGCATGTTTCTCGACGACACGGCGATGCTGGTGATCGTTGCGCCGTTATATGTGCCATTGGTGGGGGCTTTAGGCTTTGACTTGGTTTGGTACGGCGTGCTCTACACCATCACCTGCCAGATTGCCTATATGACGCCTCCGTTCGGCTACAACTTATTTCTGATGCGTGCCATGGCACCGCCTGAAGTCACCTTGCGCGACATTTATGTGTCGGTCACGCCGTTCGTGCTGATCATGATTCTGGCGTTGGTGTTGGTGATGGTGTTCCCGCAAATAGCCTTGTGGCTGCCGCAATGGCATTACGCGCGTTAGGGATTGCTTCAGAAAACTCGTGCGCGTTGTTCAGGTTGTGCGCACACCGGGGTTAGCGAATGTTCGCCAGCCTTATAACGAGCGTTCGCCTGAGGAGTTTGCGAAGCGTGGACGCCAATCTGCGGTTGTATTGCATCTGAATTGACACTTGGAGAGCACAGCATGAGTACGAGACGCGATTTCCTGAAGACAGCGGCAGTGACTACCGGCGCGGTTGGGGCCACGGCACTGGGGTCTGCCCATATTTACGCAGCTGAACCCAAAAAGATCACCTGGCGACTGCAAACCTACGCCGGCCCGGCGCTGGCTGAACACGTAATCAAGCCCTCTATCGATGCCTTCAACAAAGCCGCTAATGGGCAGATGGAGATCCAGTTGTACTTTGCCGATCAGTTGGTCCCGACAGGCGAATTGTTCCGCGCCATGCAGCGCGGCACCATTGATGCCGTGCAGAGTGATGACGACTCAATTGCCGCCCCGGTTGATGTCGCTGTGTTTGGCGGCTATTTCCCGTTTGCCACGCGCTACAGCCTGGATGTGCCTGTGCTGTTTGAGCAGTACGGCCTCAATGAAATTTGGGAGGAGGCATACGGCGAAGTCGAGGGCGTGACTTGGCTCGGTGCGGGTGCTTGGGACCCGTGCAACTTCGCAACGGTAGACCCGATTAAGAGTCTGGATGACCTCAAAGGTAAGCGCATTTTTACCTTTCCAACCGCGGGTAAGTTCCTGTCACGCTTTGGCGTGATTCCCGTGACGCTGCCTTGGGAAGATGTCGAGGTGGCGGTGCAAACAGGTGAGCTTGACGGCATTGCCTGGTCGGGCATTACCGAGGACTACACCGTCGGCTGGGCTAACGTAACCAAGTACTTCCTGACCAATAACATTTCAGGCGCGTGGTGTGGCTCTTACTTCGCCAACTCCGAAAAGTGGGCAGAGGTTCCAGAGCACCTGAAAACCTTGTTCAAGCTGTGCATGGACAGCTCCAACTATTACCGCCAACACTGGTATTGGGGCGGCGAAGCGCAGTTGCGGGTTGAGGGCAGCAAAATGCAGCTCACCAGCATCCCACCTGAGCAGTGGAAAAAAGTAGAGGACGAAGCGCAAGTTTTCTGGGACGAGATCGCCAAGACCAGCCCGCGCTGCGCCAAGGTGGTTGAGATCTTCAAAAAGTACAACGCCCTGATGGCCAAGGCTGGCTCGCCGTACCGGTAACTGTGAAAAATAACGCCTGAGTCCGCCGCCTAGCGGGCTCAGGCGTTGTGCGTTTAATGCCCAATCAGGCTGCTCCAGTTATGTACCTAGTTAATGCGTTCGCCAAGCTGACACTGGATGTCGGCCATAACAATTAAACAGGGGGCGTCATGCTCAATCCGCGGGATGTGAAGACCATCGAGGATGCCAAGCGCATTATCGAGGAGCGAAACCTTAGTCACATTAAAGTCGGTTTGTTCGATAACGACGGTGTCATGCGCGGTAAGTACATGAGCCGTAGTAAGTTTTATTCGTCGCTGGAGCATGGTTTTGCATTTTGCGATGTTGTGCTCGGGTGGGATGTCAAAGACCAGCTCTACGACAACGCCAGCTACACCGGTTGGCACAGCGGTTACCCCGATGCGCCGGTGCGAATCCTGCCCAATACCTGCCGCGATATTCCTTTTGAAAATGGCATGCTGTTGTTTCTTGCTGAGTTCGACAAGCAAGCCGAAGCCGTTTGTCCACGCGGTACTTTGCGTAAGGTGATTAAGCGCTGCCAAGACATGGGCTTTGATCCATTCGCGTCGCTTGAATATGAGTTTTTCATGTTCGATGAAACGCCCGAGTCGGTGCGCGAGAAGGGCTATCGCAACCTCAAGCCGTTTACACCGGATTGGTTCGGTTACTCGATGATTCGCAACTCAGTGCATGCCGAGCTATATCAGCAGATCCTGGAAATGTCCGAGATCATGGATTTTCCCATCGAAGGCCTGCACACCGAAACCGGGCCGGGCGTGCTGGAAGCCGCGATTGCTTATGATCACGCCGCCGACGCTGCCGACAAAGGCGCGCTGTTCAAAACCTTTATGAAAGTCTTGGCGCAACGTAACGGCTTGATGGCGACCTTCATGGCCAAGTGGTCTGGTAAGTATCCGGGGCAAAGCGGCCATATTCATGTGTCGCTGCGTAATCGGGGTGATGGGCAGTCGGCATTTTTTGACTCCAGCCAAGCTCACAACATGAGCGAAGTGCAACGCCAGTTTCTGGCGGGGCAACAACGCTTGATGCCCGAGTTCTTGTGCATGGTTGCACCCACCCTTAATAGCTATCGACGGATGATCCCTGGTTTCTGGGCACCGACCGATGCCACTTGGGGCGTCGAAAATCGTACGGCTGCCTTGCGCGTGATTCCCGGCAGCGACAAATCACAGCGCCAGGAATACCGCCTTGGTGCAGCAGATGCCAATCCGTATTTGGCATTGTCCGTGGCCCTGGCATCGGGCTTGTATGGGGTGATGCAAAAGTGGCAACCGACGGACCCTGTCGAGGGTAACGCCTATGAGCAAAAGCACCCTGAGCATTTGGCTCTACCCCGCACGTTATGGGACGCCGCGCAGCGCTTGAAAGCCTCCACGGCTGCCCGGGAAATGTTTGGCGATGCATTTGTCGAGCACTTTGCCGCAAGCCGTGAGTGGGAAGAACGCGAGTACCGTCGACACGTCAGCGATTGGGAGCTGGAGCGCTACTTTGAAATTATCTAGCCCTGTTGCGAGCACATTTGCGCCTGCCCCAAGGCGGTCAGGCTCGGGAAATGTTTGGAGTGTTTTATGGCAACGTTGAAGTGTATTTCACCGATTGACGGCTCGGTCTACGTCGAGCGTGAATTAGCATCCTCTCATGAAATAGAACGCGCGCTGGCCCATGCGCAAAAAGCTCACCAACTCTGGAAGCAGACGGCCTTAAGTGAACGCATTGCCATTGTCCGTAAAGCCATCGAGGGTTTCAGTGCCAAAGAAGGCCTGTTGGCGCAAGAATTGAGCTGGATGATGGGGCGTCCTATTCGCTACGCGGCGGGTGAAATCAAAGGTTTTGTCGAACGTGCAACTTACATGGCCGATATTGCCGAACAGGCTTTGGCTGATATTCAGTTACCTGAGAAAACAGGCTTTACCCGATTTATCCGTCGCGAGCCACTGGGTGTTGCGCTGGTTATTGCCCCGTGGAATTACCCTTATCTTACTTCGGTCAATGCCGTTGTACCGGCGCTATTGGCTGGCAATACGGTATTGCTCAAGCACTCGGCGCAGACTCCGCTCTGCTCTGAGCGCATGGTCGCGGCGTTCCGTGAGGCCGGGCTGCCCAATGGCGTTTTCCAGTACCTGCACCTAAGCCACGAGGACACTGAAAAACTGATTGCGGCACCTGCCGTGCAGCATGTCGCATTTACCGGTTCTGTGCCGGGTGGGGCAATGGTTGAGCGAGCGGCAGCGGGGCGCTTTATCAGTACTGGTTTGGAGCTTGGCGGCAAAGACCCTGCCTATGTTCGCGAAGATGCGGACGTAACCCATGCGGTCGAAACCACCATTGATGGAGCATTTTTCAATTCCGGCCAATCCTGTTGCGGTATCGAACGCATCTATGTGCATGAGGCGGTGTACGAAGATTTTGTCAAACAAGCGGTGGCGCTCGTCAACACCTACAAGCTGGGTCGCTCGGATGATCCGGACACCACTTTGGGGCCTTTGGTCAAACCCCAGGCCGCCGATTTTGTTCGTGGGCAAATCGAAGAGGCTACACGCCAAGGTGCCACTGCCCATATTGACCCTGTGGATTTCGAGATGGATCAACGCGGTTCGGCCTACATGGCCCCGCAACTGCTAACAGATGTTGATCACAGCATGCGGGTCATGACTGAAGAGTCCTTTGGCCCGGTGGTGGGGGTACAAAAAGTCCGCGATGATGAAGAAGCCCTCGCGCTGATGAACGACAGTGAGTTTGGCCTGACCGCAGCGATTTTTAGTCGCGATGCTGAAGCCGCGATGGCGCTGGCTGATCAACTGCAAGCAGGCACGGTATTTCTCAACCGGTGTGACTATCTCGACCCCGCGCTGGCGTGGACTGGGGTGAAAAACTCTGGGCGCGGTTGTACGTTGTCCAGTGTCGGCTTTGAGCAATTGACCCGTCCGAAATCCTTCCATTTCAAAACCCAGTTGTGAGGTTGAAATGAATCTTGATCAGTACCGGATGAACTGGAATTACCCAACCGCAATGCGTGTGGGTGTTGGGCGTATCGCGGAATTAGCGCAAGCCTGTAGTGGTCTGGGCATGCAGGCTCCTTTACTGGTGACCGACCCCGGGCTTGCCGCGCTGCCGATGATTGACGCTGCGCTTGCTCAATGCCGTGATAGCGGGCTTAAGGCGAATGTGTTCTCGGCGATTAAAGGTAACCCGACGGGGGGCAATGTCATGGCTGGCGTCGCCGCGTTCAAAGCCGGTGGGCATGATGGCGTGATTGCCTTCGGTGGAGGCTCCGCGCTGGATGCCGGTAAAGCCATTGCCCTGATGGTTGGGCAAGATCGGCCGCTTTGGGACTTCGAAGACATTGGCGACAACTGCAATCGAGTCAATGTGGCGGGCATGGCCCCGGTGGTTGCTGTGCCCACGACTGCAGGCACGGGTAGCGAAGTCGGGCGGGCATCGGTGATTACTGACGCCGATGCGCACATCAAACGCATCATATTCCATGCGCGGATGCTGCCAGCAGTGGTGATTCTCGACCCGGAGTTAACGCTTGGGTTGCCCCCTAGAATCACTGCGGCGACCGGTATGGATGCGCTGTCGCATAATCTTGAAGCCTATTGCTCGCCGCTGTTTCACCCTATGGCCGAGGGCATCGCGCTTGAAGGCATGCGTATGATCCAGCAGTTCTTACCGCGTGCGGTGGCCCAGGGCGAAGATGTCGAGGCGCGCCTGCAAATGCTGGTGGCATCAAGCATGGGCGCGACGGCATTTCAACGTGGGCTGGGTGCCATGCATGCCTTGGCGCATCCACTCGGTGCGCTGTATGACGCGCATCATGGTTTGCTCAACGCCGTATTGATGCCCTACGTACTGCAAGCCAATAAGAGCAAAATCACAGATCAGATGGACAAGCTGGCGCGTTATCTGAACTTGTCGGATCTGAGTTTTAACGGGGTGCTCGACTGGGTGTTGGCGCTGCGGGAGGAGGTGGGTATTCCACACAGTCTGGTCGAGATTGGGATCGACGATATGCAGATTGAACGCGTCGGGAATATGGCTCAGGCCGACGCTTCAGCAGGCACTAACCCTATTGCGTTCAGCGCTGCGCAGTACAGCCAGTTATTTCTCCGTGCGTTAGGCGGAAAGCTCTAGCTGTACGTTGCCTAAGCGGCTGCGCCTATGCAGTCGCTGCTTACTCTTCGGCTTGTGCGGCTTTCAGCGCTTCGTAGGCTGGAGCTGCGTAGATGCCCGCTTCAACCGCCAGGGCCATGACGCGCTCCAGGTCGCTGCTGTAAACCAACACCGCTTGCAGTTCGTCATCCAGCGGTTCGCTCAAATCTAGCAACACATAACCCTGGGTTTCAGGGCTCAGGCTGCTGAGTTGTACCTGGATGCGGTTAAGCGCTTTTAGCGGCTCAACTTTTACCAATTGCTTAGGTTTGAGCACAAAGCTGACTTGCGGCCCGAACGAGTCGACAATCTGCTGGAACAGCACGTCATAGCTGTCGGCCTGAAAAAGCACGGTTTCCGGCAAGCTGCCAACCACCACCCATTCGCCTAAAGGGATGGGAAAGCTGTCGTCATAGTTAATGTCCGGGTTGGCGACGAGGAAAGCCTGCGGGTCGGCATAAGCCTGTGCTGCTTCATCAGCGATTTTGGCCACTTCTTCTGGGAGCATGCAGCCCGAGCTAATTTTACTGATCAATTCTTCGAGCTGGGCTTTCATTTGGCAACCTGTGTAGGGATCTGAGAAATGGCGAAGGGGAGTATACCTTAGCGGTCTAGCGCAACTGGGCTTCGGCAAGGGTTAGGGTGCGTGGAATCAGATTGCTGTTCCAGTGCTCGATGGCCCACTTGAGTAACTCATCGGGGCGTGAGTCAACGGCATCTGCTGGTGTGGCTTGGCCCAAGGCACGCAAAGCGCGAAGCAATTGCGATGTCGCTTGCTCGGCTTGTAGTGGCGCTGAACGGTAGGATTTACCCAGTTTGTGCCCATCAGGTTGAATAATCAGCGGCACGTGCAAGTAGCGTGGCTGGCCGAAACCGAGCAGCTCCTGCAGATACAGTTGGCGCGGTGTTGAATCCAGCAGGTCGGCACCACGCACTACATCCGTAATGCCTTGCCAGGCATCATCAAGCACCACCGCTAGCTGGTAGGCATATAAACCATCGCGGCGGCGAATCACCATATCACCAACTTCCTGGCCTAAGTGTTGGCGAAATTCGCCCTGCACGCGGTCCGTAAAGTGATAGCTCAGTTCGGGCACGCGCAAACGTATTGCCGCGTCGTCGAGTGGCTTACCGAGGTTGCGGCAAAAGCCGGGGTAAACGCCGTTGTAGGTTTCGAGCTGCTTGCGTGAACAGGTACAGGCATAGGCCAGGCCCTGGCTGAAAAGCTGCTCTAAAGTATGCTGGTAATGTTCATGGCGTTCACTCTGGCGCACAAGCTCGCCGTCCCACTCCAGGCCGTAGTTCTCTAGCGAGGTCATGATTGCCGCTTGCGCACCGGGCATTTCGCGGGGCGGGTCGAGATCCTCCATGCGTACCAACCAGCGCCCACCGACTGCACGCGCATCCAAGTAGGACGCCAGCGCTGCGACGAGGGAGCCGAAGTGCAGATAGCCGCTTGGGGTTGGGGCGAAGCGCCCAATGTAGGCAGAGTTATTCATGCTAGAGAGCGTGTGCGATTGAAACGACACTGGGGGAGAAACAAAACGGGGTGCCTTAGCACCCCGTTTTTCAGATCAGGAACCGACCTGTTTTTCTTTGATTTCCGCTAACGTTTTGCAGTCAATGCAAAGTGTTGCGGTAGGGCGGGCTTCAAGACGGCGGATGCCGATTTCAACGCCGCATGACTCACACCAGCCGTAATCTTCGTCTTCGATCAACTGCAGGGTTTCGTCAATTTTCTTGATCAGCTTGCGTTCACGATCACGGGCGCGCAGTTCCAGGCTGAACTCTTCTTCCTGGCTGGCACGATCCGCTGGGTCTGGAAAGTTGGCTGCTTCGTCCTGCATGTGATGCACAGTGCGATCAACTTCCTGCATCAGTTCCAGCTTCCACTTGTTGAGGATGCCGGTGAAATGCGCACGCATTGGCTCACCCATGTACTCTTCACCCTTAGTTTCCTGGTAGGGTTCGAAGCCACGAATCAGTTGACCGCTTGTTGCTTTTGCTTTGGTGGGCATGGATGACCGCCTCTCACTTTCTCAATTCTACTGCGCAGGATGATATCCATTAGCCGATTTTCGGTCGGCCCTGCGGCTGCAAGCGGGCGAACTTACCAGATCAATACCCTTCGCGCTACTCCCGGTTGTCTAGAGCGTGACAGTTTTATCTGCTTGATGGGTTTATAGGCGTCTGTTTTTATTGGTAATCCCGCTTTGTAACAGCGGCAGAAGCCTATCGTAGATGGCTTTCAGCCATTTCTGCTGGTTGTTTGAGAAAGAAGGGAATAAAGAACAGATTTAAATGAATTTATTTCGTCTAAGGCGATTCAGGGCGAGTTCGCTGCCGTTTTGCCGTCCGGTTGGTTAGAATCCACCGTTTGTTTACTTGCCAAGGCAGTCCCATGGCCCACCCATACAGTGCACGCAGCCGTGCGATTGAACCGTTCCACGTCATGGCGTTGTTAGCCCGTGCGAACCAGCTTCAAGCGCAGGGACATGACGTTATCCACCTTGAAATCGGTGAGCCGGATTTCACCACTGCCGCCCCTATAGTTGCGGCTGGTCAGGCCGCCTTGGCCGCAGGGCATACGCGTTACACCCCTGCGCGTGGGATTGTGCAGTTGCGTGAGGCCATTTCGACTTTCTATGCGCAGCGTTACCAGCTCAATATTGACCCGCAGCGAATACTGATCACGCCGGGCGGCTCCGGGGCATTGTTGCTCACCAGCAGCTTGTTGGTTGACCCTGGCAAGCACTGGTTGTTGGCTGACCCTGGTTACCCCTGTAATCGGCATTTTCTTCGCTTGATCGAAGGGGCCGCGCAATTGGTCCCGGTAGGGCCAGATGTGCGTTATCAGCTCACGCCTGAATTGGTTGCGCGGCATTGGGACACTGCCAGTGTGGGTGCCCTAGTTGCATCCCCGGCTAACCCGACGGGCACAATTTTGCAGCGTGAAGAGTTGGCTGGCCTGTCACAAGCCGTTAAGCAGCGCGGCGGCCATTTGGTGGTCGATGAGATCTATCACGGGCTGACTTATGGTGTTGAAGCTGCCAGCGTGCTTGAAGTCGACGATGATGCTTTTGTACTCAACAGCTTCTCCAAGTACTTCGGCATGACCGGTTGGCGTCTAGGGTGGATGGTTGCGCCTGAGGCTGCTGTGCCTGAGCTTGAGAAGCTGGCACAAAACCTTTACATCAGTGCGCCAAGCATGGCGCAGCATGCAGCGCTGGCCTGTTTTGAACCTGCCACTATCGAGATTCTTGAGCAACGCCGTGAGCAGTTCGCCAAGCGCCGCGATTTTTTATTGCCGGCGCTGCGTGAGTTGGGCTTCAAGATTGCGGTCGAACCTGAGGGTGCCTTCTATTTATATGCAGATATATCGGCTTTCGGCGGTGATGCCTTTGCCTTCTGCGAGCATTTTCTTGAAACCGAACATATCGCGTTCACCCCTGGGCTGGATTTTGGCCGATATCAGGCCAGCCAGCATGTACGCTTTGCCTACACGCAAAGCTTGCCGCGCTTACAAGAAGCGGTAGAGCGTATTGCCCGAGGCCTGAAAAGTTGGAGTGGGCATGCAGTTTAATCCGCCACTTGAAGAGGGGCGTTTACTGCGTCGCTATAAAAGATTTTTGGCGGACATTGAAACCGTAAGTGGCGAGTTGCTGACCATCCACTGCGCGAACACCGGCTCGATGCTCAATTGCATGGGTGAAGGTGCGAGGATTTGGTTCAGCCGTTCCAATGACCCCAAGCGCAAACTGCCCGGTAGTTGGGAGATTGGCGAGACACCCCATGGGCGCTTGGCTTGTATCAACACCGCCCGAGCCAATGCTTTGGTTGAAGAGGCCCTGAATGCCGGGGTGATCAGCGAACTCAATGGTTTTACAGCCCTCAAGCGCGAAGTGCCTTACGGGCAGGAGCGCAGCCGAATCGATTTTCGCCTTGAATACCCCGACGGTTTTGCTTTTGTTGAGGTCAAAAGCGTCACCTTGGGCTTTGCTGATACCGATGTGGCTGCTTTTCCTGATGCACGTACTGAGCGCGGCGCTAAACATTTGCGTGAATTGGCAACGCTAGCCAGAAGTGGCGTGCGGGCTGTGCAGCTTTATTGTGTCAATCTATCGGGCATCACTGCGGTGCGCGCGGCAAGCGAAATTGACCCTGCATATGCCGCCGCCCTGCTCGAAGCCAAGGCGGCAGGCGTTGAGGTTTTGGCTTATGGTGTGGATATCAGCCCGACGGGGATTCGTGTAGTGCGGCCCTTGGCTCTGATGATGTAAAGCGCTCAGCTTATAAAGTATGTTCTGCGAGATCGACCCAAATACCCTGATCATCTTCCTGGCAGGCTAAGGCCTCCAGTGATTGCCCGGCGCACGGGCCTGCTACGCACTCGCCTGAGTCGATTAAAAATAAGGCGCCGTGAGTCGCGCATTGGATCAAGCTGGCGCTGCTGTCGAGAAATTGGTTGGGTATCCACTCCAGCGGCACCCCGCGATGGGGGCAACTGTTGTGGTAGGCATGCACCTGAGCGTCCTTACGCACGATCAAGAGTTTTTGCCCTGCAACCTCAAAGCCAAGGCTCTGGTTTTCCGCAAGCGCCTCGCTGGCGCATAAATACATCATGAGACTCTCCACAATTAGCGCGCATTATCGCGCAATGGGTGGTGAGCAGAATAGGGTGCGCATCCTTGCGCAATTTGCAAACTCGGGTGGCAATCCACATCTCCAGGTAATTGCTAGTATTGCCAGGACGCGGACACTCGCACACTGCGGCCGACTTCGCTGTAGTAGTCATCGGGTTGGACGAGCGCGCCGTCTGGAACGTTCAACGCATTCCAGTACTTCTTGTCGAGCAGGTTGAATACGCCGGCTTGTAACTTGACCCCATCAAGCGCCGCAGGCTGCCAGTAAGCGGTCATGTCGACGACGCCATAGCCGGGTGCTTTGAAGTCGGCATCTGTTTCAACCTTGTCACGTGCGCTGGCGGCAGTCAGCATCAAGTCGCTGCCAAACCGCTCATGCTCGTAGCTCAGGCCTACAGTAGTGGTCAATGGCGCAACCGAGTTTAAGTCTTGATTGGTTTTACGGTCTTCCCCACGGGCCCAGGCAACAGCTCCCCAAAGTTTCCAGTCTTGGGCAAAGCCCCAGTGAGCAGTTGCTTCTGCGCCATAGATACGAACTTTGTCGCGGTTTTCCGTGCGGGTGACACCGAATGGATAATCGCTGGCATCGAGGCCCAAGTCGGCGATTTGTTGACTGTCGAGGGTGACCCCTTCATCAATAAAGTTCTTGTAATGGTTGTCGAACAGGCTCAGCGAGCCACCCAGTTGGCTGTTGCCGAATTGGCCGCCGACTTCATAGCCGTTACTTTCTTCTGGTTTGAGATCCGGGTTACCAACGCGCAGGTACGTACCTGAAGCACCGTAATTCATATACAGCTGAGTGGCATCCGGGGCTTTAAAACCTTGCGCCCATTGGGCGTAAAGCAAGGCTTGTTCGGCCACTTGCCAGGTTGCCAATAGGCTTGCGGAGAGCTTGCTGTCGTCGCTGTCGGTGAGCGAAGCATTGTTATTGGGGTTGACGTTATTGGCGTAAGCGCCGCCGGCATCTGGCTCAACATTGTAGGCGTCATAACGCAGGCCCGGCGTCAGTTTGAATACGCCGTCAGCAAAGCTTATTTCGTCGGCGGCATAGATCGCCCATTGGCGACCTTTGGCTTCAGGGCTGTCAGCCTGATTGGTATGCAGGAAGTCGCAAGCGCTTGGCCCCATGTAAACCGGTGATCCAGGGGATGGTGTGACCAGATTGGCAGGGCAATTGTCTTGGCCTTTGGAGGCTTGTTCAGTCTCGATCCAGTAGAGTTCACCGCCCAGGCTGATGTCGTGATCCAGGCCGGCCAGTTGATATTTTTTGCCGACCTCACCGGTGAAGCCATACAGGGTCTTCTCGATCCGGTTGTTACGCTGGAACACCCCGCTTGGGTATTTGTAGGGGTTTTCGGGCAAGCCAAACATTTGAAATACAAAATCGGGAATGCCGGCGCGCGAGTCGAGCCCTCGTATGGCGTCCTGATCGTCTTCGCGCTCGATTTTTTGCCAGTAGGTGATTGCATGAGCGCGGTCGAGCCAGCCGTCAGTGTCTTGTGCTTTGAAGTCGTAATCGACAGACAGGCGTTGACGCTTGGTGTCCTCTTGGGTGCTGTTCTCACCGGCGAGGTAGGTGGTGCCTTGGCCGGTGCGGGTGTCGATGTCATTTTCACGCTTGAAGTATTCCGCGGTAAAACCGAGTTGGTGTCCGCCATCAAAGCCCTGTTGCAGTTTGAACAAGGTGTTGTGACGGTCGACATCGGCGGGGTTTGCCTCGGTACGCTGGGTGCCCAGCACATTGTCATCACCTGAGGTTTCGAGTTCGTCACCTTGGCGCTTACCTGCTTGCAACAACCACTTGGTGTTGTTGTACCGACCGGCCAGTGCAGCATTGAGCCCCCAGCTATTGTCTGCGCTGTCGTAGTCTGTTTTGGCGAGCGTGGCGAAGTCTTTGCCTTCGCTCAGGAGGTCATCTGGGTTGAGTGTGAATAACTGCACCGCGCCACCAAGTGCGCCTGATCCAGCTTGGCTGGAGTTGGCACCGCGGACGATATCCACCGCCGACAAACTATTGAAATCAATTGCATCCAAGCCCCCCTGAGCGCCACCGGTTGGCCCCTGGCTGCGTGCTCCATCGGTCATCCATGGCACGCGAATACCGTCGATGGTGGTCAGAACGCGATCACGATCTAACCCGCGAATATTGATGCTTTCATTGCTGCGGTTGAAGTTCACACCCGGTTCCGAACGCCGCCCAAGGTCATCAAAACTGCGGATAAAACGTTTATCCAGCTCTTCAGCATCGGTACGCGTTGTGGTCGGTAAAGGGGCCTGTAGCGGTGCGCCTGTGACTTCGCTGTCAGGTAGCTGAGCGGGTTCATTGGCCGCCAAACTCAGCGACGGGCTGAGCAGCATAAGCGCAAGGTATGAGCGCAAGGGGAAAGGTGCATTGGCAAACATGAAAACTCCTAATGGTGTGTTGGGCAGCTTCTGTGAGTGCTTGTTGGAATTCGCGCAAACAGTAATGATATTGATTTGCTATTGCAAATGATTATCATGTAAATTTGTTGGGTGAAAATAACAACTGTCCTTTGGTGCTGCGGGTATCTGTGGCGCAGCCGTGGACAAAAAAACTAATCAGGAGCCCGTTCTGCTATGAGTAATCTCAACCCGGTACAAGCCAGTGATCTGTACCGCAACTGGCAACAATTACGCGGCGCTCAGCCTCGCTTGCGTGCACGCGATGCAGCGGTACATCTGAGCGTTAGCGAGGCTGAATTGGTTGCCAGCCGGTTGGCGGTAGATGCCGTACGTTTGCGCCCTGAGTGGGCAGAGTTGCTGCCGGCGCTGGGCGAGTTGGGTCACGTGATGGCGTTAACCCGTAATGAGCATTGCGTGCATGAGCGCAAAGGCTTGTATCGCGAGGTGACTGTCAGTGCTGGCGGTCAAATGGGCTTGGTGGTGTCAGCGGACATTGACCTGCGTCTGTTCTTGGGCGGCTGGAACAGTGTCTTTGCCATTGCCGAGCAAACTGATAAAGGCACCCAGCGCAGCATCCAGATGTTTGATCATCAAGGCATGGCCGTTCACAAAGTATTCCTGACTGATCGCAGTGAATTGTCTGCATGGGAGCCTTTGCTTGAGCGCTTTCGCGCTCCGCAGCAATCTGCCGAATTGCAACTACAGGCACCGCCCGAACCGCCTGCGGTTAAAGCTGACAGCGAGATTGATTCGCAGGCATTGCGCGAGGGCTGGTCTGCTCTTAAAGACACCCACCATTTTTTTGCCTTGTTAAAAAAGCACGGGGCTGCGAGAACTCAAGCATTGCGCCTGGCGGGCAGTGAGTGGGCTGAGTCTCTGGAGCCCGCTGAATTAACTCGGGCAATGGAGCTCGCCAGTGAGCGGGACATCGCCATTATGGTGTTTGTCGGCAACCGCCACTGCATCCAGATCCATAGCGGGCCAGTGAAAAAACTGCGCTGGATGGATAGCTGGTTCAATGTGCTCGACCCAGAATTTAATCTGCACCTTAAAACGCCGGCTATCACTGAGTTGTGGCGGGTCCGTAAGCCAAGCAGTGACGGCGTCATCACCAGCCTTGAAGCCTTTGATGCGGATGGAGAGTTGGTTATTCAACTCTTTGGGGCGCGCAAGCCGGGTATCCCTGAACTTAGAACATGGCGCGAGTTGGTCGAGTCGCTACCCATAGCTGCGCAGTAGCGCCTATTGTTGTATTACCCCGGCGTTAACGCATCGCTACGTTGACGCCTTGTTTGGATAGGCGTCATGGAGTTTATGAGTATGGGGATTGGTGGAGTTGTTGTAAGTCTGGCTGCAGGTTTGATGTTTTGGGGGATTGCCCAAGCCGAATCTTTGCCACAGCGCTGGGTAAGTGCTGGCGGGTCGATCAGTGAATGGGTAGTTGAGTTGGGCGGTGAGTCAAAGCTGGTTGGCGTCGACAGCACTAGCCAGCATCCCGCTGCGTTACGTGAGTTGCCCAGCATTGGCTATCAACGTCAGCTTGCTGCCGAAGGTATTCTCGCGCTTAAGCCTGATGTAATGCTTGGTAGTGATGAGATGGGACCGCCACCCGTGCTCGGTCAGTTGCAGGCTGCGGGTGTGAACATTGAGCGCTTGTCAGCTAACCCGCAGTTACCTGCATTACAGGCGAATTTAAAGCGTATCGGGGAGTTGCTCGGTGACCCATCGCGTGCACAGCAGGTCTTCGACACCTATCAGCAGCGTCTGCAGCGTCAGCAGCAGTGGGTGAGTCAGGCTCAAACAACCCAATCTGCACCCAAGGTTTTGTTATTGCTAGGGCACACAGGTGGCAGTCCGATGGCGGGTGGGGTTGATACCTCGGCCGACTGGATAATCAGGCAAGCAGGCGGAATCAATCTGGCAACCCATAGCGGTTATAAGGCGTTGTCGAGCGAGGCGCTGGTTGGACTTGATCCGCAGGTGATCGTCATTGCCGATCGCAGCCTTGAGGGGGACCTGGCCAAGCAAGCGCTACTCAAGCAAAACCCGGCTTTGGCCGCCACCCGAGCGGCACGTGAAGGTCGCCTTATCGGCCTTGACCCAACCTTGTTGGTCGGTGGTTTGGGGCCGCGTCTGCCAGATGGACTGGCGGCCTTGTCCACAGCCTTTTATCCTGACAGCCAACCTTTGACTGCCGATACCAAGTTGACGCCATGAAATTAGTTGTCCAACCGCGCCCACTGCTTGTTGCACTGGGCGTGTTGCTGGTGTGTGCCTTCAGCTTGTCTTTGGCATTGGGGCCGGTCAGTCTGACCCTTGTTGATACTGCAAAGGCCTTGCTTCATATGCTTGGCATTCCAGTGGCAGGCGCAGAACAAGCGCATCTAATCATTGAGCAAATCCGTATGCCGCGCAGTCTTTTAGGGGCTGCGGTTGGTGCGGTGCTGGCGCTGTGCGGTGTGGCGATGCAAGGGTTGTTTCGTAACCCTTTGGCCGATCCTGGTCTGGTAGGCGTGTCCAGCGGGGCGGCTTTAGGGGCTGCGGTGGCAATTGTTGGCGGGGCTATGTTCGGTGGTATTCCGGCGGCTGTCTCACCTTATTTATTGTCGGCCTGTGCATTCGTGGGTGGCTTGTTAGTCACCGCGATGGTTTATCGACTGGGTCGACATGACGGGGTTACCAACGTTGGTACCATGTTGCTGGCGGGTATCGCCTTAACCGCGCTGGCGGGTGCAGCTATTGGTCTTTTTACCTATTTGGCTGATGACGCAACGCTGCGCACGCTGACATTCTGGAACCTCGGCAGCCTCAATGGCGCCAGTTATCCGCGGCTCTGGCCATTGCTGATCGTCACTGTTGGCGTTGGGCTGTGGCTGCCACGCCGGGCCAATGCGTTAAACGCATTATTGCTGGGTGAGTCTGAGGCGCGGCATTTGGGGATTGAAGTCGAGCGGGTCAAGCGCGAGTTGGTGTTCTGTACCGCACTTGGTGTGGGGGCTGCCGTTGCGGCTGCGGGACTGATTGGCTTTATCGGTTTGGTTGTGCCACATCTGATCAGGCTGTTAGCGGGGCCTGATCATCGCTTGTTGCTACCTGCGTCGGCGTTGGCGGGTGCGAGCTTGTTGCTCTTTGCGGATTTATTCGCCCGCTTACTGCTTGCCCCAGCCGAACTGCCCATCGGCATTGTTACCGCATTAATCGGTGCGCCTTTCTTTCTGTATTTATTGTTGCGGGGGCGCGCCTGATGCTGCGAGCCGAGAATGTCGTGGTTAAACGTGGGTCTAGCACTGTGTTGTCTGGGATAACCCTGAAGTTGCAGCCAGGCCAGGTACTGGGTGTACTCGGCCCCAATGGGGCGGGTAAAAGCACGTTGTTGGGGGCGCTATGCGGCGAGCTTGAAGTCGCGCAGGGTGAGATCTATCTGGATCAGCGGCGTTTAGCGGATTGGGCCGGTAGTGACAGGGCACGTCGTTTAGCCGTGCTCCCGCAAAGCTCAACACTTAACTTTGGTTTTTTGGTTGAACAAGTGGTTGCCATGGGCCGTTTGCCACATTCCAGTGGCGCGGTGCGTGATGCGCAGATTATCAGCTGTGCCCTAACCGCTGCCGATGCTGCACATCTGAAAGGGCGTAGCTATCTAGCGCTTTCTGGGGGAGAGCGCCAGCGGGTGCATTTGGCTAGAGTACTGGCGCAGTTATGGCCGGGCAGTGAAGGGCAAACCCTGCTGCTGGATGAGCCCACCTCAATGCTTGACCCCTTGCACCAGCACACCACTTTGCAAGCTACCCGAACCTTTGCCGAGGCCGGTGCTGCGGTGATGGTGATCCTGCATGACCTTAATCTGGCTGCCCGGTATTGTGATCAACTGCTGCTGCTCGACAAAGGACAGGCCTGTTTGATCGGTAGCCCGGCCGACGTTCTGAAGGCCGAACCGTTGCGCGAGGTATTTGGTCTGGAGGTGTTGATTCAGCAACACCCAGAACGGGGTCATCCACTGGTCATCGCGCGATAAGGATTGCTATGCGCCACTTGATTTTTATCGGTTTGGCTTTGCTCGCGGGCTGTCAGGCGTCACTGCCAATGTTACCCGACTGGCAAAGCCCGCAAGGGCGAGACGCCGCCAACCTTGGGCAGATCAAGGATTTGCACAGTGGTGAAACCTTGACTGCAACTGAGCTGGTTGAACGGCTCTCGGCAGCGGGCCAGGTATTGATTGGCGAGCAGCACGATAACCCGGATCATCATGCGCTAGAGCTGTGGTTGCTGCAGGCGATGGCGCAGCGGCGTGAGCAGGGCAGCATACTGCTGGAAATGCTCACAAGCAGCCAACAGTCCGCAGTCGACCAAGCGCAAAAAGCATTACGCGCAGGCCAACCCTTTGCGGATTTAACAAAACAGCTGGATTGGCAGGAAGGGTGGGATTGGTCGATGTATGGCCCCATTGTGCGGTATAGCCTTAAACAGCCTGTGAGCCTGTTGGCGGCGAATTTGGACCGCACAGAGATGATGCAAATCTACCGCAAGCAGCCAGTCCTGAGCGGCGCAGTCTCAACCGCCACGTCGGTGCGTACGCCTTTGCTTGAGCAAATCCGTGAGTCGCATTGCGGCTTGCTCCCCAACAGCCAGCTACCCGCCATGCTTGCTGTGCAACAGCAGCGGGACCGGCGCATGGCAGAGCGCCTGAAGGCGGCAGATAAACCAGCGGTATTACTGGCTGGTGCCTTTCATGTACGCCGTGATTTAGGTGTGCCGCTGCATTTGCGTGATATTGGCGATACAACAGCCCATGCTGTGCTGATTCTCAGCGAAGTAGATAAGGCCGTTAGTGCCGAGCAAGCTGATTTCGTCTGGTACACCGCTGCTGTTGAAGAAAAGGATCATTGCGCCGAGCTGCGCAAGCGTTAAGGTCTTTGCTCTCAACTGACGACGTCAGGCTCTGTGCATCCTTCCATCTTTGACGTTCGTTCCGGTACTTTTGCGCAGGCAAAAAAAGACCCGGCAAAAATGCCGGGTCAATAACCGTGATTAGCCTGATGAGGAGATAATCTGAAGAGGCCGACTGAAGGTCTCTTGAGGTTATCAGCTGATCTCGCGACCAGATGATTGAATAATAACAATTCTCATTATCATGTCAACTGTCTGGTTAAATTAATTTTCAATGCCTTTTCGCAGGCAAAAAAAGACCCGGCAAAAGTGCCGGGTCAATAACCGTGATTAGCCTGATGAGGAGATAAACTGGAGAGGCCGACTGAAGGTCTCTGAAGAATATCGGCTGATCTCGCGACCAGTTGAGTTAATAGTAACAATTCTCATTATCATGTCAACAGCCTTTTATGCGTTTTTTTCCGTTGGCTGCTTTGGCGTGTTGCAGATGCAAAAAAACCGGCACTTCAGCGTGTGTGAAAACGTCACGAGCGAAGGCAATATCAGGCCTAAACGGGCGAAAAGGCACCAGGGTCGCGTTCGACTTTAGGTGCTCTGAATGAGCATTTTTCGCCTGTTTATAACGCTGTATTGTCGAGCGCAGTGGTTTTCACAGGGTCTGACTTGGCCGTTGTCCTTATTGCTACTTCGCTTCGTTGCTTAAGCGCAGTTGAGTCACTTCTTTATTAAGCAGGTCAATGCGCCGGGCCATGTTCTCGATGAGGCTATGGGCAATACGCGGATTGCTCTGCATCAGGCTGAGGAACTGGTCTTTAGGAATAAGCATCACTGTGCAAGCTTCAGAGGCTATAACCGTGGCGCTTCTTGGTTCGTGGGTGAAGACAGCCATGGCACCAAATATTTCATCTTTCTGTACATCGCCGACCTTATGCCCATCCACAAATGCTTCAGCGTGGCCTTCGATGATCACGAATACGTGTTCAGCCTCGTCGCCCTGATGGATCAGCTCTTCGCCTGCGGCAAAATGTTGAAAGCCAGTTGAGGGGCGGATGTCAGGTTGCTTCAAGCGCACCAGGGCATCCGACAACAGGGCGGTATGGCCAATCAGGTATTGAATCAGCAGTTCCTGGCGGCGCGGGTCAGCATAGATGTGATTGAAGGCTTCGCTACGTGAGTAGGGAATCAGGCTCAGTGGTTCATCGCAGCTGTAGCGGCAGCTTGGAAGCTCAAGCCCTTGGCGCAAGCCCAGTAGGTCGCCTTCTTGTAAATAGAACAGCGGACGCTCGTCGACCAAGGCGTGAAGTAAGCCATTGTCGATAATGAATAGATTATTGTCGGGCAGGCACGCACTTAGATCATCATTTTGATCGACATGAATGATTTCACCTGAGGGTGCCAGGCCTTCCAGTAGCTGACCGGGGATACTCTGCAGTCGGTTAATCAGCTGGTCGGCGTAAGCGGGTTGCTCCCCGAGTAGATACATAATGTGATTCCTTGAACTGGCTTGGCAGGCATAAACGCACGAACATCCCTCCGACAATATGCTGGGCCGCCGTTTTGGTAAATCACTCTTGGCAGAGGTTGTGAGCTAGCTCTTATTGCGTGAGTTTCCTGCGTCTAGTTGGCCATTTAATTCGGCCTTGTGGGCTTCTGGCAGCTCATTCCAGTGCACGTCGAGCAGTGCGCCCTCAATCGAGTAAAGCAGCACTTTTGATGCTCTGAAGCCGCGAGCCTTGACTGCACGGTAGGCGCTGACCGCACCTAGTCGGCGCAAGTCATTGGCGCTGTGGATACCCGCCGCATGCAGCCACTGCGCGGATGTTTTCCCCAAGTTTTTCAGGTGTTGCAGCTCGTCGTTCATTGAGCCTCCATGGCACCGCTGATAGGCGATTTTTAACAATCGCTTTTGACTACCTGAACAAAAGTGTAGCGGCACCCTGAGAAAAGTGTGGCGAATTGACATCTTAGGCGTTTCGGCGGGGCAAGAGTGCTATCGACAGCGTGAGATTTAAGGCTTGGAGGCGTGGAGGTCAAACCGTTGGGGAATCTGCTGAGAGACGGTTTTGTGGGTGTTTATCACTGGCTATCGAGGGCCGGGGCAGGTTGCCTGCCCCGGACGCATGCGTGTAGTTACAGGCCAGGCAGTCGCTGACGGATCCGGGCAACCAAGCTGTCGAGACTTGCGCTGTCATTGGTTTCAATGCATTGCTCGTTGACTCGCTCGGTGCTTGTCAGGGGTTCGCGGTTCGCCAGTTGTGCTTCGATGACTTGCATCGTCGCATCGGAAGGGTCCTGAGCTTCCTGCTGGCGCTGCTTGAGCCAGCCGGCAATCACCTCTGTTGGCGCGTTGCAGCTTAGAATCAAAAACGGCACGCCGGTTTCTTCGGCAATCTGCATTGCCGCTTGGCGTTGCTCGTGTTTGAGGTAAGTTGCATCAATGACTACCGGGAAGCCTGCATGCAGCGCGGCATCAGCAATTTCATGCAGCCGTTGGTAAGTCGCTGTGCTGGAGTCCTGATCGTATATTCCTTGTTTTTGCTGGCCTTTGTTGGCTTCGGTTTGTTCGCCAAATAGGCGTTTACGCTCGACATCTGAACGTAGGCGGATCGCCCCAAGCGCTTCAACCATGCGCATTGCAACCTGGCTTTTGCCAACTGCTGAGACGCCATGGGTGATGGCCAGGAAGCGTGAAGGAATTGAGCTATAGCTTTCAGCCAGTGCTGCGTACTTGCGGTATTGGCGCAGAATGACCTTACGCTGCACTGCGCTTTCTTCTTGGCCCAGGCGGAACAGGCTGACCTTGCCGCGAACCATTGCGCGGTAGGCCTTGTAGAAGTTCAGCAGTTTAAGTGATGCATAGTCGCCAGTGTACTCTAACCAATTGCTGACAAAACGTCGGGCCAGGCATTTTAGGCCCCGGTCTTCAAGGTCCATGACCAGAAAACCAACATCTGCAGTCACATCCGTCATGCGGAACGGTTCGTTGAACTCAATGCAGTCAAATAACGTGACTTTGCCGTCCAGCAGGGTGATGTTGCCGAGGTGAATATCACCATGGCATTCACGAATAAAACCCTCTGCCTTGCGCTTTTCCAGCAGTGGCTTGAGTCGCTCAAAGCTGGTTTCAGCCCACGCTTCGAGTGCGTCGAGTTGCTCCAAGTCCGCTTTTTCTGAAAGCATTGCGCGGGCTTGCTCGAAGTTCTGTAAAACCGGAGCCATGACGGCTTCTGGTGTTCCCAGTTCGTGGGCTTGTGGTACGTGCGGGGCACTTATGTGAAATTGAGCAATTTGCTTGGCCAGAGCGTCGATATGCGCTTCGCTGAGTTCGCCGCGAGCTTGTACTTCGCTGAGTAACTGGTCTTGCGGGAATTGGCGCATTTTCAGCGCGTATTCAATAACTGGGCCGTCTCCAGACAGGTTTGGCGCCTCGACACTGCCGCTAATGGGGACAACTTCGAGGTAAAGGCCTTCGGCCAATCGCTGGTTGAGCCGCAACTCTTCGCCGCAAAAGTGTTCACGGGCACTCAGTTCAGTGAAGTCGAGAAAGCCAAAGTTAACCGGCTTCTTGAGCTTGTAGGCGTATTCGCCTGTGAGCAATACCCACGAAATGTGGGTCTCAATCACTTGGAAACTGTCGACCGGGTGCGGGTACAAGGCCGGGTTCTGCAGGGCTTCAATCAGGGCTTGGCTCACGGAGGGTCCTTGGTTTTAAACGGTATAAAGTGGCGCTCATTATGGCCTCTGAATGTCAGTCTGCAAACTGGCGGGCGGCTCCTGCTTGTGACAGACAAAATGCGTATAATGCCGCGCCATGACTCGACCTAAATCTTCCCGTTCCCGTTCTAAACGTCGCTCACGCGGCACGCGTCCTTGGCTTGGCTGGGCTGTAAAGCTTGGTTTAGTTGGCTTAGTGGTGTTTGCAGGCTTTGCGGTTTACCTCGATGCAGTCGTCCAAGAGAAGTTCTCTGGCAAGCGCTGGACTGTACCCGCCAAGGTTTATGCCAGACCTTTGGAGCTGTTTGTCGGTGAAAAGCTGGCCAAGAGCGACTTCCTTAAAGAGTTGGATGCCCTGGGCTATCGCCGTGAAAGTGCGGTTGCCGGGCCGGGTGGGGTTTCGGTCGCGGGTAACAATATTGAGTTGTATTCACGCGGCTTTCAGTTTTATGAGGGGGCCGAGCCTGCACAACATGTGCGTGTGCGATTCTCAGGCGATTATGTTGCGGGTCTGACCAAAACCAACGGTGGCAAGTTAGCGGTTGCGCGTTTGGAGCCGATGCTGATTGGTGGCCTTTACCCTGCACAGCGTGAGGACCGGGTGCTGATCAAACTCGATCAAGTCCCGCCTTATCTGGTGGAAACCCTGGTGGCCGTGGAGGACCGTGAGTTTTTTAATCACCACGGTGTTTCGCCTAAGTCGATTGCTCGGGCTATTTGGGTCAATGCTTCGTCCGGCCAGTTACGTCAGGGCGGCAGTACCTTGACTCAGCAGTTGGTGAAAAACTTCTACCTGACCAACGAACGCAGCCTCTCACGTAAAGCCACAGAAGCAATGATGGCCGTGCTGCTGGAGCTACACTACGACAAGAAAGACATCCTTGAGGCGTACCTCAATGAAGTGTTCCTCGGTCAGGATGGCAATCGTTCGGTGCACGGCTTTGGTTTGGCTAGCCAGTACTTCTTTAGCCAACCCTTGTCCGAGTTGCATCTGGAACAAGTCGCATTGCTGGTCGGTATGGTTAAAGGGCCGAGCTATTACAACCCACGCCGTCATCCTGAGCGCGCTAAAACCCGTCGCGATATGATTCTTGATCTGCTCGCAACTCAGGGCGTGGTTACGCCTGAGCAAGCGGCGGCTGCCAAGGCGCGACCATTGGGTGTAACCACCCGCGGCAACATGTCTAATGGTTCGTTTCCCGCGTTCCTCGATCTGGTCAAACGCCAACTACGACAAGATTACCGTGACGAAGATTTGACTGAAGAAGGGCTGCGTATCTTCACCAGTTTTGATCCGATCATGCAGCTTAAGGCTGAGGATGCACTCAGCGGCACCCTTAAACGTCTGTCGGGCCGTAAAGGTGTCGATAAGGTCGAGGCGGGAATGGTCGTCACCAATCCGGAAACGGGTGAGGTGCAAGCTTTACTGGGCGGTCGTCAGCGTAACTTTGCCGGTTTCAACCGGGCTATTGATGCTGTGCGCCCAATCGGATCCTTGGTTAAGCCGGCGGTTTACTTGACGGCACTGGAACGACCAAGCCAGTACACCTTGACCAGCTTTATTAAAGATGAGGCGTTTTCGGTTAAGGGCCAGGATGGCCAGGTGTGGCGTCCGCAGAATTATGATCGCAAGTCCCACGGGACAATCTTCCTGTATCAAGGCTTGGCCCATTCGTACAACTTGTCGACTTCCAAGTTAGGTTTGGAACTGGGCGTACCTAACGTGCTCAAAACACTAGCGCGGCTCGGTGTTGAGCGTGAGTGGCCTGCGTACCCGTCAATGCTGTTGGGTGCGGGCTCGTTGAGCCCGATGGACGTCGCGGGTATGTATCAGACTATTGCCAATGGCGGTTTTAATACGCCTTTACGTGGTATTCGTAGTGTGCTGACGGCTGAAGGTGAACCGCTCAAGCGCTACCCATTCCAGATTCAGCAGCGTTTTGATGCCGGCTCGATTTACCTGCTACAAAACGCGATGCAGCGTGTGATGCGTGAAGGCACTGGCCGCTCGGTCTATAACCAGTTACCGCGCTCGTTGAACCTGGCGGGTAAGACCGGTACCAGTAACGACTCGCGCGACAGCTGGTTTGCTGGTTTCAGCCAGGATGTTCTGGCTGTCGTGTGGTTGGGTCGTGATGATAACGGCCCAACACCGCTTACCGGCGCGACAGGTGCATTGCAAGTGTGGACAAGCTTTATGGCTAAAGCCGACCCGTTGCCATTGGATATGCCACAGCCTGATAACGTTGTGCAGGCTTGGGTTGATGCAAAGACCGGTCAAGGCTCTGATTCCAGCTGCCCGGGTGCCGTGCAGATGCCGTATATTCGAGGTAGTGAGCCGGCACCTGGCTCAGGATGTGGTATTCAGGCACCGGTTGACTCGGTTATGGACTGGGTTCGTGGCTGGATGAATTAAGGGAAGAGGGCGTAACGTGATTAAGTGGTTAATTCCAGCAATAACAGCTTCTGCAGTATTGGCCGGTTGCTCAAGCGTGCCAAATGGCTCGATTCCGGTCGTTGACTCCGGTGCGCCAGCCTCTGCCAATCGTATGGATCGCGTGGGTGGCGGTTCTGCACCGACCTATACGCCACAAGCGCAGCCGCAAGACTCTGGTGTTGTGGTCATGATCCCGGGTACCCCGGGCGGCTCTGGTAGCCAGCCGTTGAGTACCTCGCCAATTACCACAGGTCCAATCACTACGGGCCCGGTTACCAACGATTCGGCACCGACTAATCCCTACTCACAGCCAAGCGCACCTCAAGCGCCTGCCAGTAATAGTGGAAGCGCGCCTAGTTCGTCGGGTGGCTTATCGGCAGACGAGCAACTTGATGGTCCGGTGCTCGCGCTGCTGACAACTGCACAGCAGCAACAAGGTGACGGTGATCTAGACGGTGCGGCTTCAAGCCTTGAGCGTGCTCAACGTATCGCCCCTCGTGAACCGCAAGTGCTTTACCGTCTGGCCGAGGTTCGACTGGCTCAGGGGGATGCGGCGCAAGCTGAACAGTTTGCCCGCCGTGGTCTGAGCTATGCGAATGGGCGGCCACAACTGCAAGCCAGCCTGTGGGATTTGGTTGCACAGTCCCGTGAAAAGCAGGGTGACGCGGCAGGTGCTGCCCAAGCCCGCGAGCGCGCTAAGGCCACGCTGTAATGGATGCGCGAACACCTGAAATTGCTGAGCAATTGCTGTTGATTGAGTGCGAATTACGTGCGCAGGGTTGGTGGGCAGAGCACCCACCAAGCGATGAGGCCATGGCCAGTCGTGAGCCTTTTTGCGTTGACAGCATGCCATTTGAGCAATGGCTGCAGTGGATCTTTTTGCCGCGCATGAAGGTGATACTTGAGCAGGGCGCACCCCTGCCAAGCGTTTCCGGGATTCAGCCGATGGCGGAGCAGGTCTATGGTGTGGGTAATGCTCAAACGCGCATGCTGATCAAGTTGCTCGGCGAATTTGACGACATACTGACTGGCGCGAACTAAGTCGCGCAGCAGCTTAGGCTCAGATAGAAACTGCCAGTCTTACTGGCAGTTCTCGCTAATGGCTTTCTTCGTTTCAGCAATGCGTTTTTGCCGTTCTTCTTCGGTGATCCGCCGCACTTCCCCGTCGACCTCAACCCGAACACGTGGGTTGTTCTCTATTTGCGCAAGGCTGGTTCTGACATCCGTGCAGTACTGTTTGCGTTCGGCTTCTTTGGCCGCCACTTCCTGCTTTACCTTCTTGTCGATCTCAGCCTGTTCTGGGTCGGCTACATCGTCAAAGGTGGGTGCGGGGTCTTCTACCGCAGGTTTGCCAGAGGGCGTTGGCGCTGCCGTATTGATTTCAGTGCTTTGCTGGCCTTGTGGGGGCTGTGCGCCAAAGTGGGTCACCCCTTGTGCGTCAACCCACTTATACACCTGACTTGCCATCGCTGTAGAGCTGAGAGCGAGTAACAGACTGGTGGTGAGAATCATACGGCGCATGCTGTTTCCTTAGTAAAGTACTGCGATACCTAAGACTACTATAACCAATAGCGCGAGAGCGCCATCCTGCACTAGGTTACAGCAGAAGATTGTCGATTCATGCACAGATTGCTTGACTTAAAGGCGCTCAGTCACAACAATCCCACGTTCGCTGTAGTGGAGTCGGCCGCAAGCAGGCTTTAGCTCAGTAGAGATGAGGTGCACACCCGCGCCGACCTTGCAACACCCGCAACGCGTTACCTCGCGCTGGGTGGGAAGTCCCCGCAACACTTTGGGGCGTTCCCAATACTTGCTCAGTAGTAGCTGACGTAGTCGGCGACCACCGTCGCTCATGCTCTGCTTGGCAGTAAAACCTATTTTAGACCGTCCTCTTTATGGGCGGTTTCTGGCGTTTTAGAGGTGATCAACGTGGAGCTTTTATCCGGCGCTGAAATGGTCGTTCGCTTTTTGCGTGACGAAGGCGTTAAGAATATTTATGGGTACCCAGGTGGTGCCTTACTGCATATCTATGATGCGCTGTTCAAAGAACCAGAGGTGAACCACATTCTGGTTCGCCATGAACAAGCCGCAACACATATGGCCGATGGCTACGCGCGGGCGACTGGTAAGGCAGGCGTGGTGCTGGTGACCTCGGGTCCTGGTGCAACCAACGCAATTACCGGCATTGCCACTGCCTACATGGACTCCATTCCCATGGTGGTTCTGTCGGGTCAGGTGCCGAGCAGCATGGTCGGCACTGATGCCTTCCAGGAAACCGACATGATCGGTATCTCGCGTCCTATCGTGAAGCACAGCTTTATGATCAAGCACGCCTCTGAAATTCCTGAAGTGTTGAAGAAAGCCTTTTATCTGGCTGAGTCCGGTCGTCCGGGTCCAGTGGTTGTCGATATCCCGAAAGACATGACCAACCCTGCGGAGAAGTTCGAGTACGTCTTTCCGAAGAAGGTCAAGTTGCGCTCTTACAGCCCGGCTTTGCGTGGCCACTCTGGTCAGATTCGCAAGGCGGCTGAAGTGCTGCTTGCAGCCAAGCGCCCGGTCATTTACTCCGGTGGTGGGGTCATCTTGGGTCACGCCGCTGAGCCGCTGACCGAGCTGGCGCAGATGCTCAATATCCCGGTGACCAATACGCTGATGGGCTTGGGCGGCTACCCAGGCACTGATCGTCAGTTCCTCGGCATGCTTGGCATGCACGGTAGCTACACCGCCAACTTGGCGATGCACCACGCGGATGTGATCTTCGCTGTTGGCGCACGCTTTGATGACCGTGTAATTAACGGTCCGGCGAAGTTCTGCCCGAATGCAAAAATTATCCACATCGACATCGACCCGGCGTCGATCTCAAAAACCATCAAAGCCGATGTGCCTATTGTTGGACCGGTTGAGAGCGTGTTGAGCGAGATGGTTGCGATCCTCAAGGAAATTGGCGAGAAGCCAAACAAAGAGGCGCTATCCAGCTGGTGGAAGCAGATTGAAGAGTGGCGCGGTGATCGCGGCATGTTCCCTTATGACAAGGGCGACGGCAGCATCATCAAACCGCAGACTGTGATCGAAACCTTGTGCGAAGTGACTGAGGGGAACGCCTACGTCACCTCCGACGTGGGTCAGCACCAGATGTTTGCTGCGCAGTATTACCGCTTCAACAAGCCTAATCGTTGGATCAACTCCGGCGGTCTGGGCACCATGGGCTTTGGTTTTCCTGCTGCAATGGGCGTTAAATTAAGCTTCCCGGATGACGACGTTGCCTGTGTCACGGGTGAAGGCAGTATCCAGATGAACATTCAGGAACTGTCGACCTGCCTGCAGTACGATTTGCCGGTGAAAATCATCAACTTGAACAATGGTGCGCTGGGTATGGTGCGCCAATGGCAGGACATGAACTACAACAGCCGTCACTCGCACTCTTATATGGAGTCGTTGCCGGACTTCGTTAAGTTGGTCGAGGCCTATGGCCATGTTGGCATGCGCATCACTGACCTTAAAGACCTGAAACCTATGATGGAAAAAGCCTTTGCGATGAAAGATCGCTTGGTATTCCTCGATATTCAGGTTGATACCAGTGAGCACGTCTATCCGATGCATATCAAAGACGGTGCAATGCGCGACATGTGGCTGAGCAAGACGGAGCGGACTTAATCATGCGACACATTATTTCCCTGTTGCTGGAAAACGAACCAGGCGCGTTGTCCCGTGTAGTGGGCCTGTTTTCTCAGCGTAACTACAACATCGAAAGCCTGACGGTAGCGCCAACCGAAGACCCGACCTTGTCGCGTCTTACGTTGACCACTGTTGGGCATGACGATGTCATTGAACAAATCACCAAAAACCTCAATAAGCTGGTTGAGGTCGTTAAACTGGTTGATTTGTCCGAGAGCTCGCACATTGAGCGGGAGTTGATGCTGGTTAAGGTCAAGGCCACCGGCGCACAGCGCGCCGAGGTCAAGCGCACAACGGATATCTTCCGTGGCCAGATCGTCGATGTAACCACCAGCGTTTACACCATTCAGTTGACCGGCACGAGCGATAAGCTGGATAGCTTTATTCAGGCAGTCGGCACAGCCTCAATCCTTGAAACTGTGCGCAGTGGTGTCACTGGCATAGCCCGTGGCGACAAGGTACTGAGTATCTGATTGCGTTGTATTTAAAAAAACCCGCATTTTTTGCGGGTTTTTTTTGCCTTTGATTAGCGCTGCCGATTCCAGAACGCATTAATGAGCGGCGCTTTGAGATGTTTTTCCAGCGCGAACAGGCCGATGTCATATGCAGTCAGTGGTGGTTGGATATCGTAGGTGCGGATTCGCGCTGTCAGTGGGCTGTTGTCGAGTACGATTTGTGGCACTACACCAATGCCGAAGCCCAGGCTGACCATGCTGACGATGGCTTCATTACCGCTAACTTGAGCATAAATCCGCGGTTTGATGTTGTGGCTTTTTAGCCAACGATCTGTGCGCGTGCGCGCCAGGCTCTCTTCAGAAAGAATCATCGGCACATCGCGCCAACTAGCAGCGCTGGGTTGCTTAACTTGCTCATCGGTCAATAGCTGGGGTGACTGTGGGCCGATAAAGCAGAGCGCCGAGCGGGCAATCGGTTGAAATGCAACGCCGGTTGGCAAGCTGTCGGGGCGGGCGCCGATGGCCAGGTCTTCTAGACCTTCTTGAATTCGCTCCACAGCTTTTGCTGCATCACCGGTGTGTAGCTTCATTTCAATACGAGGGTAGTCTTGGCGAAAGCTGCTGAGAATATCGTAGAGAAAGCTGTAACTGGCCGTCACCGAACAATAGAGCGAAAGCTCCCCGTGCAGGATCGCTTGATCTTGCTTAAAGGTCTGGCGCATGGTTTGCCAGCCGCTTATGACATTCTTGGCGTATTCGCGAAACTGCTGCCCTTCACGGGTCAGGCGAACAGAGCGGTTATCGCGCAAAAACAATTGCGCGCCGAGTTCATCCTCCAATTGTTTGATGCTACGGCTGAGTGCCGACGGGCTGACGTGCTGCTCACGGCTGGTTTTGCCGAAGTGCAGGTTGTCGGCTAAAGACAGAAAAAGGATAAGGGCGTGGCTGTCCATGGTTATTTCATATATCGGCATGTTGTGTTGCAAATATATCATTTTACGCAATGGGTTGGATCACTTAAAGTGTCTCGGTCGCGGTGCTTGCACCCACTCATTTCTCGATTAAAAGAGCCAAGAACATGAAAGTTTTTTACGACAAAGATTGTGACCTTTCCATCATCCAGGGCAAAAAAGTTGCCGTTATCGGTTACGGTTCGCAAGGCCACGCTCAAGCGTGCAACCTGAAAGACTCGGGTGTTGATGTCACTGTTGGCCTGCGTAAGGGTTCTGCAACTGTCGCCAAGGCTGAAGCCCACGGCTTGAAAGTTGCTGATGTTGCTACCGCTGTTGCCGCTGCTGATCTGGTTATGATCCTGACTCCAGACGAGTTTCAGTCGCAGCTGTACAAGAATGAAATCGAACCGAACATCAAGCAGGGCGCTACCCTGGCTTTCTCCCACGGTTTCGCGATTCACTACAACCAAGTTGTTCCGCGCAGCGACCTTGACGTGATCATGATCGCGCCAAAAGCACCGGGCCACACTGTACGTTCCGAGTTCGTAAAGGGCGGCGGTATTCCTGACCTGATCGCAATCTACCAAGATGCTTCGGGCAACGCTAAAAACGTAGCATTGTCTTACGCTTCGGGCGTGGGCGGCGGCCGTACCGGTATCATCGAAACCACCTTTAAAGACGAAACTGAAACCGACCTGTTCGGCGAGCAAGCTGTTCTGTGTGGCGGTTGCGTTGAGCTCGTTAAGGCAGGCTTCGAAACCTTGGTTGAAGCAGGCTACGCTCCAGAAATGGCTTACTTCGAGTGCTTGCACGAGCTGAAGCTGATCGTTGACCTCATGTACGAAGGCGGTATCGCCAACATGAACTACTCGATCTCGAACAACGCTGAATACGGTGAGTACGTTACCGGTCCAGAGGTTATCAACGCTGAATCTCGTCAAGCTATGCGTAACGCTCTGAAGCGCATCCAAGATGGCGAATACGCTAAAATGTTCATCCAGGAAGGCGCTGCTAACTATCCTTCGATGACTGCTTACCGTCGCAACAACGCTGCCCATGGCATTGAAGTTGTTGGCGAGCAGCTGCGTTCGATGATGCCGTGGATTTCTGCGAACAAGATCGTCGACAAAGCTAAAAACTAAGTCTCACCGACTTATATAAAAACGCGGCTATTAGCCGCGTTTTTTTATGCTGTCAGTATCCTTCTGGTATAAAGCGCGTAATGATTAGGCTTATATAATGTGCTTAGCGCTGTACCATAGGCGCTGAATTTTCAATCCCGTTGCAAGGTATACCCATGAGCGAACGCCCAGAAGAGCCTAATTCGGCTCCCGACGCAGAAAGTCTTTTGCCGGTCGATGAACATGAAGAAGAAGGCCATGACGACGAAGGGCGCAAGGTCCGTCATCGTGGCGTGTACTTGCTGCCGAACCTGTTCACCACAGCAAATCTGTTCGCCGGTTTCTACGCAATCATCAATGCCATGAACGGCAATTACTATGTGGCGGCCGCGGCAGTATTCGTTGCCATGGTGCTGGACGGTCTTGATGGGCGTGTTGCACGCATGACCAATACTCAAAGTGCATTCGGCGCTGAGTATGATTCGTTGTCCGATATGGTCGCATTTGGTGTCGCTCCTGCGTTGCTGGCATTCGAGTGGGCGTTGGGCAGCTTGGGTAAGGTCGGCTGGATGGTCGCCTTCATCTATGTGGCAGGCGCTGCGCTGCGTTTGGCGCGCTTCAATACCCAGATTGGCAGCACCGACAAACGCTACTTTATCGGCTTGGCCAGTCCTGCTGCTGCAGGTGTGGTGGCGGGTACTGTGTGGGCATTTAGCGATTTTGGCATTCAGGGCTCGAAGATGGCCTTTGTGGTTGCGATCTTGGTTGCTGCTGCCGGGATGCTCATGGTCAGCAATATCAAATACCACAGCTTCAAAGACCTTGACCTCAAGGGGAGGGTGCCTTTTGTCGCCATCCTGGCTGTAGTTTTAGGCTTTGCTGTGATCTTCAGTGATCCGCCACGCATTTTGTTGATCATCTTCCTGGCGTATGCGTTTTCAGGGCCAATTCAATATTTGTTGCAGTTGCGTCGCCGTAAAAAAGCTGTCTGATGTAATTTCAAAGAGGCTTCGTGGTCTACTGGTCATTGCTTACCTGTAGCCGCGGAGTTCTCTATGTTGATTAAGGTTCCAGCTGCATCCGCCTGTTCTGAGGCGGATGTAACCCCAGAAGCACTTTACCTTTCCCGTCGTACCTTCCTCGGTGGTTCACTTGCGGGCTTGGCGCTGTCGGCGATGCCCGGCATGTCGTTTGCTCAAGAGGCTTCACGTTATCCTGGTGTTGAGGCCATTGATGGTCCGGCGTGGTTTAAGCAGAAGCTCGCGACAACTCAATGGCAGGCAGTCACCGTTAAAGGTGAGGCCATAACACCTTTCAAGGATGCCACTCATTACAATAACTTCTATGAACTGGGCGCGGACAAAAGCGACCCGGCGGCTAATGCTGCTGCGCTGAAAACTGAACCTTGGTCTGTTGTGATCGATGGTGAAGTAGCCAAGCCAGGACGCTATGCCCTAGAAGACTTCATCAAACCTTACGAACTGGAAGAGCGCATCTATCGTTTGCGTTGCGTTGAAGCGTGGTCGATGGTTATTCCATGGATGGGCTTTCCGCTTTCTGCACTGCTTAAACAGGTTCAGCCGACCAGTAAAGCTAAATACATTCGCTTTGAAACCTTGGTTGATCGCAAGGATTTGCCGGGGCAGCAGTCGAGCTTTGGTTTGATCGACTGGCCATATATTGAAGGCTTGCGCCTCGATGAGGCGATGAATCCTTTGGCGATTCTGGCTGTCGGCATGTATGGCCTGGTACTGCCAAATCAGAATGGTGCGCCGCTGCGTTTGGTCGTGCCTTGGAAGTACGGCTTTAAAAGCATCAAGTCGATAGTACGTATTAGTTTGGTTGAGGAGCAGCCGAAAAGTACCTGGCAGTCGATTGCTGCCGATGAATATGGTTTCTACGCCAACGTTAATCCAAAGGTTGATCACCCCCGCTGGACTCAAGCACGTGAGCGACGCCTGCCAAGTGGCCTGTTTAGCCCTAATGTGCGCGACACCTTGATGTTTAATGGGTATGGCGACGAAGTCGCATCGCTCTACAGCGGTATGGATCTGAAGGTTAACTACTGATGCGCTACCCGCTTTGGCGTTTGATGGTTTTTATCGTGATTGCTGCGGTACCGCTCTACTGGCTATATGAGGCTTGGACTTTCGCGTTGGGCCCTGATCCCGGTAAAACGCTGGTCGATAGGCTCGGCTTAGGGACATTGGTTCTACTGTTTATTACCTTGTCGATGACGCCGCTGCAAAAGGTTACGGGTTGGTCGGGTTGGATTATTACCCGCAGGCAACTTGGTCTTTGGAGTTTTGCCTTTGTAGTGCTGCACCTGAGCGCCTATTGCGTATTTGTCCTTGGGCTTGATTGGGGGCAGTTGGGCGTCGAGTTGCGTAAGCGTCCTTATATAATAGTAGGGGCACTTGGTTTCCTTGGATTGTTAGCATTGGCGGTAACCTCTAACCGCTATAGCCAGCGGCGGCTGGGACGGCGCTGGAAGAAGTTGCACCGCGCGGTTTATGGGATTCTGGCGTTGGGGCTGCTGCACATGCTTTGGATCGTGCGTGCCGATCTCAAGGAGTGGAGTCTCTATGCTCTGATTGGGGCTACTCTGATGCTCTTGCGTGTGCCGGCTATAGCAAGGCTTTTACCGCGTATTCGAACTAAATCAGCTAATCCAGTAATAAATCCGCAATAAACCCTTGACGGCAAATCTGAGGTGCCTATAATGCGCACCTCTTCCGGCGTAGACCTCTCGGAAAACTTCTTAGAAAACAAGAAGTTAGCTTAAA